>JBEKLM010000058.1:0-23896 GCA_050010195.1 Verrucomicrobiia bacterium
CCACACCCTCCACGCCGCCCCAATCCCTCCCGCAGCTATGGATCGTGCTATCCATAAACCGCAGTGTCACCCTACCGTCACACTCCTTGTTTCCTTGTTTTCCTCGCTCTTTGCTCCGATAATATGGAGCAGTCAGGCAAGCCATGCGAAATACCGCATACATTGCCGTCATTGCCTTTGCGCTGCATCTGACGTTCGGATGTGCGACATCCAAAGATCAGCAGGCCGGCCAGCCCTCACCTTCGTTCACCTCGTCCGATCTCTTGGGCTGGATCTTTGGAGCGGACTGTAGTGACGACTTAAGCAAGAATAACCCGAATCGCGTCAGATAGCCCCCCTCCCTCCCGCCGCCAGCCTCAACGAATCTCCCGCGCCACCGGCGATACATTGCACTACAATGTATCGTGTGACGGGCTGACGCCTGGTACTACCAGGTATCGACGACCCGCATCAGCCCGCCTCAGATCCAAGGCCCGTCAGGCGCCTTCAGCTTACCTGACTTGACCGCGGCACCCAGGGCGGCGTGGTCCAACTCTGTCTGCTCCGCGTAAGCCAACGCAAACTGCGCAATCGCCTTGTCCAACTTCGACGAGTTGCCACAATAGCCGGCAATGGCCGCCGCGTCGCCCGATCGCGCGTGCGCCTTCGCCAGGACCTCTCCGCAGACCTGTCCGTACTCAATCAGCGCGGCGCTCTTCAATTCGGCCGGGTGAATGACCGCTTTGTGATCGGCCAGTTGCCGCACGAGGTAATCGCTTCCCTGGAGGGTTGTCCACCCCACAAACGGGTCGCTCACCGTTTGCAGGCGGCGTTGGCCTTCCGCCACCCGCTGGCCCTGGTTCGGATACGCCGGCGCGCCGCGAAGATACCGCGCGTAGCACGACGGCAACTCTTCCTTGACCTGAAGAAACAACGGGTCATCCGGCCCATTTCCGAACAACAGCACCACGTAGTCCCGCGTGCCCACGCTGCCCGTGCCGACCACCTTGAACGTCACGTCCACGGGTCGATAGGCATCCAGCACCTGTCGACGGTCCGCGCCGAGCGTCTGGCGATATGGAACCAGCGCAGCGAGTACGGCCGCGGCCGTTTTCTCCGGCACATGATACAGCAGCGGTCGACGGTCGTGAAACCGTGCCGCGTTCCCTCGCGAACGAACTGTCAGTTTCTTCAGGGTCACATCCGGCGTCGCGCGTTCGGCCTTCTGCAACACCGCACCCACCGGCCCGCTCACGGTATGACGTCGGACCTCCCATTTGGCCAACTCGAGCACCTTCATCCGCGAAAACCGGTCCATGGACTCGCGATAGGTTTCCACAAACGCCCGGACTGCCCCCACGCAATCCCGTTTCCCGCCGCCCGCCTCACTCCCCGCCAGAACCAGGCTGGTCGCCAACCGCTTGACGTCCCATTCCCACGGACCCGGGATCGTCTCATCAAAATCGTTCAGGTCGAAAACCAGATGCCCGTCCGGCGCCGCATACGCCCCCAAATTCTGGACATGCGCGTCCCCGCAGAGTTGGACGCCCAGACCCGTGGTCGGCAGCGTCGCCAGATCGCCCGCCATCAGCGCCGATGCCCCGCGAAAGAACCGGAAGGGCGACACGTTCATCCGCGCCCACTTGATCGGCAACAAATCCGGTTGCCGTCCCTGGTTCGCCGCGACCAGCGCCGCCACCGGATCGGCCCGGCGCGCCGACGCCTTCCACACCGATTGGTCCACCCGCCGAACCACATCCCGACGGCTCTGCCCAAACGCCCGTCGCTCCTTCAGCGGCGCAAACCGGTCAGTTGAGATCAAGCCTCTGCTCATGCGCGCTCCGTTTCATTCCAACGGCAATCACACCACACCCCGCCGAAAAAAGCCAATGTGGAAGGAGTAACGTCGTTGGTTGATGCGACCACCGTGCCCCCCTCTTCTTACTGTAGCCGCAGGCTTTAGCCTGCGTGCTGCTCCCAATCCCCCTTGCCCGCACCTCCAAACGTGCTACATTCCCCCGCGTCAGACAAACCGGCCCGCGCTGGCGTGCGGGCCTCGACCAACCAAAAAGGAACTGACATGTCCATTCGACCCGTCCACAAGCTCATCAAATCCAAACCCACACTCGAAGGCGCGGGCGTCCACCTCCGCCGCGCGTTCGGTTTCGGCAGCACCTCCGACACCGATCCCTTTCTTCTCCTCGACGATTTCCGCAACGACATTCCCGCCGACTACCTCGCCGGTTTCCCCTGGCATCCCCATCGCGGCATCGAAACCATCACCTACGTCCTCGCCGGCCACGTCGAGCACGGCGACAGCATCGGCAACCATGGCTCCATCGAAGCGGGCGACGTCCAGTGGATGACCGCCGGCCGCGGCATCATCCACCAGGAAATGCCCAGGGGCGACCAGTCCGGCCGCATGCACGGCTTCCAGTTGTGGGCCAACCTCCCGTCCTCGCTCAAGATGACCGCGCCGCACTACCAGGAGGTCAAATCGCCCGAAATCCCCAACATCACCGACGACGACGGTACCCAGGCCCGCATCGTCTGCGGCAAGTTCTGGGGCAAAAAAGGTCCCGTCGACGGCATCGCCGCCGACCCGATCTACCTCGATGTCACCGTCCCGCCCGGCAAACGCAAACGCCTGCCCGTCGACACCTCGCGCCACGCGTTCGCCTACGTCTTCGCCGGCTCCGGCAAATTCTGCAACGCCTCCGGGCCGCTCGCCGTCCCCACCGAAAGCGTCGGCTGGCTGGATACCGCACCCCCGTCCGAGGCCGACGACCGTTCCCTCGTCCTCTTCGATAGCGGCGACGAAGTCGTCGTCCAGGCCGGCGAACAAGGCATCCGTTTCCTCCTTGTCTCCGGCAAACCGCTCAAGGAACCCGTCGCTTGGTATGGGCCCATCGTCATGAACACCCAGGAACAACTCCGTCATGCCTTTGAAGAATTGAAAGAAGGTACCTTCCTCGAAACAGCCGGGGGTAAATAATCGGTCTGCTGTCGCAGCGGTCTATGACTGTCGAGTCGTTTCGTCGTTGTAGCCGTGTGCCCCCACACGGCGCCTGCTATCATATCCCCCCTCGGACGGTTGCGCCCTCGCGCTACCGCCGTAAACCGCCTTCTCTTATATCTCCTTCTCGCAATTAATCATCCACGGCGTGCCGAACCTGTCCACGAACATCGCGAACCGTTGCGCCCAGAATGTCTCCTGGATCGCCATGATGATCTGCCCCTTCTCCGACAGTGCCTTGTAAACCCGCTCCGCTTCGGCCGAGGTATCGACGCCAATCGACAGGAAGAAACCTTGCGGCTTGTCAAAACGCTCCGGCGGCGCGTCCGACCCCATGAGCACCTGGTCGCCCACCGCCAGCCGCATGTGAATGATCTTGTTCTGCCAGTTGGGCGCCGTCTGTTTTGACGCCGGCGATTCGCCGTAGGTCATCTTCATCGCAATCCTGCCACCCAGGCATTTCGCATAAAACTGGAACGCCTCGTCACATTGTCCCTCAAACATGACATACGCATTTAATTTCATGATGCTCTCCGTTGGTTGTGAACTCCGTTGGGCACTTCGTCACTCTACCACGTATACTTCACCGTGTACGTCACGACCTGCTCGCCGTCTTTGTCCACTTTCACGGGGAAATGAATCGTGTTGGAATCGTACTTCGTCCATCTCTGGTTCGACTCCGTGATTTCCCAATTGCTCCAGCGGTAAAGGGTCTCCTTGACCAGCACTTCGACAGGCTCGGCCTTGTGGTTGCGGACGCGAATCTCGAAACTCTCAGTGATGACGTGGCCATTGACATCGATGCTGAAATTCGTCCGCTTCCGCTCGCCGACGATATCAAACGCGTCGCCGATGTGCAGCTTGACCGTCTCATCCTTGGGCGTGTGGTCGATCTCATCCTCACCGATGAACTCCAGCGACCCGTCCGCCTCGTCGCGCTTGTATAGCCGCACCTTCCCCTTCGGCAACGCCATCCCCATGTGGTTGTCCTTCGCGTTCTTGACCTCGATGATGACGTTCACCTTCTTGTTACTTTCCTCGCTGCCATAACTGGCATCCTTGTTCAATCCGCCGTAAAACCGGTACTGCGGCATGCCGTTATATAGATAAACCTTCTTCACGGGAACATCCGCCGCCTTCAACAACTCGATCTGCTTGGTCTGGTTCTGCGCCACGGTCGCGGGCCTGCCCAGCGTGTACAAATGATATTCAAAGAACGCTTTCTCCTCGAAACCGGCTGCCTCTTTCAACATGCCTTGGGCGAGATAAGATCCCGCTGCCACCATCGGCACCGGCTGTCGCACCCGCCGTACATCCCCCGCAATCAACTTGAGTTTCGCATCTTTGTACGTCGCGCCCGATTGGTTGTTGATCGTGACCCAGCCGCCGAGATCGAGGGCCGTGTCCTTCGCATTGAGCACGGCGTTGTAATCGGCCTGCCAGTTGATGCCGGCGGTTTGATACGCCACCTCGATCAATTGCTCGCCCACCTTCTCGGTCGCCAGTTTCCACACCAGTGTCGGCTTGGTGATCAATCCCTCTGGCAACGCGCCAAACTGGATGTCCTTCACATTGTCGCCGCGCTGCACCATCACAATTCCGCCCTTCTCGCCGGCCTGCCGAATCACGAGTTGGTTGCCATCAAAACTCTGCAAGGTGCCCAAATAGTGCGAGCCGTCCTTCGTCAGCACCTCGATCGGCTTGTCGATGTATTTCTCCAGAAGCTTGTCGGCGGAGACCAGGTCGTACTCATAGTTTTGCTCCAGCACGGCGGCGTCCGGATCAGTGATCGACTTGAATTGCACGCTCGTCCCGTCAATCTGCGACGCCACGTCGGAAAACCGGACCGTGCCGATCTTCTCCTCCACGTGGACCGTGCGTCGCTCGCGCACGACGCCGAAATTCTGGTTGTAGATCGTTAGCGCGACCCCCTCCTCGTTGGTTGTCGTGGCCGCCGTCCCGTCGCGCAGTCCAGTTGCGGTGACAGCGAGAAAAAGCAGAATCATCAGCCTGTATCGCTTCATAACGTTCCTCCGTGGAAGTTCGACCCCGTTACCCTACAAGAGTTCCGCCCGACGTGCGATATTTTCCATGAAGCTTTCCAAATGAAACGGACTCCCTATAATGGTACGCAGCATGGCTTCCTGGAAATATGACGTTGTCATTGTGGGCGCAGGACCAGCCGGTATCACCGCCGCCATCGCTCTGGCGAAGGCGGACATCCCCGTCCTTGTGATCGAGGCCGGCGTGTTCCCCGGAGCGGAAAACTGGTCGGGCGCGGTCTATTTCACGGAAAATCTCGCCCAACCCGATGTTCTTGGTGAGGAAGCGGTTCGCAATTCCGCCTACGAACGTCCTGTCACCAAGCGCGGCTTCTACATCTATAACGGCCACTCGCTCGTCGGCCTCAGCTATCGCAATCCGTCCACCTTCGCCAATTGCTACACCGTCCTTCGCCCGACCTACGATCATTACCTCGCCGAACTCGCGAAATCCTTCGGCGCGCACATTCTCACGGAAACCACGGTCGACGGCCTGCTCCGTGACGAGAACAACCACATCATCGGCGTTCACACCGACCGCGGCTCCATTTATGCCGACGTGGTGTTCCTTGCTGAGGGCGATGCGTCGCAGCTTGTCTCGAAGGAAGGCTACGAACGCACCATCGACCCCGGCGCGCCGCATTTCCTCCAGGGGATCAAGGAAGTCATCGAGGTCGATCCCGATTACATCGAGCACACGTTTGCACTGCCCAAAGGCGAAGGCGCGGCATTCGAAATCCTGCTGCGCAACGGCTCGATCCACAATCGCACCGCCAATCTCAACATGGGCGGCTTCCTGTACACGAACAAGTCCAGCATCTCGCTCGGCCTCGTGCTGCCCCTCGACAATCTCAGCAAAGAGTTCGGCGGGGATCACAACCGCCTCATGGAATGGTTCAAGGGCTTGCCCGAAGTCAATCGCTGGACCAACAACAGCCGCTCGACCGCCTACGGCGCAAAAATCATTCGCGGCGGCGGCTTTCGCGAACTGCCGCAACTCGTCGACAACGGTCTGGCCATCGGCGGCGCGGCCACCGGCATCGGCCTCGATTTCCCCTACCCCAATTTCACCGGCCCGGCCACAGCAATGGGTCACTTGTTTGCGCATGCCATTCTGGAGATTCGTACCACCGACAGATCTTTCTCCCGCGCACGCCTCGAAGAACTCTACGAGCGTCCGCTCCGCCACACGCATTACTTCAAGAACGTCGAGTTCCTGGAAAAATGGCCGCACTACGTCGAGCACACCCGCGTCTTCTTCGGTCGCGCCGCCGACCTCGCGACGGGCTCGCTCCACATCGCCAGCCATCCGTCCCTCGGCGCGCATCAGAAGCTGTGGCAACTCGCCAAATTCACTCGCGAGACGCTTCCGCTGAAACAGTGGGGCCCGTTCTTCCGTGATCTCCGCGAACAACGCGAAGCCCTCGGCCTGAAAACCGCCGCCTGGTCCTCCGCAAAATCATCCACCACGTCGCAATCCGCCGCCGAAGAAGTTTATCTCGATTTCCGTGTCGATGGTCAACCGCAAACCAATTTCCTTCCGCCCATCTCGGTTCTGTTCCGCAAGGCGCCACAGATTCTCGCCAATGCCGCCGACCACTTGTACCGCAACGATGACACCACGTTGCCCGTCAAACTTTCCCGTGCCATGCGTTCCGCCAGACGCAGCTTGAACCTGTTCGACCATATCGCCTTCCCCGTCTTCGGCGCACTGTTGCTCGTACTGATGCCGATCCAATGGATCTGCGAGCTCATCTGGCTCGCCATCACGCGCCCTTCGCCAGAGAAATTCCTCTCCAGCTTCTTCCAGAAACACCGCGCCCTTACCCGCGACCGCGTGAAGCTCGACTCTGATGCCGTGAAAATTGACCAGCCGTGGGAGGAGAAGCTCTCTCTCATACGTTATTTCTCCGAGCATCATTCGCACATCAAGGTCTTCCGCCCCGAGAACTTCGAGAACCGCACCAAGATCGCCGAGTCACCGCTCTGGCACGTCTGCCCCGCCAAAGTCTACGAATGCCTCACGGACGACCTCGGCCAGTCACAGCTCGTTGTCAATTTCGAAAACTGCGTCAAATGCGAAACCTGCTGGCGCGCCGCCCCCAACGATGTCGATTGGACCCGCCAGCGCAAACAGCGCCTGATCTACAGTGCCCCGACCGACGCGAACAGAAAGCTGCTCGAACTCCAAACGACTGTCACCCTGAGCGAAGCGAAGGGTCACCCACACGATCCAGATGTTGCGTATGTCGTGGACAGTGACAAGCGACAGCAGACTCTCTTCCTCTCCGCCAAACTCCTCGAATTCTCCGAATCCGTCTACGCCGGGCCGCGTTACATCGACGCTGGCCGCACCCGCTGGCTCCAACATCTGCTCGCCGAGGCGCAAACCATCGCCGCCGACATTAAGAACCCGCGCGTCGACCAGCATCTTGCCCGCATCGTTGCCCACGCCAAGCGCCGCAAATTCTTCTGGGCCGAAGCCGACACGCGCCAGTTACTCGAACATTTGCCGTCCCCGCCCGCGCCGCCCGTCGACCGACCGCCTCAAACGCGCCTCGCCATGGTGGCGCGTCTCGACAAACTCTTCTCGAAGCAGGCCATCAAAGACCTCGAACACGGCAAACCGCTCTCGCAGGAACAGAAGAACTTCCTGCACGTCCTCTCCGAAACCGCGTCGCCGCCGCGCGACATCATCTTGCGCGAACTCGCCCGCCGCGATCCGGCCCTGGCTGCGCTCGTGTCGGGGATTTACTCGGCCCAGATCGCCGCCCGACCCGAACTCGCCAACCAACCGTGGATCGGCCTTACCGCCGCGCGCAGCGTATGGAAAGAATTCGTGCCGGAGCAAACACCAACCTTGCAACAAACGGCCGCCGACCTCTGCGCCATCACGCTCGGTGCCGGCGAAATGCTGTTGGAGCGTTGCCACCAACATTCCACCAGCCGCGTCCAGTTCCCCGGCCTCTTCAAGGACGAAGATGGACACGACGGAATTATCAAGTTCGGTTCCGTGAAGAAACTCCTCGGCGAAATGGAAGCGCAGATCCACCTCCTGAAGGTGTTGCCTTCACACGCCGACAAGGAACCCGCTCTGGTCAAACTCCTCGCTTCCGAAGCACTCGGTCCCGATCCCGGCAGCCTCACCTACAACGCCGGCCAGATTTTCGGCGGCACCGCCTACAGCGAAGACGACGTCCTCTCCAAATTCTACCGTGACAGCGTCAGCTTCGCGTATCTGCTCTACGACAACGAGGTACTCCGTCGCCAAATTGGTCCCGACATTGACGCCAAACTCGCCGCCTTCTCTCAATCCGTCATTCGCGCTCTCCCCATCACGAGCGAACTCGACGCCGAACTCGCCAAGATGTTCACGGGCTCAACGCCCACGCCTCGTCCCACCGGCCTCGGCACATCCGTCCTCGAACACGGCTACATCGAAGCACCGCTCCAGCGCCCGCCCGCGTTTAATTACCGCGAAGCACTCGACACGAAGCAGGAATACGACTACGGCGATTTCCTCGTAAAGCCATTCGACGCCAATTCCTGGCGCTTCACGCCGGAAATGTTGCACGCCGACGCCGAACTCCACGCCTATTTTGACGAACTCCACCAATACTTTACCGAGAAATTCTGGAACGCCCGGTTCGACGGTCTTCCTTATCATCGTTTCGTCGAGAAACTGCACATGGTGCCCCTCGCCGATGTTCGCGACATGGTCGCCCGCGGTTTCACTCGCATGTACATCCCGAAGGACTTCGGCGGCGAAGGCCTGCTCAAAGCCCACTACTACATTCTCTGCCCGCTCTCGATGCGCTACGCCGATCCGTCGTACGCGCTGACGATCATGGCCCATTCGAGCATCGGCACCACGCCGATCCTCCTCGGCCTCAATCAGGATCTACCCCGCGCCAAAGCCGACCTCCAAGAGTTCCTGTCCAACGCGCCTCTGGTGTCCGACCTCAAATCGGAAATCACCCGCATTCTCCGCATGCTGGAATCACCCGAGGCGCTCAAGGTGAAGAAAGTCTTCACCGACCTGGGAGAAAAAGTGAAAGCCGACATCGGCAAGAAACCGATGCTCCGCGCCATCGCCAGCGACTTTCTCTCTCATTTCATGGATGCCGGCCGCGCCGGCCTGCGTACCGACCTCGTGGCCTTCAAGTCCGAACTGCAGAAGTCGCTGGAGATGCTCGACTCGCTCCGCCCCCGCGCCGAAGCCGTCATCGCTGAACTGGACCGTCGCGCCGAGGCCCACAAGCTTTTCCTCCGCCTTATCTCCGCCGGCCAGATCAGCGCGTTTGCGTTGACCGAACCCAGCGCCGGCAGCGACTCCGGCGGCATCCAGACCCGCGCTGAATTGAAGAAGGTCGAGCTTTTCACTGACGCTGACGGCGTGAAGTATTTCATGCTGGGCTCGGACCGCAAAAACATCATCGACGCGGCGGCCATCAATCTCGCGAAAATCGATTACAGCGAGTACGACTACAAGACCGACGACCCCACAAGATTCCGTTACTACCAGCACAACGGCAAGCGCATCCCCATCCACGATATCGCCCAAATCCGCCGCGATGGCGATAAAGAGTTCTACGAGTATTACGAACTCAACGGCGCGAAAATGTGGATCACCAACGGCCACATCGCCGGCGTGTTCTGCCTCTACGCGCGCACCAAGGAAGGCCCGTCGGGTTTCATGGTCGACCGCCACGCCGAGGGCCTCATCGTTGGCAAGGACGAGGAGAAAATGGGCCAACGCGGCTCGCCGACCAACGAACTCGGCCTCACCAGCGTCCGCGTCCCGCGCGAGAATGTCATCGGCATCGAAGGCCGCGGCCAGGTCAATGCGCTGGAGACCCTCAATGTTGGCCGTCTCGGCCTCTGTGTCAGCGCCGTGTCGATGATGGCGAAGATCGTCGAGCAAACCCGCGCCTTTATCCTCGACCGTAAACCAAACCAGTCGGGGAGGAAGAACGAAGAATGGGTGTTGGACATTCTTGGCGGGATGGCCACTGAGTTGTACGCGACCGAGTCGCTCGCCTACGAACTCATCGGCCGCGCCGACCATCACGGCACGAAATCCGTCCGCACCGAGTCCGCCATCGGCAAGTATTACGCCAGCGAAGCTTTGCATCGCACCATCCGCGCCGCCGAGAAAATTATGGGCATCGAAGGTTGCACCCAGATGCACGAATTGGAAAAACATCGCCGCGATGCGCGCGTCCTCAACATTTACGAAGGCACCAACGAAGTCCAACGCTTCCTCATCCTGCGAGATATCATCGACCATGTGGTGCCCCAGTGGCGGAAGCATGAATCCGTGTTTGGCGCCGGCAGTGGAATAAAGACTGCAATGCTTGGAAGACTTGGTGACGCGAGGAACCTCCTCATTCGAGCCGTTGGTCGAGCTGTCGACACATTTGGAGCCCAAGTCTGGCAGAATGCCAATTTCCAACCGACAATGTTCAAGTTGGTCGACATGGCCGGATACATCAAGGTGCTCGATTCGGCCTTGGCGCGTATGTACTGGCTACAGCAGAACACCGCCGACGCTAGCCGCCGTGAGTTTGCTGAGCAATCGAGCGAAGCATACGCCGAGTACGCATGGCGCGAAGTCGACCGCCTCAACGAAGAATTTGAGCATGATCTGCTCCTCCTCAAACAAGGCCTCTACCCGCCCGACATCCGCGTCGCGCAATTGTCCCTGCAAGCACGCGAAGGCCGCGAAACCGAACACCGCGCATGGCAAGCGCATCGTGTCACACATCCACTGCACGTGCTGGTTGTGTTGAATGTCGCACCCGTCCTCTCGCCGCGTCCACGCGTCATCAATAGCAAGTTGTTGGAAACGTATTTCGAGATCGACGCGTCGAGTCGATCCGCACTTCAGCACGCCGTTGAATTGAAGTCAGCCTCAGACAATGTCACGGTCACCGCCATCGCCACCGCCCCTCAATTCGCCGCGGAATCGCTACTCCGCGCCCTCGCGCTCGGCGCCGATAACGCCGCGTTGATCAAGACCGACGATCTTCTCGACAGTCCGCACGATGTGGCGCGTCTCGTTGCCGATCTCGCCGGCCAAAAGCAACTACCCTGCGACCTCGTCTTGTGTGGCGACACCGTTCTCGCCGCCGTTCTCGCGGGCAACCTCGGCCAGGCCCATTTCTCCAACGTCAAAGATTTCGCTCTCGCGGGCGATAAAACGAAGCTCACCCTGCAAAAGCCCGATGCATCGATCACAGTCGATGGCCCTGTCGTGCTCGCGATGACCGATTCCGTCGCCGACCTCGACTTCACCGTCGATGATTATCTGGACGCATTGACCAAGCCCCTCGAAGTCGTCGACGCCACGCAACTCGCGACTGGACCGCGGTTCGACCTGCGCTACCGATTGCCCGAGAAACCGCCGGTCGCAGAAAGCACGGAAACAACACCCGAAGCTGTTGCCGCTTTGGTGCGGAAAATCGCGGGTGTCGAAACGACGACACAAGCCAGCGGCTCATTCGTCGGCAAAATCCAATCCATTACCCCGGCAAAATTTCCGGGGCGCAATGCTGCCGTGTTCATCGCCACATCCGACAAACTCGACGGCACCGAAACTGCCGCCGCCACGGCCGGTGCGCTGTCGTTGCCGTTCCATGTATTGGTGCTCGGTAGCTTCGACGACGCATCCGTTCGTTCCGTCGCTGCGCGCGTGAATGCTGATTCCATTTACTTCGCCAGCAACGAGCATCTGGAGTCATTGACCCCTTCCGCCCTGCTCGCGGCGCTCCGCACGATATGGAAGGACCTGTTACCCGCTGTGCTGGCCTCCGGCACGTGGGCGAACGAACTTCTTGCGCAATTCGCCCGGACGTTCCCACGTGTGCAGGCCCGCTATAACGTGGTCGAAGCCGCTTCCCGCAACGGGAGCGTCGATCTCGTCACCCCGGCCTTCGGCGGCAAAGTCCAATGCGTCGCGACCATCGGGCAAATCGCCGAGCATCCACTGGTGATGACGGTCGCGGGAGGAGCGGAAAGCGGAAAGCGGAAAGCGGAAAGCGAGAAACGTGTTTACCTCGCGCCGCTTGATTTCGAATACGACGCCGCCACCGACGAACTGGCCCGCGCGCTGCAAGCCGCTCACGACGACAACGTCGTGAAATCCATTGCCGACGCCGAGTTCATCATCGACGTCGGCTATGCTGTGCGCAACCGGGAGAATTTCGACCTCGTGATCCTGCCGCTCAAGAAACGCCTCGAGGAAATCGGCGTGAAGAATGTCACGCTCGGCGGCACCCGGAAAGTCGTCGAGGAATTGAAGTTGCTCACGTCCGACCAGCAAATCGGCCAGACCGGGACCGCCGTCAATCCGAAGCTCATCATCTCCATCGGCGTCAGCGGCGCGCCGCAGCACGTGGATTACATCGGCGAACAAGCCACCATCATCGCGTTCAACAAAGACGCCGACGCACCCCTGATGACCCTCAACAAACGTCGCGCCCGCCCCAAAGTCGTGCCGATTGTGGGTGATTTGTTTGAAACCGTGCCAAGATTTACCGCGGCGTTGAAGGCGTGAGCCTTCGTCGAATAGGGCGAATGTTCATCGTGATACCCATGCTGAACGTAAGGAGCCAGAGCCAGCCCTACTTCTCTGCACTCGACTCGAGCAACTGCCAGAATTTCGGGTTGTCTTGCAGAAGTTGGTCCTCGGAGATCGGCAGTTTGCTGCGGAAGAAAAAGTCCTTCAGCGAATTCTTGCTGAGGATGCACCGCACATTGATGATGTCGCCGTTGCGCTCGAAGTAGATGCGGTAGTCCTTCACGCGATACCGATAGATCTTTTTCCCGGCGCGCGTGAGTTGCCCAAATTTCTCATCATCCTTCTCGAAATCGTGCGGGAACAACTGGAAGCCGTCGATAATTTCCAACTGCAGCTTGCGCGGCAATTCCGCCAGTTCCTTGGCGCTCACGGGATTGAAGATGATCTGCAGCATGGACTCAGGATAGCCGAAGCTCACGGCTCCGCAAGACAAGATTTGGCCACGTCGGGATGGTTCGTGATGAGCCCGTCCACGCCCCAGCCTGCCAACTTTCTCATCTCGGCTTCGCGGTTGACCGTCCACACGAAAAGTTTCCAGCCGCGCTTGTGAATTCGTCGCACGACACGCGGCGAATGAACAAGCCGCCGGCTCAGTCCAACACCCACCACACCAACGCGCTTGAGACGCGCTGTCGCCAATGGCAGACGTCGCGCTACCAATCCAAATCGCGGAATCTGCGGATTCACCGCCGCAATTTCCTTCATCCGCCGGATCGATAGCGAAAAAACAATCACTACTGGCTCCATGCGCGACTCACTGATTTCCGCTGCCACCCTGCGCGGATCAGCCCGCTTGATTTCAATGAGCACGCGCGCCTTGCCCCGACACATCTGCAACACCTGCCGCAACGTTGGGACTTGCGCGTTTGCTTTCTGGATCTCTGCCAGCGTTTTATCGCGCACCCGACCGCGCACGCCGCAAATCCGATTCAATCGATAATCATGAAACACAATCAACTCACCGTCCGCCGTTTCCTGCACATCGATCTCCACTAAATCCACCCCGAGTTGGAGGGCGGCCCGCACGGAAGCCAGCGTGTTTTCCAGATGACGACCGCTGAAACCGCGGTGCGCGATGATCAAGGGCCGCGTCATCAAGGCAGGTTGCGTTTCCATTCGTCCACGTAGCGTTCGAACTGGGCGCGCTCTTCATCGGGGCTCCAGTTCATCAGCGGCGCCATCAGATGCGCCACCGTCGAAGCCACTTCCGGACCACCCGCCCGGCTCAACGCCAGAGGCGTGCGCCGCCGCATGACGTCCTCAAGGGTGACGACCATCTCCTGTTGGCAGGCGTGGATAATGTCGCTGGCGTGAACCTCCGGCGCCTCGGATATCTTCTCTCCGGCCACGGCGGGCCGGCGATTCGGCACGGGAACCTCCGCGGTGCGACACGGCGGGGCCGCCACATTCAGAAGCCCATAGGCGGCGTCAACGGTTTGCTGGGCGATGACCCGATAGGTGGTGTATTTCCCACCCAGGATGCTCAAAAGATTGCGCCCCGTTCGCACCACACGGTGTTCGCGGGAACGCGCCGACGGCGATGCCAGCGCCGACGCAGCCACCGAGCGCACGCCGACCGTCGTGGTGATTACATCCGACTCGGAAAGTGCCGCGTCAGGAAACAGTGCCCGCGCCTCCGCCAACAGATAATCGACATCCGCCTGCTCGACGCGCGCCCGGGCGGGATCACCATCGAAATCCGTATCGGTTGTGCCTACCAAGGAGGACCCGCCCCAGGGAATGACAAACAGGATGCGATGATCACTCCGGGCCTGAAATGCGATGGCGTGTTGCCGGGTAAGCCTCGGCACAACCAAATGAACGCCCTTGGCCGGGCTGAGGCGCACCGCGCTGGCGTCGAACGGCGTCAACCCGCACACCTGTTCCACCCACGGTCCCGCCGCGTTGACGAATACCCGGGCGGAGATCTCACACATGCAGGAGCCCACTTCGTCCCGCACGCGCGCCGCCACGATCCGGTCCTCGCGGGTGATAAGGCCGGTCAGCGTGCAGTAGTTGATGCACGAGGCCCCCAGTTCAACGGCGTGGAGGATGTGGTCGATGCAGAAACGGGCGTCGTCCTCCTGACAATCGTAAAAGGCCACGGCACCCCGCAGGCCGTTGCGTGACAGCGATGGCTCGGTCATCAGGGTCCGCTCAACGGAAAGCGTTCGGTGCGGGGCGACATTGCGCCGAAGCGCAAGCCAATCATACAAGCTCATGCCGAGCCGCAGCTTGGTGAGAGAAATCTCTCCGCCCTCGTAGATGGGGAACAAAAACGGAAGCGGTCGCACGAGGTGGGGAGCGGTTCGCTGCAGAACATGTCGTTCACGGCACGCCTCGAACACGAGACGGAAATCACGTTGTTGGAGATAGCGGAAGCCGCCGTGAATCAATTTGGACGAACGACTCGAAGTCCCGCTGGCAAAGTCCGATTTCTCGATGAGCGCCACGCGCAGTCCCCGCAGGGCCGCGTCGCGGGCGACGCCGGCTCCAAAGATACCGCCGCCAATGACCAAAAGGTCAAAGTACTGACCAGACAGCGCCAATAAATCGCGATTCATTCCGAAGTGCTTGAAATATAGCAGCTAACAGTGGACTTGTCTTGTGTAAACGCGGCTTGCTTTTCTGGAGAAATTATGTATAGTAATTGGCACTGCGGTTGGCCGAGTCGCCAAAAACAGCGTCGTGGAAGCGCTTTACGTAAATAGTCCACCATGATTGTATCCCGATCCAGCCGTTTACCGCGTAAAAAGCTTTTACTGGCTGTTGGAGACGCTGTTTGCACTGCCCTCGCCATGGTCGCGGCCGTCATGCTGCGCCTGGGTTGGACCAGCGGCCTTGAGTATCTTCAGGCTCGCCAATCAGCCATCTTGATCTCTTGGGGCGTGTTCGTCCTCGCTTTTTACATTGGCGGCCTCTACGAATCTGAGCGCCTCCAGAGCCTTGGCAAAACCCTCGCCGCCACCGTGATTTCCGTCGCCGTCGGCGTCGTGCTCATCACGGGGTTCTTTTACGCGTCATTCTCGATCGAGATCGGTCGCGGCATTTTCCTGGGGTTCGCAGCCTTCGTGTTCGTAGCCGTCGTCTCGATGCGCATGCTGTACATGGCCGCCAGCCGCCACGGGTTCATGGCGCAACGCTGCCTCATCATCGGCACCACCAGCGAAGCCCGCAAAGCCATCGAATTGATCGGCCAGCACACCCACGCCAATCTTCGCATCCTTGGTTTGATCCACTGTGGCAACGATCGCGAGCGCGTTGGCAAATTCTTTGACGAATACCCCGTCCTCGGAACGCTCGACACGCTGGAACGATTCGTCGATCTGTATGACATCGAACGCCTGATTCTGGCGGCCGGGCAGGAATCGGAGCCCATCCTCCTGCGGCAACTACGCCCGTTCCGCTATCGCGGGATCGAGCTCGTGGACTTCGTCGCGCTCAGCGAGGAACTCGCCCAGGAGATCCCTCTCGACCACATCAATGATGAATGGCTGTTCATGGCGTCGATGAACAACTCGCGGATCCATATCCGCCGCCTCAAACGCCTGACGGACATGCTCGTCGCCTTGGCCGGGCTGTTGATCACCACCCCGCTCGCTGCCATCGCTGCAATTTGGGTCAAACTGGATTCGTCCGGGCCGATCCTCTTCAAGCAGGAGCGCCTGGGCCGCGAAAGCGTCCCGTTCACGCTGTTCAAATTCCGCACCATGCGCGTGGACGCCGAGAGCGAGTCCGGCCCCGTCTGGGCCACCGAGAACGACCCGCGCATCACGCGCGCCGGCAAATGGCTCCGGAAATTCCGCATCGACGAGATCCCGCAGCTTCTCAACGTCCTGCGCGGCGACATGAGTCTGGTAGGCCCGCGTCCCGAACGCGAAATCTTCATTCGCAAGCTCTCGGAGAAAGTGCCGTTCTACGCCGAACGATTGCTGGTCCCTCCCGGCATCACCGGTTGGGCGCAGGTCATGTACCCGTACGCCGCCAGCATTGAGGAATCCCGACGCAAACTGCAATTTGACCTCTACTACATCAAGCACATGTCGTTCTTCCTCGACATGTACGTGCTCTTAAAAACTTTCAAGACGATCCTCTTCGGACGCGAGCGAACCGGACAAACAATGACGGTCAAACCGCCGAAGCCGCGCTACACCGAGGTCAAGACCGAGACCCTCTTCTTCAATCCGTCGACTCCCCCGGCCAAAGCCGAACCCAAGGCCGACGAGCCGGAGCATCAACCGCGCTCCCAGCGCGCCAGCTAACGCGCCGCACCGCCCGCCTCCTGTCGCGCCCGCGACGATACAATCGTCTGGATTTTCCGCCGCCGCTTACTACAATCCTCCCCGGTTGAGGAGGCGTTACGCTTCGGGCGTTCCGATCCCAAGGTCGCTTGGCATACCATGTTGGCAACATGAAAGAGTACTTGGATTTGGTGAGGCTCGTCCTCGAGCAGGGCACGCGCAAGAAAAGTCGCACGGGCATCGACACGATTTCCTGGTTCGGCGCGCACTACAAGGTCAACCTCTCTCAGGGCTATCCCCTGTTAACGACCAAGGAAGTGAACTGGACGTCCATGCTCCGCGAGTTGTTGTGGTATCTCTCCGGCGAAGACCACATCCGCAATCTCCGACAGCACACGAAAATCTGGGACGCGTGGGCCGATGCTGATGGCAACCTCGAAACCGCCTATGGCCGCTACTGGCGCCGGTTCCCCAGCCCGTACCTCGACGCCAAGGGCCACTGGCAGGTGCGCGAGGTCGACCAGATTCAGTTCGTCCTCGACACGTTGCGGAAAGAGCCGTCCAGCCGCCGCATGGTCGTCACCGCGTGGGAACCCGGCAACGCCGTGACCAGCAAGCTTCCGCCCTGCCACTACAGTTTCGTGTTCAACGTCTCGGGCAACCGCCTCAACTGCCATCTCACGCAGCGCTCGGGCGACATCGCGCTCGGCATCCCGTTCAACCTGGCGTGTTACGCCGCGCTGACGCAGATGATCGCGCAGGAGATCGGCCTCGACGTCGGATTCTTCAGCCATACGATTGTTGACGCGCATGTCTACACCGCGTCGCCCGACAGCGGCCTCGCCGAGTATGACCACGTCTCCGGCCTTCGCGAACAGCTCACCCGCGAACCGCGTCCGTTGCCACACCTCGTCATCGCCAAGAAACCCGTCGACCAGCTTCGATTCGAGGATTTCCAGTTGGTCGACTACCACCCCCACCCCAAGATCAAATTCAAAGTGGCCGTATGAAGGTATCTGACATAATCCGTCTCTGGGCTGTAGCCGCACCCTTTAGGGTGCGAGAGTATGGCTTGGCGACGCAGGCTAAAGCCTGCGGCTACAGGCTTTGTTAGGGAAACTCAATCTCTCCCATGACCCTCGCCATCATCGTCGCCATGACCAAAGACGGCGTCATTGGCGACAAAGGCAAAATCCCCTGGCATATCCGCGAGGATTTGCAGCGGTTCAAACACCTGACCATGGGCCACCCGATCATCATGGGGCGTCGGACGTACGAATCCATCGGGAAACCGCTGCCCGGCCGCACCAATATCGTCCTTACGCAAAGCCCGAACCTGATCGCGTCACCCGAGGTGCTCCGGTTTGGCAGTCTCAAGGCCGCACTCGATCACTGCCGCCAGCAAAACGAAGACCTCGTGTTCGTCATCGGCGGCAGCAAGGTCTACGAAGCCGCTCTGCCCCTCGCCGACAAACTGTTCATCACCGAAGTCCACCAAAACATCCCCGGCGATACGAAGTTCCCTGCCTACGACCGCAGTGAATGGACCGAAACCGCGCGGGAAGATGGAACGGAATGTTCGTTTGTCGAGTACATACGACGTGCGATTAACACTGCCTGAGCGCAAGTTCGGCGTGTGCGAATTGCTGAATCCAAAATCCGTATAACCGCCCCTGTCGGTAATCAGTCTTTTCAGTGAGCAACTTCCGGATTTGGTCCCGAGCCGTAGATGAGAGGTCGGCGAGTGCTTCTCGCTTGGAGTTCCGACCAGCAAGCACAACAGTTTGGCCCAAGCCATCCATCTGGATTGGCCCAAGATTCACATCGGTAATCCGTGGGAAGTTGATGCTGAGAATTCTCATCGTAGCGCTGCCGCTCCACACGCTGTTAGCATCGTCACTCTAGGCCGACAAATAAGCTTAGGCAAGCTCAAGGTAGCGGCGGGATGCGGCGCGCCCGGCGGTCGCGCCCCACCTACCGAAGTACGGCACGCGGGCTGCGTGCCCTACAAGATTCGCGTCTATCCGCGTCCATTCGCGGTTAGGTTTGGACCTAGGAGCAGCGTCCGCTACTTGCCCGTGGGGCTGACGACCACGACCATGAAGGTGCCGGGCTTGGCCGGAGGTCGACGCTGGCCTTCGACCGGGGGACCGAATTCCGCCGTGGGAAGATAGAGCGTATGGGTCGTCGGATCGACATCCATGGTTCGCGCACCCCGTGGCGTCGCCACGGTCTCGACGATCTGGAATTTGCCCGGCGCGGTCTCGCGGGCCACAGCGAGCGTGCCGTCGCCGCAACTGACAAAAGCATCGCCATCAAATCGCGTGGCGTCTACCCCGGCGCCAATCGGGAGGTTGGCCAGGACTTTGCCGTCATCCGCGCTCATGACGATCAGCTTCTGCGGTTTTCGGCAACCAATGAACAGCCGGCGGCGCACGCGGTCCATCGACATGCCAACCGGCGTACCGCCGGGGTTGGTGGACCACTTGCCGATGAGCTTCATCGCTTTCGTGTCCAGCACCGCGACCTGGTCCTTGTCCACAAGATTGATATACGCCTTCCCCTGACCGTCGGCAGTGAGAAATTCGGGTTTGCCGCCGAGGTCAATCGCCGGGTCGGCCTTGCCCGTCTTGACATCCACATCCGCCGAGATGGGGACCACCACACCGGCGTCCCCGCAGGCCACCAAGACCTTGCCGCTGGCCGGGTCGTAGATGACCCCATCGGCGTCGTCAGCCGTCTTGACCTTCCCGAGCACCGCATAGGTCTTCAGGTCGAACACGGTGACGGACGCATCCTCGCCATCCGTGATGAAGCCGCGGCCGGCGCCGGCGACAATGGCCACGCCATGGTTGCGTTGTTGGCCCGGGATATCGGCCACGGTCTTGCCGGTAGTGGCATCGAGAACCATCGTGTGCGTCGAGCGCGGGACGTAGAGCAGCTTATGGTCGGGATCGACGGTCATGTAGTCCCAGCCGCCTTCGCCCCCAACATGGAAGGTTTGTGAGACGTGGTACGGGCCCGCGTCGGCCGTTGTTAACACAGCCGATTGCGCGCGGGCCGTCGTCGCGGCCATGATTGCCAGCGATAGTGAGAAAAGGGCGTGCGTGATCCTCGTCATATTGACAAGTCCTCCAATTGATTGCGTTTCGTCGTTCCCGCGAACGCGGGTCTTGCTGTGGAGGCAGTGCATACCAGCAAACGTATTGGGGGTCAAATTCAATCCTGGCAACAGCATCACAACAATTCGTTGTTGGATGGTTGCGGTTCCGTCGCGACACGTTCCCAGAGACCGCAAATCATCAGTTGAAAAAGCCGGTTGTGGTGCGTATAAGTTCTCCAGGCATAGATGAAACCGACCGATCTACGTGAAATCCTGCATTACGTCCCGCAGTTTCGGGACCGGGTGTTCCTCATCGCCATCGACGGTTCGGTGGTGGCGGATGAAAATTTTGGCAACCTGCTGCTCGATATCGCGGTATTGCGCAGCCTGAACATCCGCATCGTGCTCGTCCACGGCGCCGGCCGCCAGATCAAGATGTTGTCGGAACGCCTTCACGAGCCGATTTCCAATTACGACGGCACCAACGTGACGGATGCAGCCACGCTCGGCATCGCCATCACCGCGGCCACGAACGTCACGCACGAGATTCTCGAAGGCTTGAAACTCAACGACATTCGCGCCGCGCAGACCAATGCCGTCGAAGCCGTGCCGCTGGGCATCATCAAGGGCGTCGACCACCAGCACACGGGCAAGGTCCATCAGGTGGATACCGAGATGCTGCGCACGCTGCTCGACAAGGGCATTGTGCCCGTCATCCCTCCGCTCGGGTTCGACGGCAACGGCCACACCTACCGCCTGAACTCCGACGCCGTCGCGGTGGAAATGGCCCGCGAACTCGGCGCAGTCAAGCTGATGTTCATCGGCAGCGGGAACGGCCTCGAAATCGACGGCAAGGTCGTGCCCCAGATGTCGGTCAAGGAACTGGAAGTGGCGCTGAAGAATTCCGCCGACAAGATTGCGCCGGAGATGCTGTCCAAGGCGCAGCACGCGCTCCGTGCCAGCCAGGGCGGCGTCCCGCGCGTACACATCATCAGCGGCCAGGTGGACGAAGGTCTGCTGGCCGAGGTGTTCTCGAACGAGGGCATCGGGACGTTGATTTATACGGACGAATATCAGGCAATTCGCAAAGCGATGCGCAAGGACCTGCGCCATATCATGGCACTCATCAAGCCCTCCATTCAGGAAGAGCAGCTGATCAAGCGCACGCGCAGCAGCATCGACAAACACATCGCCGAGTATTTCGTCTTCGAGATCGACAACAACATCGTCGCCCTGATCGCGCTTCACCCGCACCCGGAGCAGAAAATGGCCGAACTCGCGAGCCTCGCCGTCAGCCCCGCGCATGAAAACCGGGGCATCGGCACCAAGCTGGCGTTGTTCGTCGAGAACCTCGCGCGCGAGCAGGGTGCGGAGCGGATCTTCTGCTTGTCGACGCAGACGTTCACCTTCTTCCAGCACAAACTGGGATACATGGAGGGGACGCCCGAAGACCTGCCGCCCGCGCGCCGCGAGAAATACGAGCAAAGCGGCCGGAATTCGAAGGTGTTGGTGAAGAGTTTGACGGCGCCGGTCTCACCGACTGCCCTGCCGCGAGAGCCCGCGCTGACGCCCCTGACAAACTGAGCGTTACTGGCGGAACGAGACGCGCGTCCGGCCCGCACGACTGACGCTGGCGCCGATCACGGCAGGTTGCGCCGCTTCGGACTCAATGACCGCCCGGTCCGCCGCGATCTTTTCGACCAACTGGTTCCACTCACTGAGGATCTGCTGCTGGGAAGTCTCCAGACGGGCGATGATCACCAGGTCGCGGTTTACGTCGTTCAGGCGCGCGGCAATCCGGCCCGTGACTTCGGTGCGTTGCGCCTGGATTTCCTTGAGTTGGCCAGCCAGAACCGATAACCGCTTCTGCAAGGAATCTTCCGCCGCATCCGGGGGCGCCAATTTGGTTGGCGCGCTGATTCTGGATTCTTCCTTCGTCGATGACGGTGGCGAGGCTGCCTTGGTTGATTTCGGAGGGACAATCACGTTGGTGCGGCACTGCGGGCAGTCGACGATCATGCCCTCCGCCGCTTGATCCACGACCAGGCTTTTCCCGCAACCGGGACAGTCAAACACTATGTCGCTGGCGGTCACCGCCCCATCATCGGTCATGGTCTTCACTTGCTCCGTAGTCATATCGAGATTCCTTCCGTACAACATGCCGCCAGCACGCGGGCTTTGCAAGTCTGAACATTCCTGCTAGCATCCGCCACCGTGTCACCCAGACGTCCGAATGTGCGGGTCGGTTGTTGCGGTTTCGCGATGGCGCAGGAGAAATACTTCCATGCCTTTTCCTGCGTGGAAATCGATTCGAGCTTTTACCAACTGCCAAAGGTCGAAACCGCCGCGCGCTGGCGTGCCACGGCGCCGCCCGATTTTGAATTCTCGCTGAAAGCCTGGCAGGTCATCACCCATTGTGCGACCAGTCCCACGTACCGCCGCACCCGCCTGGACCCGCGCGACCGCGAGTATTGCGGCCATTTCGGTTTCAACCCAACGATCCGCTGGGCCTGGGACGAAACCGTTGCGGTGGCCAAGGCCCTCGGCGCGGTGCTTGTGCTCTTCCAATGCCCGCAAAGTTTTCGCCCGACGAAAGAGAACATTGCGAGCTTGCGTCGCTTTTTCGAGCACGCCAAACGCGGCAAGTTTCACATGGGCTGGGAACCTCGTGGAAACTGGGACGCGGCGCTCATCACGTCGTTGTGCCGGGAACTCGATTTGATCCCCGTGCTCGACCCGCTTCAGTCCGAACCAATCCCCGTCGGCAAAATCCACTACTTCCGACTCCACGGGACATCCGGGCCGCGTCACCGCCATTCGATCGAGGAACTGGAACGCCTCCGCGTGATCGCTGACGACCGACAACCGAGCTACTGCCTGTTCAACAACGTGGCGATGAGGGAAGACGGACAACGCTTTCGGAAGCTACTGGGTCCATTGGCCCGTTGAATGCGGGATGACGACGGCCGGCGGGTACTCGCACAGGCCGGCGGGCGTGGCGTGACTGATCTCGATCGTGATCCCGGCGAATTGCTTGTCCGTCACCGTGAGCGCGGTTTCAAATCGGACAAACTCCAGTGGCTGCAACACCCTGTCCCGCCCGCGCGATCAATCCTCACGCTCGTGCATCGCCCGGCGTCGCCTCACCGAAATCAAATGCCGTGAACACCTGCAGTCGGGCCGACGGATCGCGCCATGCGTCCGCCGGCAGACCCGCCTTCCAACACACCATCTCCAGCGTCTTCGTCGCGTCCCAGCCCTGCTCCGGCGCGACCTTCGGCAACAACAGCGCGTGGCGCCACCCCTTCTGCACGATGATCCCGTGCCGGGCAACGTCGAACATCTCGGGTCGTGGGATATCCTCCGGCGGGTTCAAAATCGAAATCTCAATCGAAATCCCGCCAAGCTCCGGCGCCGTCACGGGCGGGAACCTCGGGTCCTCCAACGCCGAAGCGACCGCCGCCGTAAGCGCGTTCGACCACAGCGGTCGCTCGAAATCCATTTTGCCAATGCACCCGCGCAGTTCCCCGCCCTTTTTCAGCGTCACAAAAACGCCATGCGGCGCGCGCAGACGCTCCGAGAGTTCCGCGTCGGGAATCTCCGTCAGCGGCTCGCCACGCACGGCCGCCTCGATGGTCGCGCGCACCCACCGTAATAACTTCTCCTGCTCCTGACGGTCAATTGGCGGATCATTCATGTGGCATCTCCGGCCGCCACCACACACCCACCGCCATCGCGCCGATCACCGACAGGCACAAACCCGCCTGGATCATCAACCACGCCGATTGCGATGAATCTTTCCCGTCCCCATCCATATTACTTCTTCATGGCTTCTTCCCGTTGACCGCATCCTACGCCCCCGACTCGCCACACGTCAAACCCGACCGGGTCAACCCGCTCATCGCCAATTCCCCCCTCAACCCCCCTCTTCCA
>JBEKLM010000059.1:0-23351 GCA_050010195.1 Verrucomicrobiia bacterium
ACGCATCCTTCCCGATGCTGGTGACGCTGGTGCCTATCGTGACGCTGGTCAGGCCGCTGCAGAAATAGAACGCCATGTCCCCGATGCCGGTGACGCTGTTGCCTATCGTGACGCTGGTCAGGCCGCTGCAGAAATAGAACGCCATGTCCCCGATGCTGGTGACACTGTTGGGGATCGTGACGCTGGTCAGGCTGTGGCATTCACTGAACGCACTTTCCCCGATGCTGGTGACGCTGTTGGGAATCGTGACACTGGTCAGTCGGGTGTCAGCGAACGCAGAGTTCCCGATGCTGGTGACACTGCCGGGAATCGCGTAACTTCCGCCAAGGGCGGCCGGATATTCAATGAGGGTGGTCTGGTTCTTGTTGAACAAGACCCCAGCCACACTGCTATAGGCGGGATTGTTTGGATCCACCATGATTGCTGTCAGGCTGGTGGAGAGCCAGAACGCTCCCTGCGAGATGTTGGTGACGCTGTTGGGAATCGTGACGCTGGTCAGATCGGCGGCACCGGACGGAAAGGTCGCGATGGTGGTGACGGGCAGGTTGTTGATCTCGCTGGGGATGGTTACCGCACCGGCCGGACCGGTGTAGCCCGTTATGGTGATCGTAGCGTTATTGGTGGCAAATGTTAAAAATGCCGAAAGGAGCGCGGCTGTGAAGTTGGCCGTGCCATTGTTGTTGACGATGTTGATGAACTGGTCGTTGACGCACTGATAGCCGAGCGCGTTCAAGCTGTCATTTCCGCCACTGCAATTCAGGCTCACGTCCCAGTCTCCGTTCACCACGTTGAGGCTGTAATACCCGTTGGTGTCCGTGTCCGTGTACTGATCGTAGTCGTCTGTGGAGGCATCCACCCCGACGTTCGCAACCGGATTGCTGTAAATGTCCGTCACGTAACCGGTGATCGTATTTGTGGGAAGAAGCCCGACGAAATTCAGCTGGATCGCTTGTCCAGCGAGAATGTTGGCGTATGCCGAGGTGAAAAGATAATTGGTATAGACGCCAGCGCTATTGTCAATGCCGACGCTCCATCCTTCATCAGCCTCGCCAAGGACGGCCATCACATAGTAGCCGTTCGTGCCTGTCTGGCTTTCCCCATCGTACTCGCCGTTGTCGTCGGTGGCATACAGGTGGACGCCCGCCAACGGATGGCTTTGAGCATCCGTGACGCTGCCATAGAACAGCGCCGTTTCCTTCGACAACTCGATGGTCGCGCCCGTCACGTTGCCGGTGGTCGTGTCCACGGTCGGGCCGTTCCCGCTCTCCAACGGAACGTAGCCATGAAGATCGATGGCCCCGGGCCCCGTTTCCGATCCGTACGTCCACTGGCTGGCCGTCACGGGGATGGTGCAACTGCCGTTCTTGTCGGTGAACCCGATGGCGATGGCGTTGTTCGTCGACTCCCAGGCTACCAAAATGCCCGGCAATCCGATGCTCGGGGTGTTGGCGTCGACGACGCTGGCGGAGATGCTTTGGGTGGCCGGGAGAAGATTCAGGTTGTTGGTAATCGTGGCGCTGGGGTTCAGGGTGAGAGTGGGTGCTGCGGTGATGCTGGCCACGTAATTGCTTTTGATCGGCCACAGCAGATAAGTCCCGGGCGCGGCGTTGATCGTATACGTGCCGGAGCTGTTCGCCACCGTGCCGGCAACCGCGAAGCCGTCCGACCCTCCGACGATAAGGACGACGGCGGCATAGGGGACGTTGGTGCCGCCGCTTTGCACCGCGCCGGTGAATGACTGCGGGTAGGTTGAGTTGGTGACCGTGAACAGGTTGGTGATGGACGCAAAGCGACTGGTCGGGCTGGACAGTACATAGATATATTGTCCAACAAATCCACTGGCCCAGCCCCCGGGCGGAAAATCGAGTTGGGCCGTGATCGATCCATTCGTCGGATTCGAATCGCCGGGGACATTGACGTTGGTCACGCCGCCGATGACGCTGGCCACGCCGTCCGTCAACTGGAAGCTCTGCACCAGCCAGTCACCCGAGTCGACGACGCCGTTGGTGTTGATGTCGAGGAATTCTTGAACCACGACCGTCTCGCCGGTATTCAGTCCCCCGATCTGGAGCGTGATCGGCCCCGTGTATTGATTGCTGACGGAAGACGGTGTGACGTTGAAGGTGACCGCCGAAGCGATGGGCTGGCCCAAGATCAGCCCCAATTGAACTGCGACCAACAGCACGGCGGCTCTGACAGTTGGAAGGGAGACTTTCATCTGGTGCGCCTTTCTGGAAGTGTTCATAACGTATTGTGCAGGGCAGAAGGTCCGTGAACGATTGCCACCTGAGACAGGACGAGTCGTCGCTTCATCGTGAAGCCCTTCTGTTCACCCTGGGGAAGTCGAGGAATGGGGCGCGAGGGCATGGTTCACCGCGCATCGTGCGAACGTGGCACAATCGGCCCGCGAACACTTGAGATCGGTATCTCATAATCCCTTTATTGCGGCCCGAGACGGACTGGCGCGGACAGGACGTCAACTCGCAACATCTGACTTTGTGAAAATTATCACTAAGTCAATCCCCCTGTCCAGCAAATACGGGCACTCCAAGGGTGGCTCAAGATGGACAGGGTTTCGCAAACCCTCTTCGGAGACGTTACGGTTTCACACGAGGAGCGGCGGCAACACCGGCCTCAACACACGACATGTGCTCCATCAGCCGGATACGATGTGACAGAATTCTTGGAAGAAATCTGGCGCGAAGACATCGCTCGCTCCGATTCGAACCGTTCCCACCAAGAGAACGCTTCATGCGCCAGCGGCGTCGCTTTCGGTCAGGCCGACGCGGGCGACTTCAACACCCACGATACACACGTCGTCCACGAACCCGCGGTTGCCGGCGTGCTTCTGGACGTCCGCCAGCAGTTCATCAAACAACGGCCCCGCCGGCAACTGGCTCCGCTTGATCACCGCCGCCAGCAATCGTTCCTGGCCGTATTCGTCGCCTTCCGCGCCCTCCACCTCGTACAAGCCGTCCGTAAACAGCACGGCCAAATCCTGCGCCGCCACCGGACACCGGCTCATTGGGTACACGGACTCCTCGAACACGCCGAGGGCCGGGCCGGGCCGGCTCCCGGCAAATCGCAGCGCCTCGACCGTCCCCGCGCTTCGCCGCACCAGCAAGGGACTCGGATGCCCCGCGCTCGAATACCGCAATTCTCCACGCGCCAGGTCCACCACCAGGTAAAATGCCGACGCAAACATCGGCATCCGCGTCTGCGTCAAAATCCCGAGCAGCCGGCGGTTGATCTCCACCAGAAACTTGTCCGGTTCCGCTGCCGCCGAAACCAACTCCTCGGCCAACGCGCGCACCATCGCGGTCACCAGCGCCGCCCGCACGCCATGCCCCATCACGTCGCAAATGAACACGCCGGCCTGCGTGTCGGAAATCCGCAGCACATCAAAGAAATCCCCGCCCACCGCCCCCGTGGGAAGGTATCGATGATAAAAATGCAGCGCGCTTTCCTTCGCCAGGGCGTTATTCGGAAACGTCGGATACCGTTCCGGCAAAAATGCCTCCTGAATTTCCCGCGCCATGTTCAGGTCGGCTTCGACCTGGGCATTCTTTTCGCGCAACTCTTCCGTGAACCGGGCGACTTGCAGCTCCAGTTGCTTTCGTTCGAGGGCGCTGCTGATCGCTCGCAGGAGCGACGGAACATCCAGACTGTCTTTCGGCAGGTAATCCTTGGCCCCGCGTTTCATGGCTTCGACGGCCACCGACTCGTTTCCCATCCCCGTCAGCATGATGACCGCCGGCTGCCGCGGGATCGGCAGGCTGCGAATGTGCGCCAGCACGCTCAGCCCGTCGGCCCCGGGCAGTTTGTAATCGAGGATCACCAACGAGTAGTTCGTATGCGCGATCTCCTCGATGGCCTTTTCCGCCGTGTCGACACACTTCGGGGCAAACCGCATCTCCGCGCCCAGCGCCGGCAACAATCGCTGCAAAATCTCCGCGTAGACCGGATTGTCTTCGACCACGAGCAGCGGGGCGGGTTCAGCACTCATGGGACCGGGGGCGATGGGAACTTGGGGGGAAGCTTCGAGATGTGCAGCCAGTATTGCTGAATGTCCTCGACCAGTTTCAAACAATCGTCGAATTGCACGGGCTTGGTGAGATAGCTGTTCGCGCCAACCTTGTAACACCGGGAGACATCCTCGTCGCGGTCGGAGGTCGTAAGTACCACGACCGGTATGTCCTTCATCCCCAGGTTGGTCTTGACCAGATCGAGCACCTCGGTGCCATTCTTCTTCGGCAGGTTCAGGTCGAGCAGGATCAGGTCGGGGCGCGGCGCCGAACCGGCCCTGGCGAATTTGCCGCGGTGAAACAGAAAATCCAGCGCCTCCTCGCCGTCCCGGCAGACGAAGACGCGGTTGCCCTTGTGACTGCGACGGAACGCTTCGATGGTGATCTCAACGTCGGCGGGGTTATCCTCGACCAGCAGAATGTCAAACGGTTGATGCAAGTTCTGTTTGCCCTGTGCCTGTCGTCCTGGCCGTGTCCGGCGCTTCGTTCAGCTCGCGCTTCGGCAGGGTGAAGTAAAACGTCGTCTCCTGGCCAAACTCACTCTCCACCCAGACGCGTCCTCCGTGCCACTCTACCACGCGCTTGACGATGGTCAATCCAATCCCCGTCCCCTCGTCGTCGCGCTGCAACCGTTGAAAAATCTGAAAAATCTTCTCGAAGTACTCCGCCCGGATGCCGATGCCGTTGTCGCGCACATGAATGACATACTCGGCCTGTCCCGTCTCGGGATTCGTCGTCTCCGTGCCGCCGACCTCGACCACCGGATGCGGTTTGTCGTTGTACTTGATCGCGTTGGAGATCAGGTTGTGAAACACTTCGGTCATCGCCGTCGCGTCGCACATCACCGTCGGCAATTTGTCCACGCGCAGGTCCGTCTTCTTCGCGTCCAGCGCGTATTGCAAGTTGACCCGCACATGCATCAGCATCGTGTTGAGACCCACGGGCGCGAAGGGACCCTTCTGCTGGCCCAGCCGCGAGAATTTCAGCAGGTCGTTGATCAACCGCTGCATCCGCAACGCCGAGTTCCGAATCACATCCACGCGATGGCGTCCTTCTTCATCGAGCTTGTCGCGATAGTCGTCCACCAGGAACTTGCTGAAGGCCTCAATCCCGCGTAGCGGCTCCTTCAAATCGTGGCTGATCACATACGTGTACTCGTCCATCTCCTTTTGCGTCGCCTGGAGCTGCTTCTGCGATCGCGCCAGCGTGCTCTGCGCCTCTTCCACACGTTGCACGAGATCGTTCAACAACTTGCCAACGTCGTCCACCTCGGCAATGTCGCTTTGGAGCCGTTCGCCGCGGGAGCCACCCGCGTCCACGCGCTTCACAAACCCCAGTAAATCCTTCAAGGCGCCCCGCAAGGGGGCCGAGGCCACCAACGATGCGCCGATCGCGGCCAACACCACCAACGCCCCCACCGCCAGGTCCAGAAACACCGTGCGCATCACCGTCTCACTCACCGAGGCCTCTCCCAGGCCCAATTCCACCACGCCCACGGCATTCGACCCGTCCCGGATGGGCGCGCGCACGGTGATCAATGACCCCGGCTTTTCCTGGCGAAACCTGGGGAAGATTTCGTGATCGCCATTGTCCAGGATGCGGCAGAAAAGGATCTCCTTGTCGGGATTGATCAGTTCCACGGCCTGCGCCATGCCGGGGACATTGCTGGTCACCACGGCGGGAGCAATCGCCTTGGCCAGTGTCTGCGCGGCGATCTCCGCGCGCCGTTGCGCCACGCGGTTTTGCTCAGCCGCGTCCCGCCATAAATGCACGGCCGTCATCACCACGACTGTCGCCAGCGTCATCGCGGCCATCCAGGCGGCATATTGGACTTTGATGTTGTACTTCGAGGCCATCCGCGCGTCGTTCGGGGGCCGGCTCCATTCTGGCTTGCCCCCCGTCAAGTTTCTTCCCGGTCCCGCCAAACGTCAAGCCAGCCGTGGATTGTTGGACACCTTGGGGCGACGTCCCGACGCCTCGATCCCCGCCAAAGCCGAGAGACGCGGCCCGATCAGTTCTTTCTCTCTTTGTTCGCGACGGGAGTGGGTGGAACCCACTTGAGGGCGACGGTCTGTTCCTTCTCGGGGTGGGGGACGGCGGCGGGTTGCGGAGGAGGAGTCGGCTTCGGTTCGTCGCGACCGGGTACGGTCACGTCCTTGGCACACTTTGGACACGGGACGACAAGCCCGGCGCCAGCCTCATCGATCACCATGTGCTGTCCGCACGATCCACAAAAAAAGTAGATGTCGATCGATCGTCCTCCGGAACGTCCTTCTGTCATCAGCCCTAACCGCCCGCGATACTACCAGAGTCAGGTTCCAGTGGCGAGAAAAGAAATGCGGGGTTCCATCCCGCAGATTGGGGTTGACCCCGCGGGACGCTGCGACTATAATTAACTATCCAGTTAGTTAATTATGAAGACCCGGGCCCATTCCCCCAGACATCCGCAGGCGCGCAGCGATAAAACGCGGGCGGCGATCCTGGCGGCCGCCGAACATGTCTTCGCGGAAGCCGGCCTGGCCGGGGCCCGCACGGACGCCATTGCCGCCGCCGCCCGCGTCAACAAGGCCCTGCTCTATTATTACTTTCAGAGCAAGGAGCAGTTGTACGAAGCCGTCGTGGAAAACCATTTCCAGGAATTCAACCGTGCCGTGTTGGGCGTGCTCACCGCCCCGGGCTCGCCGCGCGCGATCCTGTTGCGTTACGTGGATCTGCATTTCGACTTCGTCAGCGTGCGCTATCGCCAGGCCCGGTTGTTCCATCAACTGATGACCACCGGCGGCCAACCCATGCACCGACTGGTCCGCAAGTACTTCGCCCCGCGGAGCCGGGCCTTGCACCAATTGCTCGCCCGCGGGATGCGCGAAGGCGACTTCCGCCGGGTCGATCCCTTCCACATGTCGGTTTCCATCGTGGGCCTCATCGTCTTCTATTTCTCCGCGGCCCAGGTGCTGCAATTGCTCGGTCACGCCGACGCCTACAGCGATGCCAACTTGAAACGACGCAAGCAGGAAGTGCTCGATTTCATCCGGTACGGCCTGTTCATCCATCCGAACCCCTGATATGAAACGCAAAATTCTCATCCTCATTGTGATTCTGGCCGCCCTCGGCGCCGGCCTCTACTACATCACGGCTCGCCATCCTCACGACATCGTTCTGACCGGCATCGTGACGACGGATGAGGTGATCGTCAGCTCCGAAATCCAGGGGCGATTGCAGCACCTGTTCGTCCAGGAGGGCGACATGGTGACCAATGGCGAATTGCTGGCGGTGATCCAGCCCCAGGAATGGCAGGCCGACCTCGCGTTTTACGCGAGCAGCGAAAAGCAGGCCGTCGCACTGCTGGCCCAGGCCAAAGCCGATCTGGAAAACGCCCAGCTCACCTACCAACGCGAAGAGAAATTGTTCAACACGGGTGCCGATTCGGAGCAGGCATATGACACGGCGCGCACGACCCTCGACGCCGCCAGGGCGCGCGTGGAAGCACTCGACCGGCAAATCCAGGCGGCCCGCGCCCAGCAGGATAAAGCCGGGGTGCAATTGGGCTACACCGAAATCCACGCGCCGATCAACGGGATCGTGGACACACGCGCCGCGTTGCAGGGCGAAGTCGTCAATCCCGGCCAGGGCATCGTCACGCTGATCAATCCCGACAATCTCTGGGTGCGCGCCGACGTGGAGGAAACGTACATCGACCGGATTCGTCTCGATGACAAGATGACGGTGCGATTGCCCTCCGGCGCGATCCGGCAGGGGACGGTGTTTTACCGCAGCGTGGACGCCGATTACGCGACGCAACGGGACGTCAGCCGCACCAAGCGCGACATCAAAACGTTTGAAATTCGCCTCCGTTGCGACAACAGCGACCGCAGCCTGGCCGTGGGCATGACCGCCTATGTCCTGCTGCCGGTGGGGAAACCGTAATCATGTTCGATGTCGAAGTGGATGGTCTGACCAAGCGGTTCGGCGATTTTTGCGCCGTGGACGCGCTCACGTTCAACGTCGAGCACGGCGAGATCTTTGGACTGCTCGGCCCGAACGGCGCGGGCAAGTCCACCCTCATTCGCATGTTGACGACCCTCGTGCCGCCCACGTCGGGTACGGCGCGCATCTTTGGTTTCGACATCGTCCGCGACGCGAACAGCGTGCGCCAGTCCATCGGTGTCATTCCGCAAGCCATGACCACGGACCTCGATTTGACCGCGGAAGAAAACATGAGCATTTTCGCCAAGCTCTACAGCATCCCCCGCGACAAGCGCCGCCGCGCCATCCGGGAATTGTTGCAGGCCGTCGACCTGGAACAGTGGGCCGACAAGCCGGTCAAAATGTTCTCCGGCGGAATGCGGCGACGGCTGGAAATCGCCCGCGGCCTCGTGCACGAACCGAAGATTTTCTTCCTCGATGAGCCGACCACCGGCCTCGACCCGGTGTCGCGCGTGGCCGTGTGGGAAATGCTCGCCCGAATCAAGCGGGAACGCGACCTGACCATTCTCGTTACGACCCATTACATGGACGAAGCCGACAAACTGTGCGACCGCATCGCCATCGTCGACCATGGGAAACTGGTCGCGCTGAATTCACCGTTGAAACTGAAGGCCTCGATTCCCGGAAAAAACATCCTGGAAGTCAGCTTTTCCGACGTGCCGGCGGGCTGGGAGAACACCTTGAAACAGTTGCCGGAGGTGGCGGAAGTGAAAAGCGAGGATCATGTTTTCCGAATCTCCTCCAACAATGGACCGCGCACGACGATCGAGTTGTTGGAATCCGCGCGAAAGGCCGGTGTCGCCGTGACCTCGTTGTCCGTCCAGAGCACCACGCTGGATGACGTGTTTGTCCACTATACCGGGCATCAGTTGCGCGACGCGCTGCAAACGCCGACCGCCAGCAACAGCCCGTTCATGATCCCGCGCAGGTAACCATGCAACGCATCTGGGCCATCATCGAACGCGATCTCCGCCGCTTCCGGCGCAGTCCGACGCTGATCGTTGTTTCGATGATCATGCCCCTGGTGCAACTGGTCGTGCTCGGCTACGCGTTTGGCGGCAAGATCAAGAACCTCAAGGTCGGTGTCGTGGATCAAGACCACGGTGTCCCCGCGATCAAGCTGAAGGAGATGTTTCAGGCGGTCGCCGCCAACGCGCGCACGTTCGACACCGTTCCCTACACCGACCAGGCAACCGCCCTGCGGGACTTGCGTAACGGCCGGATCAATGGCGTGCTGAACATCCCACCGAATTTCTCGCGCGACGCGCTTGCCGGGGCTTCCCCGCGCATCGCGCTCGTCGAGGACAACACCGACCAGTTCGCGGCGTCGGCCCTGGAGGGAACGCTCGACCAACTGCTCGTCCCGTACAACTCAAAGTCGATTCCGCCCCGCCTGACCCCGAACGCGACGCTGTCAATCGTCGAGATCTACCCCTACGTGCCCTACATTCAATACCTGTTGCCGGGCACGATCGTGCTGGCGATTTTCGTGTCCGCCATGATCGGCGGCGGCATCATCTATATCGACGACAAGGCGCGCGGGCTCCATGAAGGTTATCTGGTCACGCCCATTCGGAAGCTCGAACTGATCATGGGGTTCAATCTTTCGGGCGCGATCAAGGCCGTCATCGCCGGGCTGGTCCTGGTGACCTGCGGCTCGCTCATCGCCGGGATTCCGGACCCCTTCAATGCCGCGCGGCTGGCGCGCATGCTGGTGGTGGTGATGGCGACCGCCCTGGCGTTGATCAGCATGATGTTTCTCCTGATGGTGCGCGTGAACGATCCGCTGGTGCCGCGGGCCATCTTCGGCGTGCTGAACACCGTCCTGTTTTTCCCCAGCGGCGCGGTCTACCCGACCCAGTCGTTCCCCGCCTGGATGAAAGTGATTACGACGGTTGATCCGATGACCTACGCCGTCCACGCGTTCAAGGAACTCATCCTGAAAAATACGGGGTTGCTGGCCATCAGCTCCGACATCGCGTATCTGCTGGGGTTTGCCGTGCTGACCATGGCCGCCGCGACACTCCTGTTCCGCCGGACTTTGTGACGACCGGCCTGCTCCAAGACTCCGCAACCGAGCCTTGGGCAAAATCCGACTACGTTGCACTGGTAGTCGTCAGCATCATGCTGGCGGTAGTAATCGGACTGACGTGGCCCGATCAAGATTGCGATACGAGTTTATCAAACCAAAACGTTTTTGACTGAAGCCACCACCATCCAACTTTGACCTTGATGCGGGCTGCATGATGGCCGATTTCTGGAAATGGTGTCTGGCCGTCCTCAGAAATGTAGACGTAAGCGTGCTTGACCTGCCCGGGAGTGAACCTCGCCTGTAAAGTCTCTCCGACTTCATAAGAGCCGTATTTCCTTTTTTTCGGCTTCCATGACGGCTCGTAAATCACGACCTTGAAAATGCGGATCGCTTGCTCGCCGGAATTGGTCAGCTTGAAATCAATGTAGGACTGTTGAAAGTCCGGGGGCAGGTCAATCGACCCGCTTTCGACATGCTTTCCGTCCCGCCGGCCCTTATGGATACCCCACGGGTCGATCTCAAGCGATACCTGACGTTTTGCGAAGGCGTCATAGCACGGAGGCCCCGCCAAGATTACCGCAATGACCATCAAAGCGATTGTAATAAACAGAGTGGGATCGTCCATCGTAGTGCCGTGCTAGGGCAGCAATACCGATCCTAGAAAGGAGTCCAGTTGCGTTTCAAGCCAGCTTTCCTTTACGTCCAGTGTCGGGCAAGACGTCAATGACGGCCCTCGGCCATTGAGTTGCGTTGAACAAACGATCTTTTCAAAGTAAACGTCCGTGTAGAACGAAATCGACTGCCATTTACGAGCCCCCTCTTTCGGCCCAATCCGCAGAGTCGTTTCGCCATAGACATTCTGCATTTGCTTCTCTAGGAGCTCACAACGGATATGTCTCGCCCGCAGTCCGTCCCATGCCTTTTCGATCATCGGCTTTGTAATCTCGCTACGTATCCGCCAAAACTCTTTTACCATTCGATCACGTCTCATCGAAGCGACCTTGTCCCGCAGTCCTTCCTTGCGGGCCGGCAAGCCGTATTTGTCAGCGGCCTTACCAAACTTCGTCTCAAAATTGTACATGTTATGACTATGGAAGCCCCAAAAACCGCAAAGAACAAGACGTTTTCAGCGCAAAACAGATTTTGGTCTTGTCTCGACTCTGACAAACAAGGGCGAAGGCTGAGGCCCATGGAAAACCCGCAAGCAGGGACGCTTGCGCCGCCAAAGAATGCTACGGCGGCCTCGGAGAGGCCGCCCTACCACGGGCGACAGGATTCTTGAACAATCTCCTTGTTCTTTGTGTCACAAAGCACGAAGGATAGCACGTCATGCAACTCGAACACGCCGAGCATACGCTGGAAACCATCCGCACGTTGATGGAACGCAGTCAACGCTATGAGCACATTTCGGGTTACTCGGGACTGGTGGCTGGCGCCGTGACCATCCTGGGAAGCGTCGTCCTGCGTCTGGGGCTGATCCCCCCTGCATTGCCTGCCAATTTCGTCGTTGTGTGGAGCACCGTGTTCGCCATCGCGTTTGCCAGCCACCTGTTGCTCACGTTCGGACGCGCGCGACAACGCGCCGAACCCGTCTGGTCGCGTCAAGCGCGCACGGTCTTGCTGGCCGTGTTACCGGCGTTCGGCGCCGCGCTTGTCATTACCGTTGTGATGTCGCGTTTCGGTCGTCTGGATTTGCTGCCGTCGCTCTGGCTCACGTTGTATGGCTGCGGTGTGTTGGCCACGAGCTTTTTTGCCCCGCGATCGATTGCCTGGCTGGGGGGAACCTGCTTCGTGCTGGGTGCCATGGGCTTGTTGGCTCCCCACACCTACCCGATCCTGACCATGGCCGTCGGCTTCGGTGTCACTCATATCGGTTTCGGCGTCGCCGTGCTCATCGCCGAACGGCGCGAATCGCGCACCCGCGCATTCTGTGCCCAGATTGAACGTCTGGCTGCCGCCAGCCCAACGGAATGAGACACAGGAAGCGGGACACACGTCGATGACTGACAAATCCACCAAACTCAACCCGACGAAGCTGGCGGCCGATCGCGAGGCGTTTGACAAGCTGGAGCCGGCGATCCACACCAAAGCGCGGCTGGCGATCGTCTCACTGCTGGCCGCCAACGAATCGTTGTCGTTCATCGAATTGCGCGACGGCCTGCGCCTCACCGATGGCAATCTGGCGGCGCATCTGCGGGCGCTGGGAGACGCGGGTTTAATCCGTCTGCGCAAAACCGGCAACCCCAACAAACCAACCACTCTGGTATCGCTGTCCACTGCCGGCCGCGCCGCGTTCACACGCTACCTGGAAGGACTCGCGCACATCGTGAATCGCCACCACTAAACAACGGGACCATCTCTTTTTTGGGAATATACTTTGTATGACAAAGCAAAAGGGAAACGCGGAATGAACTCGTCCGACTGGCTCGCCTATTTCCGCCAAAACCAACTCGACCGCCGGGGGATCGCCTGGCATGAGGGAATTCCGCTCGACCCGCATCTGCGCGCCCCGCTGGCCCGTTCGCTCGCCCGGTTCCAGTTGGGCGAAAGCTCGGACGGCGAGCGCCTGAAAGCCCGTGCCCGCCAGCTCGCACGAAAAACGGGCGACCAGATGTACGCCGACGCCATCGAATTGTTTATCGCCGAGGAGCAGGAACATTCGCGACTTCTGGCCAATGTCCTTCACCAATTGAATGCGCCGCTCCTGCGCCGCCATTGGACTGATTCACTTTTCCGTCGATGCCGCCATCTCTTGGGATTCTATGAAGAGATTTCCGTCCTCCTCATGGCGGAGATCATCGCCCTGAAATACTATGGCGCCATTCGCGAGGGATGCCGCGCGCCGGTGCTCGAGATCGTCTGCGAGCAGATCCTCGCCGACGAAAAATTCCATGTGCGGTTCCATTGCGAGCGCTTCCATGAAACGATCTCGCGACGGTCTTGGTTGATTCGTGCCCTGTGGTGGCTGGTGCTGTCGAGTATGTTTGGGGCGGCCAGTGCAGTGGTGGCCTGGGACCACCGACACGCTTTTCGCGCGCTGGGTGGTTCGGCCACCGAGTTTCTCCGGGATTCCCGGGCCAATTTCCGCGCCGCTCGGGAGGCCGTTTTCTCCGGCGTCCCCTTCGCTCGCGGCGCCGCCGAGCAGGTGCCGACCCCGCCTCTCCACGAAAAACACGTAGCCAATGCCGTCCCCGGCCCACCTCGACTTTCTCCGCAATGAAGACTATGCTTATGGCATCAAAACAGAATGAAGACGGTAAAACTTCAGATCGACGGCATGTCGTGCGCGAGCTGCGCGAAGGCGGTGGAGAAAGCGCTCGGCGCGGTGCCCGGCGTGGAAAAAGCGTCGGTCAATTTCGTTTCCAAAACCGCTGCGATTGACCTGTCGGACGCGCAGACCACCGAGCGACCGCTGATCGATGCCGTCAAGCGCGCGGGATACAGCGCGCACCTGCCCGTGAAGGACCGGGACGCCGGGGAAAACCGCGCGGCGCGCCTCGCGCTCGTCAAAGTTATCGGCACGGGCGTATTGCTCTTCATCGGTTGGCTCCTCGGCACGACCAAGCTCGTGCCGGCACCCGTTTCGACCGGGATGGTGATCGTCGCGCTGGTTCTGGGGGCGTATCCGATTTGTCTTCGCGCCATCAAAGCCTTGCTGACGAAGCGGCTCGACGCCGATGTGCTTGTGGCCATCGCCATCATCGCCGCATCATCCGTGGGCGAATTTGTGGCCGCAGGCGAGGTCGCCTTTATCATGTTGCTCGGGGCGCAACTCGAAGAGTACACCGTGCGGCGCGCCCGACGTTCGCTGGGGAGTTTGCTGTCGCTGGTGCCTCCCAACGCCCGCGTACGCCGTGACGGGACGGAAGAACTTGTCGCCGCTTCGGAATTACAAGTTGGCGACGTCGTGGTCGTGCGCGCCGGCGAACGCGTCCCTGTGGACGGTGTGGTGCAAAGCGGGATGGCGTCGGTCAATCAGGCGCCCGTGACCGGCGAGAGCATGCCTGTGGACAAGAGCGAAGGCGACGAGGTGTTTGTCGGCACGTTGGCGGAAACGGGGGCGTTGATCGTCGAAGCACGGCGCGTGGGCGAAGACACGACCCTGGCGCGCATCGCGCAATTGGTCGAACAAGCGCAGCAACGCGAAGCGCCCATCCAACGTTCACTCGACCGTCTCGCGGGCTGGCTCGTGCCCGTGATGCTGACGCTGTCCGCACTGGTTTTTGGTTTCACGCATGATTCGGCGCGGGCGATTACCGTGCTGATTGTTGCCTGCCCGTGCGCGCTGATTTTGGCCACACCGACGGCCATGATGGCCGCAATCGCCCGCGCCGCGCGCGCCGGCGTGCTCATCAAAGGCGGACAACACCTCGAAGCGACGGCGCGCTTGCACACGATCGTGTTCGACAAGACCGGCACGCTGACCCATGGCGAGCCCGAGGTCACGCACGTCAGCCGCTTTGACGAACATAGTGAAAAGGAACTCGTTGCCATTGCCGCTGTTGCCGAGAAAATGAGCGCGCATCCCGTCGCCCGTGCCATTATGCGCAAGGCCACGGCGATGGGCCTGTCGACAGCCGATCCGTCGCAATTTCACGCGCACCATGGCCGCGGCGTCGTCGCCGAGCGCAACGGCCAGAAGCTCGTCGTCGGCCAGACGGGATTGATGGACGATCAATCCGTTGCCGTGAGCGATGCGCTGCAAGCGCATATGGACGAGCATCATGACGAAGGTCACACGACCGTTGTCGTCGCGCACGACGGCGTGGTCTGCGGCACGATTTGCGTGTCCGACACTGTCCGCGCCAAAGCCGACGAAGCGATCCGCGAACTGCGCGGCCTTGGCGTGGAAAAGGTGGTTATGCTCACCGGCGACAACCAGCGCGTCGCGATGCAAATTGCCGGGAAACTGGGTCTCGATGAAGTGAAAGCCGACGTGCTTCCTGAACAGAAAGCGGAACATATCGAATCGTTGAAGCAACCGGGCCGGACCGGTGTCGCCATGGTCGGCGACGGCATCAACGACGCGCCGGCCCTCGCGGTGGCCGATGTTGGCATCGCCATGGGCGTGAGCGGCACCGACGTGGCGCACGAAGCCGCGGACATTGCGCTCATGGCCGACGACCTCTCGAAGATCGCGTTTGCGGTCGGCTTGAGTCGTCACACGTTGTGGATCATCAAACAGGGGCTGATCTTCGCGCTCGTGTACAATGTTACGATGGTCACACTCGCGTCCAGCGGTCACCTTCACATGATCGGCGGCGCCATCGCCCATCAGTTCAGCAGCGTCATCGTGGTCCTGAATGCGATGCGGTTGTTGAGGTACAAGTAACCGCAATCTGATCGGCGCGGTCAGGAGACCGGCGCTGAACGTAAAACTATCAAGCCGACTTGCCGATAAAGTACTCCCTTGTCTTTTTGTCCCAAAAAGATGCCGTGGCAAGCAAAATGGGAAAGCCGAACCACAACCCCAATACTACAACGGTGCAAAGCACCCAGTCCCACCATGCCGTTGGCCGGCTGAACTCAGGAAGCATCAAGGCCCAGAACGCTCCGGGGATCGCCAAGTCTAGCACTGCTATAATCCAACGCGATCGACGAACTCGAATAAATGAGTAACCGAGACCAAGTAAGCTGCAAAACACGAAACTGTAAAAGGTGAGCAAGCCTCCTACAGCAATGACTTGCCGGAAATACCACAAAGGCCATGAGAAGAAAATTGCGTACAGCAAAAATGCCGCGCGGTTCAACTGAACCCCAAGTGGTGCCTTGATGAACGATGAAACGCTCATACACTTTCACTTTACGGCCCGACACAAGGTCGGCCGCCCTCACGCCGCCGTCGGCGTGCTCGGGCTTTGGCGAACGCGGATGATCATTCTCTTCATGCCAGCTTCGTCGCCTTCGCCTTCACTGACGGCTTCGAGTTCGCGGTCTTTTTCCATGTGCTGGTGAATCACGCGGCGGTCGAACGCGTTGAACGGCCCGATCTTCACGGCCTCACCCCAGCGGCGCACCTTGTCGGCGGCTTCGACGACCTTCTTGAGGATGTCGTCGCGCTGGCGTTCGCGGTAGCGCTCGCAATCGACGATCACGCGCGGAGCGTCGGGATTGCCCCGTTGCAGGATGCGGTTGAGCAAAAACTGCAACTGGCTGAGGGTCTGGCCGTGTTTGCCGATGAGGCGGCCGGGTTCGACGGTCGCGATGTGCAACAGCGTCGAACCATCCATGTTGAACACCTCGACCTTGGTCTGGAGGCCGAGGCCGTCGAGCATTTTCTGCAACGCCTCACGGGGATCCAGCGCGGGACCGGAGGGAACGGAGGAAGCGGGAGGGGTCGGTGCTTCAGTTTCCATAACCATGCTCCTGTGTTGTGGGCGTTCGGCTTTCCCTCACTTGGGGTAAAGCTACGACGCCGTTGAATGCCAAGTTATGACTCATCGTACCAAGATTCACCGGGCTTTTCCAGCGGGAATTACGGACGCGGCGGCGGCGTCAGCGCTCTTCTGGCGCATGCTCCGCCATTGCTGCAGGACGGAGAGCCCCTGCTGCAACGTGTAATACAGCGTCAATCCTGCCGCCAGTTTGTAGAACATAAACAGCATCATCACCGGCATGAACATCATCATTTTCTGTTGTTGCGGGTCGCCGCCCGTCGGCGTCAATTTCTGCTGGAAAAACGTCCCGGCCGTCATCGCCAGCGGCAGCGGATTGATCGGCAGACCCGCGATCACGGCGACGGTGTCCGGCTGCGACAAATCGTGGATCCACAGGAATGATGCGCCGCGGAGCGCGATGGCATTGAGCAACACGCGGTAAAACGCGATGAGCACGGGCAACTGCACCAGCATGGGTAGACAGCCGGAAAACGGGTTGATCTTGTGCTCCTTGTACAGCTTCATCATCTCCGTGTTGAGCTTCTGCGGGTCGTCCTTGTATTTCTCACGCAGCTTGGTCATCAGCGGTTGAAACTTCTGCATCGCCTTCATCGACTGGATACTTTTCGCTTGGATCGGCCAGAAAATGATCTTCAAGGCGATGGTCACAAGGATAATGGCAACCCCGTAATTGGGGATCAACGCGTAGAAGAAATTCAGGCTGTGCAGCAGCATGACTCCAAACAGACCCGAATAGAAATCCATCGGCGTCCCGAAGTCCATCAACTCTTCCTGGTGCTTGCCCAACACCGCCAGGCGGTTGTAGTCCTTCGGCCCGGCGTACCAGGTGAACGCGCACGAGGCGCTGCCATCCGCTCCCCGGATTACGGGCACGTCCGCCGCAGCGGTCACCCCGCGAACCACCGGCGTCCGGCCCGTCGGCGACAGGTCCACGGTCCCGTACGTCACGCCGGTCACGTTGCTCGTCGGCGACAACACCATCGTAAAATACTGGCTCTTGACCGCGATCCATCCGGCGGAGAGGTCCTCATGCGGTTTGCCGGCTTTCACGCGATCCGCCACGCGCGGCATTGTGCGATTGCGAAACTTCGACGCATTTTCCCAATCCACGACCAGATAGCTGGGGATCTCACGGGGATGCGTGGGCGCTGCCGTGCCGATCACCACACTGACCGCGCCGGACGGCGCCAGCATCGCCGGTATCTGGATGTTGGCGGCAATCAGATAATCGTTGCTGAGAGTGAAGGTTTTGACGATGCCGTTGCCGCTGCGCAACTGGACGGTCTTTGCGTCTACGGCTTGGACTGCAAATATGGCGTTGCTTCCCGCGTCCGGCACGCCGACCAACGATAATGCGGGCACCAAACCCGCCCCATTCAGCGTCTCGACCTCGTTGCTGTTCCCTTTGTGTTGAAGCAACTCGACGGAGCGGATGCCGCCACCCCGACTGGTAAAATCCACGCGAACGAATCCGTTGCTCAACGAGACAATTTGTTCGGGCACCCGCGGCTGTTCGGCCGGGGCCGGCGCCGGTGGCGCCGGTGCTGGCGGTGTCGATTCGACGGTTTGTCCGCCCGTCGTGGGCGTGGGAGCCGGAGCCTGCGCCTGGGGCGGAACCGCGTTCGGCGCGGACGCCGCCAAGGGGTGGAGCGGTTTCGGCTTCGGCGGATACATCTTATTGATCACCGCCTGTGACGCAATCATGGCGATGATGCAACCGGCCACAATCAGAATTGTTTTTCGGTCCATCATCGGTCGGGCACCGGGTCAAATCCGCCGTCGTTGAATGGATGGCAACGTCCGAGCCGCTTCATCGCCAGCCACAGGCCGCGCACGGAACCGTGTTTCTCGACCGCCTCGCGGGCATAGCACGAGCAGGTGGGATAAAATCGGCAGCAGCCGCCCATCAGCGGCGGGGCGGGCAACAGCATCTTGAGCGGCGACAACCAGCGATAGAGTCGCAGCAGGAATAAGAGTAAGCGTTTGATCACGTCTTGTTGACGATGCCCGCCGCATGGAACAATCGCAGCAATTCCGCCTCCACGTCTTGCAGCCGTTTGCCACCAATCGCGCTGCGGGCAATCATCACCATCTGTAAATTCTCATTGAGCTTCTGTTTGTTCAGCCGATACGCCTCGCGCAACAGCCGCCGGGCGCGATTGCGGGTCACGGCATTGCCAATCTTGCGGCTCGTCACGACCCCCACGGCACGCGACGCCTGTCTTGCGGCCACGGGTTTCTCTGGCGGATCATCGACCACGTAGAGCACGAACAGTTTGCCGACAAACTTGCGCCCGTGTTCATACGCATGCCGAAACTGCGAACCACGCTTGAGCCGCTCGCTTTTCGGTAGTGTGTTGCTGCCAGGCAACCCGGCCTCCGTCACGACGCCGCATCGGGCCGCATCCTACTGCGAAAGGCGCTTGCGTCCCTTGCGTCGACGCCGACTCAAAATCGCGCGGCCACTCTTCGTGCGCGTCCGTTTCAAAAACCCGAATCTTCTTTGCCGCCGAATTTTGGACGGCTGGTATGTCCGTTTCATGTGTCTGTCCCGTTCTTAGGGAAGGCGCATCATAGCAGGCGTCACTCGATTGTCAACCATCGAGGAAAACCGCTGGAAGCGAAGGACTTCAAGGTCACAATTCATCACAGACAAAACGCGTTTCGACGATCTTCGATGACCAAGTAGACGGCGACTTTGAGCCACTAAAAATCAAGATTCCAACCGATGCCGACGGGTGCCCGCTTCCCACCGCCGGGTCGTGCTGGCACACAATGCGCTATTTAGCCTGCTAGCTATGAAAAACAAGGGTTTGGCGCTAGGGCTGACGCTGTCGATGCTGGTCTGCACGCCATCTTTCTCGGTGGAATCTACGGATCAGACAGCAAGCCAGCCGACGGCTCAAACGAAACCTGTCGATCCAATCGCAGAACTGCGAAATCAGGACTCGGCGTTTTCTCTTTTGATTGAGGCGTTTCGCCAAATTCAGGGGCGTATCATCCAAAACGACTACGAAGCCCGCATCAAGGCGGCCAACGCGTTGAGCGACCTGAAAACGCGCCGCTATGTCGCCGAGTTGGCGAAGGAAGAGCGCGACCTGCGCGTGGAGAAACTTTACCACCAGATCGGGAACCTCGACCTGACCTACGACCATACGCGCCGCGATGATGAGCGCGCCCTTGCCGTGGCGGATGTCCCGGTGCACATCGACACCGGCCACGCCGCCAAGACGCTCATGGACTTTGTCTTCGTCGCGCCGACCGCGCCCGACAAGAACGGCGAGATCAAGGCCACGACGGTTCCGGCGAAGAACTACCTGCTCGACAAGATGCCGGACCCGGTCGAGTAATCGTTACTTGCGGATAAACATCCGCGCGAACTGCTCGAATACCCGCGTGGAGACCGGCCCCGTCTTCCCCGCGCCAATCAGCTTCCCGTCTACGGTCACGACCGGTACCACCTCGGCCGTGGTGCTGGTGAGGAACATCTCATCCGCGGCGTAGAGATCGGATTTGGTGATCCGTTCCTCCGCAGTCTCCACTCCGCCGGCGCGGGCTGCTTCCAGAAGTTTGTCGCGGGTGACGCCCGGCAAGATTCGCATGCTCTTCGGAGGCGTGCGCAATCGCCCCCGCGTGACCACAAACACGTTGCCGGCAGTCGACTCGTTCACGACGTCGTCGTCCCCGACGAAAATGGCGTCGTTGGCACCGGCCTTCTTCGCCATTTGATACGCAAGGACGCTCGGCAGCAACGCGATGCTCTTGATATCGCCCCGACCCCAGCGAAATTCCGGCACGGTGATGACCGCGATGCCGGTCTCGCGAACCTTCGTCGCGGGCGGACCCAACTGGCGGACGGTCATCACGATCGTGGGCTCCACGTCCTTTGGTATTCCGCGATGGCGCGGGGCGCAACCGCGCGTGATTTGGAGGTACACGATCGCCTCGGCAAAACCGGAGCGTTGGATGCCCTCGTCGATGATGGATTTCCACTGCTCGACAGCGAGCGGATTTTTCAGCTCGAGCGCTTCGAGACTGCGGGACAATCGTGCCAGATGCTCGTCCGTCGCGAACGGTTTGCCACCGTAGGTGCGCACGACCTCATACACGCCGTCCGCGAACTGAAATCCGCGGTCCTCCACGCGAACGGTGGCGCGTTCGAGAGGCAGAAACTCTCCGTTGACGTAGGCGATCTCGGGCATGGGTCGGTCGTCTCCTTGTCGGCAGAAACAACGCTCCGACTATAAGTTTGCGACCGCCAACTGTCAACGGCAGCGCTCCAGGCAACACGCCCAGCCTTACTTCCATCATCGCATATGCAGTGGATGACAATTACAATTGCATCAAAAAGCGCGCAGTTCTAATCTCCCACCATGAAAACCACCAGCGTCTTGAGGGTTTTTCTCTTCCTCGCCTTCTTCCTTCGGATGTCAACGATCTCCCCGGCCCGCCAACCCGCGGCGGACCTGCGTTACAAATTCTCCGTCGGCCAAACCAATGCGTACCGCGTGGAAATTCAGGTGCGCAGTGAAAGCGGATTGGAATCGACCACGGGAAATGTGTTTTTGATAACGACCCAGGTGGATACCAACATGATTCGGCTCTCCTGTCGCGCCCGATTGGAAGTGAGACGAGAGGCGCAACACGGTCCGTTCGGATATATGGGAGGAATGTATCCGGGCGGTCCCGCGATATTGCCGGAGGGATGCGAAGTACAGATCGACGATTGCGGCCGGGTACTTCGTGAAGCCGGCGGCTACCCCTTGCCGATCCCGTTGGGCTCCCTGATTCCCGCACTGCTGGAGCCGTTGCCCGAATCCCCATCGCCACACTGGGAATTCTCCAATCAAGCCTCCGTGATGGATTTCCCGCTTTGGCTCGGCCCGTCGACGAGTTTTTGGCCATCCCAACAGTTCGGATCGCCGTATTACATGAACTACGGCCCGCGTCAGCCCATGGCGTCGGTTGCCGTGTCTCAACATGTCGCCTACCGGATCACCGCAAAAACACCCGAGACGATCACGATTCACAAGCAACTCACGCTGAAGAGCCTGCTCAAAAACGGTGCGGCACCGCGCGTTAGCGCATCCAGCGAAGGGGATCTGGTTTTTGATCCTGCAGCCGGATTGTTCAAGAGCATGGAACTGCAGGGCACCACTGAGTCCTCAACAGAAACCTCGTCGCGTCTCGCAACCATCAGCCTGAAGGGCTATCTCTTGCAGGGTGCTGAGCTTGACGCCGCCGCAGTGCCACCCTCGACACTCACGACGCCACAACCACTGGTGAAACTGGCGACCAATGAATTGCAGAAGCTCACTGTCGACCTCGAGTCTTCGGATCTTGCCACCCGCCGCCAGGCGGCAGCCCGTTTGTGCAGAGCCGAATTGGAGTCGCCGTCACCGGAACTCGTCCAACGCGTGGCGTCACTCTGCACCAGCACCGATAATGGGATTCGCCAGTCGGCGGCCATTTTCTTGAAAACGTATGGCACGACCAACGAAGTGCCGGCGCTCCTGAAACTGCTCAAAGATTCAGACTGGCAGGCCCGCCAAAACGCCATCAAGGGCCTGGGCCGCCTCCACGACGAGCGGGCGATCGACCCGCTTACCGACGAAGTGGCTCGCGGCTCTTCACCTGCCCAGCAGGACGCTTACACGGCCCTGGTCAGCATCGGCTCGCCTGCCGAACCGGCGGTCCTTGAGTTGCTCAAGGAACGAAATACGGAGACCCGCCGCCAGGCGTGCCGGATCCTCCAGCAAATCGGCACCAGCAAGAGCATCGAGCCGTTGCAGAATTTGGTTGGCGATTCCGATCCGTCCTTGAGCCAGATGGCGGCGGAGGCCCTCCGCGCCATTAATCAGAGGCAGTAAACGACCGGGCTGTAGGGCCAGCTGCCTGCCGTTGGAAAGGGGTGCAGTAGAGCCCTATTAGCTACTCAGGCGAGCCCTGTCTACTTCGCGGATGATTCAATTTTTGCATTGAATTCTGAGGCTTGTTCTTCTACGTTTCGCCTTGGGGGACCTTGGAATTATGGGAGGAAATCGTAGAAGTCCGAGACTCGTCTCGGCAACCGCCGCACTCTTTGTGGCGCTGTGTCTTTGCGCCACCGTCCCGACCGTGTTCGGGGCCACGGAAACCAACTCCACGCCCGCCGCCAAGGACCAGCCTGCCGATAGCGATGCCGCGTGGGCGCGGCACGTCATCCAATCGTATCAACAACTTCAAGACCAGCAGCAATCCATGATACGGGAGATCGAGCAGGAGCGACAGGACGCCGCCGCCAACGCCCGCGCCGTGGAACAGGCCCGGGAGGACGCCGAAGCCGCCGCGAAACGCAGCAGTGAGGAGGTCGAATCGCGCCTCAACCGCATCGAGCAATCGGTTTCCGCCGAGCGTGAACGCGAGATCGAGGTGATGCAAAGCTCACACCGGTTCACCCTCACCATGGTCGGGATCTTCGCGGGGGCCGGGTTCTTCGGGATGTTGTTTTTCGCGGTATTCCTGTTGCGCATTATGAACCGCCGCACCGAGACCATGATCGCGCAGTTCACCGCGCACGCTCTCGGCCCCGGCTTCAACGCCGCCGCGCTCGGCACGGGTGACACACAGGTGGTTCCGCTCCATCGCGTCGAACAATCCACCACACGGTTCCTCAACACCATCGAGCGGCTGGAGCAGCGCATCAGCGAACTCGAAGGCGCGGCGGAGCCAACTCACGGCCTTGAGGACGGGACACCAAAGAAACCCGTCGAATTGCCGACGGACGGTGCCGAAGCGCGGGCGGAAACGACGGAGGCGGATTCGTCCACGACACGCGCCAAGACCGAGAAAACCGAGCGGGATGCCCGGATTGCATTGTTGCTGGGCAAGGGCCAGGCGCATCTCAATTTGCAGCAGGCCGACACGGCGCTC
>JBEKLM010000060.1:0-22749 GCA_050010195.1 Verrucomicrobiia bacterium
GGCTCATCGCATCCTGGGGCTGGAGAAGGTCCCAAGGGTCCGGCTGTTCGCCGGTTAAAGCGGTACGCGAGCTGGGTTCAGAACGTCGTGAGACAGTTCGGTCCTTATCCACTGTGGGCGCAGCAGACGTGAGGGAATTGTTCCTTAGTACGAGAGGACCGGGAACAACGCACCTCCAGTATTCCGGTTATTCTGTCAAGAGTAGCGCCGGGTAGCTGTGTGCGGAAACGATAAGCGCTGAAAGCATCTAAGCGCCAAGCGCCTCCCAAGATTACGTCTGACGGTCGCAAGACCCTAAAGGCTCGGGGAAGACTACCCCGTTGATAGGCCGGGTGTGTAAACGTGGCAACACGTGAGCTGACCGGTACTAATCAGCCGTGAGGCTTGATCACTTAAACTTTTCAAGCACGACGCTTTCCGCGTCACGACCAGCCACAAACTGGGAACTGATGCGGGAGGCCGAGAGCTTGAAGGAAGTGATTTAACAAACCTCGGCGTTGTAGCCCCGCTTACTGTATGCAATTATCAGAGAATCTGTTCTTTATACATAGAAGTTGTCGGTTGTTGGCCCTCCGCCCCGTTTCGGCGGAAGAGGAGACGCCGATCGCCGACGGCTTCGAGGATTTCCCGGTGGTTTTGCCGCAGTGGTCCCACCCGTTCCCATTCCGAACACGGCCGTGAAACGCTGCAGGGCCGATGGTAGTGCCTGTATAGCTTGCGCGAGAGTAGGTCGCTGCCGGGGTAATTTCCGAAAGCCCGCATTCAGAAATGAGTGCGGGCTTTTTGTTTCTGATCGCTCAGAGATGGGGCTGAGAGCTACTTCCGGTAGGTCTTAAGAGCTGCGGCATTGGAAACCTGATCTTTGAATGTCCTTAAGAGAACCGTGACCTCGGCATAAAGGGATTCAAACTCTGTCTCGTCCGGATAATATCCTTTGCCGTGTGCGATCTTGTTTCGCCAGTTAAGCAACTGCGAATCGAGTAGGTTCTCCTTTAGTTCATAGGGCGCATAGTCGAGGCCTAGCGTCAGGACGATCCTCTTGAGGAGCTCGGAGTTGAGATTCCCGCCGGTGTGGACTGCGCCGGTGGTTGGCATCTTTGCCTTATCTCCGAGCTGTGTCGTAACGAATTCTAGGAAGGCGATGTGCACACTCACGTCGTGAGTGGAAGTGAAATCTCGGAGTTTGGTCCGAAGACAGAGGGAGAGAAGACCCGGCTGCAATTCATCAAGGCGAAGGTCTCGCGTTGCAATGTAAGCTAGGTACGCCTCCGCGGATTGCTTTACAAAGCCTTCCCAGTGCGCGTACAATAATGCAACTCCTGATCGAATGCGGGCACGCTTGTTTTCTCCGATCCCACTCCGGACATCGGTCTGTACAGCTGTTAGCTCCTTTCGGCGCCAAGCAAACTCCTCGTCTAAAAAGTCGGCGAGCAGACTGAGCGTGCGAACATTCATTACTCTGCAAATAGTTTGCGCCCTAGCGGAATTAAGCGCGGTATCCGGCTACTGGCCGAGACGCCGCTTTTTGAGTATTGCTTAAAATCTGCGTTGTCCCATAAATGTTTATGCACATGTTTTATCTTGCTAGAATCTACGTCTAGACTTGGATCGGCCCAGAGGTATGAACCGAGACCTATGGCGATGACTTCAAATACGGAGATGAGAAAGCCGCCACGTCCCCTCCCACTGTCTTGACGGGCAAAACAATCGGAACCGAGGACCTTGTACAGGCCGGTGAAAGTCTTATCAAACACCTCTTTTGCCGCCTTCATATCGAACTTCTTAGCGGTTGCGATCGCTCGCATATTTGTAGTCAAATAAGCGCCCACATCCTTGATACCTTGCAGGTCACGCGCCTTGGCACGAGAGAAAACGAGGAACCGAAGCACCAATTCCATATCGTAACGCTCTTGCATCGCTCGGTCAGTGAGGGCGATACATGATTGGAAGTCATTGCTGCTTGTACGCCGTTCCAGCCACTGGAAGAACTCCCTGTTGATCATCACGAGCAGACAGTTCCGAACCTCTTGGTCTGAGAGTTGGGATCCTAAGGTATTCAGTCTCTCGAATAGGTCGTACTTGGTGTTCTCGTCGCTCTCTTTTTTTATAATCTTCAGATCTAGTTTCTGCCGTTTGAAATCTATCTGTAACGAGTTCGGAAATGCGTGCTCCGGGGAATCCTCATCCTCCCACGCGATCCCTTCCAGAGATGGGAGGTACTCAGTTCCGACTAGACGACTAGGGGTCACAGTCTTCCCGTCCTCATTCTTCAATACGCCTAAGAATTCAAATATGGTTGAAAGCCGTTGTACGCCGTCTACAACATCCCAGATGCCATCATCCCGCTGTGACACGAAAATTGAGGGAATGGGGATACCCAGCAGAATTGACTCGATGAACTTCGACTTCTGTAAGGAACTCCATCTGAAAAAACGCTGAAACTCGGGATGTATGTCGAGTTCGCCCTCCTTGTAAATACTCAGGAGTTCGCCGATCGACATCGGATATGCATCCGTATGAATTTCCTTTGCTTTCGACTCGATTTCAGCCGGCAAGTGCTTCGCTGATGTTGACATGGTAAGGCTCCTAACTAGGGAGCGAGTATTCGCGTCCCCTTAGAGATGTTTGTTACGCGTATATCACTGGGTGGCTTAAGATGTCAACGTCAAGCTGCGAGTCACACTCCCGCAACCGCGGGCCCGGGGCAAGCGGGATGTCGGACGCGTTATGTCTCTTACGTCATGAACGGACGCGACGTCTTACGGCACGGTGGTTTTGGTGAGCTTGACGAGGGTCTTCCACATTTCGTCGGGCTTGTCGCAGTCGAGCAATTCCTTGCGGGCGTCGGTCGACTCGAACGTGCGGACCAGGCCGGCCAGCAATCGCAGATAGAATGCGGTGGCGGGTGTGGGGATCACGATAAAGAAGAAAATCTTGCTCAGGTGGTCTTCATGCGCGCCGAATTTGATGCCCTTTTCTTTCATGCCGACGGCAAAGGTCAGGCCGCCGCCTTCCACGTCGCGAACGTGCGGGAACGCGAGTCCGTGTTCCACGGCAGTGCTGACGATTGCTTCCCGGCGCAGCGCCAACTCGGTCAACGTCGCGGGATCTTCGACGAAGCCGCCTTCGCTGAGGGTCTTGGACAGCTCGCCGATCACGCCTTCGAGGGTCGATGCTTCGAGCTTGGGCACCATCAGCTTTGCCGCGGAGAAGCGGGCGATGCCGACCTCGACCGGCCGCTTCGTCTCCAGTTTTTTCTTCGGCTGGCGGGCCACCGTGTCGGGGAAGAAGAGGAACCGGCCGCAATGCGGGCAATACTGCAATTGGTCGCCCGCCTTGGCGCCGTTCACCACCGCGATGGGCACGGCCAGGCCGCACCGCGAACAATTCCCATTCGCGAGCGGGACCACCGCCAGCGGATAGTGTTTCTGGAGGCGATCGTAGCGGTCGGCCACCTCGGGTGGCAACTGGGCGCGGATTTTGGCAATGGATTGTTCCAGTTGCTCGAGGGGCATTTGGGAATTGGAAGCCTTCTGTTCTTCCTTGGCAAAGTTGAGTTCCTGCAACTGGATCAATTGATTCAAGATGTTATTCATGGATGTGCTGGATTGTCGGACAATCACAACTAATTATAGAACTTTTCGCCCTCACCGCCAATGAAAAACTTTTGCGCGGACGAGGAATCGCTTTCCCTTCGGCCCGCGGCAGGGTACCATGCTGGGCGTGACTGAAGCGCAGAGAGAGCCGGGTAAATTTACGCTGGGGGACACGGCCCGCGTTGTCGGCAGCGTTTCGCAACAGGGCACGCTGGCCCGGTTGGCGGTCCGCGCCGAGCGCGACTGCGATGTCGTGGAAGTGCGGGTCGACCTGATCGGGCCGTACGCGCCGCACTCGCCCCACGCGGAACCGGTCTGGCTCGAGCACGCGCTGGCCATCGAAGTGCGCGGTCTGCCGGTAGTGGTGACGGTTCGTCTCGATGCCGAGGGCGGGAAATGGAAACAGCCGGATGAATTGCGCCTGCCGCTGTTCGAGGCGGCGTTGCGCCATCTCGCGGCGGCGGACATCGAATTGCGCAGCCCGATCCTCGAACAGGTGTCGGCGTTGGCGCGCCGGTACAAGCGCGCGCTGATCGTGTCGCACCACGACTTTGGCCGGACGCCGCCGCTGGAGGAACTCCGGGTGATCGTCGACAAGGCCTCCCGCTACGGCACGGTGGCCAAGGTCGCCACGATGGTCAGGACCGAGGAGGACCTCGCGATCTTGCGGGCGCTGCTCGCGGAGAAACGTCCCACGCCGCTGTGCGTGCTCGGGATGGGACCGCTTGGCCCGCAGACGCGCATCGATTTCCCAAGGCTCGGCTCGTGTCTGACGTACGGCTACCTCGATACGCCTGTCGCGCCCGGCCAGGTGTCCGCGCGCGAGTTGATGCGACAGTTATACGGCCGATGACAGGTCAGGCGGGCAGTTGCGCCAACCGTTGCGCCGCGATCTGGCAGTACTTCTTGGAAACATCCACATGGATGAAATGCCGGCCCGTCTTCTTCGCCACGACGGCCACGGTTCCTGTGCCGCCGAATGGATCCAGGACGACATTGCCGCGGTAGCTGTAGAACTTGATGAGGCGGTAGATTAATTCTTCGGGAAACGGGGCGGGGTGGCCATGCTGTTTTGCCTTTGGAGTTTCTCTCCCGCGGCGTGGCGGATAGAGGCTTTTCAAGAACGGCTGGCGGCCTTTCGTTTCCGGCCCAATCGGCCAAAACCCGTCGGAGAATTTGATGAACTCCTCGCCGGCGATATCGGCGAGGTTCTTGTCGCCTTCGAGCGTCCACGAGCCTTTGGAAAAGACGAGCACGTATTCCCAACTGGGAATGATATGCGGATTGCGCGGGCTTTTCCACGAACCCCAGGCGGTCCGGCGGCGCATGGTCTGTTTGTACCAGAGGATCTCCGTGCGCATGATGAAACCGAGGTCGCGGAGTTGCGCGGCCAAGTCGTAATGGATCGGCTTGAAATCCTTAATGCTGGTCGGAGCGACGTTCAGCGCGAAGCGTCCGCCGTCGACCAGGACCCGGTGAAGTTCGCGCCACACCGGCAACAGCCAGGCAAGATACTCGGTGTACGACATGCGGTCGATGTGGCCGTCGTAGTCGAGGCCGACGTTGTAGGGAGGTGACGTAATGGCGAGGTGCACGGATCCCTCGGGTATCTCGCGCAGCACATCGCGGCAATCACCACAGATCAGTCGATCCTTCCAGGCGGACTTGTTCACGGCCTTCTTATAGCGCAACACCTTGCTCGCCGGAAGCGGAATCTGTTACAATCCGCCACGATGAAGAACCTGGCGCTGGTGGGATTCATGGGAAGCGGCAAGACGGGCGCGGGCAAGCTCGCCGCCACGCAGCTGGGGATGAAGTTTGTGGACATGGACGAGATCATCGAGCAGCGCCATAACCAGACGATCGCACGCATTTTTGAGACGAAGGGCGAAGCCTTCTTTCGTCAGCAGGAACGGGCGCTGGTTCGGGAACTGGCTTCCGGGGATGGTCGGGTCATCGCCACCGGCGGCGGCATCGTGCTGGACGGGAACAATCTTCGAGATTTTGGCCGCACGGGCGTCATTATTTGCTGTTGGGTGGACGCGGGCGTTGCTTACGAACGAACGAAGGATGCGAAACATCGCCCCTTGCTGGAAGAAGCTGATGTTGACCGCCGCACGCGGATCGAGACGCTGTTGCGCGAGCGCGAACCCTTGTACAAGGCGATCGCGTTGCGAATCGACACCTCGGCGATGACCGTGGAGCAACAGGCCGATGAAATCGTCCGCATCTACAAACAGCAAACGGGATTGTAGTGGGACGGTCGCTACAACAGACGCGGCAACGACGGCAAGCGGGCCGCTTGCCCTACAAGTCAAAGAGAAGGCCCGGGCGATCGGTTTCGATCTCGTCGGCATCACGAGCGCGCAGCCGCCGCGACACACACCGGAATTCCAGCAGTGGCTCAGCTCGGGATTTCACGGCGAGATGGGCTACATGGCCAAGAACGCCGAGAAGCGCGTCGATCCATCCAAAATTCTGACTGATGTGCGGTCGGTGGTGGTTGTTGGATTGAATTACAATGCCGAGACGCCGCGTGAGGGCACGCGGCCTACAACGGCTCGAATAGCGCGGTACGCATGGGGCGCGCGCGACTATCACGACGTGATGTCCGAAAAGCTGAAGCAACTCGCGTCGGCCATCGATGAATGTGGCGGACCGGGCACGCGTTCACTCTGGTATGTGGACACCGGCCCGATCCTCGAACGAGACCTGGCACAACGTGCGGGCATCGGATTCATCGGCAAGCACACGAACCTCATCAGCCGGCGATTGGGCAATTGGATGTTCGTGGGCGAGGTGTTGACGACTCTTGAATTGCCGCCGGACGAGCCTGAGCGCGAATACTGCGGCAGTTGTCGGCGGTGCATCGACGTGTGTCCCACGCGGGCGATCGTCGCGCCGTACCAGCTCGACGCGCGGTTGTGCATCAGCTATCTGACGATCGAGTTGAAAGGCGCGATTCCCGTCGAGCTGCGACCGCTCATCGGCGACCACGTGTTCGGCTGCGACGATTGCCTCGACGTGTGCCCGTGGAACCGGTTCGCGAAGTTTTCACGGGCGCGCGAGTTTCAGCGGCGCGAGATGCCGCCATTGACCGAGTTTCTCTCGTGGGACGAACAACGATTTCGCGATTTCTTCCGTGGCACGCCGATCTTCCGCATCAAGCGCCGCGGTTTCCTCCGCAACGTCTGTGTCGTGCTCGGTAACATCGGCGACGCCTCCGCCCTGCCCGCGCTGGAGCAGGCGTTGGCCGACCCCGAGCCGCTGGTGCGCGAGCACGCCGCGTGGGCCATTGAAAGAATCCGAACGCGCTGATAGACTGGCCTCGTCATGTCCGACCAGCCAGAAGCGCCAAGGCGACCGTGGAAGACGGCGCAGTGGATAACGTTAGCGGTCATCTTCGTGATCTTGCTTGCTGTGGTCTGTGCCGGTTTACCGGCAGCGCGAGAGAAGGCGCGCCGGGCTAGCTGCTTGGGCAACCTCCACTGCTGCACGTTGGGGTTTACGATGTATGCTGATGAGTATCAGGGACGGTGTCCGGTTGACGAGCAGGTGACGCTCATCGGAAGTTATCGGCTTCTTTCAAATTTCGTCACTTCGGCGAGAGCCTTTTTTTGTCCGAGTGATATGCGCCCAGGAGCGAGATTTGAGGCCGACTACTCGAAGCTGACCACGCAAAATGTCAGCTACTCATACGTTCCGAACCTGATGTGCAATAACGGCAGAACGAATATGATTCTGTGGCTGGACCGGATTTACGTGACTGAACGTGGCAGCAAGTGGCCCGGCGACGGCAATCATGGGAGCGCAGGCGGCAATGTTGCGTTTACAGATGGCCACGCAGCATTCTTCGCCAAATTACCCTCTGCTCTGCAGGACAAGGATGGCAACTACGTTGTGCTGAGTCCGTAGGCGCCCCGTGGGCCATTGACCAGATTCAGAGCCGCTGTTTGGGCACACAGTCTGCTGTTTAATGGTCGTTTTGGAGGGTAAACCGATGTTGATCGTTTATGGCATAACCATATTTACCGGCGCCGCGCTGCTATTTGTCGTGCAGCCGATGGTCGGGCGGATGGTGCTGCCGTTGCTGGGCGGTTCGCCGGCGGTGTGGAACACGGCGATGGTGTTTTACCAGGCCGTGCTGCTGGCGGGATACGCCTACGCGCATTTCACGACCCGATGGCTGGGCGTGCGTCGCCAGGCCGCGCTGCATGCCGTGATGCTCGTGCTCCCATTCCTGGCGATGCCGGTGGTGATCCCGCACGGCTGGACGCCGCCCACGACGCACAATCCGATTCCGTGGTTGCTGGCGGTGCTGGCGATGACGGTCGGCGCGCCGTTCTTCGTCGTGTCGGCGACGAGCCCGCTGTTGCAACGCTGGTTTTCCGCGAGTGGCCATCGCGACGCGGTCGACCCGTACTTTCTGTATGCGGCGAGCAACTGCGGCAGCCTGATCGCGTTGGTGGTTTATCCCGCGTTCATTGAGCCGCACCTGCGATTGAGCCAACAGAGCCAGTGGTGGACCGTCGGGTACGATTTGCTGGCGGGGCTGACCGCGGTGTGCGGATTGTGGATCACTCGCCAGCTCCGCCTTTCCGGCGCGACGAAGCATTCTTCCGCCGAGGCGTCGGCGGATGCTCCTCCCGAAACACTGACCGCGCGTCGTCGGTGGCGGTGGGTGGTGTTGGCGTTCGTGCCGTGCAGCCTGATGTTGAGCGTGACGACGTACATCACGTCGGAGGTCGCGCCGATACCGTTGCTGTGGGTGATTCCGTTGGGGATCTACCTGCTGGCGTTCATCCTTGTGTTTGCCCGGCGACGAGTGCTGCCGCGTCGGTGGATGGTGCGCGCGTTGCCGGTGGCGGTGGCGGGAGTGGTGGCCACGTTGATCGCGCGGATGGTGCACCCGATTGGGCTGTTGATCGGGTTGCATCTGGCGTGCTTGTTTATCGTCTCGATGGTGTGCCTCGGTGAACTGGCGGACGATCGGCCGTCGACGGCGCACCTGACAGAATTCTATTTGTGGCTGTCGGCGGGCGGCGTGCTCGGCGGGATCTTCAATTCCATGCTGGCGCCGGTGATGTTTTCGACGGTGGTGGAATACCCGCTGACGCTCGTGCTGGCGTGCGCGCTGATACCGAATTGGACGACCACGCCGGCGACGCGGCGGCAGCGTGTCTTCGATTTCGCGTTGCCGCTGATCCTCGGGCTGTTTGCGGCGAATCTTCTGCAAGTGTTGCGCGGGGGAACAACGTGGCCGGTTTCCGTCACGATGATGGTGATGTACGGCGTGCCGACGGGGTTATGCCTGTTGTTCTTGCGGCGACCGCTGCGGTTTGCGTTGGCGTTGGCGGGCGTGCTCGTGGCCTGCGGGTTTGTGCCGGGGTATGCGGACCGGACACTGATGGTAGAGCGCAACTTTTTCGGCATCCACCGCATCAGCCTGGACCCGGCGGGGCGCTATCATTGGTTGATGCACGGGAACACGATTCACGGCATCCAACACGTGGACCGGCGCCAACGCGACGAGCCGTTGGCGTATTTCACGAAGGGGGGACCGTTCGGGGAGGCGTTCGCGGCGCTGGACGACTCGCTGAAGAAACGCGTGGGCGTGATCGGGCTCGGCGCGGGATCGCTGGCGGGGTACGGCCGGCGTGGCGAGCGCTGGACGTTCTACGAGATTGATCCCGCGGTGGAAGAGATCGCGGAGGACCCGCGGTACTTTACGTTTTTACATGATTGTCCCGCGGACGTGGAGGTTGTGATGGGCGACGCACGGCTGTCATTGCAGCAGGCGCATGACGGTCAATATGGTGTGCTGGTGTTGGATGCGTACACGTCGGACACGATCCCGTTGCATTTGATCACGCGTGAGGCCTTGGCGCTGTATTTGCGCAAGCTGGCGCCGGATGGGGTGCTGATTTTCCATATCTCGAACCGTCATCTGCGGCTGGAGCGCGTGCTGGGCGCGCTGGCGCAGAACGCGGGTCTGGCGTGCGTGATCCAGAACGAATCGGGAGGCGGCGAGGGGGAATTGTTGGCGACGGGAAAGATTTCGTCGAAATGGGTGGTCATGGCGCGGCGTCCGGAGACGCTGGCGGGGTTGACCCGCGATCCACGCTGGCAACGTCCGCCGCCGCACCTGCAAGCGCGCGTGTGGACCGACGACTACGCGAGCGTGTTCAGCGTGTTTATTTGGCGGTGACCAGAACGGGTTGTGCTGCGTGGAGGTTCCTTAGAACTTTCCGCTGCCCTTCACACTGATTCGGCTGGCCTGGGTGTCGCCGTCGATGGTGGTCACGGTCAAGACGTTGACATCCACGGCGAGATCCGTCGATATGCTGAAGGTTTGTCCGACGCTGATTGACACCGTGACCGTAGCATTGGTCAAACCGGTGGGGTCGTCTTCAAAATTGGCGGCAACCGGGGACGATTCCAAATCGTCTTGGCAGCGGAGATTGTCCTCGCCTGTGTTGGCCGAGACGCTGGCCGTCAGCTCCGTCTGGTTTATGGTGAGTGTAACCTGTCCCTCCAGTTTGGGCGCGGTATCGCAATCGGCATCGTAGGCCACATCGTCTATCAGCAAGAATGTGGCGGTGACACTGTTGGTGCCTTTCTTCGCGCTGGCCTTGAACTTGAGCGTCGTTGCATCTCCGAGAGTGTAGTACGCGGGATTGTCCTCACCCGCGGCATCCAGTGTCCAGCCGCCGATGGCAATTGAGACTGCGGTGTTGGTATTTAAGGTGGCAACATCAATGGTATTACTGGGACCAAAGGAGAAGTTTGCCTTTAGGGAGAATTTGCCAGTTGGGTATGTCTCACACATATAGCCATCCGCCTTGTCACCGCTGCAGACAGCTTTATCGAGGTAGCTCTCGCTAAAAGTTACCGAATCGGCTGCCCACGCGGCGGTGATTGTCAGGACGGACGATATGACGCTGATACTCATAGCCATAAGCGCGGTTTTTGGCTTCATGCGGTTCATCATAGGACCTCCTGATGGGGTTGAATGGTCTATTGGGTTGTCGTACGCAGTCTGTAATGGGCTCGCGTTAGTCGCGTTTCCTCACCAAATAGGTTAGCTCTATCCCACGCGGGCAGTCACATTAACAATACCAAACAGCTCGCATCGGTGTCAACTATAATCTCGGCCAGGCAGAGCCGGGGCACGACAGGAATACGGGAAACGGGGCGGTGACTGTTGTTTACAGCGCCGTGATCTTTCCGTAGTCTGTGGGCAGGTTCCTCACGAATGAACTCTTGTCGGAAGCACTTATGGCAATTCGCGCTCGTGTGGCTCGGTCTGCTGGGGCTGGCGGTGGCGTTGCGGGCGTATCATCTGACGGGGTTTATTTGCAACTACGACGAGGCGCACTGGTTGCTGTATGAGTTGGACAAACGACTATTGTTTGACGCGTTGCGGAGTTCGCGGCCGCGGCCGGACCTTTTGTTTCCGCTGATTGCCAGCGTTCCTGTCCGCGTGTTCGGGCCCAATGAGCTGGCCTTGCGCTTGTGGCCCGTGCTGGCGGGATCATTTTCCATCTTTCCGCTGGGGGCCCTGATTTTTCGGCTGACCGGGCAACGCGTGGCCGCGTTGATTGGCGCGGCATTACTGGCGGTGTTGCCGTTGCATGTCTACTACTCGGCGCACGGGATTCCGGACGCGATCGCATTGTTCTTCGGCCTGTGCGCGCTGGTCTGGCTGATGCGCGCGCGAGAGACGAACTCACTCGCGAGTTTCATCGGGATGGGGATTTTTCTGGCGCTGGCCCTGCTCACAAAGGCGACGGCGCTGTATGGCTGGGGATTTCTTGTGGTCGCCGGGTATTTCCTGTTCGAGAATTCACGCCAACGCCGGACGTTTTACGCGGCGCTCGGTTTGTCAGTCGTGCCGCTGGCGCTGGTGACAGCGGCGATCCTGCTGCGGGGTCAGCCCATGGCGTTTCTTCACGAGCCGGGCGTTACCAATCATTTCGGGCCATCGCTCACCCGACTGGGGTTGCATTTGCGGTCCCTGATCGGGTTTTACGGCGTGTTGCTGCTGGTGGCCGGAATCGGCGCGGCGCGGGTGGGCGTTCGCGCCGCGACAGGCTCATCGGCGGACCGCCAGCTGTTGGTCTGGCTTCTGCCCGTGGTCAATCTGGTGGTGACGCCATTTTTTCGAGATGGACACGTGGAGTTGCTCTGGCTGATTCCGAGCGTGTGCCTGTTTGCCGCGGTGGCGCTGACGGCGTTGCGAGGCGGGTGGAAGTGGTTGGGTGCGGGAGCGGTGTTGGCGATATTGCTGATGCGTTCGCTGGACGGGGTGTCGTTGCCGTATCCGGGGCCGGCGTTGGCGGCGAGCGATTACACGACGGCGGTGCTGGATCGCCCGGTCGGCTGGCCATCGCGCGACGCGGCGCACTGGCTGACGTCGCACTCCACGCCGGACGACACGATGTTATTCACGGGGTACGCGTTCACCGATCCGTTGCTGCTGGAGCTGAGCCGGTTTCGCCGCGTGATTCCCAACGGCGGCGAGAGTTGGGAGCTGTTGCGCGATCCGGCCAATCGGGTGCGGTACGTGGTGTTTACGCATGACTACCACGCGTATGTGCCGTCCCTGGCGCGGTACGCAGACGCGCACTTTGCGCAGCCCGCCGATGCACAGTTTCCGGGTTATGGGATTTATGACTGCGAGAAGGGGGGCGAGTTCGTCGCGTACGCGGATGCCTACAACAGCAGCGCCCGTTACGTGCGGGAGGGGATTGAGTTTCTGCAGCGGCACCAGTTGGAGAGCGCTGTGGCGGCGTTCGAGACGGCTTGGAAGATGCATCCGAACGAGCCGGTGACCGGTGTGAACCTGGCGTTACTATACTACGAACTGGGGCGCGACACGGACGGCATCACGCAGTGCGAGCGCAACATTCGCTCCGGCATCGAGCCGGCGATCAGCTACGGGGTGTTGGGGCAGATTCGGGAACGGCAGGGCGATCTGGCGGCGGCGGAGGCCGCCTACGATCAATCGCTGATCGTCGATCCGCGCAATCAGACGACCGTGCAGTTGTTGGCGAATTTACAAGCGCGGCGGTCCGCGAAGTGACAAACCAGACCGCGGAATGGCACGAAATGTGCCGGTAAACTCTGACAGGCCAGGTGGTGGCGACCAGTGTGCCCGGGCCAATTATGAATCCGAGCTTCCGCAGTTGTTGTCGTGCGATTATAGTTATTAAGAGGGATCCCCTGATTCTGAACTTCTCCGTCAAACGGGGAGAAGAAAACCTGATTCAAAACCATTTTTAGGCGGGGGTCTACGGCTCGGGGCGTTTGCGCGATTTTTCGCGGAGGTCGGAGGCCATGAATTCCTTGTGGAACAGTTCGCGGTGGGTGCGTTTGGAGGCGCGTCGGACGAGGAGCATGTCCCAGAGGGCGATGATGATGGCGGCGAGGGTGAGCAGGGTGCACCAGGTCCAGTAGAGGAGGAACTGCGGGCCCTGGAGTTGTGGGGCGAGGATGGTGGAGCCGAGGATCACCATGAGGGCGCAGGCGAAGAGGAGGATCGCGCCGACGACGCGGAGGGCGTATTGCCAGCGGGGGAGGGGCAGCTTGTCGTGGTCGGGTGCCGTCATTTTGTCGGAACGTGACGTTAATCCTCAGCGCGCCCGCCCCGATCTCGGGTCGGGACATAACTCTCGCGGTCTACCTAACGGCTCGGCGCTTCACAGAAGCGCCGCTACAACGGCTAGACGATGACCTGCTCGGTCTGGGAATCGAAGAAATGGCTCTTGCTCATATCGAACGCCATATCGAGTTTCTGACCGACCTCGGCTTTTTCATGCGGGTTGACGCGCGCGACGAAGCTGTGTCGGCCGGTGTTGAGGTAGAGGTAAATCTCCGCGCCCATCGGCTCGACGACTTCGACGGTGGCCGCCGCGGACTGGTCGGGATTGGCGAACGAGGCGTGCTGCTTGTCGTTGATGTCCTCGGGACGCGAGCCGAACACGACGCTCTTGCCGGCGTAGCCTCCCGCGGCGAGTTTCCCGGCCATGTCGTCGTTAAGGCGAACCGCGAATCCCTTGGAACCGCCCGGGGCCTGCTCGACGAACCAGAGTCCGCCCGGTCGATGCTCGATGGCGCCCTTGAAGAAATTCATCGGCGGCGACCCGATGAAGCCGGCGACGAACATATTTTTGGGGTTATCGTAGAGGCCCAGCGGCTCGGCGACCTGCTGGATGACGCCGTCTTTCATCACGACGATGCGGTCGCCCATGGTCATGGCCTCGACCTGGTCGTGGGTGACGTAGATCATGGTGGACTTGAGGCGGTCGTGGAGCTTGGAGATTTCGGCGCGCATCTGCACGCGCATTTTGGCGTCGAGGTTCGAGAGCGGTTCGTCGAAGAGGAAGGCTTTTGGTTTGCGGACGATGGCGCGGCCGACGGCGACGCGCTGGCGTTGGCCGCCGGAGAGGGCCTTGGGTTTTCGCTGGAGCTGTTCGTCGGTGATGCCGAGGATTTGGGCGGCTTCGCGGACGCGCTGATCGATCTCGGGTTTCGGGTACTTGCGCAGCATCAGGCCGAACGCCATGTTTTTGTAGACGGTCATGTGGGGATAGAGCGCGTAGTTTTGGAACACCATGGCGATGTCGCGGTCTTTGGGCGGGACATCGTTGACGCGCTTGCCGTCGATGTAAATACTGCCGCTGGAGATTTCCTCGAGGCCCGCGACCATGCGGAGGGTGGTGGATTTGCCGCAGCCGGAGGGGCCGACGAGCACGATGAATTCCTGGTCACGGATTTCGAGGTTGGCGTTATCGACGGCTTTGACACCGCCCGCGTAGACCTTGGACACGTTTTCGAGGAGAACCTTTGCCATAGTGAGTCGCTTTCGATTCCGATTCGGACTGAAACTCGGTGGGCAGTTTGTAGCAAAGCCCGTGCGGTGGTGTCAAACCAACATTCGGCGCGGATTCGGTCAGCAGGACGGACGCGAAGACGGGATGCGGACGTGTCAGAATCGATAACGAATGCCGGCGGTGGTGAGGACGCCATATTCGCGAGTCGGGAGCGCGAATCCAATAGTGTGTATGGTGCTATCGGTCAGCGAGGTATAATAGTCGGCTTCCGCGGTGGCGGACCAGCGTGGGTTAAACGCGAAATCGGCTCCGGCACCTGCCCTGATGAACGGACATGGATCGGCGCTGGCCGACAAGCCTGTTGCGGACAAAATGGGGAACATGCCGCCGATCACGACCTTGGCAAAGGGCTGCAAGCGGAAGTTCTGATACTCGGTCAGTTGCAACGGATAAAATCTGACACCGACATCCAACAGGACCAGCGTCTGGTCCGGGATGTTCAACACTACGCTGCGAACCGGCTGCCCCCGACGGACTACCGTTGCGATGAGATTGGTGCCCCCGCCCATATTAACGACGGTCAACTCCGAGACGAGAGACAAGGCGTTCGTTACAAAATAATCGAGGGCGACATAGCCACCATAGGTTGTTGCCGACCTGTTTCCGTAGACCGAGTCCGGAACAGCGATTGTACTGATGCCAATGGCTGGCCCGGTGGAAAGCAGAAGATCACCGCGACGTGGCACCAACGATTCGTGTGCCGCAGGGGCATTGGCGGTCTGGGGAGTTACGGTCTGCGCGGACACGGACACAACGGCAAGAATGGGAAGCAGGGCAAGCGTGGCGCGTAGTCGAGTCATGCGTTCCTCTTTCTTCGGGCTTCTCCAAGCCGGCACGGGGCTGACTTTGCAAGGAGAGCACAAGGAAGGCGGAAGTGTCGAGTGCGAACATTCCCGTTCACGATGGGGAGGGCGGGTGGTATACTGCGCAGTGGATGGACAAATCGCTGGAAATCTGGCCGGCGTACAAGCGGCTGCTGCAGTACGTGAAACCGTACCAGACGCGGCTGGCACTGGGCATCCTGTTGGCGGTGGCGTACAGCGGGGCGAATGCGGCGACGTTGGGCGTGGTGAAGAAGGTATGGTCGGGAATCTTCGAGCACGGAAACCAGAATCTCGGGTTGGGAATGGCGCTGGCGTACGCGGGATTGTTGCCACTGGTGATGATTGTGCGCGGGGCGTGCGATTTCGGCACGACGTATCTGATGAACTGGGTCGGCGGGCGGGTGGTGAACGATCTGCGCGGATTATTCTTCGAGCATTTGCAGACGTTGTCACTGGATTACTTTACGGAGACGAAGACGGGCGAATTGATTTCACGGGCGACGAATGACGTCGGCGCGCTCCAGAACTCGATCACGGTGGTGGTGGGAGACCTGGTGAAGCAGCCGTGCACGCTGGTGGGCGTGGTGGCGGGGATGGTGTGGCTGGATTGGAAGTTGACGCTGTTCACGTTGGTGCTGTTCCCGCTGTGTCTGCTGCCGATCACGGTGTATGGGAGGAGGATTCGGCGGGCGGCACGACCGATGCAGGAACACCAGGCGTCGCTGGTGTCGGTGATGCACGAGGCGCTGATGGGAATGCGGGTGGTGAAGGCATTTGGGATGGAGCAGCGCGAGGCGGCGGAATTTCGCGATTTGTGTCGGAAATTTTTCAGCCAACGGATGCGGATCGTGCGGGCCAAGGCGATTTCCACGCCGTTGATCGAGATGATCTCGGGAGTGGCCGCGGCGTTTATCTTTCTGTACGCGTATCGGACGGGGATGCCGGCGAGCACGCTGGTGAGCATGGCGGGGGGTATGTTTCTGATGTACGAGCCGGTGAAAAAACTCAGTGCGGTACGGATGCAGTTGCAGGAGAGTGTGAGCGCCGCGCAACGGGTGTTTCAGGTGCTGGACACGAAGCCGACGGTGGTCGAATCGCCCCGGGCGCGGGTGTTGCCGCCGTTGCGGCAGTCGCTCCGGTTCGAGAACGTGAGTTTCCGCTACGGGGAGAACGGGGCGGCGCTGGAGTCGGTGAATGTGGAGGTCACAGCGGGCACGGTGGTGGCGGTGGTGGGCGCGAGCGGGGCGGGCAAGACGACGCTGTTTAATTTGGTGCCGCGGTTTTACGATCCGACGAGTGGCGCGGTGAAGATCGACGGCGTGGACATTCGGGAGGGGACGTTCAAATCGTTACGGGACCAGATCGGGCTGGTGACGCAGGAGACGTTTTTATTCAATGACACCGTGGGGGTCAATATTGCGTATGGGAAACCGGGCGCGTCGAAAGAGGAGATCATCAGCGCGGCCAAGCGGGCGCACGCCCACGAGTTCATCATGCAGACGCCGCACGGGTACGACACGGTGATTGGCGAGGCGGGGATGAGGCTGTCGGGCGGGCAGCGTCAACGGCTGGCGATTGCGCGGGCGGTTCTGAAGAATCCGCCGATTCTGCTGTTGGATGAGGCGACGAGCGCGCTGGACACGGAGAGCGAGCGGGTGGTGCAGGCGGCGCTGGATGAATTGATGTGGGGCAGCCCTTCGCCGCACAGGAGCGGCTTCGGCGGTGCAGGCGGGCGGCAAGGGAAGGGGCATACGATGCTGGTGATTGCGCATCGGTTGTCGACGGTGCAACACGCGGACCGGATTATCGTGTTGGAGAAGGGGCGGGTGGTGGAAGAAGGGACGCACGAGCATCTGTTGGCGAGGGGGCACGTGTACAAGCGGTTGTACGAGTTGCAGTTTCAGGGCTGAGTCGGTAAGCGATGCCATCTTGAGCCGGTGAAGCCGACAAGAACGCACGGCGCACTCTCGCCCGGGTTCGAGTCTTACTGGCGGAGCCGGGTTGAAGGTTCGTTACGAGTTGTTGTTCGCGGCGGAGGGCGCAGTTGGCCGTCATGCGGCATAGCGGGGAGTGGCCACGCAGATATTCGTCCGCACGGCCTCGTAATTATCCACCACAGCCCCCAACCGTCCCAAGCCAGGAAGCCGCGATAGACGTGGGGTGGTCGCTTCGGGATGTGCGTGGAAATCCTCCCGCTCAGGACAAGGCGGTTCTGTTTTTTCGTAATGGCGACATGCTATTATCAGCTCGATGACAAGACGGGAGCCAATCGATGATGCTCCGCAACGACGGAGGGCAGCGTCGTCACCTGCAACGATAGCCCACTTCACGCATCGGCCCTGGCTCCCAGCGTTTGTTTTGGTAATCGTCACGTTTCTGGTCTACCAGCCGGCGTGGCACGCCGGCTTCATCTGGGATGACGAATCCTACGTGACGGAGAATCAGGCTCTCCGGTCTTTGGACGGTTTGGGGAAAATCTGGTTCAAGCCAGGGACTACGAAGCAGTATTATCCATTGGTTTTCACTACGTTCTGGGCCGAGTATCATCTCTGGCAGTTGGAGCCTCTCGGGTATCATCTTGCCAACATTCTCTTGCACGCCTTGAATGCGGTTCTGCTCTGGTACGTGCTGCGGCGGTTGGAGATTCCGGGATCGTGGTGGGTGGCGGCCATCTTTGCGCTTCACCCGGTGAACGTGGAGTCCGTGGCGTGGGTCACAGAGCGCAAGAATGTCCTTTCGGGATTGTTCTATTTTCTGGCTGTGTTGGCGTATCTTCGTTTTCGGCCGTTGCCGGACCGGGAGGAAGCCCGCACAGGCGATTGGCGATACTATCCGCTGGTTGTCGGGATGTTTCTGTGCGCCTTGCTGAGCAAGACGGTGACGTGTTCGCTACCGGCCGTGCTGATGCTCCTGGTCTGGTGGAAGGCTGGCCGGGTGAAAAGGCAAGATGTTCTAGCGTTGGCTCCGCTGTTTGTCTTGGGAGCTACGTCGGGCTTCATGACGACCTGGATGGAGAGACATTATGTGGGTGCCAGCGGAATGGAATGGGAGTTGTCGGTTGTGCAACGTTGCTTGGTCGCCGGCCGGGCGCTGTGGTTTTACGCCGGCAAGCTGTTGTGGCCGCGCGATTTCACATTCATCTATCCGCGCTGGGAAATTGATGCCACTGCGGCATGGCAGTACTTGTTCCCGGTGGCGGCTCTGGTGGTTCTGACGGCGTTGTGGTTGCTGCGGTCGCGGATCGGAAGAGGGCCGCTGGTGGCCGTGTTGTGCTTTGTGGGTACTTTGGTGCCCGCCTTGGGTTTTTTTGATGTCTTTCCATTCCGTTACTCCTACGTTGCCGACCACTTTCAATACTTGGCATGCATTGGTCTGATCTGCCTTGCCGTGAGCGCGGGCGCGGCGATCTGCGAACGGGCCAGTGGGCGAGGCCGCGATTGGGGCGGATTCGTCGCCGCTGTCGTGCTGCTGATCCTGGGCGTGTCCACATGGAGACAGGCACGCATTTATCAAAACCTGGAAACGCTCTGGGGCAATACCCTGATGAAGAATCCCCAGTGCTGGCTGGCGCACAACAATCTGGGAGATGTTCTCTTGCGGGAGGGGAATGTCAGCGAGGCAATCGGTCATTATGAACAAGTGCTGTGGATCAAGCCCGATTACGCCGTAGCTCACTACAATCTCGGGAATGCTTTGACGGGATCGGGCAGATTACCGGAGGCGATCGCGCAGTATGAGCAGGCGCTGCGGCTCAAGCCCGATTTTGCCGAAGTGCACAACAACCTCGGGATTGCTTTGAGGGGATCGGGGAGGATACCCGAAGCGATCGAACATTTGCAGCAGGCGCTGCGGCTCAAGCCGGATTACCCCGAAGCTCACTATGCTCTGGGAATCACCCTGGGTCAGGCAGGCAACTTGCCCGAAGCGATCGAACATTTGCAGCAGGCGCTGCGGCTCAAGCCGGATTACCCCGAAGCTCACTACTATCTGGGGATCGCCCTGGCTCAGGGAGGCAGGACACCGGAAGCGATCGAGCACTACAAGCAGGCGCTACGGCTCAAGCCCGAATTCACCCAAGCCAGTAACGCCTTGGCGCGAGTGCAGGCTCATCACTAAGTGTCAAACCTCGGAATCTCAACCCGCCAGGTTCGCAAATCGTCCGAAGCGGGGAGCCAATTCCCCACCGCCGGCGGATGCGAGCGTGGATGACTCGTTGTGGCGTACTTCAGCCGGTCGATCGCGACTCTCGTGGCCCTTCTTCCAGGCCTGTAACCCCACTGTAACCTGGCTTGCAGGTTGTTTCGGCTTGACCCGATGACCCGATCCACGATATAGTTTCGCGCATCGTTATTGGGTAAAGGACATGATGGGGCCACGGGTTCGTTCCTACATCAGGTCTTGCATGCGTCGCAGCAACTCAGGTGTGCTACGGAAGGACACCGGGAGTAGGAGAGCAGCGACGTCAGCTACTTGTTGGGGACGGGTCTTCGTTCGGGGGCTTGGAGTCGTGTGTGTATTCTTTGCCGTCGCTCGAGCCCACGCCGACACGATCTTTGCGGCGAATTACTACAGCAACAGCATCGTGGAATTCAATTCCAGTGGGGCCTCGTTGACGTTTGCGTCGGGGCTGAACGAGCCGACGGCCATGGCGATCGACGGTAACGGGAACCTGTATGTGGGCGATTCCGGCGACGGGACCATCTGGAAAATCACTCCCAGTGGAACCATGTCGTTGTTTGACCCATCGGGTGGGAACGTCGGAGGAATGGCGTGCGACAGTTCCGGCAATCTGTATGTGTCGGCCTTTGGAAACTACGGTGGAAACAACGGCGTGATTGTGAAATTCACTCCGAGCGGAAGCCCGTCAGTATTCGCAACTGGTTTATCAGACCCTATGGGGCTGGCGTTCGACAGCCAGGGCAATTTGTACGTGGCCAACCACAACAATAATGCAATTGAGAAGTTTGGCACGAACGGAGTCGGCTCGGTCTTTGTTAGTTCGGGGTTGAATCAGCCGTCCGGGTTGGCGATTGACGGCAGCGGGAATGTGTATGTAACCGACATTGGCGTCATCGACAAGTTCGACCCAAGCGGAACCAACGAGTCGGTCTATTCCGGTGGTGGTGAACCACAGGCGCTGGCGTTCGACAGTGGCGGCAACCTGTTCGCCTCGTATATTGGGTTCGACCCGATGATTCTCGAGTTCGATACGGGTGGCAGCCCGTCGCTGTTTGCCTCCGGCCTGGATGTGTCGGCCATCGTGGCAGAAGTTCCGGAGCCAGGGACATGGGGGTTGGTGGTGTTGGGATGCGGCGTGTTCCTCATCGCGTCTCGATTGCGTCGGTGTTGGACAAGTTGATGTGGGGCACGCCTTCGCCGCACAGAAGCGGCTTCGGCGGTGCAGGCGGGCGGCAAGGGAAGGGGCATACGATGCTGGTGATTGCGCATCGGTTGTCGACGGTGCAACACGCGGACCGCATCATCGTGTTGGAGAAGGGGCGGGTGGTGGAAGAGAGGAAGCACGAGCATCTGTTGGCGAGGGGGCACGTGTACAAGCGGTTGTACGAGTTGCAATTTGGTGCGTGAACGGGAACGATGGCGGCGAGGCTGTTCACTCGGAATTGTTCCGGGGCAGAAACAACGCGGCGCAAACGAGGAAGAGAACGATGGCGGCGGATCCGATCCATTCCCAGAATCCGAGGTGCCAGGCGGCCGAGGTGGCAATGGCGTGATGAGTCGGGCCGGATTTCTTCAGGCAGATGCGGATGACGAGCCAGGTGACGACGATCGGGATCGCCGGCAGCGTCAGCAGGTTCCACGAGACGAGGAGGCGTCGGCGGCGGAGCGGTTGTCCCGGTGTTGCCTGGAAATATCCTCTTGTTGCGCAGGCGTTGAACACCAGTATTCCCGTCCCGATGCCGATCACGGAGATGCGCGCCAGTGTTTCATGGAGTTTGGGAAACGGGGAGGTTCCCTGGGCCGGGTGCGACACGATCAAGCCGGACAAGGTGAGGCAGATGCACCCGGCGAAGAACAGGACGGCTCCGGCCGTTGCGGCTGTGGGGGCCGCGCCGCGCAATCGTCGGCGGATGTAACCGGCGAAGGGGAGCATCAATACGCCGGAGAGAGCGACGCTGACGGAGGCAATCGCGTGGAATTCCGGATTGTTTCGCGGGTAGAGCAACTGGGAGATGGACGTGTAGCGCCAATCATAGGACTTCGGGTACAACCACACGGCAACCACCAGAATCCCGAAATGGGAGGCGAGAATGAGTGGGACCAGGACGAACAGCATGGTTTTCCTGGTAAGATCACCGCGAAGGAAGTTGAGGACTTTCGGAGGCATCATCTTGACCAGAACCAGCGTCGCAGCGTACACCAAACGCGATCGGGTGGCGAGATGTTTTGCAGCGGCATGGGCCGAAAAGGCCGCGTGAGGCGCTCAGCGGTCGGCGGAGGCGGGGGGAGTTTGAAATGTTGCGATGGTGATGCGTCCCTACCACCGGCGGCGACCGGGCCGGTCGCCCTACAATTTCGGAGAGGAGGGGCGACACGCCGACAGAGCGGCGTGGCTACAGGGGAAACGGCCTCGGCTGGATATCCTCATCGGATTCGGGCATCCAGCCCCACAATTCCGGAGGGGAGTGCCGCGTGAGGTGCGGAGCACACGGATGATGATAGGCGACCATTTTTTGGGAAAGGCGGTTGACGGGTGGAAGGGGTCGGGGACATACTTTCCATACTGTGGGGAGAGATTGATATGGCTTGTGGCGGTTCAAATGATTTGGACGGTTTGGTTTTCGGGGACGGTCGTGTTCCATGATTGGGTGGGTGTTGCGCATTTTGGTGTCGGGCATCGGCAGCACGTTGCGCTGGCGGATCGATGATCCATCGGGGTTGCTACAGGACACGCCGCAGCGGTCGTGCATTTTTGCCTTTTGGCATAATCGGATTTTCCTATTGCCGTACCTGTTTCGGAAGCACTGGCATTCGCGGCAGCGGGACCGGGTGGCGGTGTTGGTGAGCGCGAGCAAGGACGGGGAATTTCTGACGGCGATATTGGAGAAATTCAGTTTGATTTGCGTGCGGGGATCGAGCAGTCGGCGCGGGCGGGTGGCGTTGCGGGAGATGACGGAGATGGTGAATCTGGGGTACGACGCGGGGATCACGCCGGATGGGCCGCGGGGGCCGAAGTATGTGTGCCAGAGCGGGGTGATCAGCCTGGCGCAGTTGACGCAGGCGCCGATCATTCCGGTGTCGTGGGATGTGACGCGGAAGGTGGTGGTGACGAGTTGGGCCAAGTTCATCGTGCCGCTGCCGTTTGCGCGGGCGACGTTGCGGATCGGGGCGCCGATGGTGGTGGCGGCAGGGTTGAGCGATGAGGAGTTTGAACAAAAACGACTTGAATTGGAAAATGTTCTGAGGGCGTTGGGA
>JBEKLM010000061.1:0-21682 GCA_050010195.1 Verrucomicrobiia bacterium
GCTTAATTCCCAGCCATGATGAGCACAGAAGTTGGCCAGCTCGTGTTGTTTGAGGTGCCCCCAGATGTACTCGGCCGGGTTCAGTTCCGGGGCATAGGCCGGCAGATACTCCACCACGATTTGTCCCTGCGACGACTCGACATACTCGCGTACGAGCGAGCTACGGTGAATGCCCGCCCCGTCCCACAGGATCAGCAGTTTGCCCCGCAGATGGCGGCGCAGGTGCCGCAGAAACGCGATGACCTGCGCGCTCTTAATCGAGCCGTCGAAGAGTTGGAAGTAAAAGTTCACCAGCGTAATCCCGGCGATCACGGAGAACGTCTTCCAGTTGAAATGATACGGCAAGACCGGCGTGCAGCCGCGGGGAGCCCACGTGCGCACTCGATGCGGTTGCTGGCTCAAGCCGCTCTCGTCGATACAGACGATCAACCGGCCTTCGGCCAGGGCTTTTTTTTAATGGCGGGCAACCGCTGGCGCTTCCAGCGACGGATGGCACGTTCGTCACGTTCCAGCGCCCGCCCGACCGGTCGTTGGCAACTCCAGCCCAATTGCTGCAGGAGCCGATAGATATGATCCGGATGATACCGTACGCGAGTGTGCCGCTCGATCAGATCGGCTACCCGAGCCGCGGTCCACAACGGCGTGTCATATCCGAGGGCTTGCGGACCCTCTCGCAGCGCGTGTTCGATCTGCTCCATCTGCTCGGCACCGAGTCGAGGCTTGCGACCGGCGCGGCCCGCCTTCTTCAGGCCGTCGGTGCCGCGGGCTTGCCACGCCGCGTACCAGCGTCCGACCGACTGGGCGCTGACGCCCACGTGCCGGGCGACCTCGATCTTGCGCCAGCCTCGGTCGAAGAGTCTGGCCGCACGCAAGCGACGCCGTTGGAGTTGGTCAAAATCACGCCTCAATCCCTTCGGGTATTCCATGCAGCTTTAGACACCACAAACCCACAACCGTTCACTGTATTATACAGGAGTCAGTAGACGCTCACTCACTACTCACTGCTCGCTGGTGCGAGGGTGAACGGGCGCATCAGCCGGCGGTGAATCCGAAGCAAAGCGAAAGAAGAATCATATGTTGTGGACAATAGCTGTCATACTAATCGTTCTGTGGCTGCTGGGACTGGTGACCAGTTACACCATGGGCGGGTTAATTCACATCCTACTGGTGATTGCCATCATCATGATCTTGGTCAATGTCATTGGTGGACGGAGAGCCGGTTAAGGAGCGGTTAACCGAAGAAGGGAAACTGGAGGTTCGAGATGAATACAAAAATCATTGCTGCCATCCTGATCGCTCTCGGCATCGTGGTGCTTGCTTATTCGGGCATCACTTACAAGACCCCAGGAAAGCCTGTCGATTTCCTCGGAATGCACTTCGAGACCACCCACAGTCACTTTATCCCGCCAGTGGCCGGGGCACTCGCGCTGGTTGGCGGGATCGTGTTGCTTGTCGTCAGTCCCAAAAGGGACTGAGTCAGGTTAAAGATGGCCGACCACGCGGACGTCATCAACATGCCGCTGGATTGTGACATTCGTCTCGATCCGCAGTCCGTCCCCGCCCCTTACCGTGAATAGACTCTTCGCCGGGGTCGCCGTGACCAACTCAGGGAGATGATGCGGTTGTTGCCCAATTGGATGAATTCCCATGGGAACTTCGGCTTCAGGAGCAGTTGCGTGGCGTGCCGGAAATGCAAATGATCGGGAAACATCATGTAGAGGTTTTCGGAATCCTGGCGCCTGAGCATGGCGTAGCGACCGTTGATCTTTCGCGGGAACAGCGCCATGCCTTTGTTCTGCCCATAATCCGCGGTAGGGTTACACCCCATAGGACTGGGCCAGTCGGTGTCGTACCCTTAGCCAACATCCAAGCCGCAGGAACACTTTTGCCGTCACAGTGACGACGAATAAAAACAAAAAAAGGGAACCGCTATGAACACACTCGAAATCAAAGGCGACTGGAACATCACCAAGGGTAAGCTGAAACAGAAGTGGGCCAAGCTCACGGATGACGATCTTCAATACGTCGAGGGCAAGCATGACGAATTGTTCGGTCGGATTCAGAAGCGCACCGGCGAAACCCGTGAAGCGGTCGAAAAAGCCGTCAAGGAAGCCTGCTCCTCCTGCGGCTGCTCGTAAGCTACGCGGATTATCTTCGATCATAACAAAAGAGAAACGCGACAACCACGCGGACGTTGTCGACGCGGTATCCGGTGGCGAGCCTCGACCCTGTGTTCCTGAGCGCCGAGTTCGAGGTGCGCCACGTCGAGGTGATGCGGACCCCATTGACGCGCGTGGCTTCCGACCATTATCCGTTGCTGGTGGAGTTGCGCCTGCCGTCATGAAACGCAGCCTGAAAGCGACCCGTCCAAAAGCCGAATTCTGCCAGTTGCTGCCCAGATTCCGATGCCCCGTGAACAACTGAACCTTGGCCCTGCGGGCGCAGGCCTTATGGCAAAGAGAAAAAGCGCAGCCAGGGATGGTTCACCGAGGCGTGAACGCGGCTTCGGTTGTTGTTTGGTTGCCGTTTTGTTCCCATGCCTGCGCCTTGGTTGCGTCAAGCGTTTTTCCGGCGTGACGTTTTTGTGGGGGAAGCCGTACAGGAACGGTCTGTCCCGCCATTAGCGAAACTCGCACGCCGCCGAAGTCTGCGCTGCAACTCCGCCGCACGCCACCAGCATCGCGCATCTGCCGCGCCGCCCATTCCATGCGCGCCGGCGGGCGGAGACACTACCCACAGAAAGCATTGGGTATGAGAGAACTGGCGGCAGGGCCGTTCCTCATTAAATTCCTTTCTGCCAACCCCCTTCTGTGGCAGGAGAATGCTAACGTGCGCGGCTATTTTGCGTTGACATTACCCCCGCGCAAGTTCATGCTGAGCCAATGCCGAGCTGCTGACGCAGCTTGCGATGGCTAGACTTGGTTGGGGAAAGAAGTATATGGGTATGTTCTCCGCAGCAATCGCATTATTCAGTCCCGGTGGCGTTGGCCAACAGAAAAAACTACCGAAGCGTCCTTCCAATGACAAGGTTGAAACAAAATCCACCATCCTGGTCATCAATGACGACCCCATGCTGCTCCAAACCGTCAAATCCTTGCTGGTCAAGCGTGGCTTCAATGTACTGAGTACCTCTTCGGCACGAAAGGGATTGGAGATGCTCCACTATGCCGCTCGTGACATCCGCATCGTGGTGCTCGATTACAACATGCCCAAACTCAATGGTGAGGAGACGTTCACGTTCGCAAGGCAACTTCGCCCGAAAACGAAACTCATTGGACTCACAGCCATGAATCTCGATTCGGTGCCCAAGGCGTATCTCGACGGCGTAGATAAGTTGCTCACAAAGCCGGTAATCGCCGCCCAACTGATCGCTACCGTCGACGAGCTCCTTGGCGATGGACAGACCGTTTTGGCGAGGATTGAGAAGCCTGCCTAGAATGAACGTCACGCATGCCAGACATCTTCTTCAAATGCGAGGCTTGCGAGAAGAATCTGGTCGTCGATGATGCGGGAGTGGGGTTGTCGGTCAATTGTCCCGATTGCAGTGCGTCGATTGTAATTCCCCAAGCGAACCAATCGGAACCCCTCAAGCGGATGCCCTCGCTGCGGCGGCGTCGCCGCTCGTTGTAATCCGCCTCGGTATCTCAAACTGCAAGGTTCGCAAATCGTCCAAAGCGGGGAGGCGGTTTGGACGGTTCGGTGTGGTGGTGGTGTGGTCCACGCGGCGGAAATCAGTGGTCGCGTGATTCCGCTCCATCAGTCATCCACTGTGCGTGCGTGGCCTTTCGATTATACGGCTCGCTGCGCCTGTGCAAGATTTTCCTCGCTACGCTGCGGTCCACCGCTGCCGCTTCTTGACAGGCTTGCTCCGCCTGCGGCCTAGCTTTTAGCACTTTACGCTGGAGCATTTCACAGTCGGGTTGGTCCCGTGATCGTCCCCAAACCCTGTCAACCACAAAATGAGGATTTTTCTGCAACCATAGCCAATCATATAAACTTGGGGATACTCCCTGCAAAGCCCAAATTTCGTGGCATCCGGGATTTTCATTTCATGCGTGCTAATCTCACGGACGCGATTCAGGCAGAACTGTGATCCTACAGGCAAGAGCACGCGTAATGGCATGAATGGACTGGCAACAATCGGGGAAAGAGAGGCGGGAACGCCGTTGCCGCGCCTCTATCTCAGGCCCGACGAGGCCGCACGCGCCATCGGCGTTTCGAGGCGCACCCTGTCGGCCTGGCAGTCCGCCCGGGTCATCGGCTTTCGCCGGGTTGGTCGCACGATACTTTTCTCCGTTGCGGACATTCAAACCGCGATTGACCGCTACCGCATCGCGCCCATCGGCGAGCCGAGACCGCGCCGTCAGTCAGTCGAGACCGGCTCGATCACCGGGACGGTGCTGGCCACCGGCAGTGAGCCGCCAACGCGCAAACACCGAATGCAACGCATCGCGCCTGAGCCAGCCACATTGTAGTCAGCCACCCACCGCCCGCGCATTGCTGCCGACACCGGCGCCCAGTTGCGGCCACGATCACCAGAGCCGCCACACCGCCCCGCCTTCGCTCCACGATTCGATTCTAGCCCACTCGCGATCACCGGCACGACCCAAACCACACACCCACCACACCAGGGAGCAAGGGAGGGGAAGGCTCCGATTTCTGATTTTGGACGCCCCACGTGCCCTCTGGCCGCGTGGCAAAAAGTGGCAAATTGAACTGCCATTCATTGCTACTTGGTGCTTTTCGTTGCCAGTGTGGATAATGCGTATAAGCCAATTATTACAAGGCTTGCGCGCGTATTCATCGGAATGCCATGGAGTTGCAAAGAAAGGCTATTTACGGCTCCAAAGGCCGCTGTGTTACCAATTACACTACCGGGCAGACCGAACGACACTTGTCAGGAACTGCTGTTAATAATTGCGCGCGGATGCGAACCGCGTCACCTTTGTCCACATGCTTGGCCCAAATTGTTCACGGACTCTTAGGGCTGATTTTTCCGCGGCTTTCGGGTCGGCGAACAACCCGAACACCGTGGCCCCACTGCCGCTCATGAGCGCCCCGCTGGCCCCGTTGTCGCGCATCGCATTCTTGATCAATTCCAACACGGGGAACTTGCGGATCGACGGCGCCTCCAACGAGTTGAAGAGGCACCGTGAAACCCCGGCGAGGTCGTCCTCCGCCAAGGCGCGCGGCAGGAGACTAACTTGTGACGGCGAGACTGTCAACCGTGACTCAGCCGCCGTTTTGGCCCAGGCTTCATAGGCCCATTTGGTCGAGATGCCGAACCCCGGATTGACCAGCAACACCGACGCCGAAAGCTGGCAGGGAATAGCGTCGATCCGTTCGCCACGACCGCGGCACAGCGCCGCTCCGCCCGCCAAGAAGAAATTAATGTCTGACCCCATGCCAGCGGCCAGTTCATGCAGTATCGAGTCGTCGACTTGCAGTCCCCACAGTTGCTTGAGACCGAGCAATACGGCGGCCGCGTTACTGCTGCCGCCGCCGAGCCCAGCGGCCAGCGGCGTGCGTTTCGTCAAGGCGATTTTTGCTCCCTGCTTCACGCCGCATCGCTTCACCAATCGTTTTGCCGCGCGCAACGCCAGATTCGTATCGTCCGTTGGCAGGCTTGGGTTGTCGCACTCCAGCTCCAGAGCATGTTTGTGAGGCCGCAACGTGATCTCGTCGCCGAAATCGAGAGGCAGCATCAGAGTCTCGAGCTCGTGATAGCCATCCGGTCGTTTTCCAAGGATGCGCAGATACAAGTTGATTTTTGCGGGAGAGAACACCGTCAACGGAGATATTTCCCGCCGTGGTTGCGCTTGTGTGGTCACGAAGTTTTCCCTACCATGCGGACTGGATGAAATCAAAGCTTATCGTGGCGCTGGACGTCGACAGCTTTCAAGAAGCAGCTGCCCTGGTTCAGGTCACGCGCGACGTCGTGGATGTGTTCAAGGTCGGCAGCCAGTTGTTCACGCGTGTCGGGCCGCAAATCATCGAATTTCTCCATGAGCAGGGCAAGGAATGCTTTCTCGATTTGAAGTTCCACGACATTCCCAACACAGTGGCCAGAGCCGTGGAAGTCGCCGCAGCGTTGCGCGTTCGGATGGTAACCGTACACGCCTGTGGTGGCGCGGAAATGTTGCGAGCAGCAGCGGCTGTTCCGCATCGTCCGTTGCTGCTCGGGGTAACCGTGCTGACCAGCGTGGGCGGCAACGTACAAGCGGAGGTGCTGCGTCTGGCAAAGCTCGCGAAAAGGTGCGGCTTGAACGGTGTCATTGCTTCCCCGCGTGAAATTCATCCCATTCGCAAGGTGATGGGTGGGAATTTCCTGATTGTCACCCCGGGGATCCGTCTCGCGAAGACCGAGTTGGGTGATCAACGACGCGCGATGGCGCCCGCTGAAGCGATCATCGCGGGCGCCGACTACATTGTTGTGGGAAGGCCCATTATTGCGGCTAGGAATCCCGCCCACGCAGTGCTGAAAATCGCTGAGGAAATCGTATTTGCGGCCGGTGCAGACTAGCTTGAGCGGACACGCAACTGGAACACGCCTTTCTTGATTTCAGTGATGTCGTTCATCATCTGGTCTTGATTCTTCAGGATCTGGTCCTGATTCTTCAAGATCTGATCGTTCGCGTCCAGAAGTTTCTGGATGCGCGGGTCGGGCGGCACTGATTTGGCGTCAGTTTGCGCCTGGACCATGAGAAGACTTCCCGCGACAAGTCCTGCCGCGAGTGCCAGGATAGCGACGAATTTTGTATTCATCGGCGATATTCCTCCGTTGTTTGTGTCGTTCGATTACTGCAACAGTTCCAGTAACTTGTGTTCCCGTACAAAATGGCGGGCAATCTCTTTCCCGTCAAGCAGGATGACCGGGATGTCATTGCCGTAGCGCTCGAAAAGCTCCGGATTCTGCGAAATGTCGATCACCTCCAGCGTGAAATCGACCTTCTTCCGACAACGCTCGATAATCTCCTTGGCGAGGTCGCACAAATGGCAATCGGGTTTGGAATAGACAGTGATCGTCATGAGGTTTTGCGCATGAGCCTACGCGACTGCCAGGCACGGTCCGGCTAAAAACAACCACCCCCCATTTCGAACAAGCGAGCCCCGGTCGGTTCAGTATCGGTAGTGTTCCGGCTTGTACGGGCCTTCGATGGGCACGCCGAGGTAGTCAGCCTGCTTCTTCGTGAGCTTCGTGAGCTTGACGCCAATTTTTTCCAGATGCAGACGAGCGACTTCTTCGTCGAGCTTCTTCGGAAGACGGTAGACGCCCACCTTGTTCGTGCCTTTGTTTTTCCACAAATCCAATTGCGCCAGGCACTGGTTGGTAAAACTGTTGGACATGACAAAGCTGGGATGGCCGGTGGCGCAACCGAGGTTCACGAGGCGGCCTTCGGCGAGCAGGTAGATGGCATGGCCGTCGGCGAAGGTGTACTTGTCCACCTGTGGCTTGATGTTGAGCCTGGTGACACCCTTCGCGGTGTTGAGGCGGCTCACCTGAATTTCGTTGTCGAAGTGGCCGATGTTGCAGACGATGGCCTGGTCTTTCATCTTCGCCATGTGTTCGAACGTGATGATGTCGCAGTTGCCGGTCGTGGTGACGTAGATGTCGCCCTCGCCGAGCGTGTTCTCGACAGTCGTGACCTGGAAACCTTCCATCGCCGCCTGCAAGGCGTTGATCGGGTCGATCTCGGTGACAATCACGCGGGCGCCAAAGCCCCTCAACGAATGCGCGCTGCCCTTGCCCACGTCACCGTAGCCGCACACGACCGCGACCTTGCCGGCGACCATCACGTCGGTCGCGCGTTTGATGCCGTCGGCCAGCGATTCGCGGCAGCCGTAGAGGTTGTCGAACTTCGATTTGGTGACCGAATCGTTGACGTTGATCGCCGGCACAAGCAGTTTGCCGGTTTCCAGCATCTGGTAGAGACGATGGACACCCGTGGTGGTTTCTTCGGAGACACCCTTCCAGTCCTTCACCACGGTATGCCAGAAACCCGGGCGCTCCTTGTGCACGCGCTTAAGGAGGTTCTTGATGACCTGCTCTTCGTGGCTTGCGCTGGTGGTGTTGACCCAATCGCTGCCGTTTTCCAGTTCGTAGCCTTTATGAATCAACAAGGTTGCGTCACCGCCGTCGTCCACGACGAGTTGCGGTCCGAGAGTGCCGGGATGCGTGAGCGCGTCCAGCGTGCAATCCCAATACTCCTCCAAGGTCTCGCCCTTCCACGCGAACACGGGAATGCCCGTTTTCGCGATCGCGGCAGCGGCGTGGTCCTGGGTGGAGAAAATGTTGCAACTGGCCCACCGCACCGACGCGCCGAGTTCCCCGAGCGTCTCAATGAGGATCGCGGTCTCAATGGTCATGTGCAACGAGCCGGTAATGCGCACGCCCTGGAGCGGCTTCGACGGGCCATATTTGGCGCGGATGGCCATAAGGCCGGGCATCTCGTGTTCGGAGACCTGGATGGTCTTCCGTCCCCACTCGGCCAGCGAGAGGTCGCGCACCTTGAAGTCGCCTTTGCTGCCGTTGCCGGTGGTGGCCTCGGTGAGTTTTGCACGCGAGGGAGGAAGTTTGATGGTTGCCATAATTGTTTTGCCGTCGCAATTGTTAGTTCACGTAAAGCTGAGAGTCAGGAAACATACAGGCCGAAGGGCGGTAAATCAACGATATACCCGTCGATTTTCTTGATCAGTCGGTGTGCCAAAATAACCCTCCCATGCCATGGCCAGAATGTCGTCGGTCAACGTAAGGTTTTGGTGCTCAAAGCGACACAGATCCGCCGCCCGAAGGATCAAATCACGCGGATCGCAGGCGTTCGGTGGGCGTCCCTCGGTCTTGTATCGTGTCACGAGCCGCTCAATCGATCGCTCCTCCATGGACAGGCCGAAGTCGGCGGCAGTGCGACGAAAGATCTCCGTATAGGTTGGCCAAGTCGGACGGGAAATCGTCATCCGATACCCCATGCGTCGCATAAATGCTTCGTCCACCAAATCGGCATCCGTCAGGTTGGTCGCGAACACAATGATCTGTTCGAAGGGAATATCGATCTTCTTGCCGGTGGTCAGGGTCAGTGCGTCAATACGGTTCTCCAGTGGAATGATCCAACGGTTCAACAGTTGTTGCGCGGAGCAACGTTGCCGCCCGAAATCGTCGACCAAGAGCACACCGCCGTTGGCCTTGAGTTGGAATGGCGCTTCATAAAACCGCGGGGTCTCGGTCGCCGTCAGGTCCAGACTCTCAATGGTCAGCTCGCCGCCCACAACCAGCAACGGCGGACGGATTTTCACCCAGCGACGGTCAAAGCCGTCTTCCCCATGTTTGATGGCATGGTGCACGAGCTTGTCGAAAACGCGGATGACCTGCCCGTCGACTTCGATGGCGTAGGGGATCCAGAGCGGTTCGGCGATGGCGTTGACCAACGCGCGGGCCATGGCGGTTTTCCCATTGCCCGGCGGCCCGCTCAGGAACAGGCTGCGTCCGGAGCTGACCACGACGCCCAGGGTCCGCTTGACCGCTTCGGGAAGCACGAGATGTGACAGGGTCTGCTCCAGCGCCTCCTTGGCGACGGGGGGCCGGTTGCGCATCTGATCCACGATCATCCTGCCGTACAGTTCCAGCGTGACGGGAGCCGGGCCGACATAGCTGCAAATGGCCATCAATTGGGAAACCCGGGCCCAGCCGCGATCCAACATCGCGTACCGATTGTTGTGCAGCGCAATGCTGCCCTTCACCTCGATCAGGTGTTCGCGGTACAACTGCTGCAGGACGGTGTCGGTGATCAGTAATCCAAGTTTGAGCCGTTCGCTGACGCTGGCGGTGGTCCCGTTCGCATCGATGGACAAGGCCTTCAATGCCAGGTCGGTGACAAACCGAAGGCTCAGGTCCAATTGCTCGGGCGTCTCGGGAAAGGCCAGTGTGACCCGTCGGCCCAAGGGCGCGACTTCGGTAACGACAGGCTGTCCAGTGTGCGTTTGTTCCCTCATGTTCGGCATCAGCCATTGTTATCACAGGGCCAGTCCGCAGGCGAGTGGTTTTGCTGGTGGGGAGAATGGCCTTGAGCGCTACTGTACCAACCACACCCGGTAAAAGAGGAGCGGATTATTGGTGGCGGCGCCATAATCGGTCTGGATGGCGGGTGAGCCGGTGCCGAGAGTGATGGAGCCGACACTGTTCCAGGTGCTATTGGTGCCGGGAGCACTACTGCTTTGGAGTTGATTGGTCTTGTTCGGTTCGGTCGTCCACGTGACCTGGACATCCGTATTGTTTGTAATGGTGATGTTCGTGATACGGAACGCCGTGCTCGGATCGAGCGGATTCATCCCCGCCAAATAGTCCTGCAGGTTCGAGAACCCGGAACCGTCTGCATCATCGCTGGCCAGCGAATTGTCGTTGGACTGGCCGGTGGGATGATTAAAGTAGCCGAGCATCCACCAATCCGGTATGCCGTCGCCATCACTATCCAGGTCGCCAATCTTGCGAGCCTGAATACCCGAAGCCCGCGCGTTGTCGTGTGCGCCGGGGACGAAGTCCATTTCCAGTTGCGCATTGTTCACCGCCGCAGTGAAGAAGAGGGTGATCGGGATGTTCTGGCCGCCGGTATGGGCGATGATATCGTAGTTGGTCAGCACCTGCTGCCCTTGAATAAACAAGTTGAACTGGCGCTGGTTGGTGGTGCTCCAATAAGTTTCCGCCTCCAGCAACTGGATCTCGTAGTTTCCCTCGGGACAATTGAATATATAGCTGAAGCTGCCGCCGCTGCTGTAGCGTTCCCACTGGTACAACCGGTACGCATTCGTGCAAATGCCCGTGATCGCGTTGTTGACGAAGCCCGTGGCGCTGCTGCCCGTATACCCAAAGGAGTTGAAGCTGTAGGTCTGATCTTTCACCCACACATTGGCGCTGCAATCGGTGACGGTGTACGGGTCGCCGGGGCTGACGCGCGTGAGGTAGGCGCCGGGCACGTTGAAGACGTTGACCGTGACCGACGGGATGGTGGAGACGTTGCCCGACGTGTCAGTCGCCTGAGCATAGATGGTGTGCAGACCGTTCAACATGTATTGGGTGTTCAACGAATACGACCAGTTCTTCGTGCCCGACACGGTGATCCAACTACCGCTGTCGATGCTGATCTGGACGCTCGCCACCGCGACATTGTCCGAAGCCGTTCCCGAAATCACCAGTGTGTTGACCACCGTGGCGCCGTTCGTCGGGGAGTTGATGGCGACGGTGGGGGGAATCAGGTCAACAACCCCGTTGGTGGAGGTCACAAAATACGTGTCGAACGCCCCGAAAAACGAATTGCCGCTCACCGAATCGACGGCGTTCGTGCTCAAGTGCACCAGGTTCGTCGTCGACGGCGTCCATCCGCCGCTCGGGGTAAACGTCATGGTGTCCTGCAGCGCGTCCCACGTGAACGTACCCACAACGGGTGGCGTGCTCGGAGACGCTTGCGCCGAGCAGATGACCAGCGACCCGCTGTTGGTGCACAGACACGTCGCCGGCGTCACCGAAAACGCCGCCTCGACCGAATTGGTGTTCATCGGCTTGCTGAACCGCAGGACCACCGACGCCGCGATGGACACATTCGTCGCCGCGTGTGACGGAACCTGGTTCGTCACGACGGGATCGAGCGGCAACACCAATGATTGACCAATGTAGATCTTCGCGGTGGTGCTGGCCACGGCGATGGACGGCGTCTCGTTCGTGCCGGCGCCGGAGATGACCGTGACGGTGTCGTTGGTGTTCAGCAGATTTACGAGGACCGTGCCCGGAGTGTAGGTGGTCGGGCAATTGGTCAGCGTCTGGCTCGAGCTGGCCGTGTTGAAACAGATGAACACCTCCTCGTTGCTGAGCACGCGCGAATAGGCAAACAGCCCGGGGCCGCTCGTATTGGCATACAAAACATTCTGTACCCCCGTGCACATCGCGGGATATAACCGGCGGAAATTGTTTAGCTTCGCCACCTGCTGGAACAGCGGTTGCGTCTCGTTGAAATTGTCGCCCGCCACGGGAACTTGTGGTTGCCAGCCACCCGCAAACATGTCTTCGCGGTTGTCGTTATTGTTGTTGTCGCCCTCGAACCCCTGCTCCGTCCCGTAATACAGACACGGAACCCCGCGCGAGGTATACAGGAACTGCAGCGCCACCGTCAGCCGGTTGGTGTTGCCGTTGGCGTTGCCCGAACTCAAGAACCGCGCGTTGTCGTGGTTGTCGAGAAATGTGACCATCCGATACCAGGAATTCGAATCGTAGTAGGTCGGAAAGAAGGCGTAATGCGCTGAAATCTGCCCCGGATTGCCTGACGCCGTCGCAAACACCGAGTTGATGCTGTTCTCGAACAGGGCGTAATCCAGCATCGCATCGAACATGAATGGCCCACCCTCTTCCGTGCCCGTGTACGACCCAACCTGTTGCTCGTTGCCGCTGAACGCCTCGCCATAGATGAAGAAGTTCGACTTGCCCATGGACATGGCGGCTTGATGCAACTGCGGGCACCAATACTGCCAGAACCCGTAGTCCACCTCGATCGCCGTGTCCACGCGGAACCCGTCGAAGTCGGCTAGCCCCACCCAGTTGGTGTAGATGTTCATCAGGTTCGTGCGGACATACGTGGTCTCCGTGCGCAAATCGTCGAGACCGTCCAACTCTCCCAGCACATCCTGCTGCGTGTCCGTGGGGTAGTTGAAACTCGCAATATCGCCATTGGTGTGGAAGATCGTTGAGAGGTCCACCGCCGGCGTGAAGTTCGTCGGATTGAATGGGAACGCATGCTCATTGTTGGTGTTGCTGTACTGGAGGTGGTACCCGCCGGGCGGCGCGATATAAGACGCCCAACCGGAGTTTGTGCTCGTGAGCAGCGAACCCGTGTGGTTGCAGACCAGATCGAGAATGACCTTGATCCCCCGCGCGTGCGCGGCTTCAACCATGTTGGACAGGTCGGTCATCGTGCCCCAGTGCGGCGCCAACTGGTAGAAATCCTGCGCTCCGTAGCCGTGATAGGCGGATGTTCCGCCGACATTGAATACGATCGGCGAGATCCAGATGGCGCTTGCGCCGAGCGACTTGATGTAGTCCAGCTTGTCCTGAATCCCCTGGAAGTCGCCGCCATTGATGCCGTTGTTGGTTGTTGGCGAATACGGCGAGCCGTGGCTGGCTTCGACATTATCGTTCGATGGATTGCCGTCGTAGAAGCGATCCGTCAGGATTTGGTAGATGTTCTCGTTTCGCCAGTCCGTGGGCGACGGGTAATGCTGGGCTTGCACGGCAGCAGCGATGCCGAAAAGTAGGGTGATAAGAAGAATCTTCATGATGATCGGCGCGCTCCGCAGCGGGTGGATTGGTTGTGGGCCATAAACGCAGAGGATGAGAGCAAAGTCCGTGCAGGCCCAGTTGCTGACATGACAACTTGGTGGTCTAAATCATTCATCCCGAGTTCCTACAACATACGCCCTTTCCAATGCTTACGTCGATGCGGCTTGCAGGTCAACCGCTTTACATATTCGGCCATTCCACCCGCTCAATACTCGATTCAGGGATCGACAGGAACTAGCGAGCAGCCTTTTTCAGTACTTCAGCCTTGTCGGTGCGCTCCCACGTAAGCGCTTCCAGATCATCGGTTTTCCCGAAATGCCCGTAATTGGTCGTCTTGCCGTAAATTGGCCGCAACAGGTTCAACTGCTTGATGATGTTCGCGGGTTTGAAACTGAAAATCTCGCGTACGGCCCTTTCGATCTTCTCCGCGGAAACCTTGCCGGTGCCAAAGGTCTCCACCAGCACGCTCACGGGTTCGGGATAGCCGATGGCGTAGGCGAACTGGATTTCGCACCGCTCCGCCAGGCCTGCGGCAACAATATTCTTTGCGACGTAACGGCCCATGTACGCGGCGCTCCGATCCACTTTGCTCGGGTCCTTGCCACTGAATGCCCCGCCGCCGTGACGGCCCATGCCGCCGTACGTGTCCACGATGATCTTGCGGCCCGTCAGCCCGCTGTCGCCTTCGGGGCCGCCAATCACGAAACGCCCGGTGGGATTGATCAAATAGCGCGTGTCCTTATCGAGCAACTTCTTCGGGATGGTCTTCTTGATAATGGTCTCGATCAGGATTTCCGAGATCTCCTTGTGCTTCACATCATCCGCGTGCTGGTTGGAAATGACGACCGTGTGCACGCGCACCGGCTGGTACCCCTCGTACTCCACCGTGACCTGCGTCTTGCCGTCCGGCCGCAGCCAGGGAATCTTGCCGCTCTTGCGCGCATCACGCAGCGCCTTGCCGAGATTGTGCGCGAAGATGATCGGCGCCGGCATCAGCTCCGGCGTTTCCGTGCACGCAAACCCAAACATCAACCCCTGATCGCCCGCACCCTGTTCGGCCGTCGCCTTGCCTTCCGCCGCCTTGTCATCCACGCCCTGTGCGATGTCCGGGCTCTGTTTGACAAGCGCCGTGAGAATCTGGCAGTCCTCATCATTGAACACCCGGCTCACGTCTTTGGTGTAACCGATCTCACGGATCGCATCGCGCACGATCTGGCAATAATCCAGGTGCGCCTTGGTCGTGATTTCACCGGCGAGTACCACGAGGTTGGACTTGGCCAGCGTCTCGCACGCCACGCGGCTCTTCGGGTCCTGCTTCAAGCACGCGTCCAGCACCGCGTCCGAAATCGTGTCGCACACCTTGTCCGGGTGACCCTCGGTCACCGATTCCGATGAAAATAAATACCGCCTCTTATCCATACATTCCTTTGTTTTCAGGGAGAGGTGCTTCCGTGGTTGTAACCTCGCCGACTTGCCAGATAATTTACCGGAAAGAGCCTCCAGTCACAAGAAATTTTCGGGTCACCCAGAACCGGCCTCATGAACCTCCTTCGGCCCCTTGGCAACCCCGCAGTTTACCATCTCTTTGGGTGGATAATTCGCCTCCGGAGGCCCCAAACAAGGCCATTTTGTGAAAAACAAAGCCAAACGACAAAATGGCACACTTCGACTCCTAACACCTTGTCCCTCAAGCTACTCCAAATCTGCTAACACCCCGGAAAATTGGCTTTGTTTTACACAATTACATATTTGAGCCCCCTCCATCTCCCCGGCCCTGTCAAAGAACCAAAACCGCTCCGCTTATATCCACCTCGAAATCCGCCGTCAAGAAAGATCGCCACCACAAAAGCGTACCTGTTCTTTCCCAACGCTGCGTGCTTCACGGGAAGATGTACGTGAGTCAAACCGCCGCGCAATGTCTGCTCCGGTCGGTCGGTAGCGCGAGCGTCCCCGCTTGCGGTCGTTACGATTCGATTGCCACGCTCAGTGACCGCGAGCTGGAAGTGTTCGCCATGACCGGTCGGGGATTGGGAACGCGCCACATTGCCGCGATCTTGCATCTCAGCCCCAAGACGATTCAGGCCTACCACGGGCGCGTTAAGGACAAGCTCCAGTTGGCCGACGCCAACGAGTTGATCCGCGAAGCCATCGGCTAGGTCGAGACAGCCAGGAAACGGAACCGCCGCACAACCCGCCAGCCTGACAACGATTAAACTGCGAATCTGGGCGACACGACGACCCTTCCTCCCGCGTATTCGGCCGCCCTACGTACTGTGAGGCGCGAAATTCACGGATGCTTGTCATTGGCGTGAGGGCCCGGTTTGTGCTCTACTTGCGATTCTAACACCGGTTTAGCAGGCGTCGCACAGACGAAGTTAGCTGGCGCCACCGAATGGTCGTGGCGTGATTATCGGGAGGTCACGGCTCAACGGGGCATTGGTGCGCACCAGCCAGATGTCGCACGAGCCGTTGTAGTCGATCCGCTTACTGAGCATGAAGGGCTGATACTGCTTTTTCCATTCCGGACAAGTTGCGTACCAAGCACGCAGTTTCTCGTCAAACTTTGACGAATCATTACCGACATGCCAACCGATATATTGGGGCGTCTTGTCTGCAGTCGGGTACGTCACGCGGATTTCGTCACAGTCCTGATTCCGATCGGTGTGTTCGTAGTTGGAAACGATGTTCAACTTGCCTGAATAAGTCAGATCCTGCAATCCTGAACCGGAAACGACGTTGGTGCCCACCATCTGCTCAACAAAGGGAACCAACCAACACATATGAAAACTCATGCTGCGGTAGTATTCAGAGTAGAGAGTCCAATTGCCTGCGGCCATCGACAAAATGAAAAGACCCACGACCACCCCTTGGGGGCCCTTCTGTAGTCTGGTCGCAAACCGTGCCAGTTCACGGAGGCCAATGGTGCCCAGCGGTAAAAAGATCCACATCATCCACCGCAAAAACCACAATTCCGAAAAAACCATCGGCACGTAAGCACTCACCAGCCAGGAAAGCAGGATCAGGTCAAGATTGTCGCATTGGCGAGGTTTGCTTAGGAAGCGGACAAGGAAACGAATGACAAATGCCACGCACAACGGGGCGATTAACGGTGCCAAGTTCATCGTGGCAAATACCAGGCGCTTCATGGCAGCGAGCACCTGCGGCGATTGCTTGGCCACCACCTCCTGGTTGTACAGAAAAACGAACTCGTCCCAGTGAGGAAGAAACCAAAAGAAAACAACCAGGGTCAATACGGCACCGCTCACGGCCGCCCCGACCATGGCACCTTTCCAGTTCACGGCCTTGCGGTCGGCCAGCGTCTTGTACAGCAGGCAGCAGCCGATCATCCCGTAAATAAACACACCCGAAGTTTTGGTAAGCGGCACCGTCAGTGCCGACAGAAATGCGATTACATAGTGAACAGCCCTGTTGGTCTCCAGCGCTCGATAAAACCAATAGACGGTCAGTGCGGAAAAGAACATCAGCACAGGCTCGTGAATGCCGTATCGTGAGTGGCAAAAGGTGAAGAAACTCGCCCCGATCCAGAACATCAGCAGCAATGCCGCCAGATTTTCCCCACGGCGCTGCAACAACCGACTCATCAACCAGGCCGCTCCCATGACACAGCAGATAGAGCCCACGCGCATACCAACCTGGTTAACGCCGAAAATCTCCAAGAAGGGCACTTCAAAAAGCGTGAAAAACGGCATCAAAACCGACGGATTATAGGCATCGTAAAACGGCGTGCCGTAAAGCACAATTTTACGGGCGTCGGCGATGTGGTGCTGTTCGTCCGTGTTCTGGTAGGGACTGAAGGGATTATAGGGACTGGAGGGATCAGCGTGGAGATAGAACAGGCGCCAAACCACGAAGATGACCAACATCCCGTAAAGCAGGCAGTTGGTCCTGCGTGTCCCAATGGGATTTGTGACAACCGCGGTCTCGACGCTCGTGCTCATAGAACTTAACTTCTCCCCACGACGCTTCGCAGATGACCTACGCCTCCGTGCTCTCGTTGACCATTCACTCTAACGAGCACTCATAGTATCACCTTGGACAATGCTGACGAGCCGATTCTGAGACCTTGCCTTCCCTCCAAGATGGCCTTGGCACTGCCATCTTCCTCCAAGCCGCCCCGTCAGGAACGAATCTCGTAATATATGCTCCGCCAACCGAATCCGATTCAAAGACGCCGGTCGCACTCCCAAGAAGGCGGTTCAACTATCCCCACGGGCCGGCCAGCAAGCCCCGGGCCTTGCGCCACAAGGGCTGGCGATTCCTTTCCCATATTTGGCTGGCCCAATGTCCGCTTTTGTCGCGGCTCGGTAACGAAGCGTCGTGGAACCGAAAACGCCGCCGGCGGGCAATTGAGCACTACCAGCAGGCGCTGAAATTCCGACCGGACTTCGCCCCGGCCAAAAACGCGCTCGCACGACTCGGAGCCGGCCAGTAGCGCCGGGAAACGGAGCCACCGGACGACGCCATCCAACATTACCAGGAGGCGCTGCGGCTCAGGCCCGACCATGCCGACCCAGACGGTAGCGGGTTGGAACCAGATAGTCCTGTGGCTTCGTGAGGTGGATATGCTCAGGGAAGGGGCGTTGGCGTGTGTGGCGTGACCCTGCAAAAGCGCGTTTCCGTGCGGCTGAGACTCGGTGAGCTACAGTCCCTCACGGAGTTGGACGTGCGTCGATTTCATTTACTAATTTAGGCTTCGCGGGGGCACTCCAACCTTCCGGAACACGAACACCTTGTCGCGGGAAAAGACCAGATGATAACCTTCGCCTTTGGAAATCCGTTTGAACAACTCTGCCTGATAAGCCCAGTCGGTCTCCGCGCTGAAGAAATGGAAGTCTAAAACTACATACTCGTAGTCAAAGACACGATTCATGTCGCAGCCATAATAGCTCAGCTCGAAGAGGGAGTTCAATGCCGGGTGGCCGACGAAATGCGCGAGCATGTTCTCCGGACACAACACAGTGGCACTCTCCGGAATCGCTTGCACTGCTTCGCGACGAGCTTGGAGATAAGCGTCTTTCTGGTATTGCTCGGGAACGATCCAGTGTGGGGATTCCAACAAGCTGACAAGGAGCGCCACTACACACAGGGGTCTGGTAAAATCGCCGGCCCTGAACCAACCCGCCAAGTCTCTGCTCCAACCCGGCAACGCGCATATAAAGCTCGCCCAAAGGCACGCGCCGGGAATAAGGCTATAATGCCAAAGCAAGCTGCGCAGTAGTTCGTTGCTGCTGAATAGGTTGACGGCCAAAGACGGTGCGGCCAACACCCAGGCCCAGTTGCGAAACGGGAGCACGAGAATCAGCGGCAGAAGAAGCGCCGCCAGATACTCGATTCGATCCAGGCCGAGGACAATTCCCACGACGCGCAGGGGATGTGAGAACACAAACTTCATAACTTCAAGGGGAGAGCTGCCGTAATCACTGAAATATGCCACATGGGAATAGAGCCTGTTCACTTCGACGCTCCATAGGGGCATCAGGACTTTCAACGCAAGGACAACGTAGGCGATGCTCGCGATGGCTGGGAATAGCACCCATTTGCCCGGACGTCGCCGCACCAACGCATACAGGGCAAAACCGGCCGTGGTCAAGGCGATAGTTTCCTTGGCCAACAAGCTCAGTACGAGAAAGAGGGAGTGCCATTTGAAGCTGCCGGTTTCAAAGAAATAGAATGCGAAAAGTAGAAACACCAAACCGAACTGGTCATCATGGATCTGACATACATGCTGACTGACAATCGGAGGAAACACCAGGAATCCCGCCGCCGCGATCAATGCCGTCAGCCGATTGCCTGTCTTTTCCCGCGCCAATAGGTACATCGGCCAGGCCGCTATACTGATCATCAAGGATTGAAATAGCAGGAGGCTGTAGATCCTTGGACACGCCCAGAAGACAGGAAACCACAAGAGAAGAATGAAATTGGGGTGGTTGCCCAGCAATGAGCCTCCGCGAACAAACTCGGGAAAGAATTTGCCATGCAGGGCTTGGTTAAAGGCATAGCCGTATAGAGCAGTATCCGCGCTATACCAGCCAAACCGCGCGTATTTGAGGTAGGCAAGATAGCTCAACCCAAGGCCGCACGCCGCAATAAGTGTGGCAAGGATCCATCGGGCGTGCCATTCAGAAATGTTGAGAGGAAACCCAGAAGAGCGTCCAGTCTGATTCGGTTCGGATTGCAAGACAGTGCCATCCACAGGTCGTATTCTTAGCAAAAGACGCTATCATAACGGAGACAAGAGCGTCAAGACACGAAAACAGCAAGCCCAGATCAGGGGGCACCCAGCGTGCGCAGCGTCCACGATCTACGGGAGCGCAAGGACAAACTCGACGATGCCATGATTGTGCGGCTCGTTGACCGGGAGACCTACCAGCGGAAACTCGACAGGCTCAACGAGGAAATTACGCTGGCCGAAATGGCAACCAACGACGCCAAGCTCGAAACCTTCGATGTGGAGACAGTGCTCAACTTCGCCGAGCACCTGATCTTGAACGCCGCACGACTCTGGACAGAATTCTCTTCGGAGCTGCGGCAGCGGTTGCAACGGGTGCTCTTCCCCGAAGGCGTGACGTTTTCCGAGTGCGGATTTCAAACCACCGCAAGTCATTTGATGTTCAACCTCTTACAACAGCCCGAAGCCAAAAAACAAATTGACGAGCCACACATCAACCTCGGGAACGCTCTTTTCACTCAGGGCAAGGGCCCCGAGGCGATGGCCCATTACAAGGAAGCGCTACGGCTCAAGCCCGACAGTGCCGAGGCGCACACCTATTTGGGGCTCGCGCTGGAGCAGATGGGCCGCACGCCGGAGGCCATCCAGCACTACGAACAAGCACTGAAACTCCGACCGCACTTCGCCCCGGCCAAAAACGCGCTCACACGACTCGGTGCCGGCCAATGGGTCCCACGTCCTTGCGCCGCAAAGGCTGGAGGCGTGCGTAAAGCGTTTCTCCGTTTCTGTGAGGCAAACGTCACAGTAAATGTCTTGCAATCCGAGAGGTCACAGGTGTAAAAACCCGCTCGTCACACCGTGGGGCTGATTCTGATGCCCCCAAGCGCCTCGTCTGCGCGAGTTTCACAATATCATCGGGACAAGATAACGCCTTCCCCGTCTTGTCCCACAATTGGCGATTGAGAATGGAGAAACTCTGATGAAAAGATTCAGTCTCATTCCGACGATCATGGCGACGCTCCTAGCGACAAAAACTCTCGCCGGCAATCTCACGGTGAACGGCAATCTGACCGTCACCACCAATCTGACCGCCCAGTCCATCTCCTTGGGTGGCGTAACGCAAACGAGCTGGCCTGCCGCACTGGCCGGGGGCTACAAATACGTGATTGTCGCCGAGGGCACCAACGACCTTGAACGCGGCAATAACCTCCAAGCGGCTTACACGACGGCGACGACGCTCAATCCGACATCGAGCAATCGCGTCGTGGTCCTTGTGCCGCCGGGTAGCTACAACCTCGGATCGAGCGGCCTGACCATGAACACCAGCTACGTCGACGTCATCGGCCTCGTGCCAGCAACCATGACGACGAAGCAGGTCTTCACGGACACCTGGGGGATTCAGCACACCAAGACGGTCGCCGACGTGCACTGCTCTGTTACGATTAGCGGTGAGATCTCGGCGTCCGTGGATGACATTCGTATCGAATCCGTAGTCTTGACAGGCTACGCCCCATACATCAGTGGGACAAACACCGTCCTGAGGCATGTGGAGGCCCTGTGGATGCCAATAGACTCCGATTGCCCTGGACAATACATTGATTGTGTCGGCGGCGATAATTGCTTTGCCAGCGGCACCTCTTGGAATCCGGCAGCAAATGCCTCGGGCACATTCATTGATTGCGTGGCAGGGAATGGTAGTTTTGGCGGCGACGCGCAGATCAGCCAGGGAGGGGGTAACGCATACGGAACATTCATCGACTGCACAGCCGGAGATTACAGTTTCGGCGCCGCTAGTTACCGCGTTCCCGGCGTATTCATCGGCTGCGTAGCCGGTGACGAATCTTTTGGTGGTGAAGGTGCCACTATCAACGGCACATTCATCAACTGTTTGGGTGGTAGCGACTGTTTCGGTGGCGACAGTGGCGGCAGTCTCGACAACGCCGCCAAGCTCCAGCATTGCCAGGGTGGCACCGGTAGCTTCGGCAGCTTCAGTATGGCCAGTCAGGATTTCAACTATAACGTCGGTGGGACGAATACGTTCCTGATGCTGCCGCAACTGCCGACGAGCACCAACGGGTTGCCGAGCGGCACGGTGTATAACAGCAGCGGCACACTCAAGGTCATGCCCTAAACGCCGGCAAGGAGATCACCATGAAATCTCCCTGGTATTGTTGCAG
>JBEKLM010000062.1:0-20917 GCA_050010195.1 Verrucomicrobiia bacterium
CCATGATTCAACTGGCAATGATCAACATCGTCCTGCGGAGAGTCCACTGACCTCCGAAAACAGACTTTTCAAACACCTTCTAAGGGGTTTGAGATTCATCGACAAGCTTCGAACAGCATAGCGCTACGCGCGATGCGGCTCACCGGGAGGTTCGCCCTTCCGTGTGGCGGTGTGCGTCAGGCGCGGACGCAGGTCCGAGAAGGACTCGCGACTCCTGTCGGAGCTGAGGCCGTGCGGCTACGGGAAGCGGTGCGGCGGGATACCTAAACGACAGGCATCGCCGCCTGCGCCACCAGGTGCCCTTACAAACGACGGCAACCGGGACGGTCGCCCTACCATCCGGAGGCTAGGCGGCAGTTGTGGCGAATTTGGATTTGACACGGGTATCGGAGTGGCGATATTATGGGCAGAGTTGTTCTTTGAAATGAAGTGAAAGCGGAAAGCCGACAGAGATCCGGTTTCGGCTCCGTCGGACTCGGTTGACTCCGCTCACGCCCGTTCGCTTCGCCCTGCGGGTGCCGAAACGACACGGCCTCGTCTCGCGGCTACCCTCGCCGCTCGGCTTGCGTCGTCGGCACACACTCGGCGCGTCTACACTTCGTTACGGCTCCGCTCGCGCCCTAGCAGCGGCGGCGACCGGGCCGGTCGCCCTACAAAGGGGCCGAAGCGGTGGGATACCCTCGTTGGACGGGGCATCGCCGCCCAATCGGATGCGGAGACGACGAAACCCTTCGGCTGCGCTCAGGGCGAGTGGGGGGAAGGGCCTGAGAGGGGTAAAATTACCAAACGAACCCAATTCTATGCACGCCGGGTTGGTTTTCTGTAATTGGCTTTGGGATAACGAAGCCAATTGGCGGATACGGCAAGGGGGCGGGCCGTACAAATGTTAAAATAACCAAACGAAGCCAATGTTTTGGAGTGTTGGATGGTTTGGATTGGCTTGAGGGACAATATGTTAGAAGTCGGAGTGTGCCATTTTGCGCATGGCTTCGTTTTGGGGGCGGGGGGACTTAAAAGCCGCAAGCAGGGACCCCGAAAGGGATTCGGGGCAGGCAGCTTGCGCCACCTTTTTGGGTCAGGGGTTTTGGTCGAGCCAGCGGCGGATGTCGCGGGCGAGGAGTGAGTTCGGCGCGAGTTTCAGAAATGATTGATAGTGGTCGCGGGCTTCGGCGTAGGTGGCGCGGTCGCGGGCATACAGGCCACCGAGCGACAGGTGTGAGGAAGCATCATTTGGATTGGCGGCGAGGATTTTCTTGTATTGCGCGATGGCGTCGTCCGTGCAGCCTTGCGATTGGAGTAGGAGGGCGTAGTTGAATCGGGCGTCCACGTAGTTGGGATCGGCCATGAGCGCGAGTTCGTAGTTGTCCAGGGCACGCTCGGTCTGTCCGATGCTGCCGTAGGCGATGGCCAGGTTGTAATAGGCCTTGGGAAACGACGGATCGGTGGCGATGGCTTTGGTGTATTCGGAGATCGCATCGGCGACCTTGTCCTGACGTTGCAAATTGGCGGCGTTATTGAAAAGAACCAGCGCTTTGGTTCGATTGCCCGGCTTCAGCGTCCGAGCGGCGATGGGCGTGCGCACTTTTCTGGGCGGTGGCGGCGGCGGAGGAGGGGGCGCAGGCGGTGTTGCGGAAACCACGGTCGCGGTGACAATCGTTGACGGAGCCGTCGGGGCCGGCGGGGCCGGTTTGGGCGCGGCAACTTGCGGTGGCGGCGCGACTGGTTTGGGCGGTGGCGGGGCCGGAGTTGGTGCTGGCGGTGGTTCGGGTGCGCGCGCGGCTTGTTTTCCCGTCGCGGCCAATTCTTGGCGGACCTGAAGCATGGCGAGGTGGACGTCCTCGCGGGGTTGGGTCTTGGAAAACAGATCGATATACGTCTCGTAATGCGCGAGCGCTTCCTTCTTCTGGCCGAGTTGCTGGTTTTCGAGATTGGCGAGGTTCAGATAGGCGGTGGCGAATCCGGGCTCGGCTGTGATGCATTGCTCGAACCAACGTTTGGCCGCGCCGAAGTCGCGTTTGCGGGCAGCGACGATGCCGAGGCAGTTGAGTGTCTCGGCAGGATTCGGGTTGCCTTGCAGATAATGTTTCAAAACTTCATCAGCCTGACTCCACGCGGAGACGCGCATGTAGGCCAGACCGAGTTGGTAGTACGAATCGGCCGGGGCGGCGCTGCTTTGGACCACCTGTCGAAGGTTGGCCACGGCGTCCTGTCCTTGTCCCCGATCGAGTTGCGCCAGGGCGAGATTGTAGCGTGCGGGGATGTAATTGGGGTCAAGGCGCACCGCGTCCTGAAGGTTTCTGAGTCCGGCGGCGGTCTCGCCCTGTTGGAGGCGGCACACGCCGAGAAAATTGAGCGCGAGCGCGTTGGTTTGCATGGACGAAAGCGCGCGCTCGAAGTCGGCGGCCGCTTTGTCATACTTGCCATCCTTGTATTCGGCGAGGCCCCGGGCAAACTCGTTTTTGCCCGTGGCTTTGCGGCCGCAGCCAAAGGCCAGCGCGGCGAGCAACACGAAACAGAAAAATCCCCTCCTCATTAAGAAATCCATCCGAAACGTGACAAACAATCAAGTGCATCTTATAATCACGGGCAGATTTCGCAACAAAAATGACTGAATGGGACATTCAATCTCGCGCGGACGCATGTACTGCCTGTCAACGGCCGTTCGTGGACAAAGAGACGTACCACACGCTGCTCAATGTAGGCACGTCGGGGTACACGCGGCGTGACTTGTGCGCGACCTGTTTTGCGAGCGCCGGACGGGACGGTGTCATTTCCTACTGGCAGGGGGAATACAAATTGCCGCCGCCGCCGGCACCCGAAGCAATTCAGAAGGAGACCGCGGAGACGCTGCTGAGGAAACTGGTGAAGTCTACTGATCCTTCCCACGAGTCGGCGCGGTATATTCTGGCGGTGATGCTGGAGCGGAAGCGAATTTTGAAACACCGCGACACAGTGCATGAAGAGAGCGGCGCGGAGGTGCTGGTTTACGAGCACGCGCGCACGGGCGAATCGTTCACCATTCCCGATCCGAAATTGCGGTTGGATCAACTCGCACGAGTGCAGGAAGAAGTGTCGGCGTTGCTCCATCCATCTGCCGAAAGCGCGAAGGCTGAGCCCGTCAACGGGCCCAGCCCCAGCGTGTAATGCCTTTGGCCGTTAGCTGACCTTGACTTCGATCTGCTTCGGCTTGGCTTGCTCGGTCTTCGGGAGCGTTACGTGCAGGACGCCGTCCTTGAAGCGGGCCTCGATTCTGGCCGCATCGACTGCGACCGGCAACTCGATGGTCCGCGTGAACGAACCGTGCACGCGCTCGCTCAGGAAGTAGTTGGCTTCCTTCTGCTCGACTTCGTGCTTCTTCTCGCCCTTGATGGTGAGATGGTTGTCTTGCAGCGTCACCGAGATGTCATCCTTGCCCAACCCGGGCAGGTCGGCTTTGACGAGAACGTTGTCCTTTTCGACCACCACGTCGAGGGCCGGGCTGAACACGCCGTCAAACCCACCGTGACGACGCAGGGACGTGTCGAACAATCGGTTCACCTCGTCCTGAATCTCGGCGAGACCGGTAAACGGATCCCACAGATCCCTTCTGGGACTCCACCGAATCAGTGCCATATCAAACACCTCCATTTCTTGTCTTCACATTCGCGACGAAAAACCATTTAGCACTGGTTGTGCCGGTGTCAGGTGAGTATTGGTAACCTGCGCTCAATCAAGAGTTTCTGAAACAGGCGGGATCGATGGAGTTGGCGGTTTGTGCCAGTTTGACCAGGTGACGGTGTGACACCGGACGGTGGGTTGGGACAAGTTGACCCGCGACCTTGACACTCTATCGCGTGTGCGATAGACATAAAGGCCGCTTCGCGCCAGGAAATTTCCGGTGGCTAGGTAGCTCAGTTGGTAGAGCACTGCACTGAAAATGCAGGTGTCGTCAGTTCGATTCTGACCCTAGCCACCAGATTCACTTTACCGGGCCGGCGCAGTGAAGGAGACAACGGGATTTGTTGAGCTGCTTCAATTTCCTCGCAGGCATCGCCTTGATGCTTCTTGGCATCCGCAATTTGCGCGTCGGTTCGGACCGCGCGTTTGGCGCGAAATTACGACGATGGCTGCGGACGGCCACCAAGGGGAACATGCGCGCGATGGCGACCGGGTTTCTCGTCTCGGCTTCCCTGCCGAGCAGCACGGGTGTGTCGTTGCTGGCCGTGGAGGCGATCGACGCGGGCTATGTGACGATGGAGCACATGCTGGCGTTGATGTTGGGGGCCAACATCGGCTTCACGGTGACGGTCCAGCTCCTGGCGTTTAAGTTCTACATATACAACGCGATCTTCATTGCTGCGGGCGTACCACTCTATTTGTTCAGCCAACGGCAAAGCACGCGGGGCATCGGGCAGGTGCTCGTGGGCATCGGGTTCCTGCTCCTGTCGATTGCGGTCTTGACGGAGGCGGTAGCTCCGTGGAAGGACAGCGCCGAAATCCGCCATGTGCTCGTGTTGTTGGAGAATCATCCCTGGTGGCTGGTGGCCTTCACTGCCGTGTTGGGGATCGGGTTGCAGAGTCCAACCGCCGTCATCGGGATCGCGATTGCCTTGTGCGCGCAACAAGTGCTGAGCGTGGGCGCCGCATTGGCGACGGTCATCGGAGCCAATGTAGGCGTTGCGGTGACGGGACTGATTGCCGGGTATGCGCGAACGGACACGCGCCGCATGGCAATTGGCAATTTGCTGTTCAAACTGGTGGGCGCGGCGGTGTGCATGCCATTTCTGCCGTGGCTGGTCCGGGCGCTGAAGCCGCTCAGCCCGTCCGGTGACATCCAATTGATCGCCAACGCCCACACGTTGTTCAATATGGCTCTCACAGTGGTGTTTTTGCCGACCGTGGCCGTCGTGGCCAGACTCCTGGAGAGGTTTGTGCCGGAGCGACCGATGCCGAAGGACGAATTTGGGCCGCGGTATCTTGACGAGTCCGCCCTGGCGAGTCCCGCGCTCGCATTGGGGCAGGCGACGCGTGAGATTCTGCACATGGCGGACATCGTGCGCGGGATGTTGCACGACGCGTATGGTTGTTTCCAGGGAGGTGACGAAACAATGTGCGCGAGAGTTCAGAAGGAAGACGACAAGGTCGACTCGCTCAACAACGCGATCAAGACGTACCTCACGCGGATATCCGAACAGGCGTTGCATTCCGAGGAGTCACGCCGCGAAATCGACTTGCTGACGTTCGCGACCGAACTGGAGAATATCGGTGACATCATCGACAAGAATCTGGTGGATCTGGCACGGAAAAAAATCACGTTGCACGTGGACTTCTCAAAGGAAGGTGCCGCCGAGTTGGACGGGTTCTTTCAAAAGGTGTTCGAGAGCTTCGAGGTCGCGATCTCCGCGTTTGCCAGCCAGGACAAGACCCTCGCCGAGCAATTGATCCAGCGCAAGCGCCAGATCAACGAACTCGAGCGCGATCTGCGCAACCACCATTTCCACCGGTTGCAGGAGGGCCTCCAGGAGTCATTCGAGACCAGCGCGATTCACCTGGATGTATTGACCAATCTGAAGGCGATCAATTCCCATCTTACCTCCGTGGCCTATCCGATTCTGGAGAACGGGCAGGCGACCTGAACCAATCGCTTTGGGTTCGTCGAGGGAAAACGAGCCGCTTGTCACCCGGGCATTCGGCCCATACACTGAGGTCGTGATGAAACCCACGGGCCAAACTTTCGGCGCGGCAGAGTCGGAGTCGTCCAACAGCGCCGTCCGCAGCAATGCCAGCCCGTCGGTCATTTACAAACCAGCCAATTGGTTTGAACCACTCGATTGGCGGGCAGTGTTTGATCGGGACCAGCTCATCGAAATCGATCTGGGCTGTGGCAAGGGTTCGTTTCTGCTCTGGGCGGCGCGGACGCATCCGACCCGGAATTTCCTGGGAGTAGACCGGTTGCTTCGCCGGCTGCGTCGAGTGGATCGAAAGACGGTGCGGGACGGTTTGACCAACGTGCGGCTCGTTCGCCTGGAAGCGATGTACCTCGTCTCGAAACTCATCCCCGATGGGTCGGTTTCGACGTACCATATTTTGTTTCCTGATCCCTGGCCGAAGCGGCGACATCATGCGCGGCGGCTCATTTCGCCGGACTTCCTGGCCGACGTGCATCGCACGATGACACCCGAGAGCGCGGTGAATTGCGCCACCGACCACGAAGAATACTTCGCGTGGATTCAACGAGCGTTCGAGAGAAGTGGTCGGTTCACAGAAGTAGACCCCGCCGTCTTGCCGCCGGAAGCGCAGACTGACTTCGAGAAGGGATTTGTGGCGGCGGGAAAACAGGTGCATCGGTGCCGGTGGTTGAGGCGGTGACGGACTGAGAAGGTTTCGCCGGAATGATAGGGATTCTTGCGGGGTTGCGACACCCGCGTTGTTCAGCGTGGTTTACAATATTTGGACACACCTGTTCATCGGTTGGACAGGGGAGCGGCTTTCGGAACGGGGCAAGTCGTTGGGGCGGGAGTAGTAGTATCGACGGCTTTCTCAGCCAGGTCTTGGCATGCAGGGCGGCAGGACTTGTCGGGAGGAGGCAAGTTGCTTGGCATCAAGGTGAACCGGCACGAAAAATGCATGAAATCGACAATGGACAACAATAACAAACGTGCTAGTGTGTGTAAAAGTCGCAGTATCCTGGGGGAGGCAGATGTGAAGCTGCTAACGATTAAGGCCGTCAAGCTCGGCAGAGCGATTCGTGCCCGTAGCGGAAACTCAATGGTGGAGTTTGCCCTGATTTTGCCGCTCTTCTTACTGCTCACGTTTGGAGTCTTGGATTTCGGAAGGCTTTTCTGGACACAAGAGACGTTGTCGTACGCGCTTCGAGAGGCCGGTCGATACGCGGTGACGGGGCAGCATCAGAGCACTGGGACCAGCACGGTGTCGCGCGTCCAGTCGATCATTAACATCGCGAAGCAGTACTCGGCTGGCATAGACGTTTCGCAGATCACGGTCAACACGCTCAATCCCGCTACTGGCGGGGTGACGAGCAATTACGCCGGCGGTCAAGGAGAAACGGTTGTGATATCCTTAACGACCGGTCTGAAACTGCTGACACCGGTGGGGATGTACTTCCCGAACAACACATACACTTTCACGACCAGTACGGCATTCCGAAACGAGCCGTTCAACCCCGCCTTGGATAATTAGGTTCCTGCGATGAGGATGAAATTGATGCACAAATGGATGTCGATGGGGCAAAACCAGTCCGGCCAGGCATTGGTTGAGTTCATGTTCTGCGCGTTCATCGTTCTCTTCCTGTTGTTTGGGATGATCGATTTCTGTCGGTCGATCTCCACCCAGCAGGTGATCATCAACCTGTCTCGTGAGGGCGCCAATCTCGCGGCGCGTGGTTCGGTTGCGAGCAGCACCGACGGGGCGATCTCAAATGCCATCGCGGGCGTCATCGCTGAGGCGAGTCCCCTCAGCATCAGTTCGAACGGGGAAGTGATCATTTCGGCGGTGTACAATAACGGCGAGAGCTACGTGATTACGAATCAGGTTTCGGAGGGGAAGCTAACGCTGCCCAGCAAGCTTGGAACCCTGAATAGCACGATCAACATGCCTGTTGTTGGTGGGGCGAAAACGGCCACCGCCGTCCCGCAATCCAATCAAACCACGTTTGTGGCCGAAGTATTTTACAACTTTACGCCGGTGACTCCTCTGGGCAACGTTCTGGTGGGCGGTCTAAAGGGCTTTACGGTAACGAACCAGCTTTACGACGCCGCGTACTTTTAGGGTTTCATCATGCGTGCTATGCGAAGAATAACGGATCGCTTCCGACAGCGCGAACACGGACAAACGTTGATTATGTTCGTTCTCATGCTGGCCGTAATGATTGGTTTTGTAGGATTGGGAGTTGACCTCGGTTTCGCCTACATCAGCAGGGCCAGGCTGTCCAAAGCGGTGGATTCGGCGTGTCTGAACGGCATGCGCAATTATTATCAGGGGGTCGCCCAGGCCAGCTTGATCGCCAGCAATACATTCGTTCTCAACTACGGCACCTGCGGACGTGATGTCGCTCCGCCGTCGCTCGCCATCAGTTTCGTCACTTCCAACAACAATACAGTTCTCAATGTCCAAGCCAGCGTTGTCATCAACACTTTCTTCATCCGCGTGATGCCGGCGATTGGCGGGGCTTCGTGGAAGACACTCACGGTGGGCGAGAGCGCCCAGGCCACTCGCACGAAGGTGATTCTGGCGCTGGTGCTGGATCATTCTGGGTCCATGGCTCCGGCCCCCAATGGCACGACCCATGGCGGCACCTATCTTCCCGGCGCAGTCGACAGTTTCATCAGCTACTTCAGCGATACCATCGATCAGGCATCCATGGTGAGTTTTGGGTCCACGCCCACAGTGAACCTCGCCATGGAGCAACCGTTTATATCCAACGTCACCTCGGCATCTGACAATCTGGTGTGGTGCGGTGGCACCTTTTCCGTGGGCGGTCTGACCAATGCCCTCCTCTTGGAGAACGGTGTCACTATCCCGAACACTGAGGTCACCCTCCAGGCGGTCGTCTTCTTCACCGACGGTCTGGCCAACATGATCGAGCAACCATTCGTTTGCTCGGGAACAACAAACGTGTTGATCTTTGGTGGCATGGATCCCCCGGACAGCGGCGTATGGTTTTTCAGCACGAATACCCCTTACAACTATACAGCGCAAGAGGGCGGCAGCGGTTATGGTTGCTATGTCGGTGACAACGGCAATGTTAGTCTTCCCAGCGGTTGCACGGGGTGCAGTGTCAGCCAATTCTGGTCGACTCAATATGGCGCGAATGAGAATTTCACGCGCGCCAACGTTGCCGCCGAGGCCCAGTTTCAGGCCGTCCAGGTTGCCAACCTCATGCGAGCCAACAATATTGTTGTGTATTCGATTGGACTGGGCGGTGTAGACGTTAACACGAATTTCCTCAATGAAGTGGCCAACGCAGGCGGTGTCGAGAACGCGCAACAACCGGAGGGCTTGGCCCTGTTCACCAATGACCCGAGTCAACTTCAGACGTTATTCGACCAGGTAGCCAACGACATCCTCTTCCGGCTGACCCAGTAAAGCCACGCCGGTTATTCACAAGGTGTTCCTCAAATCAAGATCGGTACCGGGGCGTGCACGCCTGAACACGGATGTTTCACGTCGTCAGCTTGCCAAGAGAGATCCTCCTCCGGTTGCAGGAACAGTCTGGTAAATGGCGGGGTGTGGCCAGACGCCAAGCGGAGCTTTTCCTTGGCCGAAAGAGCCCCAACCCACCCGCGGAGCGATGCCGACATCGTGGCTTCCTGGATTAAACCCGCAGGCTGCTTCCGCGAAGCGTCGGATCCGGGCACTGGCTCTCGGACTCGGGTTATGACACCCAGAGACAAATTGCGGCCACGGCGATCCCCGCGTTGGTAGAAGCCCGGTCCAACCGGCACCGGGATGAACTCTGGCAATCCAACCAACGGTGGCAGTGTCAAAATGCACCCCGACAAACAACCGGCAAGAAAAGTATTGACGACGTCATAGATAGTGTCACGCTCTTCCTACTTCGCAATACTATGGAAAAGGTTGCCCGTTTCAGTGTTTCGCTGGACAAGAAGTTGCTTCGCGAACTCGACCGCATGTGCCGCGAGAAAGGGTACACCAACCGCTCGCTGGCGATTGCGGACATGGTTCGCGCCCATCTTGTCGAGCATCGCCAGGAACTGGGTAACAGCGAGATCGCCGGGACCGTCACGCTCGTCTACGACCATCATAAACACCACTTGCAGGAATTACTCACGGACCTGCAGCACGAACATCGTGACGTGATCATTTCCGCACTGCATTGCCATCTGGATCATGACAACTGTTTGGAAGTCCTCGCTGTCCGTGGTAAGCCCGCCGACATCAAGAGGTTGGCCGACGAATTGATCGCCGCCAAAGGCGTGAAACACGGCAAACTCACGATTACCGGTACGGGGAAGAACCTGCCGGCGTAACCGCGCCGAAATGGCCAACATCGAACGCAAATGGGACGACTCAGCATTGTCCCGCTGGTAATCGGTGTTTCCACAGGACTGTTGCTCCAGCGGACGCGATTGAGAGGCTCTTGCCCCGAAGAAGGTCATCGGGCCGAACATGGAGCGTAGGCGAGAGGCTGAGATGGGGCCGTGTTTGGCCGCAGCTAAGAGCGAAGCGTGCGATCGTGGAACACGTCGCGGAGGCCGCTGGTGACTTCGTGGCCGAGATCGATGGGGATCCGGGACTCTCCCCGCGCCCGATCCAACACCGTGGCGATTTGTTTCACCGCCCGGGCGGAGTAGAAACGCACCAGCCCCAGCGTCGTCTTCGGACCGAAGACGGTCAGCAACATCGCTTCATCCTGGATGGAGCAAATGAGAATCTGGGAATTTTTGCCCTGCTGGTGCAACGCGGAAAACTCGGCTTCTCCCACGCGCAAGGCCAGCTCGCGTGTTGCCGCAAAGCTCCCCGCCGCCAGCGCCGAAAGAGTCGTCACGTCCACCGACGGGGGAATCTCCCCGAGTTGGCTGAGGATGGCGCCGCCCCGATCGATGATCAGCGCATAGGACGCCTCGGAATGGTCGAGGTATTCTTCGAGCGCTTTGAGGAGGCGCTCAGCCGATTCAATCGTCAGGATTGCCAGTGCCTGCATAATATGTGTCGCTTACGTACGATCTGCTGGCGTTGGTCGCGTGGTTCAACGGCGCGCCGCGGCGGCCGCAATTCCCGACAGCGCGGTGGATGCCGGCGCGGTCGCGGTCTGTGACGCCTGCTGTTTGGCGGACGCGGCCTCGTTTTCACGCGCGAACTTCTGCAACAGGAGCCGCGAGATGGCGTTGAGCGTGGCGAACACGCCCTGACCCGAAGTGGCGATGCCCACGAAGCTCGGCACGCGCACGCTACGGTTGTTCAGCACGAAATCAAGGTAATGCACGGGCGCGGGATTTTTCAGGTCGCGCTTGTTGTACTGGAGCACGTACGGAATCTGATCGAGGCTCGTGCCCTGGCGGACAAGGTTTTCTTCGAGGTTCTTGAAACTCTCGATGTTCTCTTCCATCTTGTCCCACTGCGAATCGGCGACGAACACGACGCCGTCGACACTGCGCAGCACGAGTTGGCGCGTGGCGTTGTAAATGACCTGGCCAGGCACCGTGTACAACTGGAATTTCGTCTTGAACCCTTTGACGACGACCGCGTTCAGCGGCAGAAAGTCGAAGAACAGGGTGCGGTCCGCCGCGGTGGCCAGCGACACCAACTCGCCCTTGTGAATTTCCGAAACCTGGCTGTGGATGTAGGTCAGGTTGGTCGTCTTGCCGCACAGCGCGGGACCGTAATAGACGATCTTGAATTGGATTTCTTTGTTGACGTAGTTGATGATCGACATGATGGGGCTCCCTTACTCGACGGTCCGCTGACGGCACAGCCGGGCGAGTTCCTGGCTGATGCGCTCGCAGCGGCGCAGCAACGCTTTGCTGAAGTGACGGTTATCGTGCAGGACGATGAGGAAGATATCGCCCGCGCGCAGAATGCTGATCGGTTGCTGGTCGGTGAACACGGACAACCGCGTGACCTGTCCGGCGCGCAGTTCTTTCATGTAGCGCCCGACCTTGCGGAACAACTGGGGCGCGAACACGCTGATCGTTTCACGATCCAGGTGCGGCGGCAGTTCGCCGGTCAGGAACACGCCATCGGACATCGCGAGAATGCAGCCGGCCACGCCCTTGAGTTGGCTCGTGAGTCGCACGATTTCCTGTAGCGTAAGCTCGTTGTTGTGCTCGACCCCGAGCAGCCGGTTGAGCCCACGGCGCGACGGGCTGGCCAGCGAGCGGAACAGCCGTCGGCCGACTCCGGGAATCCGGTGCAAGTCCTCGATGGACTTGAATCCACCGTGGGTATTGCGAAATTCAATGATTCGTTGGGCAAGAACGGGACCGATCCCTTCGATCCGCGCGAGGTCCGCAAGGCTCCAGCGGTTGAGGTTCGCGAGGACTTGATCGGGAGTCGAGCCGACTGTCGACGCGGGCACTGCTGGCTCCGGAGCTTGGACGTCCTGCCCGGCTTCCGTCGTCGTCGTTTCGTCCGGAGGCGTAACAGATTCCCCGATCGGGGCCACCTCGGCCGGCTGGGGAATTGCCACGGTCTGCTCAATCGACTGTTGCGTTTCAGCAGGCACCGGTTGCTCGGTGGCGACAGGTGCAGGCGTCGCCGCCTGTGCGGCAGCTTCCGCCAATTCCGGTTCGATTTGTGTGGCTGGTTGCGCTGCGACTGGTGCCGGTGTAACGACTTCAGCAATCGGTTCGGAGGACACCGGCTCGACCACGCGCTGTTCGGTGGCTGCGGGCTCGGTGGCCCCGGTTTCTGTGGCGGTCGTAGTAGGTTCGACCGCCTTCGGAACTTCAGCGAATATTGGTACTTCCGTCGCCTCGACCTGCGATGGAGCGGCCTCGGCAACCGGCCCGATGGTTGTCGGTTCCACCGATGTCGACGATTCCACCGTCGTGTCCTCAGTGGCGGATGGTGGCTCAACCACCGACTCGGCGGTGGCCGGTTTCTCCGCGAAAATTGACACAGCCTCGTCTTCCAGCGCGCCGGAGGCGACTTCGACAGTCTCCGCTGGTTGTTTTGGTTGGACGGGAACCGGGAGGGGCGACAGTTGTGTGGACTCGGAAGCGCGGATTTCGACGGTCGCCGGCGGGAAGTTCTTCTCGGCGAAGGGAGTCGGGATCTCACTGTCGCTGAAATCGATCTCGTGGAGATCCGATTGCCTCGTTTGGCTGGCAAAGAGATTCAAGGGCAATTGCGGTACGATCTCCTGCAACGCAATCGGGATGGTTTCATCGGAGATGGACGGCAGCGGCGTAGCGAGGATCGAGCGCGGTATCAGGCCGACGGCAACCGCCAGTGGAAGACGTACGCGGGCAATTTTCAGTTGTGGTATTACCAGGTCCGACGGGAGCGCGATACGGGTGTCCAGATCGATGCGCCGCCACAGGTCGGTGCGCGGGCAGATGAAATATTGGTCCGGCATGACCGCGACGAGACTGCGCAAACTGACGGTAATCGCCTCGGTGCCGTCGGACGCGGGCAGCGACGCGGCGGGTTGTGCTGGAGCTTCGTTGGCCGCCGGAATGGGCCTGGCCATGTTCCCGGACAAAGCGCGCGGTGCTGGTTGCTCTTCTTCCTCGACGGGGGCAGGAGTCGGCGCCTCGGGCACCAGCGTCTCTTCCGCTGACCGTGCACTGACTTCTGGCGTGGGAGTCTGCAACTCCTCAACAGGGGCGGATTCTTGAATGGCGGGCTTCTCCTCCGCGGCGGTTTTGTCGGCGACGTCGTCGATGAGATTTGGGAATTGCGCAAATTCGGGAGTGTCGAGGTCAACCTCGGTCTGGTTCTGAGGCTGCATCAGGTCAACCGGCAGCGCGCTCACGATATCCGCCAGAGGCAGCACGATGGCATGTTGGCTGTTGCCCGGCGGAAGCGGTCGACGCTGGATGTCCTCGGGCAGCAGCGGCATCAGGTCAGCCAACGTGATGGTAATGCGGCCCCTCGCCAACTGCGGTAACACCCACTCTGCGGGTATGTTCACGGTGATGTGACGGATGTTCTCCGTTCCCACCGTAGCAAGGAAGTTGCCGGGCAATTGCTGAGAAATGGAGCTCAGCGACAAGGCGATCGTCTGTCCGTTTGTCGGAACTGCAGGCCGACCCTCAACATTGGGGGTGGTCGGCGACTCCGGATCTGCTTTTGCCGCATTCAGAGGATGACTCATCAATTGCGTCTCAGCCAAATGAAGGTTCGTACGTGACGTCGAGGTGGGGGGCGGATTGGGGCGCGGCGGTGAAAAACGCGGCGTCGAGGGACGCGACGGGGCGGCCACGGTTACCTTGGTTGTCTCGACCTTCGAACTGCGAAAAAACGGCAATCTCATGTTGGCTAATCCCTGTTTGTTTCCCAAACGTCTTGCGTTAAGTTACTAAGCACCCGGTATGCCACGGCCAAGTTTTCGAGCAGAAAAGCACAATCCTGTTATCGGAGACGCCAAAATCTCAGGTTTGCGACAGGATGGACGGCGAGGAAGGACACGGCGTATGGTTTCTAGACCTCGCTGCCCGAAACCCGGAGCACTTCGTCCAAGGACGTGAGGCCCGCTTTGGCCTTTTCGAGTCCCGCCAAGCGGAGCGTCTTCAGGCCTTCCTTTAACGCCAGGTCCTTGATGACCTTGGAGCTGGTGTCGTGCAAGATTTGCTCGCGGAGCGCGTTGGTTACGGAGAGAACCTCCAAAATTGCCAGACGTCCGAGGAAACCGGTATCTTTGCAGCGAGAACAGCCGCGACCGCGGTAATAGGTACTGGAGGAAATGTCCTCGTTGCTGAGCCCGAGCCGGGAAGTCACGTCCTGTGGGACTATGAAGGCCTCCTTGCAATGCGGGCAAATCTTGCGGAGCAATCGTTGGGCGCATACCATCAGCAGGGAGGAACTGACAAGAAACGGCTCGATTCCCATGTCCACCAGCCGCGCGATGGCACCGGGTGAGTCGTTGGTATGCAAGGTGGACAATACCAAGTGTCCCGTGAGCGCGGCCTTCACCGCGATGTCGGCGGTCTCCGAGTCGCGGATCTCGCCGACCATGACGATATCCGGATCCTGGCGCAGGATCGAACGCAGCCCGCTGGCAAACGTCAGTCCAATCTCGGGTTTTACCTGCACCTGGTTGACACCGACCATTTGGTATTCAACCGGGTCCTCGACAGTCACGATGTTCACGTCACTGGTGTTCAGCTGCGTCAGCACCGCGTACAGCGTGGATGTTTTTCCGGAGCCCGTGGGGCCTGTCATCAAGATCATCCCGTGCGGCGCGTCGATGGCGTTCTTGAATTTCACCAGATTGTCGGGGGGAAGCCCCAGGCCGTCCAAATTGAGGCTGAGGGTGCCCTTGTCGAGCACGCGCATCACGATCTTTTCGCCGTGGACGGTCGGCAGTACGGAGACGCGTAAATCGACTTCCCGCCCGGCCAGTTTGATGCGGAAGCGACCATCTTGCGGAAGACGGCGTTCAGCAATATCGAGATTTGACATGATCTTGATGCGTGACGCGATGGCCGACTGTAATCCCTTGGGCGGGGCGGTCGAGTCATACAGCACACCATCCACGCGGTAGCGGAGACGAAGTTGTTTCTCGAACGGTTCGATATGAATGTCGCTGGCCCGGTCTTTGATGGCTTGGACGAGCATGAGGTTGACCAGCTTGATGACCGGGCCTTCCTCGCTGCTGTCCACGAGTTGGTCGAGGTTGATTTCGTCCTGCTTCTCCCTCGCCAATTCAATATCGGAGACATCGACATCTTTGAGGATCGCGTCGATGCCACCGTCGACTTGGGTCTGCACGTTGTTGAGGAAGTCGCTAACCGCTTTTTCGGTGCTGATCAGCGGGATGATTTGTGCGGTCGGCCGCACACGACGCAGGTCGTCCAATGCGAGCACATTCAACGGGTCGGCCATGGCCACGAACAGCTTTCGTCCCAGCCGGGCGACGGCAACCATCTTGTAGGTTTGGCCAAGATCCTTCGGGATGAGGTCGATGATGTCCTGGGGAACGCGCATTTTGGCGAGCGTGACCGGGTGCGCGCCGAGACAGCGGCCCATGCTGACCATCATGTCCTGCTCGGTGACCAGTTGCTTTTCGAGAAGCAACTTCAGCAGCCGCCCGCCGTGTTTCTTCTGGGCGTCAAGGACTTCATCGAGTTGCTCTTGGGTCAGCAACCCATCCGCCAGCAGTGCGTCGGCGATTCTTTCTCCGAATGATTTCATGGTTTACCAGAAGCGCGGGCACCTGCGGGATGTTTGGAATCGAGCCCATGGGCGCGCCGCAGTGCCGCATGAATTTCTTCGGGCGAGGTCACATACCAGAACACATTGTAGGCCAACATGGCCTCCGCCTGGCTGCGCGCCGCGGTGTCGAACGGGTTGGCCGTGGCAATCAGCACCGAGCGGCTGATCAAGTCGAACGGGACGACGCACTTTTCGAAGCAGATGTCCCGCGGGAGCAGGCAGACGGCGTCGCGATCCACGTCGTAGGTCGACAACGGCAGGTATGGCAGACCACTTCGGTCGACCAGCACTGTCAGCATATCGTCCAGCTTCACCAGTTGCTCTTCGATCAGCAACTGGGCGAGCACGAGAGGCGTTGGGCTCTCGCCGGTGTTGACGGGGCCCGATGTGAGACGTTTCACCAGCGGCTCGACCGCTTGTGGCGTGAGCAGTTTCTCCGCGATCAACACATCGATCAGCGCTTTGTTACCGTCTTCGTGTGTTAGCGGTGGCGGAGGAGAAGAGGGGGGCGCCGCTGTCCCGGCGGCCAGCGCCGGGGCAAGTGGTGTCGGCTTGGAGTCCTCACGCAGTAACGGCGCCCCAGAGGGTTGTCGATTTGCGGCCAATTGGGAAGTCTTCGCTTCGAGTTCCTTCAGGGCTTTAAGCACCTCCGGATCGTTCGGGTGCTCTTGAAGGATACCCTCGTACTCGAGGATTGCCTGGGAAATCTGGCCGAGAGAGATGTGGGCTTTTGCCAGCTTCTTGGAGGCGAGCAGGCTCTCGGTGCGGCGGCCCAGCTTGGCGTACGCCTCCTTCAGAATCTCCCAGGATTGATAATCCTCGGGTTGGGATTCTGTAATCGCTTCGAACATCTCCACGGTTCGGAGCAACTGCTGGATTTCTTCTTCTGAAATACTGGCCATGCTTTACGAGCACTCCAAGCTCAAAAGCCATGGAAGCACTCGACATGCCATGAGACGACGGAGGCGGCGAGGTGAGAGATGGCTGCCCGGCCTGGACTCGAACCAGGAAATACGGCTCCAAAGGCCGCTGTGTTACCAATTACACTACCGGGCAGTCAAGGACTTACAACTTTTGACTTGCATAAAGTGGCAATAAGTGGCAATATCACCAGACAGAAGGAAACCAGATCACATGACCACTTTCGACCAACAAAAACGTAAGCGCGAACCTGCATGGCCGCCAATCCTAACACGACAGTATCCGTCCGGCAAGGTGGGTTATCAGATCGCCGTGATGATTGACGGGACACGCATCCGGGAGACGTTCAAGACTCGCGCCGAAGCCGAGAATCGAGCGGGAGAACTCCGCGCCGAGCGCCGCAACGTGGGCAAGGCAGCATCGGAGCTGTCGGTTGCCCAGCGGGTTGAGGCTGCAAACTGTTTCAAGATGCTGGCTGACTATCCGGGCGCGAAGTTGGATTCCGCTGTCGCCTACTACATCGCCCGCAAGCTGCAATTCGTTGAAGCCCCCACAGTGGCGGAGGGAGTCGAGAAGCTTGTTGTGGAGATCACCGGCAGGCGTAGCAAACGCACAGTGGACAATCTCCGTTGTCGCTGGCGTAAATTCGCTGAGGACTTCGGAGCGCGGTCGTTCACCGAGATCGAAAGCGACGAAATCACCGCGTGGCTTGATCGAGTCGCTCATCATCCTGAAACCCGGCACAACTATCGGAGGCAGGTCGTCGCGTTGTTCAAGCTGGCGACGGGAAAGAAGTGGTGTCAGGAGAATCCGGCGATGGACTCGCGCAAGGATGATCGGTTGCCACCCGAACCCGGTATTTTCAAAGTTGAGGAAGTGGTGCGCATTTTGGAACATGCGGAAGCCTTTGGACTCATGCCCTACTTCGTGCTTGGGACGTTCTGTGGTGTCCGCGTTGCCGAACTCGTGCGGCTGGACTGGTCGAAGGTGGACTACCAAGAGCGAGCGGTAACAATCGAGGCCGCGACCACCAAGACCAAGACCCGCCGCGTGGTGACATTGAACGATACCGCCGCCGCGTGGTTGCATCCGTACATCAAGCGGTCCGGGCCGGTTGTTGACCCCGTTGGGTTGCGAGAACGATTGCTTGACCTACGCAAGGCTGCCGGGCTGAAACGATGGCACATCAATGCGATGCGACATTCGTTCGGCTCCTACGCATTGGCGCAATGGCAGGACGTGGCGCGGGTCAGCTATCAGATGGGGAACGCACCCGCCGTCTGCCGTCGCCATTATGAGCAGATCGTGAAGAAATCCGAAGCTGCCCGTTTTTGGGCGCTGCGACCGGCTGCCGACAGTGCTGGAAAGATCGTCGCAATGAAGGCCGTCAACCTGTAGGTGAAGCATGAAAATGGCGCAACGACAGCGGGGCATAGTCCAAAACCTGGAATCGCCCTGGAGAAGTGGCTTAGAAACGAACTTGCCAAGGCCCACCGTTCACCCGAAATTGACGCAGGCTCCAGTTTTGAGGAATTTTGAGCTAGATGCTGATGGTCAGGCTCGCCCGCAACCGAGCAGGAAGTAGCGCAATGGCAGATCGAGGAGGTCACCCTCATACCGGCTTTCCTTTTGGCGGGTAATGGTCACGCCCAGTTTCCCGCCGAATTTCTTGAGAAAGCCACGGAGAGCGTCTTGTTGCGCGACCCGGTCCCGGAATTTCACTTCCAGTGGCAAATGTTTGTTGCCGCCATGGGTCAGCACGAAATCCACTTCCTTCCTTTCCCGGTAGTAGGTGATCTCGATTTTCTCCGGCCATGTCGAGAGTTGGCGCAGCACCATGTTCTCCGCCAGATAGCCCATGATCGTCGGCTCCGGTGGCGACCACTGCCGCAGCACGGCATTACGTAGCGCCATGTCGATGGGATAGCACTTGAAATTGCCCTGCCGAACCCGATGCGGTTGATGACTGAACTTCTGGATGCGCAGAATCATGTCCGTCATCTCCAATCGGGGCAGGTTCTCGTCAATGACCCGGCGTTCAATGCCCGTTTGTTGCGATACCTTGGCGGTGTTGATCTCGATGCCGGGATGGGCGAGCAGGAACAGAAAGAACCGCAACACGTTTTCCGGCTTGCGGTACTTGGTCAGCATCATCAAATCCTCATACAACACCTTGCGCACCTGCTGCTCCATCAGGTACTCGATCTTCCGCACGGGGTCGCTCAACGCCCACACTTCGGGAAACCCGCCTTCCAAGCAGTAGCTGCGCACTGCCGCTTGAATCGGTTCATCAAATTGCCGCAACGCCTCGTCCAGTTGCTGGGCCGCCGCGACGCACCCCGGCCCGTCCTCCTGCAACAACGCCTCGCGCAATCCTCCTTGCTGAGCCAGAATCGCGGCAAACTCCGGCGTCTCGCGCAACTTGTACTCACAATACTCACGGAAGCTGAACGGCAGCAGATGACGATCCTTGATGCGGCCCAATAGGCTTTCCTGGCTGCTGCGGAAAATCGGCGACGATGCCGAGCCGCTAATGACAAACCGAATCGGCGTCTTGAGGTCGTAATACTTCTTGATGAATAATTCCCAGCGGGGCAATCGTTGGATTTCATCGAGAAAGAAATAGACCGGCGGCGTCCGCCCCTTGAACAGCGTCACCAAGTCGTCAAAGATGCCCCGCTGCAACTCGGGCGAAGCAAACAGCGCCGGATCGTCAAACGAGAAATACAGAATGCTCTCGGACGCCAGCCCCCGGTCCAGCAACAGGCCAACCGCCTGTCGCACGGCGGTTGTCTTTCCCACTCGTCGTGGCCCGGTGATCGAAATCACCTGCGGCAAGTCCCGGATGTCCGCCAGCAATTCATCGACAATTGGGCGTTGATACCCCGGCAAGTTGCTCCGCCAATCTGTCGTTGCCTTCCACCACGGATTGTAGGGTGCCAGCAGTTCCAGCAGTTGTTCCCGCTTCATGGCCCACCTCATTTACCACAAGGGAATTGAAGCCCAAAGAAAATCTTTAGCCTCATGGGGCCAATCTTTTGCCGAGCGACGCAACCGACTGCGTAGAAACACGTTGAACCGGAAGGTAAAGCGCCAAATTCACACTGGTTGGCCCAATTGCCGCTGTAAACACAGCGCGTGAGGCCGCACAGCACCGAGCGCACCCCTACGGGCGACCACAATCGGAATCCCGTTGCGGTCTCCGCAGGGGCTTTGGGTAGCCTGGCCGCGGGAATTTCGTTACCAGCGGATTACGACCACCGGCGGTTCGATCGCAGACCGCCGAGGACTACACTTTCAGTTAGGCGATGTCAGCACGGGCGTGACTCTTAAGCGCCTTCCCCGGCGGAGCGAGTGCGGTCAATGCTGGAGGCGCAGGGCAAAGGGGACGCACGAGCTTGACGGCGCGAGCGAGCCATACAATCGAGGCGCAAGGCACGCCGCCCGTCGTCCTGGCGCGGATAGCGAAGTCGTTAAGAGGCTCCCCAAGTCCGGTGCTGTGATGAACTGAATTTGTGTTGAGCAGTATTGATCTTGTCAACGCCCGTCAGCAGTTGTCTACACCGCTGCCGAATGGCGACCGTCGTGTGGGCAGAAACCCTACGTTTTGGTGTAGGGGTAAAGCGTCCGATCTGTAACCCAGCCGCATAGGATGGACATACCGGTGCTCCTTCTGAGCACACTGAATTGGACAGCCATTACACGGAAATCGAGAATCCAAAGCCTTGCCGATACGATGGCCGATGCATGGACACTGCGTGTTCTGCGCGTGATCGACTGAGTGAGGGGTGCGTTGGCCTTTTGTCACTTGGCAGTACCACGCTGCCCAGCACAACTATTTTGCTGGCTTTGCCGACTCGTAATACTGGCAGAGAAGTGGGTTTGCGGACGATCGGCCCGCACTGGTTTAGCGCTCGAATCAGCGCGTTTTACAAGAGACGCACTACCTCTAGCTCCCGCTAGATTTTCACGATGCTGCGACCGCAGAGATTGGAAGCTATGAAAAAGCGTTCCGTCGCAGATCCGGCACAGATCAAATTCGCCAGCGCCGTCAGCCACTCGGTGACAATACGCAGGTGATTTGAGCAAGGACGGCAGGGCGTGTAGCGCAGTCTGCGTGTGGAACACGGCAGGCCGACACGCAGCCGACCGGGAA
>JBEKLM010000063.1:0-19895 GCA_050010195.1 Verrucomicrobiia bacterium
CGCTTCCGCATCCGCCAGCGTGAGATCGGCGAAGGCCTTGGCGACTGGGGGTGGAAGCCGCGACAGCAGGTTCGTCTCCCCGCCCGAAGGTTCGCCCGGCCCGAAATTTTGTTCGGGCCCCGTCGAAAACGGTGGCTCGGCCGTGACGACCGGCTTTGTGCCGACAACCTCAAGATAGGTCATGTGAATCAAGCGCTCGTAATCTTGTGTGTCGATCTGAAACGTGTCGGCGGGGCCGGTCACTTTTCCCGCGGCAATGAGCTCCTTGATTCGACGGGACTTGAGTTCCTGGTGAAGTTTGATTCTGGCTAGGGCGAAGCGGTCGTTCGTGGTGTCAGCGGAGCCGGTGATTTCGAGTTCGACCCCGGGACGTGCGAATAGCGCTTTCGCGAGCGTGTCCAGCTTCTTGGTCTCTCCGTCCGCGAGGTTGGAGCGTCCGGGCTCGAAACTCACGAAGCTCAGTTGCTCGCGACTGCCAACCAGCGAGCCGAGCAACGCGAACGGATTGCTCACGGCCTTTAGGACGATGTTCATGAACATCTGCGTGATGACCGGGCCAAGTTTGAATTGGGGGTCGTCCAGATTACCATTCACGAGCACATCGAACGCAAGGACGCCATCGCGGTCCTGCAGCAACGCGATGGCGAGTTTGATGCGGAGTTGCGTGGCGTCAGGACTGTCGTCCTTCGCGCCCAGCTTCAATTGACGCGCACTGAATTTGTTGTCCGCCTTGAGCACGCGCTGGTTTACGGTGTAATGCGCCTCAAGCGAGAGCTGGCCCTGATGGATCGGGTAGCCAACGAATTTCGCCGCGTACGGCGATCCGGGCGTCATTTCCCCGTTCTTCAACGAAAGAGTGAGATCGATTTTCAGATCGTCGGCCAGAGGGTTCATCGTGCCCTCAAGCGTGACGGTCGAGTGTTCGTCCACCTTTCCGTGCAAGTCCACTCTCATGGTTCCCGTCGCGGCGGAGGATAGCCCCGCGACGGTGCCGGAAACCTCCTGAATTTCGGAAACGACGTTGGGTTCGATTGATCGGTCGGCAAAACCAAACGAGCAGTTCTCAAAGGATACCGTGCCGATTTGGAAGGGAAAAAGTTTGTTCAGTTGGAGCTTCACGATCAGCTCTTGGAGTTGCTGGGCATTGTTAACCATGCCTTTCCAGTTGGAACTCTTGTCGGGGAGGATGACCATGTTGCCCCGCAGGCCAACAACGTTGATCGCCGCGACGTCGAGTCCATGAGGCAGATACCGCAGGTCGAGGCCGGTCAGCGTAAGCGAATCCAGCTTGAGGAACTCCGCGCGCGCCTCCGTGTCCACGGAGGTGAAGTTGGCAACGCCAAGCTGTCCCGTGAACTGCACCAGTGGAGCTGCATGCCCGGCCGTCGTATACAGAACGCGTCCCTCGGCAGTGAGCGCACCGCCGGTGATCTCGAGGTTCCACACTTCCTCGACGTACGGTTGGATGGCCCGCAGATCCAGATTGGTCACTTGGACTTGAAAGTCCGCCGAGCGCGCAAATGGTGATACAGTGCCCTGTAACGCAACCGTCCCGGATTCGTTGCAAACAAGGGATATCACGGTCGAAACGGGCGCGTTGGTCTGATTCGAAAGCCCGGCCATTGTGAGACCGATCCGGCTGAGTTTCAGGAGAACCTTTCGGTTCAAATCGTGAAACACAAGCGCGCCGTCCTTGATGCTGAGTCGCTCGACCACGAAGCGTGGCAACTCGTGCGACTGGATCTTCGTTTTAGTTTCAGGCGGCAGTGCGCTCAGAAGATTGGAGAAATTGAACTTTCCGTCGTGCTGGAAGATGGCGCTCCCAAACGGTTTCTTGAGCCTGATCTCCTTGAACAAAAAGACGCGCTTGAAGATCGAGGTGGGTCGGAGATTCGCAGACAACTCATCGAATGAGTAGAACACGTCGCCATTCGTTTCCTTCAGCGTGAATCCCCGGATGGTCAGCGTCAGGGCGAAGGGGTTCAGCTTGACCTGCTGGATCGTGACTATGCGCTTGGTAAGCGCGGGCAGTCGCTTCAACATCTGCGACTTGATGATTGCGGGCAGAAGAAAGAAGCCTGCCAGCGTGTAACCGATCAGGGCAATCCCAATGCCAAGCGTCCACTTGGCCCGCCACGAACGATTCGACATTGACGATGGCCATTTCATGACTCAATCCCGACAAGGCACCCGAGGTTTTCCTCCGCCATTCCGAGATAGGCTACGCCGTGGGCCGGACTTTCACCATGGGGTGTAACCCTACTGATGAATGGCGGATGGGTCGGGTTTTACCCCATGGACAGCTGGAAGCAATCGTCAGAGAGTGATAGTGGATTTGTAGCACAAGAGTTTACACAAATATTATGAAGCAAGATATGAAGCAAGAATTGATCAGGCTGTCGCGACAATATGCGACGGCGCTGCGCAGGCATCTGAAGCAAGGCCCGCGGGCCAGCCTGCAACCAGCGCGCGGACTGGGACACCGGGCCATAGACCTCGGGCTGGAGACGTTGGACGTAGCCAGGATTCACGAGGCAGCCGTCGCCTCGCTGGAAGCCTCCAGCCGCCGAGATGGGATGATCAAACGAGCCGAGATGTTCTTTGCCGAGGCCATCACCCCGATCGAGAAGACGCATCGCGCCGCGCTCAAGGCCAATGTCCACTTGGATCAACTGGCCCGGACACTCGACCGACAAGCGGTGGAACTGGCTGCCTCCGGCCGTCACCTGAAACGGGGAATCGTTCGGCGCAAGGCTGCTGAGGGAGCCCTTGAGAAAAGCGGAAAACATCATGCCAGTTTATTGGAGCAGTCGCGCCTCGTGCAGAAGCGCTTACAGCATCTGACCCATCAGATCGTGTTGGCGCAGGAGGACAAGCGGACGGAGATTAGCCACCAGTTGCATGACGAAATCGCCCAGACGCTGCTCGGAATCAATGTCCGACTATTGACGTTGAAAAAGGAGGCGACGGTCAATGCCAAGGGCCTCAGAAAAGAGATTGCCTGCACGCAACGCCTTGTGGAAAAATCAAAGAAAACCCTGAGCCGGTATCGCTGATGAGCTCGGCAAACAACATCACACGTAAGCTCGCTGGATTATCGCGACGTTATCAGGCGGCGTTGCGCAAGCACCTACAGCAAGGCACAGGGGCCAGCCGCGAGCTGGCACAGAGATTGGGCCGGCAGGCCATGCATCTCGGGCTGGAGACATTGGATCTGGCCAGGATTCACGAGCAAGCGTTGATTGTCCTTGTGTTGCCAAGTTACTCCGCCAGAACCCGGGACGCGATGGTCCGGCGGGCGGGAGCGTTTTTTGCCGAGGCCATCACCCCGATTGAGGAGACTCATCGCATCGCGCGCGAAGCCAACATTCGCTTGAATCAAATGATCGAGGTGTCGAACCGGCGCAGCGCGGATCTGGCCGACTCGAACCGGCAGTTGAAACAGGAAGTCGCCCAGCGCAAATCCGTGGAGGAATCCCTTTGCAATAGCGAGCGACACTACAGTCAGTTGTTGGAGCAGTCGCACCTCTTGCAGGGACAGTTGCGGCTGCTGTCCCGCCAGCTTCTGTTGGCGCAGGAGGAAGAACGCAAACGGATCAGCCGCGAGCTCCATGATGAAATCGCCCAGACCTTGACCGCAATCAATGTCCGGCTGGCGGCCTTAAAAACCGACGCTTCTCACAACACGAAGGGCCTCCAGAAGAAGATCTCCAGCACGCAACGGATGGTCGAGAAATCGGTGGATATCGTCCATCGGTTCGCGCGGGAGTTGCGGCCAGCCGTGTTGGACGACCTAGGGGTGGTTCCCGCCCTCCATGCGTTTATGAAGGGATTTGCGAAACAGACGGGCCTTCACATTCATTTTGCGACCTTTACTCCTGGCAGGATTGAACGATTGGACACCGTTACACGCACGGTTCTCTATCGCGTCGTGCAGGAAGCTCTGACGAATGTCGGCCGCCATGCGCACGCCAGCCGGGTGGACGTCAACATCCAGAAACTTCCGCGTGCGGTCGGCCTGACGATCCAGGACGACGGCAGGTCCTTTCAGGTGGAACGGGTGTTGCGCGCCAAACGGAACAAACGATTGGGATTACTCGGCATGCGCGAACGGGTGGAGATGGTCGGCGGTAGTCTGCGCATCGAATCCGCACCGGGCCAAGGTACGACCATCCACGCCGAGATCCCATTCACCACCAACAACGGGGTTTAGTATTTATGAAACGCATCACTGTACTGCTGGCTGAAGATCACATGGTTGTCCGCGAGGGGTTTCGGAAATTGTTGGAGGCCGAAGACGATATCGAAGTGGTCGGCGAGGCGCAGACTGGCCGCCAAGCGGTGGAATTGAGCAGGAAGTTTTGTCCCTCGGTGGTCGTGATGGACATCGCGATGCCGTCGCTCAACGGGGCGGAAGCCACCCGGCAAATTCGCAAATCCGTTCGCGACACCAAGGTGCTCATTCTCTCCGCTCACAACGACGACGCGTACGTCGATCAGGCGATCGCCTCCGGCGCGTCGGGGTTTCTGCTCAAGCAAACCTCCGCGCACGATCTATCCCGGGCGATACGGACAGTGCATAAAGGAAACACATTCTTCAGTCCCTCCATTGCTAGGCGGCTGCAGGATCAGAAGATGCCTAGGGGAGGCGGAACGCCGCGGAAGGAGATGTCGCACCTGAGTTCGCGCGAGTTCGAGGTGCTTCAACTAATTGCCGAAGGCAAGGCCAACAAGCAGACCGCGGCGGAACTCGGCATCAGCATCAAGACCGTCGAAAAACATCGGCAGAATCTCATGGCCAAGCTCAACATTCACGAGATCTCCGGTCTCACCCGTTACGCCATCGCCGCGGGTATCATCGAGAGCAGTGTCCAGTTAACCATCCGCTAGCCCGGACCCATGGATTCGTGCCCCGATGGGGCTAACACCCCATGGCAGCCACGGGTGTTCTGTCTTATCGTGATGCTGTGAAAGGGCCCTTCCAAAATTCGGGGCGAGCCGGCGCACAAACACTCGCGGTGCTCCTCATCCTCTCATGCCTAACCTGCCAGGCCGCTGACCGCGCATCGTGGTATGGGGAGAAGCAACGCGGACTACCGATGGCCAATGGCCAACCGTTCAATCCCGACAGGCTCACCGCGGCGTCGTGGTTTTTCGATTTCGGCACCAAGGTGGTCGTCACCCATGCGAACCGGAGCGTGGTTGTCGAAATCACAGATCGCGGCCCCACGAAACGTTTGGTCAACGAGGGCCGTAAGATCGATCTGAGTCGAGCCGCCTTCGCGAAGCTGGCCGACCCTGATCTCGGCCTCATCGACGTCACCGTAAGAAAGCAATGTGGCAGCGGATCACTATCGGATCCATGAACGCCCCGGCGGGGTCAACACCCCATGGCGCCCGCTCGGTTTCCCGGCGTATTTTCATGTCAGAAAGAGACTCTTCTGAGATGGAGGGTCAGTCGGCACATATTCACCGACGCTGACTACGGACTAAAACCAAACCGGAAACGGTTGAACGTACATTAGAGGTCGCTTTAGGCGAGATTGGGAAGAACTCTGAGCCGTTGGAGTCGGGTCTGGGGAATCAAATAATGGAGCCAGCTACCGATGCCCGACCAAATCTCCAACTTAAACCAAACTCCTCGAGGTGGTGCATGGCATTGATCGCGTGTACGGAATGCGGCAATCAGGTTTCCACGGGAGCCAACGCTTGTCCGTCCTGCGGCTATCCGGTAGCGTAGCGGAAACGCAGCGACCCCGTCGTCCCGGAGCCGGCGACTCAAGCCAAAGCGGTCGCTGTGTTGGCGCGCAGTCGGCGCTGTTGGTGGTGCGTCCATCCTGGTGGACCTTTGGCTGGCATCTGATGTTCTTCTGGCTGCTGGTGCCGCTGCTTGTCGCGCTGTACCGTCGACATTCGTTCCATTGATGTGCGACAGGGCGCGTGGGGCCGACTGGTCGGTATCGGCGACGTCACCATCTCGACAGCCGCGACTTGACGGAACCCTGTGGCCATACCGCACCGCCACTGTGCCTCGCGATCGCAATCGCAGACGCGGCTGTCAAACTCTGGACGTTACCAGTGCGTCCAAGGCCTCTTCGGCGCTCCTTCGAAATTCATCACAGCAGGTGACGACTTCCATGCTCAAATCGTCAAGGCTTTCGCCTGCCATTTCCACCTTTGCGCTTTTGTAATGGTGGGGACACCACATTTGCGAAGCCAAGTCCGCACAACTTCGCTTGACTCGTTCGAATTCGGTGTCGAACCGTTCGCTCACTGCGACCTCGCGCAAGGTTCTGGCCAAGAAATGCGAGGAGAGCATTTGTATCCTACCCCCGACGAACAGAACCTCGTATTGGTTTTTGAATGACTACCGGTGCGCATCCTATTCCGCCACCATCCAGCCGCTGATATTCATTTCTCTTCGGACAGCTATGATTTCGCCCTGTAAGCCTGTGGACAGGAGCTGCTGTCAGGGAGGTGGGGGTGAAGACACCTCGCTATGGAGCAACAGCTCCTGTTCCCACAATTCCTGAGCCTATGCGTGACGTCATCCGCGGACAATGGGGTGAACACCCCATGTTGGCCGTCATGGTATCTTTTCGGACCCCGGCACAGCAGCCGTCATTGGGTCTTGGTCCAGCAGCAACCCCAGCGCCTGTTGCGAGGTCAGATCATCCGGCATGCGGCGGAAATCGCTGATCTTGGTCACCGAATCGACGCGACTGGTGATCAGCAGCAATAGCCTGTTGGTGAAGTGTAATGTCAATGCCGTCATCGCCCACTGGTCGTGCCACACAACCTGTTGTTCCAGCAAGAGACTGCCTCCGCGAGAGATGTGGTCAATGATGCCCCAGCCGAAATCAACATCCCGAGACAGCTTGGCTTCCATCCGCACAATGCGCTCCGCCACAGGGTCGATCAGCATCGCCCCTTCCACCCCTTGCAATATCCGCAATTCTGTGGAAGGCGGACGAAAGTCCGGGTTGGGGCGGAATGTCACCAAAACGAGTTCGCGACCGACGCTGTCCTTTTCCGCACCCGCATGCTGGTAGAGAAATGCCTCCGGAAGCACCTGGATCACCCTGTGTACGCGGGCTTCGTCGGAGTGTTGCTCCGTTTGGAGTTTCATTAAACGGGCTCGATTCGTCAGCAGACTGCGCAAGCGTTCTTTCTCCCGTTGCCTCTGCGCTGGAGGAAGGGGCTGGCCGTTCTGGAGAATCAGCCGGCTGATTTGCAAGTCGCGGGTCTCGATCGTGACGCTAGTCTCCGAACTTTGCGGCGTCGCTTCGTGGATCTGGTACATATACTGGCCGCCTGTGTCGGTCGCCGCCAGTTCGTGAGCCACTGTCTGCCGCACCAACTCTGTCGCTGCAACATCGGGCGACTGTGTTTGCGCCGCTCCCCGAGACGCCACGAGTAAGATCCACACCAGTGCTCTCGTCCCGAAGCGGACATGATTTACGGTTGTGCGCTTGGCCATCATTTTGGTCGTCGGCTGGTTCCCCTTAACACTGGTCGGCACTGGCATCGAGCTTTCCGGTACACTGCAAAAACTTATCCGCCCCGCATTTTTTCCGGCGGGCGGTATTGAACGGCCGCAGGATCCGGGAGCCCGCAGTAGATACTGATCCGTGTGCGGCGCCAGAACCCCTCTTGACGTCCGTCCCGACCGGTCACATCAAGTACTGGACATTGAATGAGGCGACGATGACCGAGACGACGCCAATCGAAACAAAAAACATTCGCTGCCCAAGTGTCGTTTCCAGCGCATTATCCCATGATCCGGGGAACCGTTACAAACCGCGCGTGGCCAGCCATCTCAGGGACTGCGTTCGTTGTCAGCAACTGATGAAATGCCTGTTGGCCCGTGTTTTTGATGATTACCCTGTTGCCCTTTCCTCCAGCGGTGGTTCGAATGAGTTCTCGATCTTGCCTGCCGCTATCAGGAACGTAATCTTTACTTGTCAGCAGGTGGCGGTTGTGGCGGCGGCGGCGCACCGCCGGGACCATGTCCACCGCTCCAGTCGTGGGCGTGTTCGAGAGCCTTGTCGAGCGTGGCCTTTTGCTCATCGGTCAGGAAGGCGCGTACCTTGTCGACGTAACTCTTGCGAAGATCCACGAGCCCTTTGCGCTCGTTGGTCACCACTTGGATGGTTGTCTGGTCGCCGGCAGCGCGTGCCTGGCTCATTTCCTCGCGCGCTTTTGGGGGGTCGTAATCGTTGTCGGCGCGCCACTTCGCGGCATCTTTCTTGAAGCCATCTGCGAGAGCGTCGTAATTCGCCTGCTGCTCGGAAGTCAACGCGAGGTCTTCGAGCACGCGCGGCGGCAACAGATTCCCCGCCATCGGCTGGTGGGCGGTCGGACTGGGGAGAGGAGGAGCGTTCGTGTCCGCGGCTCGTGCCGCCGTGGCGGCTACGAGGCCGATCAGGCAAATGATTACAATTCCGTGTTTCATAACATTTCTCTTTTTTCGTTAGTTCATGTAACTGGTCCGATCACGGATGCTTCACGTCGAGGGGCGAGATCTGATGCGCGACGTTCACGCCGTCGTCCACCGTGTACTTCACTTGGACGCGATCGCCCACCATCAAATCGCTGAGTTTTCCCTTGGGTCCAGCGGGTTCACCCTTCACGATAATCTCCACGTCCGTCGGCACCACAAACTTCTGGGGAACTGCCGAACCATCTACGATAATCGTACGAGCCTGCAAATCGACCGAGCGTAGAGTGCCGCTATAAACGTAGAGCGTGGCCGGCGGCGACGGTTCCTGCCCGAAGAAGCTGAATGTTGCGCCGGCGATGGAGATTCCCACCACCAGCATGGCGAGTCTCAAGACCGTCTTCATACGAACTCCTTTCTTCCACCAAAATCAAAAGTGCGTTCTTGTCTTCGGAACACAACGACGTGGGCATCAATGGCGAGACGGATGATTCCTCTCGCTCTGCGATTTCCACAGACGCCGTAAACGGTCTCGATAAGGTTGCCGAGCGTCAATGCCTTCTGCTTGTGATTGGCTTTCATGACCCGCTCGTTCTTGGTGCTGAGGTGGCAATCGTTTGGGCTTCAGCCTCCAACCAATGTTGCACGTCGTGTCCTTGAGGACTACCCTGGCTCAGATAAATGAGGTAGGCCTTCCTGGCTACCTCGTCTCGCGACGGCTGGGCATTTCCTTTCGTCTGATTCGAGTTCGTAATCTGCGCCGGCGATCGTGCGTCGGCTGACCGTTGACTTTGGAAGAAGTGTCCTTGTTTCATGGTCTGAGAATACGACGGGAGACCGGGGGGTCGCTATGGGGTGTTGACCCCACGTGAACCAAGGCGGCAGCCGGGGTGGAAACGCCGGTACCTGTGGCGGGCTGAGGCGGGCCTACCAAAGCTGTAACCGTTGGGAAATGCTGCGATCATGCTTCCCTGGCCACGGCACGCGCCTCCTGGGAATTCGCCACGGCAGCCTGTCGTGGCTCGAAACAAAGCGAAGTCACGTAAGGCGCCTGAAGGAACCACAGCTTTTCCGCGGTGGATTCTCTAGGGTGATTTCCCGCTCAAAAATAGGGAACCCAGTAATTTCAGGTTCTCCATGGATGCCATTAACGTCTGGTGTGATGAAAAACACCCAGACATCGGCCCGCAGGCTCGACAGGCGCACGCCGGAAGCGAGGCGAACACGGCCCGCGCTATTCGAGGCAGATGGATGGAAGGGAGATACAGATGCGTGAACACGTCATAGATATTTCCACTGAGGTCTTCCACGCGCTACAACAACAGGCCCCGGGATACATATCGTGCGGTGAGGAGAAGCCCGGCTCGACGCAGAAGATTCTGGTGCGCGAGGATGTGTACACAGAGTTCATCGACCGGGCCATCGCACATCGCCAAACGCTCGACCAGGTTATCCGCGAAGTCTGTACGAGGCGGCGCAATGGTTGATGGATGCGTTCATGTGATTGCCGGGTTGGCTGTCTGTTCACGTGCGGCGGACGTCTGGACGACGTACCTCGTCACGCCAACACTGAAGCTCGAAGCGAATCCCATCGCCCGGCGTTTCGGTTGGAAATTTGCTCTCCTGACAATTCTTGTTGGACTTGTAGCGTATGCGTCGCCGCCAATGGGTGTTGTCCTTCTGACCGCATCGTTCTTGGTCGCAGCATCCAACGCATCCAAAATCGTCATGGCCAAAGCGATGGGAGAAGAACAGCTCGCGGCCTTTTCCCGCCGGGTAATTCTGGAAACCCCGCCGTGGCCCGGACTGCTCTTCTTGGTGATGCCCGCATTCTTTATTGCCATGCTTGGCGGGGCCATTCTCTTCTTCTATCCTCAAGAGTCCGAGTGGGGCTACGACATCGGGCTCGGGATGCTCGCGTACGCCTCCGCTATTTGCGTATGGTATCCCGTTCGCTACTTCCGCGTGCGAGCGGGGCAGGTCTGCCGCCGCACTCTTGCCGTTGGCTGAAGCGGATGTTTCATATCCGGCTGAGGGAGGTTGAGATCGGTTGCTGTGTGCACAGCTTGGACGTGGATGTCGGAGAACGCCCCTCCTAATTCACGGTGGGGTTCTACCCCATAGCTAAAGACCGGCCCATCGCGTACCGTCATTATAGAAAGCGATGGCAAACAAGTTGCCATCAAAACTGAAAGGAAACCTATGGCCCTTCTATTATTGCCCACGTTGGCCAGCGTTTACATTATTGGCGGTGGCGGCCTTCTTCTGCTCATCATTGTTGTGGTGCTATTGGTTCGCTAACGGTACCGAAATTGTCTGGCAACTGCGGCGTACAGATTGTGAACTTTCTGGAGACCGCTGCACCAGAGAAACACGATGCGCTAATGGTCACGGTCTGTCTCGCCTACGGACTTCCGGTCCGCTCGCTACGCCGTGTGGGATGTTGTCGAGGCGAACGAGCCGACCGGATGGCATTGGGAAACTACGTTCCGACGGCGGATGACGTAACTGACCTTGTGGCACTGCGAACAGTGTTTTCTGCTCCGTACCCCCAGACAATGGGGCGAACACCCTATCGCGGTCGACGGTCTTTCGGCTTATTTTCCCCTCATAAACACCCAACAACACAGGAGAGACATGATAAACAGATTGATTATATTCACATTCGCGATCAGTAGCTTGCTGCTGGTCGGCTGCAACGAACAGCAGGCCCCCGGAACCGCGCCCGGTCCTGCCGTCAACGCCTCGTACTCCTATGAGTATTATCCTGATGCGGAAGTGTATTTTCAACCCCAAGGTCAGGTCTATTATTGGTCGGAAGGCGGGACTTGGCGTTCGGGGGCAAGTGTCCCGCAGAACATCGTGTTGGGTTCTCATGTGACGGTCAATCTCGATTCGTCTGAGCCGTCCAAGCACCATGATGAAGTGAAGGCGAAATACCCCCGTCAGAACCAGGCGGAAGAGCCCAAGAAATAGTAACGGCCTGACCCAAGCCCGCGCCGCTGAGGCTGGCATATGACATCACGATTTCTTACCTGTGCCGCCGTAGTCTGCCTCGTGGCATCGGCGGGATGTTCGACGGTGCCTCCGTTGATTCCGTTCTTCGGCAGGCAGTCAAGGATTCGCGACGAGGGATACAGTATTTTATATACCCTCGCCTCCGAACAGAGCGACGTGGGCAAGATCCTGATCATCAAGAGCGCCAGCGCAAAGGTGTCGGCTGAGATCAAGCAGATTGCGGAGGTATTCAGCCAGGCAAAGAAGCAATTGGATGAATTCGCGAAGGAGGATGGCTCGCTGAATTTCAAGATGTCTCATCTGCCGTCCATGGAGGAAAAGACGCGTGCGGCCATCGCGTCGACGACCACGAAGGACCTGCTGTTTTCGAGCGGGAGAACATTTGAATTGCGATTGTTGCTGACGCAAGTACAAGCGTTGGATTATGCGTCGCATCTGGCCGATCAATTGGCGGACCAGGATGGGAACCCGAAACGTAAAGAGTTCCTGACGCAATTCGCCAAGCAATGCGTGCAGCACCACAAGGAAGTGGTCGACCTGCTGGCGTCGCTTTAGGATGGAGACAGTGAATGGGCGCTGAGTCGGCATCGTGGGCCGGTATCCATGACGGTCGTGCGAGATCGGGGTGGAAGGATGGATTATGAGGTCACGGGGAGATTCATTTGGCCCTCTTGAGTCTTCACCTACCGGGCTTTTGAGGCAGCATTCGCGAATGGGGCGGTGGTTTGAGAGATGTTCGTGGAACGGCTCGGGAGCACGAAGGCTGGCGAGTGTCAGATGCCAGGTTAATCTCGTCGGGTTGAGACTGTTTGCCGAAGTGCCGGAAAAACAGCTTCAGGAATTGCCTCTTCCACGTTCTCGTAGGCGAACGGCAAATGTTGTCCTGCCGAACGAATGCACAGACGCCCGGAAGGGAATGCTTAGCACAGGAGGTTGGTCTGGTTTGCCGGCAACCGTAAGTTTGCGTTTCGCTGTCGAGCGGATGCAGCGGAGCGTGAAAGGGGTTGTCGGGGAGTTTCACCGCAATACGTCCATTGTTTCCAGCGCTACTTCGGCATCGTCCATCGGTGTGACCGGCTCCGGTCGTCGTTTGTGCGTGTCCGTGTGAAATACTCGACGAACCTCGGTGATCAGGCCTTCAGTGATCCCCAGTTTCCGCAGGAAGCCGTGTGCGCCGTGCGCCCATGATTTCGGCTCTGCTGTGGCCGCGAGCTCCCTCGTCATCATCACAATCCGCATATTGGGCAGGCGCCGGCGCAGAATCTCCGTCGCTTGTAAACCGTCCATGAACGGCATGTGCAGATCCATGAATACCAGGTCCGGCTCGAGCATATCCACCATGTGCAGCGCCTCGCTGCCATCCAGCGCGGTACCGACCACTTGAAACATCGGCTCCGTCATCAGGTAAGCGCACAGGCCTTCCATGAACATGACGGAATCATCCACGACCAACGTGCGAAGCGGGTGGGGGTGGTTGTCGTGAGTGGACGGGGTGGTTGGGGTCTGTTTCATGATACCGGAACATAGTGCCATTCATGGAAAACCCGAAATTACTGGGTTCCCTATTATTGACCGGGAAATCACCCTAGGAACGTCGGATGACATCGAGCTGTTGAAGGATGGAATTACGAGCCTGGAGTGGTGACACGCTGCACATGGCTGACGGAGCACGTATTGAGGAACGTAGGGTTATACCCCATAGCTTACGACCGGCCCATCGCGTAGCGTCACTGTCGAACGGGATGGCAAATGAGTTGCCATCACAATCGAAAGGAAAACTATGTACCTTCTATTCGCACCCTTGTTGGCCAACTTTTACTATATTGGCGGAGGCGGGGTCGGTCTGCTTCTCGTGATCGTTGTTGTGGTGCTATTGCTCCGCTAGCTGAAGCGGTTTCTGGAGTTTTAAGAGGCCGGGCGGCGCGATTTCGTCGGTTATGCCGCTGCTGACGGCGAAGTGAACGTGGCCGTAACGCCTGGGAACAATATTATGGGAATCTCACTAAAGCCGCAGCATCTGAAGCGCTACAAGGACATCGTCTTCTTGCTGATCAAGTATGGGCGCTCGGACATGCTGGCCAATACTGGCTTGCACGAAACTCTCGGAATCGAGCCGTTTGACAAAGCGTTGGCACCCGAGCCTCGCGCCGATGAATTGGCGCGGGATCTGGAAAAGATGGGGCCGACCTTCATCAAGCTCGGCCAGCTCCTGTCCACGCGGGCGGATTTTCTTCCCCCCGCTTACATTCAGTCGTTGACCCGCCTGCAAGACAACATCGCCCCATTCTCGTTCGAGGAAATAGACGCCATTGTCTCCCATGAGTTGGGCGTGCGAATCTCGAAGGCCTTCTCCCACTTTGACACCAAACCTCTCGCCGCAGCGTCGTTGGGACAGGTCCACCGCGCGTGGTTGCGGGATGGCCGGGCCGTGGTCGTCAAGGTGCAGCGACCAGGCATTCGCGAGATCATCGCCGAGGATCTGGGCGCACTGGAAGATATCGCCGGGTTTCTTGACAAGCATACGGAGTGGGGAAAACGCTACCGGTTCGTGGAAATGCTGGAAGAGCTGCGCCGGAGTTTATGGCAGGAATTGGACTATCGACAAGAAGCGCGCAACCTCCTCACGCTCAACGTCAATCTCAAGAAATTCCACCGGATCGTCGTGCCCATCGCCATTGAGGACTTCACCACCTCGCGGGTGTTGACGATGGAGTATATTTCCGGCCAAAAAATCACGTCCCTGAGCCCACTGGCGCGGATGGAATTGATGGGCGCGGAACTGGCCGAGGAGCTGTTTCGGGCTTATCTGCAACAAATCCTCGTTGACGGTTTTTTTCACGCCGATCCGCACCCCGGCAACGTCTTCATCACCGACGATCACCGGGTGGCGCTGCTGGACCTGGGAATGACCGGGCGGATCGCCCCGCGCTTGCAGGAAAATCTATTACAATTGCTACTCGCCGTGAGTGAAGGCCGCAGTGATGACGCCGCCACCGTCGCCATCAAGATTGGCGAGGTCACCGAGGAGTTTCAGGAGACCTCGTTTCGCAACCGAATTGCCGCGCTGGTGGGCGCCCAGCAGGCCGCGACCCTGGAACAGATGCAGGTGGGCCGCGTCGTCCTGGAAATTACCCAGGCATCGGCGGAGAGCGGGCTGCGATTGCCCGCCGAATTGACCATGTTGGGCAAGACGTTGCTGAACCTCGATCTGGTCGGTCGAACACTGGATCCGCAGTTTGATCCCAACGCTTCGATTCGACGCAACGGCGCGGCCATGCTCCAGGAGCGCATCTGGAAGGCTCTGTCACCGGGCAACCTGTTCGGCGGCATACTCGAACTAAAAGACCTGCTTATGCGGTTGCCCGGCCGCGTGAATCAAATCCTGGATGTCGTGGCGCGGAATGACCTGAAGGTCAAAGTGGACGCCATTGACGAGCTGGTTCTCGTCGAGGGAATGCAAAAGGTCGCCAACCGAATCACCGTTGGGCTGATCCTGGCAGCTTTGATTGTAGGCGCGGCCCTGTTGATGCGGATCGATTCTTCGTTCCATTTGTTTGGGTATCCGGGCCTGGCAATTCTTTGTTTTATGGGCGCGGGCGGCGGCGGCTTAATTCTGGTCATCAACATTCTGATGCACGATCGATCTTCGAAGAAGTAAGCGCACAAATACGACCAAAGGTACCGGCGGCGTCCAGAATCCCGTCAAACGATCACGTGTATTTCTCATCGCGGCCGTGGATCGCCGATTCTCACGCCGCCAAGTCCTTCTCAAGATGCCCCACCGAAAGTGCTCTGCTCTGCCAATCTGTTGCCTTGAGCAAAACAACGGCACTATTCGATTTTTTTAACACAGCCTCCCGCAAACCCCGATAGTAGAAGTACGTCGATGTCCCATCTGCATTAATTGCCCGTCTCGAATACCCCTCCTTCGTGTACAACACAACCAGGTCGTTGCCCTTCACTTTTCTATCCGGGAACCAGAACGTTCCTCTGACTCTACCCGTCGCCTTCCCCTCATCCGTTGCCCCTGTATGAAGCAGCAGGTAGAATCCGATATTGTCCTCCTTCAGCACGTTAAACACGACCCGTTCTCTTTCCAAATCACCCGCGTGTTCAATTTCCTTAATTGCAAGATTCATTGTAGACCATCTTACGGGCACGCGGGCCGATTGCGTACCGCTCGGAAGGCAAATTTAACTTCGAAGATGCAACGCCAAGTACACGACCAACCCGAGCCAGAATCCGCCACCCAGCAACAACCACGCTCGGAACAGCGAGTTCTCTTGTTGTTCCAATTCTTGTGACCTCATCCCAGTTCCTTTCCACTGTGTAACGGCGGGGCAGTTGGTGTGCCAACAAGTGACGATACCGAGGGTGTGAGCTCCGCACGCACGCAAAGCTCGGCGCATCAACCGATTTCCGAGACAACAGGATTCCAGTGCGTCTCAGGAGGCGGTAACTGACTGTCCAGCCTGTTGAACACAGGTGTTCAGAGTGTCAATATTCGCTGGCACAGCATCAACCACGGAGGGCGGTCAAGAGGGCGAAGAAAGCGGACCGTAAGCCGGCCAGCAAATCCACCAAGGCGACCAAGTTGCTTAAGGAGTCTGCCAAGGCTCCCAAGACCCAGAAGGCGACCAAGACGAAGACGGTTTACAAGTAGGATCGTGCTAAAGGCGATCCTTTCAAACCCCAGACCAGTTATTCCGTCGCGTTCAGTCTGCTTCACGCGGCTGGTTCCGAAGGCATCACTCGCCAGAACCTCATCTCCGACGTGGTGAGAATTATCGGCAAGGACGAGACACACGCCGGTTACAATTGGCGCAATAACGCCGCGATCCGTCGATACCCATGCCTTTTACTTGGTCTTCTGCTCGCCAGCGGGCTCCTCCGGCTGCTCTTCAGCCTTTTGCCAACTGGAATCGGGGTTGTATTCCTTCATGGCTTTGGCAAGAACATCGGTCGTCTTGCCGAGATCCTTCTGGTACACCACTCCATCCTCGTTCACGATGAAGGTCATCACGCCGGATGACTTGTATTCCGCTGGATAGGCCACGAAAGCGAACCCCTCGGCCATTTTGCCGTTTACGATGTAGTTTTTCGCGCCGCCTGGGCCATTTTCCCCCTGACGCGTTAGCATCTGGTAATAGTAACCGCGGTAAGGAGTCGGAGCGCCGTCTCCGCTCTTGGCATAGCCCTCAAAGGCCGATGCCACGAGTGGCCCGATGGGGCTCTGGGGTTCGCCATCAGCAGCTTTCCAATACAGGCCATTGTGCTGCCCTTCATCACTGAAGATTGTCTGGGCGTACTCGTTGTGCTGTGTGGAGTAGTATTCCTTTTCCGCCTCCACAAGCTCCCGGCAAACGCGGATAGTCGATATTTCATTCCGGCCAATTCGCCTGTACAAAATTTCGGTCTTGCCCGCCTCGGTGTCGAAATGCCAGGAGTTACCCTCGTTCACGAGCGGTATGGGCGTGGGCCAGTTCTTCGCCCCGATATATAGAGTAGTGGTACCATCCGGTTCTACCACGAGACGGTGCATTTCCTGATATCGCTGCACGAAATTAGCGCGGCTCTCGACGTCCTCGGTTTCGTCTCCCGATGAGACGATTTGCCTTCCGTCTGGTCCGAGGATGTCGAGCATCGCTTTTTCGTCGTTACTCTGCGCAGCCGTGACGAGTGCGTTGACCGCCTCTTCCGCAGATGAAAACGTTTTCTGGCCCGGTTGCTGCGCCATGGGACTGGGACGGGTGGAACAGCACCCCGTCAAAAGGATGGCAACGGCTGCTACCATAGGAAGATTGGCGCAATGAAATCTGTCAAAGTTCAACTTGGTTCGCTCCATATGACTTCTCTCCATTTCTAAATTCCACGATCTACCGGAAACATAACAAAACTGTCGATTACCGATGTCCGCCGCCACTACCACCGCCGCCATGAGACCCTCCGCCTCCACCGCCGTGAAACCCTCCTCCACCGCCCCCATGGGACCCTCCGTCTCCACCCAAGCTGGCGCCTCCGCGTGACGAAAAGCTCCTTTCCTGTCCGCCATGATCGTAGCCGCTGAAGGCACTGGAGCGGACGCCGCTCTGACCGCGGGGTTCAGCATATCCTCGAGCAGCCCGGGTATCTCCGTTGAAGGGCTGGGTGGTTCCGCCTGTGCGGTTGTAAACAGCAGCGCCGCCGGCGCGAGACCCTCCGCCACGCACGACGGTAGCAACGCCACGCGCCCCTCCTCCTCGATAGTAATTGCTTCGGTTGTAAAACGTACTGCTCCGGGAGTAGTACCGGCTGTGGCCATAAGTTGCGTAACGGTTATGCCAATCGAATCCCCAATTCCCCCAGCCCCACCCAAAACCTCCCCCCCAACCGATTCCGAAGCCGACACCGAACGAGAGGTACGGGCCGCCAAACCAGATGCCGGGATACGGGTACCATCCCGGCCACTCCACGATGGGGTCCCCGTAAACCGCCCAGGGATCGTACGCGGGGACGTAAACGACATCGGGGCTGGCAGGCTCAACGCTGATCGATGAGCCTTGCGTGGTTACGGTTTGCTGCGATGTGCTCTTCAGGTTGCCGGCTTGTTCCGCCTTTTGGCGCATGACCTGAATGGCATCCATCACGTCCTGTTGTTGGTTGTAGTAGGCGTCGCCTAGAGACGACACCCAGGAGAGGTTCTTGTCCATATTCCCAAGGATGGATGGGAAAGCCGTGAGTGCCTTGACGCTCGGGTCCCAAGGTTGTTTGTCCACCGCTTGGCCTAACGCGTCGCCCTTCAAACCAGGATTTGCTTGTACCCATCGATCAGCCTCGACGACTTGTTCGGGAAACGTGGACGCCGCCAGAATCTGCGCCACCAGCGAATCCGGATACAGTGCAATCGGGGCTACCACCTGCTGTAACTGCTCGGGAGTTTGCTGCGCGTGTGGGGGCGCCTGCGTGGCCTGCGCCGGGGCTTGCGCAACTTGGTCGGCCAACAGGTTCCGAGGCCCAGCGACAAACAGCAGAGCCAATGACAACAGGGAAACCAAACTCCGCTCGCCCATTCGAGCCCTTGCGAACCCTGTGGCACGTCCGCAAATGTTCATATTCATGAGTCTCCGGGTAAATGTTCTTTTAGACGTTGTGGCAAAACGATACCCGTCCGTCGGAAGGCGCGCTATGGGGTGTTCACCCCATGGAAACGGCCCATTGCCCTACCGCGGGTTCAACAACAGTTCCAGCCCCTGTTGTAGCGTCAGATCGTTTGACATTCGTTGGAAGTTGCTCTCCTTGCTCACGGAGTCAGTGCGGGTATTCACAAACAGAACGATCCGGCTGGTATAGTGCATGGACAACGTAGTGATGGCCCACCGATCACTCCCGACACCTTGCTGTTCCAACAAGAAACTGCCTCCGCGACGGATCCGTCCGAAGATGCCCCAGCCAAAATCAACATCGCGAAACAATTCAGCTTCCACCCGCGCCAGACGCTCATCCAGAGGGTCGATCAGCATCGTACCGTCCATCCCTTGCAATAACCGCAGTTCCAACGACCGTGTGGTCAGGTTTGCGTTGGGATGGAATTTCAACCGAATGAGTTCGCGACCGGAAGCGTTCGTCTCCGTGCCGTCGTACTGAAAGAGGAATGCCTCCGGCAATAGCTTGATCATCCGGCGGACGCGCGCTTCGTCTTTGCGCGACTGGCTTTGGAATTTCTCCAGACGTGCAGGATTCGTCAACAGGTCACGCAGGTGTTCATCCTCTCTTTGTCTCTGTGCGGGGGCAAGCGGTTGACCGTTCTTGAGAACCAGACGGCCAATCAACCATTGGTGCGTCTCGACCATGTCACGGGTCTCCGAGTCGTGCGGCGTCTGTCTGTCAATACGGTACCGATAGTGGCCGCTCGCATTAGCCGCTGCCAGTTCATGCGCCACCGTCTGACGCACGAGATCGGTTGCCGGAATATTCGGTTGCTGTGCTTGAGACGGTGCTTGAATCGCCACCAGCAGCACCAAAACAAACACCTCCCTCGAAATCCGGTTATGTGCCCTCGGAAACAAGAATCACTCGTCCAGCCAATTCTTTGCCGTTGAGTTGCTCAATGGCTTTTTGTGCCTCCTGCACCGTCGACATCTCCACGAATCCGATGGCCTTCGACATGCGTGTGGTTCCATCCGTGACCACGTCGCAGTTGACAACTCGGCCCACTCCCTCGAACAGTTTCTGCAACTCAGCATCCGTTGTGCTGACGGGCAACCGGTGCACATGTAGTTTCGTTGTCATGTTCGTTCTCCTTCATTCAGGGGAGAATGGCGAATCGAGGAATTCTTCGCTATGGGGTGTTCACCCCACCGGTTGCCGGGACCATCACCTGACGGTGCGAGCAAGCAACAGTGGCGTCCCCACCAGGTGACCACGCTGACTTCCATGCGGCCTTGTATCTTTGGGGAGA
>JBEKLM010000064.1:0-19574 GCA_050010195.1 Verrucomicrobiia bacterium
CCCAAAGTGGCCCTCGTCGCCGTGATGCGCAAGCTGATCATCCTGCTCAACCAACTGCTCAAAAATCCACAATTCCAACCCACATGAAAAGACAGTTGCTACAAACGGAAAGGCGGCGCGGTGGGACGCCGCGCCCTACCGACAACCCGGGCCACAGCGGCGGAGCCACGCTATGGGGAGGCGGCCTAGGAGGGAAATGGCTGGCAAGGGTAGGGATTACCAAACGAACCCAATTCTATGCAGGCCGGCGTGGAAATTTTTTTTGGAAAGCCAAAAACGAAGCCAATTGTCGCAGACGACTGCGGCTCGGCGGCGCGGTGGGAAAAGGGGGACTGCGTGAAAACACGTTTTTGGGAAAAACAAAGCCAACGTTTCCGGGTGTTAGCGGATGTGGATTCGCTTGATGGATAATGTGTTAGGGATGCAAGTGTGCCATTTTGTCACTTGGCTTTGTTTTGCAAAAAAATGGCTTTGTTTCGGGTGCTCGATGGGGTTTGGGAGTCAGATTGAGGACAGAAGCAGCATCTTTTTTGGGCACCCGCGGAGGGGTTGCTCCCAGGCCGCTATTCTGCAAGGACGGCGGCGGGGGGCGGGGAATCAGAGAAGGGTTGCTGGGGGATGAGACCCAGGTCGCGGAGCAGTTCGTGATCGGCATCGGCTTCGGGGTTTTGGGCGGTGAGGAGTTTGTTGCCGTAGAAAATCGAGTTGGCGCCGGCGAAGAAGCACAGGGCCTGGGCTTCGCGGGACAGGCGGGAGCGTCCGGCGGACATACGGACCTTGGCGCGCGGGAACGCGATGCGGGTGGTGGCGACGAGCCGGGTCAATTCGAAGACATCGACGGGCGGCTGGTCTTCGAGCGGGGTGCCGGGCATGGCCATCAGGCAGTTGATCGGCACGCTTTCCGGGGGTGGATCGAAATTCGTGAGCACCTCGAGCATGCGCAGGCGGTCCGCCACGGATTCGCCCATGCCGATGATACCGCCGCAACAAACGGACAGGCCCGCGCGTTGGACGGCGTGGATGGTGTCGAGGCGGTCCTGGAACGTGTGGGTGGTGACGATCTGCGAGTAGAATTCGGGGCTGGTGTCGAGGTTGTGGTTATAGGCGGTCACACCGGCGTCTTTGAGTTGTTGCGCGGCGCGGTCGGTGAGCTGGCCGAGCGTGACGCAGACCTCCATGCCGAGTTTGCTGACTTCGCGGACGGTTTCGAGGACGGAATCGAACGCGCTGGTTCCTTCGCGGACGCCTTTCCAGGCCGCGCCCATGCAAAAGCGGGTCGAGCCGTTGGCCTTGGCGCGGCGGGCAACGTCCAGGATTTCATCGGTGGACATGAGATGTTCGGCGCCGACACCCGTCTGGTAGCGGGCGCTCTGGGCACAGTAGGCGCAATCCTCGCTGCAGCCGCCGGTTTTGATGCTCAGGAGGGTGCAGAGTTGGACTTCGTTATTCTGCCAATGCTGGAGGTAGACGTTGCGGGCCTGCTGGATAAGGTCAAAAAAAGGTTGGGAATAGAGCTTCTGAAGTTGGTCGAACGAGTAGGAAGTCATGTAATTTGTGTATGCAATTATCTAACTATAAACGCGTTGCGTAAACACAACCTTGGGCCATCGTCAAAATCCTACAAAAACGGCGCACGCATTGCAAGCACGGGGTCGTTCTGCTACGGTAGCGGTCTATCTTATGGACAAGGTTATCCAGACGATCTGCGGCATGTTGCAAAGCCCCGACGGCATGCGGCGTTGTGCGGCGGCCATGGTTATCGCCGAGCTAAAGCCGAAACAGGACTCGGTGGTCAAGGCGCTCGGCGACACGTTGAAAGACGCCAACCAACTGCTTACGCGCTATGTACTTGAGGCGTTCGAGGCCATCGGCACGCGCGCGGTTGTTCCGTACGTGTTGCCGCTGCTGGAAGCGCCGGAGATCGAAACCAAACTCCGTGCCGCGGCGATTATAGCCAACGCAGGTGGCGACAATGTGTCCAGTTTGCGCGACCAGTTTCTGAAGGCCGGCCCACAGCAGAAACGCGTGTTGGTGGACATCCTGGCGCGCATCCACAACCGCGAGGCGATGCAGCTGATCCTCGATGTCCTGTTCGACACGGATTTTGAACTCGTCAAGGAAACCTGCCAGGCCGTCCGCCGCCACATTGGCGATGCCGAGCCAAAAGTTCGGGCCGCGTTGCACCGGCAGATCGCGAAGTTCATGACGACGTCGCGCGTGAAGAAGAACGACCGCGTGCTGACGTCCTGTCTGTTGTTGATCGGCTATGTGGGCGCGCCGGATGCGCGGAAAATTCTATTGAAGTACAGCACGGCGAAGAACCTCGGCTACATTCGGCGGAATGCGCTGATCGGCCTGAAAGGCCTGCCGTACACGGGTGCGGCGGTCAACCAAATCGCGGGTCAAATGTTGAAGTACCTGGGCGAGGCGGATTATCCGAATGTTGTCCAGAACGCGCTGGACATTATTGAGAAGCTGCCGCTGGGCAAATCGTACGATGCGCAGTGGCGCAAGCTGCTCCAGAGCAAACACCCGAGCGTCCGCGCGTTCGCGGCCCGCAAGCTCGCGTCCAAGGACAATCCCCCCACCAATCGCCTGATGATGGCGCTGCTGGCGCATGCGGACCTGCAGGTCAGTGAAATCGCCGCCGGTGCCCTTGCCCGTCACAAAGGCGCCACCGGGTTATTGTTGGCGGCCCTGAGCCGGGAACGCAAGGCCGAGCGCGCGTGGCGGTTGGCGAAGATCCTGAAACCCCACAGCGAGTCGGTCGACAAGAAGACCGCGAAGAAATTTGCCGCACTCGCCGCGCGCTCCCTGGAAGCCGGTGAGCCGCGGTACGAGACGCTGCTGTACTTTCTGCGCAATATCGACCCGGCGTTGGCGGACGGCGTCTATCGCGAGGTCGGCCTGAAATACAAGAAGGCCCGGAAGTGGTCCAAGGCGGTCGATTGCCTCCGGCAAATCGTGCGCTCCGAGGGGTTCGACAACGAACTGCGGTTCGAACTCAGCATCTGCAATATCAAACAGTCCGCAAAGGACCTCGCGCAGCATTTGCGCGCTGAGGATTACGCGTTGCGGGCGTTCCAGGCATTGCTGCAAGTCAAGGGCTTCAAACTGTTCGATCGTTTGAAGAAGGAAAAAGCGCTCGATGCGGCTGACTTCCACTACATCGGGTTCCACTTCAGCGAAGGCTCCGGCGAAGAACTGAAGTTCGGCCGCAAGATTCTCGAGCACGTCGCCAAGCGCTGGCCCAAGACCAAGGAAGGCAAAACGGCCAGGAACAAGCTGAAGCTTCCGCCCAAGTCACAGGTGATCACGCCCACGCCGATTGCCCAGACCAACGCGGCGGAGTGAATTCGTTGTTCCTCACGCGTCTGGCGTCAGGGTGTTCGCCAGCATAATCCACTGTTCTACGGCGAGTTCTTCGGCTCGCGCGGTGGGCGCAATCGAGGCCGCGGCAAACGCATTGTCCATATCCCCGAACGGCGCGAGCAATTTGTGAAGCATCTTACGGCGTTGACCGAAGCCCGTGCGCACGACGTCATGAAACGGCGCGCCGACGCGCAGTTTCACGCGCGGATCGCGCCGTTCGAGAACCACAATCGCACTGTCCACCTTGGGCGCGGGATAAAAGCATCGTGGGGAAATGATGTGGGCGATGGTAACGTGATACCAGAGCTGCGTGAATACGGTCAGCGCCCCGTAGTCCTTGTGGCGCGGCGTGGCGGCGAGCCGGTGGGCGACTTCGCGTTGCACCGTCAGAATCATGGCGCGCGGTTTGTCCTCCCGCTCGACCAGCCGCTCCAAAATCGGCGTGGAGATGTTGTAGGGGAGATTCGAGACGACCTTGTACGGCGCGTCGATTTGAAAACCCGCCCGCTCCAGCACGTCCACCGCGTCGCCCTCGATCAACTCGACGCCGTCCAATTGGCCCCGCAGATACCGGCAAAGTCGCGGGTCTTTCTCGATCGCCACCACCCGTTTGGCGCGCACGACCAACTCGACCGTCAGCACCCCCAACCCCGGTCCGATCTCCAGCACCGACTCGTCGCGCCGAAGGTCCGCCTGCTCGATGAGTATCCGCAGAATGTTCCCATCAATGAGGAAATTCTGTCCCAACGCCTTGCTGGGGCGAATATCGAGCTCCGCAAGCAGTTGGCGAACTTCCGTCAGTGTCATGTGGCGAATGTTCTCACGCGACATGGCCCCGATGCAAAGCAGTTTTCGCGAGCGAGGCCGTGAATCTCAGGACGAGAAAATCACTCGATGTGAAACGCGCCGGCGGTCGCGGCAGTTGACGGCGGAGGAAGCCAAAACCATTACTGTCGAGAGAGTCCTGGCTGGCACGGACGATTGGAATCCGACCAAGCAATGTGTTACGAAGAGCCGTGGTCGTTCAATGGCCCTACCGGAGATGGCCAAATTGCTTGCGATATTGCGCGGGGGTTATTCCTGTCGACTTCCGAAACGAAACCCAGAAGCTGTTGATGTTTGGGTAGCCGCATTCGGCCGCCACCGTTTCCGTCTTCTTGCTGGTCATCGTCAAAAGCTTTTTGGCGTGGTCGATGCGGGCGCGGTGGAGCTCATCTCGGGGCGGTCGACCGATGTGTTGCCTGAATGCCTGTTGGAACCCGCGCAACGACATCCCGGCGACCTTTGCCAAATCGCCGACGTGGATGGGCTCGTGGAAATGTTCCCAGGCAAAGCGCAGCGCCCGGGCCACGCCGTCGTGATTTACGGCCAGCATGTCGCTGCTCTTGCGCACGATCAACCCGAGCGGCGGCATGCGGATGGGCTGTTTGGGCGGCGGTTTGCCATTCATTAAATCGTCCAACAGGGCCGCCCCCCGATAGCCCATGGTCTCCAAGTTGGGCTCGATGCTGGAAATCGGTGTCGACATGGATTCCACGGCCAGAAAGGAATTGTCCGGCGCGACGATGGCGACCTGCTCGGGTACCCGTAACTGCGCGATTTCACATGACTCCATGATGTCCACCGCCATGCGGTCGGCCCCGGCATAGGTGGCCAAAGGTTTGGGCGTTCGCTTCAGCTCCGCTGCCAGCCATCTTCGCTTTCGGTTCCACTCTTCATGCGGCCTTTGGCCAGAAGCAGAAGACGGATTCCAGCGCAACCAATGGCAGGGGTAACCGGCTTGGCACACGGATTCCACGAAGGCAGATCCCCGTTCCTCAAAGGTCCAGTTCTTTTCGTCACTGTAGTACAGGAAGTTGGTGAAGCCGCGCGTCAGAAAATGTTCGGCAACGAGCCGAGCGGCCTGGGCGTGATCGTAGAGCACGCGAGGAAATTTCAGGTGCGGACGACGAAAACTGAAGTCCACGGTCGGTTTCCGAGCGCGGACAACGAATTCTGCCAGATCGTCTCCCGCGGCGAGCCAGGCCAGGATCCCGTCCCCATCCCAGCCCCAGGGAATGACCTTCTCTCTGGTAACTTGCGGCGACAAATGCCAATCATGCTCTTGCGCGTATTGTTCAATACCACGCTCAAGCCGATAATCGTACCAGCCAAAGACGAGGAGAACCCGCCACGCTTTTTTCCTCACATTCTCCATCATATACGGGGTGTGACAGTATTCAAGCGTATCATCTCGGATGACGAGGCAAAAAACCGCAAAAACACCAATCCGGCTAGTTAAAATGCGGTCATAGGCCCCAGGTAGCAGAATCGCTCATGGCTGGGGCGGCTCATTTTTCTCGCGGTTGGCATGCGGCGAGCTTTGAAATGGGTTATCAAATTGCCGGCTCTATGGGTGATGCGTGTTTTTCAACAGTCTTTGCGCGTTCACCAATTGACGGGCCAGAACGCAAGTGCTACTCTTGCCAAGCTTTTGCGGGTTAATATTTGTTAATGTTTGCGGAGGGAAAAATCATGAGGACGACAAAGCACCTACCCGAAATCACATCATCATTTTACCAACCCCTGCACCGGCTCGTGGTGATACTGGCGCTGGCATTGGGACTGCTCGCGGGCGCGGTCAACAGCTATGCGACCGCTTATACCTGGACCAACACGACCGGCGCAGCCTTCAATGACCCCAACGCCTGGAGCCCGACCAGCGGCCCACCCGGACCCACCGACGCGGCGACCTTTACGGAATCCGGCACGTTCATCGTCCCGCTCACGAACAATTTTTCGAATGTTGGCAGCTTGTGGTTTGGCGCGCCTTCCGGCCAAACACTGAATCTTACCCTCAACTTCGGCACAAATATCTTTACCGCTCTGACGGGGGGCGCCAGTGGCGCCTCGGCGTTTGTCGTGGGTAATTCGGGAACCTCGATCGTGTACATCGCCGTGGGAACGATGTACGTTACCAACTCAACCGGCGGCGGCCGATTTACCATTGGGCGGAATAGTGGCAGCCCGGCGCAGATTTATCTCACCAATGGTACGGTTGTTGCGCAAGCGACAATCATGGCGAATAACGCCCTCGCCTCCCCTTCCAAACTGGTCATCAGCGGCTCGGGCTCGTCCTGGACGAACGGCGGCCTGTTTACTGTCGGCAATGCGGCGAGCGCCAGCTTCAATTCCCTGGTGATCTCGAACTCGGCGTCGATGACCATCATGAGCACGTTCACGGCGGGTGGCCAAGGTACTTCTCCGTCCAACTCGGTGCTGGTAGACACCGGTGCGCGATTGTTTACGAGAGCTCAAAATGTCGCCATCGGCGGTGGATCCGGCTCCATTGGCAACACGATGACGGTTCAGGGCAGTGGGTCCTGGGACGCTGGAGGAAAGGCCGTGTTGCTCGGCGCCGGCGGTTCGGGCAACGGGCTGACGGTCGGCAACGGCGGACAGGTCTTCAACGTTGCCAACGTGAATATCTCCGCGGGGAATTTCCTGAGCTTCTCGAACGGCTTGCTCAACGCGGCGGCTGGCGTCACCAATACCTCCGGCACAGTCAGCGGCTTCGGCACCATCGTCGGCAACGTGGTCTTTGCGGGCGCGGGGACATTGTCGCTTGGTTCTGGCACCAACGTTGGTACCCTGACCCTTTCCAACAACCTGACGCTCGTATCCGGCTCGACGACAATCATGAAACTGGATAACAGCCAAACCGGCAGCAATGATCAACTCAATGTCGTAGGGACGCTGACCGAGGCTGGCACACTAACGGTAATCACCAACGGCATCGCGCCCCTAAACATCGGGGACCAGTACCAACTCCTTGTCGGTAGCCAATCCGGTAGTTTTAGCACTGTTAATTTACCCTCGCTCGATCCCAGCAAGCTTTGGGACGCGTCACGATTGGCGTCTGCAGGCATCCTCGCCGTGACGTTTGAACCCGTTGTGCCCGGTATGGTTGGCCTAACGAACCAAACGGTCCTCCCCAACTCCACCGTGGTGATCAGCGCGACGGTGACGGGTGTGCCCACACCCGGTGTCTATTGGCAGTATAACGGCGTCAATACGACCGATGGCCCCACGGGGAATGGCTCGACGATTTCGGGCAGCGCATCTGCGATATTGACGATCTCGAACGCTCAGACCAACGATAGCGGCAACTACTGCTTGATTGCCACCAACAGCGCGGGAGTGGCGACCAACTGCATGGCCTTGACGGTGTCCCCCGGCGATGTAGCGCCCAGTATCAGCGGCATTACGGACGAGACAATCATTCAGGGCAATAACGGGATGTTCACCGCCTCCGTGGCCGGTTCGCCGACGCCGACCGTCCAATGGTTCCAGAACGGGGCGACGATTACCGGCGCCACCGGCACTCCGCTGCTCCTGACGAATGTACAATTCTCCCAGGACGGTTTCGTCTATTCGATTATCGCGAGCAACCGCGCCGGTGTTGCCTCGACGAACGCCACCCTGCATGTGATCATCACGCCCGCCATCCAGACGCAGCCCGTGAGTCTCGTCGTGACCACCACGCAGAGCGCGTCGTTCACGGTGGTTTCGACCAATGGCGTGCCGACACCGACGTATCAATGGTATTTCAATAACAGCACTCTCATTTCTGGCGCGACCAACGCGACCTACACGATTGCCAGCGTCTCACCGGCAAATGCGGGCAACTACGACGTCATCATCGCCAACGCCGCCGGATCGGTGACGAGCACCAATGCGCACTTGACGGTTGATTCGGCAATGACTGCCACACTGACACCCGCCAATGGTCAGGTCAACGTGTGCTACGATACGCCATTGTTCATGGCATTCAATCAGACGCCGGTCCTCAGTGGCGCGGGTAAGGTCAACATTTACAACGTGAACAACCCGGCCACGCCGGTGGACACGATTGACACAGGCGCCGGCCTCTTACAGGTCAGAACCATCGGGACGGAATCGTTCGCGACATACCCGGTGATCATTACGAGCAACACCGTGGCGATTTACCCGCATTTGGACCTGCTGACGTCCAACCAGCAGTATTTCGTCACCGTGGATGCCGGTATCTTCACCGATACCAACGGCGCGTTGTACGCGGGCATTACAACAACCAACGGGTGGGTGTTCACCACCAAGCCGACGGGCCCCGCCAATCCGAACAACGTGGTCGTGGCCGCCGATGGCAGTGGCGATTTCGCCACCGTCCAGGGTGCGGTCGACTCATTGCCCAGCGGGAACACGACATACACGCTGGTCAACATTCGCAACGGCACCTACACGGAAATCGTCGACACCTATCACAAGAACAGCATCACGTTCCGTGGCCAGAGTCGTACGGGCACGGTTGTGGGATACGCCAACAATTACAATATTAATGGCAGTACGCATTCCCGTATGGCCTTCAAGATCTATGCCAATGATCTGGCAGTCGAAAACATGACGATTGTCAACACCACGCCGCAGGGTGGCTCGCAGGCCGAAGCGTTGACGATCGATACGGGCGCCGCGCGGTTCATCTTGAACAACGCCGAGGTGGACAGCCGCCAGGACACCATCCTGGCCAACGTGAACTCGTCCCAAGGGTATTTCTACAACAGCCTCATCCATGGCAACTACGACTACATCTGGGGTGGTGGCAATCTCTTCGTAACCAACTGCCAATTCCAGACGATTCCGACCACCAGCCAGTACAATCTGTGCGCCCCGCGCACCGACAACAGCACCATCCCAGGCGAAGGCTGGATCTCGTACGATGGTACTCACTGGTCGAGTAACGGCATTTCATTCGTGAACTGCCTGCTCACGAGATCCAGCAGCACCGTTTCCAACATCACCATGTCGGATGGGAACGGCGAGCCGTACGGCCTGGCGGCATGGATCTATTGCCATATTGACACCACCGGCGGCAACGGTTTCGTGCCACCGGTACCATCGGTCATCACCAACCAGACTCTGTGGGAATTTGGCAACAGTAATCTGGACAACTCGGCCTCGGTCACGTTTGGTTTTCTCAACCCCCTGACCAACGGCGATGCCAGGTTGGAGTGCGCCAGTTCCGCTACCTGCTGGTTGTACGGCTGGGTGCCGCAACTCGCCCCGAACATCCTGACCAACCCGGTCAGCATGACCGTCACCGCTGGCATGACGGCGACGTTCAACGTCGCCGCCACCGGCGTCCCCGATCCGTCCTATCAATGGCTGTTGAATGGCACAAATGTCATCAACGCCACCGCCAACAACGCCACGCTGGTCATCTCGAATGCGTTGGCGGGCGATGCCGGGCTGTATTCGGTCATCGTGTCGAACATCGCGGGTACCGTGACGAGCAGCAACGCGACCTTGACGGTTGTGGGTACGGGGCCGACGGCCAGCTTCACCGCCAGCCCGACCTCGGGCACGGAACCGGTGGGCGTGACCTTCACGGATACGTCCAGTGGCTCGCCGAGTATCACGTTGTTCTGGGACTTCGGCGACAGCAGCCAGGCCACCAACGCCGGCGGCTCGAGCTTCGTGCATACGTACGCTGCGGGCATCTACACGGTGACATTGACCGCGAGCAACGCCTTCGGCGCCAACAGCACGCTCGTGTCGAACAACCTGATCAACGTGGTCACAGCCTTCGCGGCGTGGCAGCAGCAGTACTTCGGTTGCACGGCCTGTCCGCAGGCACAACCCAACGCCGACCCACTTGGCAAGGGCATCAGCAACACCAATCAGTTCCTGCTGGGCCTGAACCCAACGGATCCGGCTTCCGTGTTCCGGATTCTCAGCGTCGTGCCACAAGGCACCAACATGCTGATCACCTGGGCATCGGCCGGTGTGCGCACCAATGCGGTGCAGGCCACGGCCGGCGATGGCAACGGTGGGTACGTCACCACCAACTTCACGGACATCAGCGTTCCCCCGATCGTCATCGGCGTTACCGGAGATGCGACGAACAGCTATACGGATGTGGGTGGAGCAGCCACCTCGCCCGCGCGGTATTATCGCATACGTCTGGTGCCGTAAAGGTGTCGGTCAAGAAACGTAGGATCGTTGGCAATTAGCTGGTCGATCAGGTCGGGCGGCCTAACGTAGTTGCCCGAGGATTACACCGCGATACGCGCCTCGCCTTCGCATGTGGTGGGTTGCGCTTACCGCTGTAGACGCAACTCAATTCTTCCTCGACGCTCTCGTCGAGGAACCGGCATATCATTGGTGGGTCAAGCGACCCTCGATGGCGACCGGAACCGGACGGATGCCGGCCAATACCGCGCGACGCGAATGATGGCCGGCCCGATTCCTTCCACCCCTAATACCGTCATGCAAGTTGTTCACAGCCGACCGAAGCGGAGCCCCCAAGCGGAGCGCAGGGAGGTTGTGAATAACTTGGCCGCCGCAGTCGCGACCGAAGCGATTCTTGGTAAGACTGTGGCCGGCAGTCGCTCTGCCGCAGCGTCGATACGGTCGCTTCCACCAAACCCTGCGAGGGTTAAGTCAAGAGAACCGGCGACGCCAGCGGCTCGTGTTCAGAAGTCTGAGAGAACTTCGCCCCAAGAGGGCCGCCGTATTAGGTCGACTTTGAACCGAGTCATTCCGACGAGTGCTGCCGCGACCAACGGAAAGGAATCGCACAACATGAAGGCATGGAACGAAGTCACACACTTCGCTGGGTTTGATTGGGCTAAAGATCATCACGATGTGTTGGTCTTGGACGGCACTGGAAGAATCGTCACCGAGTTTCGGTTTGAACATTCGGCGGAAGGCTGGGCGTGTTGCCGTGAAAAGCTGGCGGTGTTTCCGCAGTTGGCCGTCGCGATTGAAGCCGGCCACAACGCGGGTATCGAGCAACTGGTCATGCAGGGCTATCGCGTTTATCCGGTGCATCCGCGCAGTTCCAAGTCGTACCGTACTCGCAAACAGCCCAGCGGCACCAAAACCGATCGGATTGATTGCTGGGCGTTGGCGGATGCACTGCGTTTGGAAGGCGAAAGCTGGCACGCGCTGACCGCGCCGGAGCCGCTGGTGCAGCAACTGCGGCTGTTGTGCCGGGATGAAGTGACGTTGATTGAGCAGCGCACGGCCCTGATCAACCAGCTCCAGCAGGCGCTCTACGAGTATTATCCTGCCGCGCTTCAAGCCTTCGACGATTGGTGTGCGCCATCCGCCTGGGCGTTTGTGGAAATCTTCCCCACGCCGCAAGCCCTGGTACAAGCGGGTCGGCGCCGATGGGAGAAGTTCCTGCATGCCCACAAATTGTTCCATCCGCAAATGAACCAGAAACGGCTGGCGATCTTTGCCAAGGCCGATCAGTTTTGCGGCCAGGAGGCCGTGACCGCCGCCAAGAGCACGTTGGCCATTGCATTGGCGAAGATGTTGCACACCCTGGAACGGCAACTGGCCCACTATCGCAGCCTCATTGAGGAGTGTTTTCAGCAACATCCCGAGCACGCGATCTTCGCCTCATTGCCCGGTGCTGGTCCAAAGATGGCACCGCGATTGTTGAGCGAATTGCTCGCGCTGCGACCGCTGGCCCAACAGCCGCAAGCCTTGCAATGTCTGGCGGGGATGGCTCCGGTCAGCTATCAATCCGGCAAAGTGTCTGTCGTTTACCTGCGCCGCCAATGCAACCGCTCGTTGCGGTACACCGTCCATCTGTGGGTCGATCTGAGCCGGCATTATTGTGATTGGGCGCAAATCTACTACGCGAACCATCGCCAAAAGGGACAGAGCCATGCCTGCGCGCTGCGTTGTCTGGGCATGCGCTGGCTGAAGATCGTTGCCGCCATGATCCGCAACAACGCTCCCTACGATGCGGCGTTTCATGCCCGCAACCAATTGCAGCATGGATCATGGGTGTTGCAGTTGCAGCCAGACCAACCAGCGGTGGACCATGCACCCTGATCGGCTGTGTCAACAAACAGCGGGCGGGCGGCTCCTTCTGTACAAGGCGTTCCTCGCTCCGCTGCGGTCTGCCTTGACAGCGCCGCCTGCCCGCTGTGGCGGGTTTCTAAGGTTTGGCGTTCGCGAAACCGTGCCCGGCTCGGCCCAGAACAAAACCTGACCAATGTGAATAATTCTTATGAAAAATGGCTTGCGTCCCCAGAGAACATCTTGATTGTGCTTGATTAACGAGCCACGGAACCTCCAGCATGGAGCCGTGGCGCAAGGAAACGAACCCATCCGAGTGCTACCTGTTTGAAACCGAGCCAACACACTTGGGGCATTTGGCAGCGTCGGGAATGCCTGGTTCCAACCCTGCGGGGTTGGCTTGTGCTGTTGTTCCTCGTGGCCGCACTCGTCGTACTCGGCGTCAGCGGGGCGCACACATTCCTCACGGTGAACGATCCGATCCCCAGCGACATCCTCGTGATCGAAGGATGGATTCCGGATTACGCGCTGAAAGGGACACTCCCGAAACTCACGCGTGATCACTACCGCAAGATCCTCGTCACCGGCGGGCCCATTCCCTCTGGCACCTACCTCTGTGGCTACACAAACTTGGCCGAACTCGGCGCCGCCACGTTGATCCAACTCGGCGTCGATACCAACCTCGTTGAAGCCCTGCCCGCCGCCCGGGTTTCCCGGGACCGCACGTATGCTTCCGCTGTCGCGTTGTATGCCTGGTTCCAGCGTCACCACATCGACGCCACGTCGCTCAATATCATGACAATGGCCGACCACTCGCGCCGCTCGCGCCTGCTTTTCCGCAAGGCACTGGGCCGTGACTATCCTGTGGGTATCATCAGTATTGAGAGTCAAGATTACGACCCGCATCGCTGGTGGAAATCAAGCGAGGGCGTCCGCACCGTCGTCGGCGAACTGCTCGCCTACGGCTACGCCCGCTTCCTGTTCTGGCCACCGGCTCACGCCGGGTAGTCCCCGACCGAACCCACCCAAAAAACCGTTTTCCACAAGTTCTAACCACCAGTTCCACAACCTCATCCACACGCATTCTTGATCCGCAGAGCTTGGGTTCGTTTCGCAAAAAGTGCCTTCTTGCGTGGCCCACTGCCTGCCCTGTTTACCTTGAGCTCGTCGAAGGGAGCGCGGTCGAAGGGGGCGCCCTGTAGAGGGGCTTACAGGCGCGGACCGGCCGTCCGTCTGCCGTAGTACCGTCACCCTTAAGCGCTAAACGCTGAACGCTCGACGCTAATCCGTTCCCCATTCCCTATATCAAAGACCAAAACAACAACACAACCGCGAGTGGCCTGTCCCGCCGCTCAGTTCCTCGCGTTCGAATGGCCCTTCACATAACAGCCGCGAGATTTGTTCTTGAGCCTTGCAGGAGCTTCCCTCAAACTGGTGGCGGCGATGGAGTTCGCCTGCAACCGCCCCTGACAGTGCAGGGAGCTGATGACTCCTACAGCGAAGTGGAGGATTCGGTGCTCAGACTGCTGGTGTTGTCGTGGAGCGGCGCAATCAAGATGGCTTCCCGCTACAGCTGTACCGCCGACCGCATCAGCGACCACGCCCAATGCAGCGTGCTGATCGTGAAATACCGTTAGTAACCAACCTGTCCAAAGGAAACAACCATGACCAAGATCACCAACATTCACGCCCGCGAGATTCTCGATTCGCGTGGCAACCCGACCATCGAAGTGGACGTGCAACTCGCCAGCGGCGCGCTCGGTCGTGCCGCCGTTCCAAGCGGCGCAAGCACCGGCGAGAACGAGGCCATCGAACTCCGCGACGGCGATAAAAAGCGGTACGGCGGTAAGGGCGTGCTGAAGGCCGTCGGCAACGTGAACGAAACGATTGCCAGGGAGCTTGCGGGTCGCGACGCGCTCGACCAGACCGTCATCGACCGCGTGATGATTGCGCTGGATGGCACGCCGACGAAATCCAGGCTCGGCGCAAACGCCATCCTCGGTGTCTCGCTGGCCGTCGCGAAAGCGGCGGCGGTGCAGCTCGGCCTGCCGCTCTACCGCTACCTCGGCGGCGTGAATGCGAAGGTATTGCCAGTGCCCATGATGAACGTCCTCAACGGCGGCGCGCACAGCGACGCGCCGGTGGACTTCCAAGAGTATATGATCGTGCCGCGCGGCGCGGCGAGCTTTCGCGAGGCGTTGCGAATGGGCGCGGAGACATTCCATGCGCTCAAGGCCGTGCTCAAGGCCAGCAAACTCAGCACGGCCGTCGGCGACGAAGGTGGTTTCGCCCCCGCGCTCCGCGATAACGAGCACCCGCTGGAAGTCATTGTTGCCGCGATCAAACAGGCGGGGTACAAGCCCGGCAAGGACGTGTTCATCGCGCTCGATCCCGCTTCCAGCGAGTTCTACGACGCGGCGTCGAAGAAATACGTGTTCAAGAAGTCCGACGGCTCGAAGCACACCGCCGCCGGGATGGTGGACATCTACGAGAAGCTCGTGGCGAAGTACCCGATCATCTCCATCGAGGACGGCATGGCGGAAAACGATTGGGACGGTTGGAAGCTGCAAACGCAGCGCCAGGGAACGCAACTCCAACTGGTCGGCGACGACAACTTCGTCACCAATGTGAAATTTCTTCAACGTGGTATCGACGAGGGCGTAGCCAATGCGATCCTGATCAAGGTCAACCAAATTGGTTCGCTCACCGAGACGCTCGATTGCATCGCGCTGGCGCAACGCAACGGCTACAAGGCGGTCGTCAGCCACCGCAGCGGGGAGACGGAGGACAGCACCATTGCCGACATCGTCGTCGCCACGGGCGTCGGCCAGATCAAGACCGGCAGCCTCTGCCGCACCGACCGCATCTGTAAATACAACCAACTCCTGCGCATTGAGGAACGACTTGGCGAGAGTGCCGTGTATGCCGGCCAACTGTAACGTACCGGTCGCCGTGCGCCGTTGAGAGTGACCGGCAATCGAAGAGAACCGGCGCAGTTTGGAACAGTGGGGACAATGAGCCTCATCGGACGCAACAAGGAACTGGCCGTCGTCCGCGAGCATCTATGCGTGGGCGGGAATCTCGTTGTCTTTGGCGCCATCGGCGTCGGCAAAACGGCGCTGGTCAGCGAAGCGCTGCGTGACGCACCCAACGCCCTCTACTGCGCTGACACATCGACGCTGAAAAGCGCGTGCGAATCGTTACTCTCGCAACGGAACCTGACCGTGCCGGCAGCCGACAACATCGTCCGCAAACACGCGATCCTCAAAGAGACCGACGGAGAGAATTGCAGCTTCGTTTTTGACCATGTTGGTTGGGTTGGTCCCAAGCTGCTGTCATTCCTGGAAACAGTCCGCGAATCGCATTCGATGATCGTCGTCACGCGCAGCATCGCGTGGTCGGAGATAGGCCACCTCAAGATGATCCTCTGGGACTTCGACAAACTCGAACTCGCGCCGCTTTCGCACGAAGCGACACGGCATGTGCTGCGCGCGCGGATGAAGCAACTCAAGTTGCGTGCGCCCGACCCGCAGGAGTTCGAAGCCGACGTGTTGCGAATCGCGGGTCGCAATCTCCACGTTCTAATGGAACTATGCCAGCAGGCTGCCACCGGTAAATACATCTTCGGAAAGCATCTGTCCACGCAACTGCTCAACCTTGACCGACGTATCAAGGAATTGCGCCTGCCATGAAACGCCGCGCTCCCGAACGCCACTCCACCTTCTTCAACCTCTCAGACGCGATGGCGGAAAAGGGCTGCGCCTTGTGCCGGCTCGTTGCCCGGGCGGAGCACGATGCGCTGGAGGCGTTGCTGTACGAGAACGTCAACGATCCCGGAACCCGCGACGCCATGTTGGCGTCGCTCGGATTCTGTCCTGCGCACGCGGAACTGGCCACGCGCATGAGCGATGCTTTCGGTATCGCCATGCTTTACGAGGCGCTCTGTTGGGAAGCCGCCGGCCGGATCACAGGCGCCTTGTCACTCGGGGCGACGAAGCCTTGCCCCATCTGTCGCGCGGGCACGGATGCGGAAGAACGCTATCGGGCCGAGTTGTGCCTGCGCATGAGTGAACCGGACTTCCGTGAGAGATTCCTCGCCTCCGAAGGCTTTTGTCTCCCGCACTATCAGAAAGTCGCGGCAATGATCCGTGACCAGGCGATCGGCGAGATCGTCCGCGCCCACGAAGCCGCGACGTTGCTTGCTCTGGCGGATCAATTGCGGGTGTTCATCGACAAACACGGCTACAAGAAGTCGGCAGCGTTCGGCGCCGAGGCCATTGCCTGGCTGCGGGCCCTCGAAAAATTCTCAGGGAAGGAAATCGACGGAAAGACTTCGTAGACGAGGCCGAGTTCAGTTCATGCCTTCGGCGTAGATCCGGTAATGATACTTCGTCCGATACAGCAGACGCGCTGAACCGCTCACCTCCAGAGTCACCGACGCGGTATTTCCTTTGCCCGGATTCTTGTACATCTCCATCAAGTCGTCCTGGTTACGAACCGCCGGATTAACCACAAACCCGCTTCGGGCAAGTAGGCGAACGAGCCGGTAATGCTTGGTCTCGTGATCAACCGTCTCCAGGGTCATGGTGATCTTCGCCGGTTTGTACAGAAACTCGCGCACCTTCCCCAACCAGGTGCTTCCAATCTCGACTTCGATCCACACGGGACACTCGTTGGACAACAGCGGCAGCGGCTCACCCCACGTGGCCGTTCCGTCGCGAAGCAGCCGATGGGGTGCGAGCGCCTGACTCACCACCTTCCGCTTCCACAGCATATACCCTTTCTCCGTGGCGACCGGCTCATAGTTCCGGAGGATCACTTCCAGCGCTCCCGCGTCATCTTCGGCCGCGAATCGGTCGTCAACGGTCTGATACTTGAGAATCACAAATGCCGGAGCCGTGGCCCCCAAATAATAGTCTCGATTGCGCGCAACAAGAAACGGAGTGTAGGCGGAGTACCCTTGAAACACGGGACGGGGCTGATAGTTCAAATCATTCAACAGGGCAATCGCCTGTTCATAGCCGAACACGTCGACTGACTCCTGGCCGATCAAGCGCTTCATTCCCGGCAGGGCGCTTTCCTGTTTGATCCGTGACAGCTCGTCGTCGAGCATTGCGCGAAAATCAGACGGGTAAACGAACGCTATGGCGTTTCCGACGATTCTTCCAGAGACGCGCGGGAGCAACTCCGCAAAGAACTGCGGGCGGATGAGGAACAAGAGCATATAGGGTGACACCAGCGCGATCAGCGTCATTCCCAGCAAGAGTCGACGATGTCTGGAGGGTGGACGAAACGCGACCCACGCCGCCGGCTCGACGAACAGCAGAAAGGCGAACAAGGTGTACATATGCCGGGGGTCGGCACGAACAAAACCTTCTTTCCAAGCGAGGAACAAACCCGCGCCGAAGACGAGCAGGATTCCCAGATCGCGGTCCTTCTCCTTGCTGGCACACGCCAGACCAATGAGCAGCCCCCCCCCAGCAGGAGTGCGCCCAGGCTGCTCCAGAACGCCGGCCACGACTCGTTGATCAACATCGCCCCGGCATAGCCGGACGCCACCTCGCCCGCGCCACGCACAAACGGGAGAACCCCGGACAGATGCTGCCCGTTGAGGCACCACAACAAGCACACACTCACGAGATAGGTTGCCATCAGTCCGGTTGCCCGCCACCATCTCCTCTTCGCCAAAGCGTAGACGGTAACCGTTACCAGGCTCGCGGCGCAGAGCAGGAAGAACGTGAATTTGGTGAGTGAGACAACGGCAAACAGAACCCCCACGCCGAAGGCCAGGGCGGGGGATAGTTGTGACTCGATCACATAACCGGCTGACAGAACAATGGCAAACAGGTACACCGCGTCCGAAGAAATTGGAGAAAGAAAAGCGATGTTCGCGATAAACCATGACCCCAGAACGGGGCGTAGTCGTAGCGCCAGCGACGTCATGAGCAACGCAAAGACGCCCTTTAGCAGCAATTCGAAACCAACCCGGCTCGCCAAAAGATAGCCCGAATACGTGTCGGTGGTGATGTATCCCAGCGGACCGTAGGTGAAGATCACGTCCTTCCCGAACTGTAGCTTCTTGAAAGCGAAGTAGCTCAACGCGCCCCGCCACGACGTATCCAGTTCGGGACGAAAGCCGTCTGTCGGCAGGTTGATCAGCGCCAGCCAAAACAGTATGAACAGCCCGAAGAACAGGGCCAGTCGTCCAACTCGAGCGCTTTCCCGAAGGACGCTCACGACGGCGTTCCAGTCACCACATCGCAAACAAACGCACGGGTAGCTTTCTGTTCCATCCAACACGAGGAATATCCGGCGCCGGATGAAACGTCAAGAGACTGCTTACCCCGGATCTCCGGAAGAGCCCGACGCTTGGAATCCCTTTTGCGGGGTGCGCGGCTATACGGGAACCACGATGCCGATCTCCTGGCGCAACCGCCGAACGTAAGCTCTGGATCAGGCAGATGGGGAGTCGCTGTCCATTCATTTGTCTGTACGTGTGGCTGGAAAAATATTTCGGTCGACAGCAATCATTGCTGATTGACTGACTAACACCTTCCCATGTCGACACTTCCGCGAAACCTGTCATCTTCAACTTTGGCACACGGTATGCGACTTCCATACGGCATGACACAGGGTTCTCAATCATTTGTCGAAGGAATGGTGGACGCCTCCAAGCTCCCGCTCACAGGGCAGGACACCAAGCCCCCGGGTGAGCCCATCTACCGCAACAAGTTCACAATCCTGGTCGTCGATGACGATGCGTCGTTCCTGCATCTGGTGAGTTCCGTCCTGCGCAAGCATGGCTTCAATGTCTTAAACGCGTCTTCGGGTGCGAAAGGCCTCACCATGCTTACGTATGCCCCGGGCGACAATCGAGTCGCGGCGGCTGCGTATGGGTCACCATGTTCGATAATGCTCCACACGGTTACTTCGTCCGGGACCTGATCGTCTTCAACGGTCTGCGCCAAGGCTGTTTTGTTTCCAAAGGTTTCGTCTTCGAACCACCCGATCTCGACAACGCCCAGGTCTCCGACCTCAACGAGTTCCAGGACCAAATCACACTGCTGCTCGCATCTCTCGGCGACGCGCGCCGGCTGCAGGTGCAATTCTACTGCGACTCGGACTATCGCGCGCCGCTGCTGCGGTACCAGCAGGAAACCGAGAAGATGACTAACGTTTGGACGAAACGCTGCCGAAACGAGCGGTTCATGCGCTACTGGCAGGCGATGGCGGACCGCAATCTGCGCCGTCAGCGTCTCGTCCTCTACATCTCGCGCAAGATAGACACCTCGCCGAAGGCCACCAGCAGCGCCAAGGTGCTGGCGGCGTTCTACGAGATGACGCTGGAGCAGATGCAGGCGGAATTCACC
>JBEKLM010000065.1:0-19371 GCA_050010195.1 Verrucomicrobiia bacterium
GCCGTGGCCGGCCGCGCGCTCGTCGAGTCCCCGCTCGTGGACAAAGTCGCGTTTACGGGCGGCGCGGACACGGGCAAAGCGATCCTGCGCAGCATTGGCAGCACGCACCTGAAGAAAGTCTCGCTCGAACTCGGCGGCAAATCGCCCAACATTTTCTTCGCCGATGCCGACCTCGATGCGGCGACCGACGGCGCGTTGTTCGGGGTGTTCATCAACCAGGGCGAAGTGTGCAGCGCCGGGTCGCGCGTGCTCGTGCAGCAGGACATTTTTAGAAAATTCATGGATCGCATGAAGGAGAAAACCAAACGCATCAAGCTCGGCGATCCGCGCAAGCGCGACACCAAGATGGGCCCGCTTGTCAGCAAAGAGCACCTCGAGAAAGTCACGAGCTACATCGAGATTGGCAAGCGCGAGGCGAAAGTCCTTGCGGGCGGTGGCCGACCGACGTTTGGAGGGCGAGGCTCCCGCCGAGCCGCGTCGTTGGACAAAGGTTATTTTGTCGAGCCGACGATTTTCGCCACCGACAACACCACACGCATTGCCCGCGAGGAAATCTTCGGCCCCGTTGTTGCCTGCATTCCGTTCAAGGGCGAAGCTGACGCGCTGAAGATCGCCAACGACACGCCCTACGGCCTCGCCGCCGCCGTCTGGTCGCGCGACATCTTCAAATGCCTGCGGGTCGTGAAAAATCTCCGCGCCGGCATCGTCTGGGTCAACACCATGCAACCCTGCTACGTTGAATCCCCGTGGGGCGGGTACAAAGCCAGCGGCCAGGGCCGCGAACTCTCCCTCCACGGCATCGATGAATTCCTCGAAACCAAACAGGTCCACATCAACCTTAACGAAGCGCCGATTGGGTGGTATTGAGTCTTCATGTGTGCAGGCCCCCACAGCAACGTTCCACGCCACCTCGTGCCTCTCGTGATCACCAACGAACAACTCGACGCAATCAAAAAACAGTTGCTTTCCAGGTTGTCACCCTGAGCGCCAGCGAAGGGTCTCACAAGACACCCCATGCGTTCTCACGACTATTACGCCTACATAGTGACCAACAGATCGTGGACACTTTACACTGGGGTCACAAACAATCTGGAGCGCCGTGTGTGGGAACACAAAAACAAGGCGACGAAGGGATTTACGAGCAGGTATCGAATAGGGAAGCTGATTTACATGGAGCAGTTCCGCGATGTTCACGACGCCATCGCGCGTGAAAAGCAAATCAAGGGGTGGACGCGAGCGAAGAACTGGGCGCTCATCAATGGCGCGAATCCCACGTGTCGAGATTTGAGTGAGGGCTGGTTCCAAGAGGGAGATGCTTCGCCGCGCTCAGCATGACAACGGAGAATAAACGCAGATTCGTCGTTCTCGGCGGCGTGGGCGCGATTGGCCGCGTGGTGGTACGCGATTTGTTTGAGTCGCAAACGCGGAACCACATCCTGGTCGCCGACTTTAATGAGGCGGCGGCCCGCGAATATGCGCGGTCATTCCGTAGTAGCCGCGTTACAGCGGCGTTTGCCGACGCCAGCAAACCCCGGCCGCTGGCAAAGCTTTTGGGCGGTCACGCGGTAGTCATCAACTGTACCCAGCACGACTTCAATCTGAATGTGATGCGCGCGGCATTGGCGGCGAAGGTCCACTATCTCGATTTGGGTGGGCTGTTTTCCTGGACGCGCCGACAATTGAAGCTCAACAAAAAGTTCAGACAAGCGAGGCTGACCGCGATTCCCGGCATGGGCTGTTCGCCGGGCATCACCAACGTCTTGACGCGCGCTGCCGTGGAAGAGTTGGAGCGCGTTGATTCGGTCCGGATCCGGGTCGGCGCGAAGGATTTCAACGCCCGCCCGGCGGATTTCTTTTTCCCGTACTCGGCGCAAACGGTGGTCGAGGAGCTGACCTTGGCGCCCTGGGTTTTCCAGCGCGGCCGATTTCACGAAGTGAAGCCGCGAACGGGTTGGGAGCGGGTTTGCTTCCCGAGGCCTGTCGGGACGCAGTGGGTCGTGCGCACGCGGCACAGCGAAGTGGCCACGATCCCGTTGTCATTTGTGCACAAGGGATTAACCAATTGCGATTTCGCCGTATCGTTTGATCGCGGATTCGTGCGGGAAGTGGTCAAACGTTTACGGAACGGTTGGACGATCCGGGAGTTCGCGAAATTGCCAACGCCGCGCGCCCAGCCGAACGATTACGAGATTTCGCGCGTCATTGCTACCGGCCAGCGAAAGATAATCACTGTGGATTGCCATGCGAAAGCTAATCGAGCGTGGCACGCCAGTGCCGGTGACGTGGATACCGGATGCCCGCCGTCGATTGTGGCGCAAATGATTGCGACAGGGACCATCGCGCAACGTGGCGTGTTGCCGCCAGAGGTGGCAGTGCCCATGAAGCCATTTTTTCGAGAACTGCGCAAACGCGGGATGAGAATCGTAATGAAAGCGAACAAGCCATGAAAATGTGCGTGGGCGGTCGGTGGGTTGAAACCGGCAGGAAAACCGATGTGGTGCATCCGTACGACAATTCCGTGGTCGATACCGTGCCTCGCGCCAGCCTGGCAGATGTAAACGCAGCGCTTGCGGCAGCCGTGCGCGGAGCGAAGACAATGGCTGGGCTCACGGCGTGGGACCGCTACCAGATCTTGAAAAAGGCCGCCGAAAAGCTGGAATCCCGCACGGAAGAATTTGCCCGCACGATCACCCTCGAAGAGGGAAAGGTCATCGCGGAGGGGCGGTTCGAGGTGGAGCGCGCAGTGCAGGTGTTGATGCTCTCAGCGGAAGAGGCACGGCGGATTCATGGTGAGACGGTGCCGTTGGATGCGTCGCCTGGCGGCGCCGGCAAAATGGGGCTCACCTTGCGGGTGCCGTGCGGGGTGGTCGTGGCGATCAGCCCCTTCAATTTTCCGCTGAATCTGGTCACTCACAAAGTGGGACCGGCCATCGCGGCGGGCAATGCCATCGTTATCAAGCCGCCGTCCAGCACGCCGCTGTCGGCGCTCAAGCTCACGGAACTGCTGTTGGAGTGCGGCATGCCACCGGAAGCGATTTCGTGTTTGACCGGGCCGGGGGCAGAACTGGGAGATGCGCTTTGTCGCGATGCGCGGGTGCGCAAGATCACGTTCACGGGCAGCGTACCCGTCGGAGAGCGAATCTGTCAGACAGCGGGTGTAAAGAAGGTGACGATGGAACTGGGGAGCAACTCGCCGATCATTGTCATGCCGGACGCGGATGTGGACAAGGTGGCGGAAGCGGTGGTGGCAACGGGTTATTCGAATGCCGGTCAGGTGTGCATTTCGACGCAACGTGTCATCGCGCACCGGGAGGTTTACGAGCACGTGTTGGCAGCGGCAAAATCCAAGGTCGAAGGATTGGTGACGGGCGATCCACTGAATGAGAAAACGAAAGTCGGCCCGATGATCCGCGAGACGGAAGCGATTCGGGTCGAGCAGTGGGTGCGGGAAGCGGTGCGGGGTGGGGGACGTGTCGTCACGGGCGGGGAACGGCACGGCGCGATTTACATGCCGACAATCGTGGCGGACGCAAAACCCGAGATGCGCATTTCCTGTGAGGAATTATTCGGGCCCGTGGTGGCATTCACCCCGTTTCAGGATGTTGAGGAGGCGCTGGCCTTGGCCAACGACAGCCGGTTCGGGCTGGCCGCCGGGGTGTTCACCGAGAGCCTCGACATCGCCATGAAGTTCGCCCGAGAGCTTCAAACCGGAAATATTCACATCAACTGGGGGCCCCAATGGCGGGCCGACCTGATGCCCTACGGAGGCCTGAAAAACAGTGGCTTTGGGAAGGAGGGGCCACGGTACGCGGTCGAGGAAATGACCGAGTTGAAGATGGTGGTTTTTCACCTAAGAGATTGAAAGTGTTGACGTTATTTCAAAGAGTTGTTACAAGTTCGACAAGTATCGGGAAGCCGCTCGTGGGGTAACGCAAGCAATACGACTAGTTTATGCGAACGATGGCACAGCCAGGGACGGGAGGCGCGTCAGGCGTGGACACGCAGCTACAGAATCAGAGCATGAGGGTCGAACGTAAGCATTTCACGTTCGACCTGAGAGAGAATCCGCGGGGCCGGTTCTTGAGAATCATCGAGGAAGTTAATGGTCGTCGCGACGCCATCATTATCCCCGTGACGGGACTCGAAGATTTCCGCGATCAACTGAACGAAGTTATCAAGTTCAGCAAGACTCTCACACCAAAACTGTAGCTTTTGGGTGGTACGCCGCAACGGTGGACGAAAAACCGGGGCCGTTTCGCTCCGTGCTAATTTCGTGCCTCTACTTCTTTTCCCCGTTGGTGATTTGGTCGATGGCCATTTGGGCCTGCTCTCTCACCGTAGGATCGGTGTCTCGGAGCAACACCGAAAGGGCGTTTGTGCCCTCCATCAGCCCACATTCGCCGAGTGAGTGAGCGGCCAGGCGACGGATTTCGGGCTCTTTGTTTTGGACAGCGTCGGCCAATGGTTTCAAAGCCGCGGGATCGTGAAGTCTGGCCAGCGCGACGGCGATGTCGAATTGCTGCGCCGGAGCGGCCAAAGCAAGGGCGCGCTGAAGCAGGGGACGGGCGGGGGGGTCCGAAGCCAGTTCGTAGAGGGCTCGGGCGACGCTGTACCGCACGTTGCTATCCGGATCCGACAGCATTTGAACCAGCCACCCAACCGCTCGGATATCACCAAGTTTGCCGACGGCTGCGGCGGCTTCGGCGCGCACGAACCAGTTATCGTCCGTTAGTAGCCGAAACAACGGTTTGAGTGCTGCAGGGTTTCCCAGTCGACCCAGGGCATGCGCGCAGTAGCCCCGCACCCAAAAGTCGGAATCGTCCAGCGCGTGGACGAGTTCGTGGAAATCGTTTGCACTGGGTTGGTCGGATATGAGCTTGGCCGCGCTTTCCCGAACGACCCGGTCGTGGTGGCGCAGGATCTCGGGGACGATCGATCGGCCGGCGGGAATTTGTTTCATCGCGAGCGCAGCCTGATCAAGCTGTTGCTCACGGAGCAGAACCACGACGCGCATCCGCAAGAGCGGCGCGGAATCGGGATGTTGATGGAGATAGTACTCAACCGTGTCCCGGGCGGCTTGGACATGCCCTTCGTCCAGAAGGACATTCGCCTTGTCGAGGGCGGCGCGTTCCGGACTCTTCGCGCAGCCCGCGAACAAGACGATCAGGATCAAGGTGGCGAAACGTCGCATCGTGAATGACCAATACGCTCCGGGTCGCGTAAGCTTGCGCCGATTCCCGAAGTCGATACTGCCTGCATCTTTGTCGCGACTCGTGACCCGGTCAAGAGTGAACTGCACAGTAAACCGTAGGCTTCGGGGTTGACACCCCTTCTCATGGCTCGTAGACTAGAAAGAACTATGCTTGGGTCGACATTGAGCGGAGCCACATCATCCCTTGGATCGCTTTCCGGGCAAAGCCTTTCGGATCTACTGGAACCAATTGCGGCTGAATTACCTCGGGTGGAAATGGCCTTGGCCAGCCAGGTGAGCAGTTTTGACCCGCGTTTGGGGGATTATATCCAGTATGTCTTGGGGGGAACTGGAAAGCGCCTTCGCCCAAGCCTCGCTCTATTGGCGGGCGGTGCGACTGGCGGTATCCGGGAAGAACACATCACATTGGCCGTCATTGTTGAACTTATCCATGTCGCCACTCTCGTACATGACGACGTGTTGGATGAGGCTGAACTCAGGCATCGAGTTCCCACTTCTAACTCTCGATGGGGCAATGAGATAAGCGTTTTATTTGGGGATTGTCTATTCGCCCACGCTTTGCGCTTGGCCGCTGGGTACCCAACGACCGATGTTTGCCGCAGGGTCAGTGAGGCCACAAATACCGTTTGTTCTGGGGAAATCGTCCAAACACAACACCGATTTGATCTTGATTTGACGCTCGATCAGTACCTGGACATCATCAATATGAAGACGGGAGCGCTATTTGCCGTCAGTTGCGAGCTGGGTGCTATTTTGAACGGTGCGCCCCCTCCCGTTGTCAAATCGATGTATGAGTACGCTACCAACTTGGGGATTGCCTACCAGATTTATGACGACTGCCTGGACATTTTCGGCCAGGAACGACTGGCCGGAAAGTCTTTGGGGACAGACATGAAGAAGGGAAAGCTAACCCTGCCATTTCTGCTGTTGCTTCAGCACGTCGGTGCGGACAGTCGCCAGGAGTTGGGGGCGATGATTCTCCGAAATGACGAGCGGGAGCAACAGCGGTTGCTGCGGCTGGTACTCGGCAATGGCGTTGTGGGCGAGTCACTGGCCGCAATTGACAACTATATCGGGCGCGCTCGGGCAAATCTTTCCGCGTTACCAGCCAACATTTACGGCAGCACACTCGGATCACTGACAGAATATCTTTCAGGGCAAAGCCGGTTGCTTCTTCGGGAAGCGGTTGCGGCATAGCCTGCGGGACCCAAGGGCATCGGATCGAATCGTCATGAAGCTGAAGGAAACAATCAAACTCGGTAGCCAGTTATTGCGTCGGGCGAGTTCGTCCGCCCCCGGGGCAGCGCCCGCGACCGAGCGTGAGATCGACCTGCAGCACGAGGATGACGAAGCGCTGGTTCGTCGCACTCAAAAGGGTGACAGCTCGGCGTTTGACATTCTGATTGGCCGTTACAAGGACCGCCTGTACGCCACGGTCTACCACATGACGTCGAACCATGAAGACGCCAATGACCTGGTGCAAGACACCTTCATCAAGGCATACAAGAGCCTGCCGAGCTTTCGCGGACAATCGAGCTTTTACACCTGGGTCTATCGGATCGCCGTCAATCGTACCATCAATTTCATCAAACGCCGCAAGAACCGCAACCAATACAGCCTCGACGACATGGACAGTTCCATCCAGACCGACCCTGATTTGGTGGAACTGATGTCACATGTCACGCCGCGCCGCGAGGTGGCCCTGGCAGAGCTCCAGCAGAAATTGAACGAAGCCCTGCAGTGCTTGTCTGAACCGCATAGAGCGGTTGTTGCCATGCACGATATCCAGGGAATGACACACGCCGACATCGCCCGGGTCATGAAATGCTCGGAAGGCACCGTCCGCTCCCGGCTGTTTTACGCGCGACAACAACTGCAGGGGTTACTCAGCGATTATTTGTGACAACCGCCATGGACTGCCAGAAAGCACAACCATTGTTCGACGAGCTCTCGCAGAACCGGCTCGATTCCGAGACCGCTCTGCACGTGCGCCAGCACCTGGCCGATTGCACGGACTGTCGTGTATTGGCACAGCGTGCAGCCCGTCTGCAGCGGCTTCTGGCGCTCAAGCGTTACGAGCAGCCGGCACCGGGGTATCTGGATAATTTCCTCTCGGAATTTCACAGCCGATTAATGGCAGAAACGCAGCGAACCGCGTGGTGGGAGCGCGCGTTGGGGAACATCGACCGTCTTTTGGTGGTCGGGACAATGCATGTGTGGCGTTACGGTGTCGCCAGCGCCATGGGCGTGGCCGTCGTCGTGGGCGTGATGTGGATGAGCGTGCGTCAGACGAACGCTCCGGACAGCGCCGCCGATCTGACCGCCGCCGCCAATCCGTCGTTGGTGCTTGCCGATTCGCAGGCCGCGCCAGCCCCGTCGCATTCCGCCCCCGACTCCATTGTGGCCGCTGTCCCCGCCTCGCTGCCAGCGGTATCCGGTGATGACCAGCCCCTGTCGGCTGGCGGTGTGGACTTGGACCAGACCACGGCGCGAGCGGATTACACCGCGCCGGTCTACGTGCTGGATCGCCTCGCGGTCACCCCTGCCAGTTATGAAGTTCCCAGTCCCCATTTTTAGGCCGCGCGTCGGTCGGTGCGTCGCCGTTCTCGTCGTCGTCGCCACCTCAACAGTCTGGGGGGAAAGTTTGCTGGAGACCATGGACCAGGAGGTCTCTTCCATCTACGAGAAATCCAGGGACGCCGTCGTCAGGATCCACGCGCAACGCCAGTTCCAAATCGGCAATTGGGTGCTCCTGCCCACCTACCGGATTGCCACCGGCTTCTTCGTCGACAAGGATGGTCACATCCTGACCACGGCCACGGCGGTGGACGACGTGGATACCTGCTGGATCGATTGGCGCGGCCAGAGAATCACCGCCCGCGTCGTCGGGCGGGATCCCCAGACCAATGTCGCGGTGTTACAGATCAATCCAGAGAACGGGACGCCGACACCCTTCCTGCCGCAGGGCGATTCGGACGTGGTGCGCGTTGGCTCGCTGGTTATCGCCATTGCCTTTCCCTATGATTTCCCGAGCGCGCCCGTGGTCGGCTTTGTCAGTGGACTGGAGATTCAAAGCAACGGCCATGTATTTCCCACCACCCATATACGTGCGGGTTGCCGGCTCAGTCCCGGACAGAGCGGCGGTCCGTTGTTAAACGTGCGCGGGGAGGTTATCGGCATTGCGGTCGCTGCGCATGCGGACGGTCAATGCTGCGCGCTGCCGATCAAGGCCGCTCGCAAGATCAGCGACGACATCCTGGAATTTGGCCAGGCACAGCACCCGTGGGTTGGCCTAAACGTGTCCGAATGTTCACCCACTGTCGATCCCGTCGAGTCCGATCAACGTCAGGTGTTCGTTGAAGAGGTCTACTCGAATACGCCCGCGGCCGCCGCGGGGTTCTGCAACGGCGATATTCTGGTGAGCATTACGAGCAATGCAGTCCGCCGGTCCGCGGATGTCCTCAATACGATGTTCTATTATCACGTCGGCGATAAAGTGGAGTTCACGGTGCGTCGGAATGGATTGGAGCAAAAAATTGAGCTGACCGTTGGCAGCCGTCCCCCGCAAGAAGCCTTCGGCTCCGTGACCACTCCCCGACTTGTTCCCCCGGGGCCAGCCGCGTCACAGCCGGTGGCGATTCCCGCATCACAAGAACGCTAGGCGCAAGGGGGCCCATCCTCTTTCCGCCAAACAAAGGGCGCGAAGCAACGCCTCGCGCCCCTCGTACAAAATCGACAAATCGGAAGGCTCACTTCTTGCCGATCTTCGCCCGGACATTATCCAGTTGACCGGCGGAACCGAGAGCTTGGTTCTTGTGCGCGATCATCTTGGCGTACTCCTCGATGTAAATCTTGCCGGGGTCGCGCAGGTCGAACTTCTCCGGATGGTCGCGGAAAAATTCGCGGTGCACGCGGGTCCACACCAGGCGGCCGTCGGTGTCGATGTTGACTTTGCAAACCCCCATCTTCGCGGCCGGCAGAAAATCCTCTTCGGGGACGCCGCTGGTGTTGGGCATGTTGCCACCCGCCTTGTTGATGCGGTCCACTTCGTCCTTCGGCACGCTGGAACTGCCATGCATGACCATCGGATAGCCAGGCAGCAGCTTCTGAATCGCTTCGATGACTTCGAAGTGCAAGCCGAACTTCTTGCCCGGCTCCGCCTTGAATTTGTACGCGCCATGACTCGTGCCGATGGCGACAGCGAGAGAATCACATTTCGTCAGCGCAACGAATTTCTTTGCTTCGTCAGGATTCGTGAGACAAACGGTGCCGACGATGTCTTCTTCGACCCCGCCGAGCATCCCCAGTTCGGCTTCGACGGACACGCCGCGCGCGTGGGCTTTGTCCACCACGCGCTTGGTGATCTCGGCGTTCTTCTCGAATGGCTCGTGGCTGGCATCGATCATCACGGAACTGTAGAACCCCGAATCGATGCAGTCGTAACAGGTCTGTTCATCGCCGTGGTCAAGATGCACCGCAAAAATCGCGTCCGGAAAGATCTGTTCCGACGCGCGAATCATGGCTTCCAGGTAGCGTTTGTCGGTGTACTTGCGCGCGCCCTTGCTGAGCTGGATGATGAACGGCGCTTTGCTCTGGACGTTGCCTTTGAACAGGCCAACCGTCTGCTCCAAATTATTGATGTTGTATGCGCCGAGGGCGTATTTGCCGTAGGCGATCTTGAACAGTTGCGCGGTGGTGACAATCATCTCGAATTCTCCTCATTAAACTACGGGGTGCTACTGAGTTTCGTCGCTTAGAGGACACTAGCGAACCTGTCAGGGCGCGTCAAATGCGATTTTGGGGCAGGCTCTGGTTTGGTTTGTCATTCTGAGCGAAGCGAAGAATCTCTCGCCACAGCTTAACACGTGCTCAAGAACCACCGGTTGGAAAACCGGAGACAATTACCACTTGTCGCCGGAGGTTCCACGTACGACTAGGGGTCTTGTCTTGCACCCTTCACCCACGGGCGTTCCACAGAAGCCAGCGACCCATTTCCCCTTCCAAGAGGACGCGCTCATGAAGGTACGCATGTGGTGCTTGCAGGTGCAGAGGGAAATTCGCCCCCCTTGAAAGTTGGGCGCACATCCTTCCTGCCTGAACTGCTGTTCGTTACGTTTGATCGTTCTAACAACATAGCAATAAACGATTTCCGCTCTATCATGAATGCGCTTTTTCAATCTAGAAAGGTTGAGGTTCTGTGCAAGGGCCACGCTTTGGAAAGGGCTGAACTTCTTGCCGATCCACAGAACGTTTTATGTCGGCGCAATTCTTGGGGCTCAATGAGAGCGTAGCGTAATTCGGCGTCCGCCCGCACACAATCCGAAAATAATCGGTGCCGGACGTACCGCCGCGGCCAAGAATCCGCCACTTCAAAAGACAACGCGGGAGGCCATTCGGATTTACTCGTGTCAATACGGCAGGGGGAAACGCGCGGTCAGGACGCGCACTTTGTCCTTCACGTCCGCCTGCACGACGGTGTCGTCGGGTCTTTCGAGGACCTCGGCAATAAGCGCGGCGATTCGGTCCATCTCGGCTTCCTTCATCCCGCGGGTGGTGACGGCGGGCGAACCGAGGCGGATGCCGCTGGTGACGAGCGGTTTTTCGGGGTCGAAGGGAATCAGGTTCTTGTTGGTCGTGATCCCCGCCTTGTCGAGGGATTCCTGGGCGATTTTGCCGGTGATCTTTTTCGGGCGAAGATCGACGAGCATGAGATGATTGTCGGTGCCGCCGCTGACGATGCGGAAACCGCGTGACGCGAGAGCCGCGGCGAGTGCTTTGGCGTTCTTCACGATCTGTTGCTGGTAATCCTTGAACTCGGGCTTCATCGCTTCGAGGAAACACACGGCCTTGGCGGCGATGATGTGCATGAGTGGGCCGCCTTGAATCCCCGGCAGCACCCAACTGTCAATGTCCTTGGCGTATTTCGCCTTGCAGAGGATCAAGCCGGCCCGCGGACCGCGCAATGTCTTGTGCGTCGTGGTAGTGACAAAATCGGCATACGGCACGGGACTCGGATGAATGCCCGCGGCCACCAACCCCGCGATGTGGGCCATGTCGACAAACAACAGCGCCTTCACGCTGTCGGCGATCTCGCGCATCCGCTGAAAATCGATGATGCGCGGATAGGCGCTCGCCCCGGCGGTAATCATTTTCGGCTGGCAATCCCGCGCCAGTTTTGCCAGTTGATCGTAATCGATCACTTCGGTGTCCGGACGCACGCCGTAATGGACGACCTTGTAGAAGCGGCCGGAAAAATTGCGCGGCGAACCGTGGGTGAGATGGCCGCCGTGGGCCAGTTCCATCGTCAGGATCGTGTCCCCGTGCTGAATCGCGGCGAAGTACACGGCCATGTTGGCCTGCGAACCGGAATGCGGCTGAACGTTCGCATGCTCGGCACCAAAGAGCTGTTTGGCGCGGTCGATGGCCAGTTGTTCGACGATGTCCACGTATTCGCAGCCGCCGTAATAGCGTCGGCCGGGATACCCTTCGGCATACTTGTTCGTCAACACCGTGCCAGCGGCTTCGAGGATGGCCGGCGACACGAAATTCTCACTGGCAATGAGCTCGATGTTCTCCTGCTGGCGCTGCTTCTCGCGCTGGACGGCATCGAAAACCTCGGGATCGGTCACCGCGAGCGCGGACGTTTTCTTCGTCGGGGTAGAGGGCGTATTCATAATCGTGGGTGGATGGTCCATTTCACTGACACGACGAGCATGGCGGCCACCGCCAAAATCCGTATGCAGCCAGATATCGAGGAGTTCCTTCGCCTGCTCGGGATTGGTGTCGATGCCCGACAGGACGAGAACGTTGGCGTCGTTGTGCTCGCGGCTGAGCCGGGCCCAGTGGTCCGTGCTGACCATGGCCGCGCGGATGCCGGGAAACCGGTTGGCGGCGATGGTCATGCCGATGCCGCTCTTGCAGATCAACACCCCGCGGTCAAAGTTCCCCGCGAGCAATTCGCGCGCGACGATGAACGCGTACTCGGGGTAATCCACCGGGTCGGTCGTGTGCGTGCCGAAATCCGCAAACGGATAGCCGTGCTGCGCCAGCCAGTCCTTCAATGCCGCCTTGATCTCGACGCCGCCGTGATCGCCCGCCAGCGCAATGCGCAGGGGACGGGCATCCTCGTTGGTCACGGGTGCGGCGGCCTCCGAGGTCGCCTTGCGCGTGGCGGCCGCGGTCTGGTCGATAAACACAATCAGGCTTGGCAGGGCATCGCGGATCTGGTCGCGCGTGCGGCGGTAGACTTCGATGGACTGACCAATCGGGTCGGCAATGTCCTTGTTCTCGCCCGTGCGCGACCCTTCAAACTCGCGCACGAGAAACGTCCTTTCCGACGCGGACGGGAACAAGGTCTGGAGCGCGTCCTGATGCTGGCGGGTCATGACGAAGATAAAGTCCGCCCGCTGCACGAGGTCACTGTTCAACGATTGGCTGACATGCGAGGAAATGTCGACGCCGAGTTCGGCGACGACCTCGGTGGCGGCATCGGTCACGCGCAAGCCGTCCAGTGCGCCGAGGCCCGCGGAGGCGATCTGAACGTCATCACGACCCCGCAGCATGTGACGGAGCAGGCCCTCCGCCATCGGGCTGCGGCAAACGTTGCCGGTGCATAGGAAGAGAATCTTCTTCATCGAATCCTCACAGTGTGCCGATTACGGGCCGAACGTGCCATCCGTGGCGCTTCATTGCCAGGACAAGAGCACTCGGATACCCTTCAAAATGTCCACCGCCCGTTGCAGCACCACATCCCGCACGTTTTGGATTTCGCCTTCCTCTTCATGGTCCTGGTCGGACGACGCCTCGTCCCGATCGACCGCCTGTCCATGAAACGCCTTGACCAACTGCGCCTCGGTCAAATCCTTCTTTTTTACCCGTGGTTGCAGGCTCACAGTCAGTGTCTCGTTGGTCACCGGGGCGAACACGACGTCATATTCCTTTTGCGTATCGATCTTCACGGTCACATCCGGCGTGATCCCGTTGGGAAACAAATCAACGGACTGGCCCCCCGCAATGGACGGCGGCAACACGATTTTCGCTGTCGCCAATCGCAACGTGCGGCCATCCGCCAGCTTCACGTCCCGCCAGGCCGCCGCGGAGCCCGCGGTTTGCGAACCGACAACAATGCCGCGATCCTGTGCGCGCAAGGCGCCGGCCAATGCCTCGGCGCTGCCCCGCGTTTGCGCGTTCACCAGCAGCATCAGCGGCGCGGTCGTCAGATCGGCGGCCTCGGAGGAGTTGGATTTGACTGCCGAACTGGCGTGAAAGATCTGGGTGCCCTTCTCCGAACTCTTTAGCGTGAACAACTCCTGCCCGTCGGCCAGAAATCGGCTGGCGATTTCCGCGGCCGCGGCGAAATTCGTCCCATCAGCGAACCGCAAATCGAGCACATAGCCCGTGACTTTTGCTTCGGCGAAATGTTTCAATTCCGTGTCGAGCGCCGCCAGAGTCTCTCCCGTCACATCGACGAGGCGGATGTAGCCGATGTTGGGGTCGATGACCTCGGCGCGGGCGGAGCCGGGCGTCGGATGTGGCTCCGCGGCGGCGACCCTGGCATCGTTCGTCGAGGGCGCTGGCGGCGGGACAATCACCACGCCGTGGCCGAGGGCGTTGAGGAGGCCGTCCACCGTGGCTTCGTTGAGCAGTTTGTCATTGAGCTGGTCGCGATCGACGTAGTTCGATTTGAGGACGCTGATGACCTCGGTTGTCTCCCGCAACGACGAATCGGCAGTGGCCGCACGGCAAAACAATACCCCGCCGGCAACCACCAGCAAAACGCCTGTACTGATTCTCATGGCCGTCATTCTCATCGTACCTCGTTCCCCCAAAAACTTCCGTTCACTGACCGGCGGCAATGCCGTCACTTCCGCGCCGCACGGGCGGCAATATCGCGGCGAAAATGAGCGCCGTCAAAATGAATTTGTTCGACCGCTTCGTACGCCCGGCGGGCGGCGCTTTCGATCGTGTTGCCCACGCCCGTCACGCCCAGGACCCGTCCACCATCCGTGACGGTCCGGCCATCGTCAGCTCGCCGTGTGCCCGCATGAAACACGCACACTTTATCCGAGTTGGCCGCCTGTTTCAACCCCGCAATCGGCTGGCCCCGGTCATACGGGCCCGGATACCCGGCCGCCGCCATCACGACGCAGACAGCGGCTTCCGGCTTCCAAGCCGGTTGCCAGCGGTCCAGGGAACCGTCGATCGTCGCTTCCACCGCATCGACCAGGTCGGATTCCAACCGTGGCAGCACGACCTGGGTTTCGGGGTCGCCAAAACGGCAGTTGAATTCGAGCACCTGTGGGCCGCGCTCGGTGATCATCAAGCCGGCATACAGCACACCCCGGTATTCGATGCCTTCCGCCTGCAGTCCCGCCAGCGTGCGCCGAAAGATCTCCGCGACCTCCACGTCGAGTTTCTTGTCCAACGCCGGCGTGGGCGAATAGGCGCCCATCCCCCCCGTGTTCGGGCCGCGGTCGCCGTCGAGCGCCCGTTTGTGATCCTGCGCGGAGGCCAATGTCCGAAATGATTGGCCGTCGACGAGCGCCATGACGGAGAGTTCTTCGCCACGCAAACATTCCTCGACGACGATTCTCGCGCCGGCCGCGCCAAAAACCTTCTTATCCATAATTTCGGCAACGGCCTGCTCGGCTTCTTCGACGGACGAAGCGACGATCACGCCTTTGCCCGCCGCCAAGCCGTCGGCTTTCACCACAATCGGCGCACCGACTTTGCGGAGGTGGGCGCGGGCGGCGTCGGCATTGCTGAAAATCGCGGCGGGTGCGGTCGGGACGTTGTATTTGAGCAGGAGCTGTTTTGAGAAGACTTTGCTGCCCTCGAGTTGGGCGGCACGCTGGTTCGGGCCGAAAATGCGAAGCCCGCACGTTTGAAAAATGTCCACGATACCGGCGCACAGCGGCGCTTCAGGGCCGACGACCGTGAGATCGATCCTTTCGCCGGCGGCGAATGCAGCCAACGATGGAATATCAGTAGCAGCGATCGACACGCACTCGGCCAGGTCGGCAATGCCGGCATTACCGGGGGCGCAAAAGAGTTTCGCGACCCGCGGGCTTTGGGCGAGTTTCCAGACGAGCGCGTGTTCGCGTCCGCCACTTCCGATGACCAGGATTTTCATGCCGACGTCAGTCGGCACTGTAGGTGAAAGCTTCCGCGAGGGTCAATCCCGGAGAAACAGGGCGAGGCGCGGACATGTGATCTTACGATTTTACATGCGCTTGCGTCGGAGGAAGGCGACGAGGGAGATGCCACCGAGTGCGGCCAGCAAAAGTGAGGATGGCTCGGGGATTTCTTCGATGGCGAGGTAAACTGCGTTGCCCAGACCGGAGGCGACCACGGTCCCGACCCCGTTAGGGCCGAACTCTAGGACCTCGCCGTTGCCCTCATTGGCAACGTAGAGGTTGCCGTTGCTGTCGAAGGCCAGGCCATCCGGGAATCTGAGGAGGTTGGTGCTGCTGAAAATGGAGCCCTGGCCCAGCGCGTTGAATTTTTCGATGGTGTTGTTTGCGTAATTTGCGACGTAAAGGTTGCCGCCGTAAAACGCAAGCCCCCCGGGGTTATCGACGCCTGCCGTTGCGAACACCGACACCGCTCCGTTTGTGTTGAATTTCAGAATCGTGTTGTCATAATTTCCAACGTACAAATTGCCGCTGCTGTCGAAGGCGAGGCCTTCAGGTTCGCTCAAGCCAGAGGCTGCGGTGGCGAAGACAGTACCGGAACCGTTCGGATTGAACTCTTCGATTGTGTCAACGTTCGCTACGTACAAATTGCCACCACTGTCGAACGCTATGCCCCATGGCTCGTTCAGGCCCGACGATGCGAAGACGGTTCCGATCCCATTAGGGGTGAACTTTTCGATTGTACTGTTGCCGTTCCCGCCGCCTGAATTGGCGACGAAGAGGTCCCCGCCGCTGTCGAAGGCGAGGCCGACAGGATAATTGAGGCCGGAACTGGCCGTAGCGAACGTCGTCACAGTGCCCGCGGAATTGATTGAGAGCACAGACTCCAGATTGAAGGTCGACACGTACACGGTCTGGGCGTCGGACTGAACCGGCCCGCAGCACAGTCCCAAGACGGCCAAGAACACGATAAAGCTGGTCTTCACGGCGCTGCCTCTCTGCCTCGCTTTATGATTAACATAAAGTGGCGATCCACGCCATTGCAATCGTGGTGTTCTGTTAGTGGGTGCATTTTCATGGTGGTTACCTTTCTGGGCGTGCTAATACGCTCCGATGTTCCACGCGCCCACCGCCGGCCGTCCGTTGGTGGCGCCGTCCTTGTTCCCACCGAAATACGCGCTCCAATTCATGCCGTTACCAATCGCGCCGGTGTCGTTGGTGGCGTAGTGGAAATCATTGTTCGTGGCGTAGGGCGTGTACGAGACGAACTTGACGGCGTTGGTCGTTGTCGGCGCCACAAAGTTGGCGGGTGAGATCATCTCGCCAATCGCTTTGTTGCAATAATTCGTCATATTGGCGATTGGTGTACCCCCCGAGAGATTGCCCGCGATACACGCTGCCTTATTGTTCACGCCGATGTTGTTGACCGCCGTGATGTTTGTATAGACCGTCTGCGACGTGTCGTAGGGGCCAATCTGGAAGCCATAGTCCACATCGGCAAAGGTGTTGTTGGCGACGAGGATGTTATACATGTGGTTCAACTGCGGGCCGCCGCCACAACCGAGCAGGATGCCCGCCGCTGCGCTGCCGTTGATGATGACCGGATTGGTATTGTAGAACACGTTGTTGAGAAACTGGCAATCGTGCATCGCCAGCCCCGCATTGGTGTCCGGGCCGCCGTACACGCCGCAGTACGCCATCGTCCCCTACCGCACCATGCTAACAGTATATAGCCACAAATGCTAGATAATCCTTGCCCTGTACGGCAGGCATATCGTTTGGCCGGAAATGGCTTCGTTTGCGACCAAGGCACGGCGTAGTCGCGTGGGTCAGGCCCTAAATGGCCGGCGTCACGAATCGAGGATAGTGCGCTACCGCACGGCGGTCTCGGACAGGTGCGCGCCGGTGTCGTCGCTGCCGTCCAGCAGGAGTTTGGATCCCGTGGGCTTGAACAGCCCGGACAGGGAGCTGTGCTGGGTGACAGTTCCGAACGTCCGGTCGAGGGACGCGTTCACCTTGTTCTCCGCCGAGACGATGATCGTGCCGGACAACGTGTATGACGCCGTATCGCTCAATCCCTGCCCGGTGACATCGAAGACCGTCGGATAATTGGAGGAGGCGATCGCGATAAACGACTCGTTGAGGGTTTTTCCGCTTCGTTTGACCGCGGCGTTCCACGAACCGCTCAGGTCAGGAAAACTCTCGGGTTGCTCGCCCTTGCATCGATAGCCGCCGCTGGTGCCGGTGGCTTTACCGCGGAACCGACTGGCAGACAGCATACGTGCGGCGAGGCTGTACGCCGTGCCCACGCCGTTGATGGTCTGGACGTAGCCGGCGACCACGTCGCCCTGGCTGTCGAAACTCCAATTGCCCGCCAAGGTGACGAACCCGAATTGCTTGCGGGTGATGCCGTAGCCGCTGACGGTGAAGTTGTTGGAAAAAGTCATCATCAAGATGCCCTTTTCAGAGTCCAGAATATCGACCTGCCATGTGCCGACCGGCGAGATGGTTTGCCCGCGCGAGAGCGCGGGTTGACCGACGCAAGCGCCCAGAAAAAGGGCAAAAATCACGAATGCCCGCTTCATTTCCTCCTCCTTGTTGTTACGACCTTCCCCAAAACCGACTTTTAGCGCGATTTCCCTTGCAGGGCAACGGAAAAATGTGGTATAAGTAGAGATGCTGGCGAGGCAAGGGAAATTTTATGATGCCACGGGGAGTTGTTGTGTCGAGTGGACTCGAGGACATAGCACATGATGTTTAGGATCGCGCTTGCGATCGCATGAAAGGGAGACATTCACGTCTAGGGAAAGCTAATGAAGAAAACACTTCCAGTTAAATCAGTTACAGTCCGCCGTCTCTTGGGGCTTAGCGCGTTTTTGGTGGCTTGCGGCATTACGACGGTCGGCTTGGCCCAGACGAGAACAATTCGCGTGGTTACTTATAATATTGAGGACGACATTAACGGGGCCACCACGCCGCTCCCGGGGTTGATTGCACCATCCAGCGGCGGAAGCGTGACCAACGGCGGCGTGCTCGAAGGGATTGGGGAAGAGGTCTTGGCAAGCGGTACGAACCGACCGATCGACATCCTCACGCTGCAAGAAACGACGAGTAACACGACCACCGTTCAACCAATTGTGGACGGTCTAAACGCTTTCTATGGATCGCGTACCAACCCGGCCGGGTATGCGATGAGCCCATACCAAGCGACGGATGACGGTGGCGAGACCGATGGCGGCGGCCCGAATGCCATGGTGTATAATACGAACACGCTACAGTTGATCGCTTCGGTGGGAGTCGGGACGCCGAACTCCAGTTCGGAACCCCGCCAGATCGTGCGTTACGAATTTGCACCGGCGGGCGTCAACCCTACGAGCAACAACGAGTTCTACGTTTACGTGGACCATTACAAATCGGGATCGGCTGCCAGCGACGTATCGACCCGCAATGCCGAAGCCCAGATCGTCCGGGGGGACGTGGCGACGTTACCGAGCAATGCGCGAGTGCTGTTCACAGGTGATTTCAACACCGGCAACGCCGGTGAAGCCATGTACCAGACGCTCGTCGCCCCGGGGACGAATCAAGCCTTTGATGTGTACAATCCGAGTGGTTCCGCCTCGTCGAATTTTGATTCGTGCTCAACGGTATTCGCGTTAACGGAATCCGCCACGGATCTTCGCTACCGCGATGATTATGAGATGATGACGAGCAATGTTCTGTACGGCGTGGCGGGCGGCCTGGCGTATGTTGCCGGGACGTATCACGGATTTGGCAACAATGGCTCGCCCCCGTGCAACGGAAGCGTGAATAATGGTTCCGATACGGCGCTCAACAGCGATTTGAATACAACCGGGGTAGGGATCACTGCCTCCCAGCTCTACCAATATCTCACCACCGCCAGCGACCATCTGCCCGTTGTGGCGGATTACACCATTCCAGTTCCCGCTACGCTGCAAAACATCCAAACCGTCTTCGTCATCATGATGGCGAATCAAAACTGGGCGTCGATCAGCGGCAATGCGGCGG
>JBEKLM010000066.1:0-17117 GCA_050010195.1 Verrucomicrobiia bacterium
CCGTGCTTGCGGGTAGTGCGACCGAAGCGATCTTACTCGATTTGCTCCGGCAGCAGGATGCGAGTGTCATCCAGAACGCGACCAAGAGTAAAGAGCCGTTGGAGAAATGGCGACTAGACGATCTTATACGCACTGCGCTTAAGCTGAAGCTCCTGCAGGAATCGACGCGGAGTTTGAATGACTTTCTGCAGAACCAACGCAATCTTATCCATCCTGGGCGTTCGTTGAGGGAGAAGTCGCTGACCGGCGAAGGACAGGCTCAGATTGCCCTGGGCATCCTCACCCATATTTGCGAGGATCTGGTTCACAGGTCGCCCGCTAAACCCTTGACGAGCAGATCGCGAAGTATCGCACGGGCCAACACTTGACTCGCGGCAAGGGTCCCGATTCGCGGCTGGTGAAATCCGTCCAACTCCGCTAGTATGCAGGGCCGGGCAGAAGCAGCCTTGCTGTTTCATGGAAAAAGCGCACGACATCCTGGCCATCGTCGGACGTCCCAACGTCGGGAAGAGCACGCTCTTCAACCGAATCGTCGGGCGGCGCATTGCCATTGTCCATCAAGAGCCGGGCGTGACTCGCGACCGCGTCTCAGCCACCGCCCGCTGGGGCGATAAATCCTTCGAGGTTGTCGACACGGGCGGCATCGCGTTCATGGACGACGAGAAAAGCGGTGACCTGATGGCGAACGCGACGCGGCATCAGGCCGAAATCGCCATCGAAATGGCCACGGCCATCATTATGGTGGTCGACGTGACGGAAGGCGTCGTGCCGCTGGACCAGGAAATCGCCCGCAAGCTGCGCACCAGCGGCAAGAAGATCTTTCTCGCGGTCAATAAAGTGGATAATGCGGGCCGGGCGCGAACGGACGCCGAGTTCTCCGAGTTGGGGTTCGACCAGACGTACTCCATCGCCGCCGCGCATGGCCTCGGCGTCCGGGAGTTGCTGGAGGCCGCCACGGAAGAATTCGCGGCGGGGGTCGAGCCGGAGACGGCGCCTCCAACGCGCATTGCGATCGTCGGGCGACCGAACGTCGGCAAATCCTCCCTCATCAACGCGATCCTGAAGGACCAGCGGACGATCGTGAGCGATATCCCCGGCACGACACGGGATTCGGTCGATGTGCCGTTTACCATCCACGAGAAGCCGTACCTGCTGATTGACACAGCCGGCTTGCGGCATCGTGGAAAAATCACGTCGTCGGTCGATCAGTTTGGATTGATGCGGGCCGAGCGCAGCATCCGCGAGTGTGACATTGCCGTGCTGGTGCTCGACGCCGTCGCCGGCGTGACGAGGCAGGACAAGGCCATTGCGGGGCAGATTGCCGAGGCGGCGCGCGGCTGTATCGTGCTGGTAAACAAGTGGGACCTCGCCGAGGAACAGGAACACAAGGACAGGGTGCGCGAGAGCCGGGGCATGAAACGGAAGAAAACGTTTCGCGAGCAGTATCTCGAGGCGCTCCGGAAAGAGTTGTTTTTCCTCGATTGGGCGCCGGTGCTGTTTGCCTCGGCGAAAACGGGTCAGAACCTGAATCAATTGTTCGAGCAGGTCGCGGTGATCGAGACCGAGATGATCCGGCACATCGACACGCCGCAGCTCAACAAGCTCTTTATGCGGGCCCTCGACGCCTACCCACCGCCATTTTCCGGTGGCAAGAGATTTAAAATCTTTTATGCGTTTCAAAAAGCTTCCCATCCGCCGACGTTTCGGCTATTCGTGAATCATGCGAGTTGTTTGACGCCGCATTACAAGCGGTTCTTGATCGACAAAATTCGGGCGGCATGGGCGTTCACCGGCTGCCCAATCATGTTGGAATGTCGGGAACGCGAGCGGCGAAAGTTCGTTAAAAATCAGCGAGTTTGAAAAAAAGTGGCGGCGGGCGCAGTTTTGTCTTGAAACACAATATATGGGGTGCATATAGTCCCGCCCGCACTATTAGCGGTGGTTTCCAACCAAGACGTTGACCGCCGAAAAGTCGCAACCGACTAGCTTTTTTGAGGAGGGGACAGTGATCAATTTGAAGCACGGAGTGGGGGAGCTTTCTGCGGCCAAGGAAAAACAGACCCAGAAGGATTCTGTAGCGGATTTGCCAGTCTCGACGGAACCAACCAAACGCACCCGACGCACCAACCCAACACCGAGAGTTGTTCCACCGGGGCCGCCACGGAAGATCGGTTGGGTGGTCCCGCGCGTGTTCAGCCGCGCGGACGTGAAGCCGTTCGATGAAGTCGAATGGGACCAGCGCACCGCCGAGATCACCGACGAAGCGGGCCGGGTGATCTTCAAGCAGGAGAATGTCGAAGTCCCGAAAACCTGGTCCATCCTCGCCACCAAAGTCGTCGTTTCCAAGTACTTCTACGGCGAGAACGGAACCGGCGAGCGCGAGCAGAGCGTTCGTCAGCTCATTCACCGCGTCACCCGCACGATTGCCGATTGGGGCAACCGCGACGGCTATTTTGCCAGCGACAAGGACGCCGAAACCTTTTATGACGAGCTGACGTGGCTCTGCCTCAACCAGTACGGGTCGTTCAATTCCCCGGTGTGGTTCAATTGCGGCCTGCACAGCCAGTACGGAGTCGGCAAGCGGAGTGGCGCGGGCAGCTACTATTTCGATGCGACCACCCGCAGCGTCAACCGCGCCCGGTCACAATACGAATATCCGCAATGCTCGGCCTGTTTCATCCAATCCGTCGGCGACACGATGGAAGACATCATGGAGTTGGCTCGCAGCGAAGCGATGCTGTTCAAGTACGGCAGCGGCACGGGCACGGACCTGTCGTCGTTGCGCAGTGTCCGCGAAAGACTGTCGGGCGGCGGACGCCCGAGCGGGCCGTTGTCTTTCCTGAAGGTCTATGATGCCATCGCCAGCGTGGTCAAATCCGGCGGCAAAACCCGCCGCGCGGCGAAGATGAACACGCTCAAGGTCTGGCATCCCGACATCAAGGACTTCATCGAGGCGAAGCCGAATGAAGAACGCAAAGCCTGGGCGTTGATCGAGCAGGGGTACGCGGGAGACTTCAACGGCGACGCCTACGGCTCCGTTTCGTTCCAGAATGAAAACCTCAGCGTGCGTGTGACCGATGATTTCATGCGCGCGGTGTTGGAAGACAAGGATTGGACGACGCATTGGGTCACCAATCCCAGCCGGCCCGGGCCGACGTACAAGGCCCGCGAATTGATGCGCGGCATCGCCGAAGGCACCTGGACCTGCGGCGACCCGGGCGTGCAGTACGAGGACACGATCCAGCGCTGGCACACCTGCAAGGCCACCGCGCCGATCAACTCCAGCAACCCGTGCAGCGAGTACATGTTCCTCGACAACAGCGCCTGCAACCTCGCCTCGCTGAACCTGATGCGGTTCCTCCGCGCGGACGGCACATTCGACGTCGAGCGGTTCAAATCGGCGGTGGAGATCTTCATTACCGCCCAGGAAATCATCGTCGACAACGCGAGTTATCCGACCGAGACCATCGCGCGGAACAGTCATCTGTTCCGCCCGCTCGGCCTGGGCTTCGCCAACCTCGGCTCGCTCATTATGTCCATGGGACTGCCCTACGACAGCGACGAGGGCCGTGGCATGGCCGGCGCGATCACCGCGATCATGCATTTGCACGCGTACAGCCAATCGGCGCGGATCGCCGAGAAAATCGGCGCCTTCGAGGGGTTCACCGGGAACCGCGAGCCCATGTTGCAGGTCATGGAAATGCACCGCGACGCGGTGAAACGCATTCACCCGAGTTGCCCCGATTACATGCGCAGCGCGGCGCTGCGTTGCGGCGACGAAGCCGTCGAGCTGGGCCGACGTTTCGGCTATCGCAATTCGCAGGTCACCGTGCTCGCGCCCACCGGCACCATCGCGTTCATGATGGATTGCGACACGACCGGCGTCGAACCCGACATCGCGCTGGTGAAATACAAATTGCTCGCCGGCGGCGGCATGTTGAAGATCGTCAATCGCACCGTGCCGATGGCGTTGCGCAAACTCGGCTACACCGAGCCGCAGATTACCGAGATCGTGAAGTACATCGACGAAAACGACATGATCGAGGGCGCGCCGCACCTGCAGGAAAAACACGTCGCCGTGTTCGATTGCGCGTTCAAGCCCGCCAAGGGCCGGCGCAGCATCCAGTACATGGCCCACCTCAAGATGATGGCCGCCGCGCAGCCGTTCCTCAGCGGGGCGATTTCCAAGACGGTAAACATGCCGCAGGAGTCCACTGTCGAGGACATCATGCAGAGCTACGTCGAAGGCTGGAGGCTTGGCCTGAAGGCCGTGGCGATCTATCGGGACGGCTCGAAGCGTTCGCAGCCGCTCAACACCTCGAAGAACAACGGTTCCACGTTGGCCGAGGCCGCGGCGAAACAGGTCGATTCCTTCAAATCACGCATCCTGGAACTACAAGAAGAAGTGACGCAGTTGCGCGCCCGGCTCGGCACGCCCGCGCGGCATCGCCTGCCCGACACCCGCAAGGCCATCACCCACAAGTTCGACATCGCCGGCCACGAAGGCTACATCACCGTCGGCCTGTTCGACGACGGCATACCCGGCGAGTTGTTCATCACCATGGCCAAGGAAGGCTCGACCATCGGCGGGCTAATGGACACCATCGGCACGCTGGTCAGTCTCTCCCTGCAATACGGCGTCCCGCTGGAGACACTCGTCAACAAGTTCACCCACCAGCGCTTCGAGCCGAGCGGTTTCACCAAGAATCCCGATATCCCGATCGCCAAGTCGATCACCGACTACCTGTTCCGTTGGCTCGGGTGCCAGTTCATCCCCGGTTATCGCGAAGCCAATTCACCGAACGCCGGGCAACCCGAGTTCCCACTCAAAGAGGTCGAGGAACAGGAGAAACGAATTGTCAACAAACCCGTCGTCGAACTCGAACAGACCGAGGAAGCACCGGCCCGGCCGACGGGGAACCACGGCGCATTGACCGCCGTGCAGCGACTCAGCCGGACCGTCGAGCACTTCATGCAGGATGCGCCCGCCTGCGACACCTGCGGGGCGATTACCGTGCGCAACGGCGCCTGCTACAAGTGCCTTAACTGCGGCAACTCAATGGGATGCTCCTGAATCCACGGAGCCCCCTACACACACAGGAAGCCCCGAGGGTAGCCTCGGGGCTTTTTGTTGGTGTCGCGGAGCTTGACGGTGGCGCGCGCAGGCGGTTTAATACACCTCCTTACACCAAAGATGATTCAGGAGACACATTAGTATGGCAACAGCAACAGCACCCAAAGTAGGCACCACGAGCGCACGCCCGAAGGCGAGGGACGACAAGGCGGGCGGCAAAAAAGAAGCGAAGATCGTTTTTCCGAGCGATTTCGGCTCGCACACCAGCATGGCGAATGAAGAACTGACTGGCAAAATTTCTGCGGGCAAACAGGATGCGACCGATCCGTGGGTCGTGTTGAAGGATGAACGCGGGGATTACGCCACGCGGAAGTCGCGCCTCGACTCCGGGCTGGCCGACCCGAACCGTTGCGCGGACCAACCCATTCGCGATAAGGCCGTCAAGGAATTGACCGCGGCGTAAGCGGGGGATTCGTACTCGCGGAGCGCCAGCGCCTCACGGTTCTGGCGCTCTTGCCTTTTCGGGCCGGATGCGATTTCCTAGAGGTGTTATGTCCAACGAAAATGTCAATGCTGCTCCATCACCAGAACCGAAAGATTTCATCCGCGACATCGTCCACGAACACGTGGCCGCGGGGAAATACCCGAAAATCGTCACGCGGTTTCCGCCGGAGCCGAATGGCTACCTGCACATCGGCCACGCGAAATCCATCTGCCTGAATTTCGGCATCGCCCGCGAGTTCAATGGCCAGTGCAACCTGCGCATGGACGACACCAACCCGACCAAGGAAGAGGTCGAGTACGTCGATTCCATTATCCAGGACGTGGAATGGCTCATCGGCGGCTGGGCGGATGACAAGCTGGGATTCAAGCCGGCGGGCAAAACGCCCGAACCGCAGTCGATTGACGGGAAACCGGATTTCTATCTTGGTGCAGTGAATCCGAAGTCGGCCCCGAAAGGGGAGAAGCTGGAGACGTTCTACGCGTCGGATTATTTCGATCAGTTGTACGTGTGGGCGATCGAGCTGATTCGGAAAGGCAAGGCGTACGTGTGCGATCTGTCGCCCGAGGACACGGACCGCTATCGCGGCGCGCCAGACAAGCCGGGCACGGACAGCCCGTTTCGGAACCGTTCCGTCGAGGAGAGCCTCGATTTGTTCGTGCGGATGAAGAAGGGCGAATTTCCCGACGGCAAACGGACGTTGCGCGCAAAGATCGACATGGCCTCGCCGAACATCTGGATGCGCGACCCCGTGCTGTACCGCATCCGCCACACCGCCCACCATCACACGGGCGACAAGTGGTGCATCTACGCGATGTACGATTACGCGCATTGCCTGAGCGATTACATCGAGGGCGTCACGCATAGCATCTGCACGCTGGAATTCGAGGTGCACCGTCCGCTCTACGACTGGATCCTCGAAAACCTCGACCTGCCGCGCCCGTTGCCGCACCAGTACGAGTTCGCCAAGCTGATTCCCACGTTCACCATCGTGTCCAAGCGCAAACTGATCCAGCTCGTGAACGATAAGGTGGTGTCGGGCTGGGACGACCCGCGCATGCCGACGATCAGCGGCATTCGCCGGCGCGGCGTGCCCGCCGAGGCGGTGCGCGCCTTCGCGATTGGCGTCGGCGTCACGAAATTCAACAGCGTGACCGACATGGCCGTGTTCGACCATGCCATCCGCGAGGACCTCAACAAGCGCGCCCTGCGCCGGCTCGCCGTGTTGCGCCCGCTCAAGGTGGTCATCACCAACATCGATCCGCATCATTACTCGGAACTCGACGCGGTCAACAATCCCGAAGACCCGTCCACCGGCACCCGCAAAATCCCGTTCGGCCGCGCGTTGTACATCGAGCAGGACGATTTCATGGAGACGCCGCCCCCGAAATTCTTCCGATTGAAGCCCGGCGGCGAAGTGCGGTTGAAATACGCCTACATCATCAAGTGCGACGAGGTCATCAAGGACGCGACCGGCAACGTCACCGAACTCCACTGCACCGCCGATCTCGGCAGCAAGACCGGCGGGCCGACCTCCTCGCGGAAGATCAAAGGCACGATCCATTGGGTTTCAGCCGCCCACGCCATCGACGCCGAAGTCCGTCTCTACGACCGTCTCTTCACCGTCCCCGAGCCGGACGCGGAAGGCGATTTCAAGACCCATCTCAACCCGCACAGCCTCGAAGTCGTCACCGCCAAGTGCGAGCCCAGCCTCATCGACGCCCGGCCCGAAGTCCGGTATCAATTCGAACGCCTCGGCTACTTCACCCTCGATCCCGACTCGAAGATGGATTCCCCTCGCCCCAGCGACCACAAGCCGGTGTTTAATAGGACGATTACCTTGAAGGACACTTGGGCGAAGATTGAGAAGAAAGGCTGAGTTGCCGGAATCACAGCCAATTATCTATTTGATTGCCGGGTGCAACGGCGTTGGTAAGACGACCTTTGCGAAGACATTTCTTCCCCACGAAGCGAAGTGCTTCAATTTCCTGAACGCCGATTTGATCGCGCAAGGTTTGTCGCCGCTGAACGCTAGAGCCGCGGCGATGAAAGCCGGCCGGTTGCTGCTTGCCGAATTTCATGCCTTTCTCAGGCGGCACGAGACGTTTGCTTTCGAAAGCACGCTCAGCGGCACGACCTATGTTCGGATGCTGAAGCAGGCCAAACGGAAAGACTTTCGGCTTTACTTGCATTACCTCTGGTTGCCGACGCCGGCCATCGCCATCGCGCGCGTACGCGAACGCGTGAAAATGGGTGGTCACGCCGTGCCCGAAACGGACATTCGCCGCCGTTTCGGACGGAGTCTGCGGCATTTCGTTAACGACTACGCGCCGCTCGCCGACCGGTGGGCGTTGTGGGATAGCCAGACCAGTCCCCCACAGCTTCTCGTCGAATCTGAAACTTGCTCCAGAGAGCAACTCATGTCTATAGTTGGATTGTCATGAAGAACCGCAATGGACATCGGAAGAAGGACGATTTCATTGCACCCGCGAAACGGGCGTTTCGGCGTGCGGATCGGCAGATTCGTGCCGAGCATGCCAAACTCGGTCTGCCGCTTGTCTTTGGGGAAAACGGGCGAGTGAAGCTTGTGCGGGCAAGGCCGTAAGCTGGATTCTGCGGAGGGATTTCGCTTCGATCCCGACTCGAAGATGGATTCGCCTCGCCCCAGCGACCACAAACCCGTCTTCAACCGCACCATCACCCTGAAAGACACCTGGGCAAAGATTGAGGGGAAGCGGTAACGCGACCATCTCAGTTGGCGTAAGGGTACCCGATCTTGTGGTTACACTTTTGCCTTCACACCCTGAGACAAAGCTGATGCGCTGGGAGGTTCGGCAATCGCTTCGACATCTTCTGGGGGGACTCCGATGGATGCAAGAAGTGCAGCGGCTTCGCGCCGCCCACGCATATCAGGTGTGAAGTGCATGCCGATCTTTAGGTAACCCTCGGCCTCTTCTCGCCTTCCGAGCAACAGGAGGATCTTCCCAAGTTCGATAGTCGTGTGTCCGTCACCGGGGTCCATCGCGTGAGCTTGTCGTACCAGCTTTTCAGCCTTACACGGCACGACGATGTATCGCCGATCACCGGTTCGACGAGTGTCAGGAGGGGGGATTCAGCGGGGCGTTGATGGCGCGGGTGAAGGCAGGTCCACTGACGGCGCTGCTGTTGCCAGACCCGTTGACCGCGCGGCGTGAGGCGATAATAGCAACGTTGCCGCCCGTCTTTCGGTCCTTTCCAGTGGCTTGTCACCAGACCCTGCGTCTCCAAGTGGCGAAGAACGGGATAGATCGTGCCTTCTAGCCAGTTGGGGGGTGCCTTCGGAGGTCGTTGAGATATATTTCCGGATATGTCCCGGTAGCTCGCTCATCCCGGCCCTGTCGTCTCTGTCTTCAGTATGACACCTAGTAGTACTAGGTGTCATCTCTGCGACCCATCCAATTGTCCCGCGGATTGCGTAGCAGAAAAGCAGTGTGTCAGAGGCCGAGCAACGCATTGACCGCGCGACTCAGATGCCGCCATTCTTCGCGTTGTTCACGCCGTACGCGTTGGCCTGTGGGAGTGAGGCGATAGTAGCGGCGTTCGCGGCCGGTCTTCGGGCGTCGCCATTCGCCGACGATCAATCCGCGTTTCTCCAGCCGATGGAGTACCGGGTACAGCGTTCCCTGGTGCCAACGGAGCGTATACCTGGACTGAGCAGAGATGCGTTTCAGAATGCCATAACCGTAGCTCGGCCCATCCCGCAACACGTCGAGCACGATCAAGTCATATGTGCCCGCTGCGAGATTCCGTGCAAATTCATCGCGGTTCATAAATGATGCCTAGTACTACTAGGCATGATAGCAAATCGTCGAGTCTTATCAAGCCGTGATTATCCTTCTTCGCCCGGGGATTTCTCGAAAAGCGCAGTTGTTCGTTCGTTGTGCGGAAGTGCATGATGGCGCCTCAAATGTCCGGCAGATCAAGCGGCTGGAATCGCCTGTTGACCTCGCGCGGTATGAATCGCGACTAGCTGTTGCCGCCGGCGTCGGCGACGGCTTTGCGGACGCGACGCTCGTCGGCGCCGATGACAGTGTCCACTACATCGGCGCCCTTGTCGTAGATGATGATGTGTGGAATGCCGGTGACGTTGTATTCCTGCGCAAGGTCCTTGTTTTTGTCGATGTTTACCTTTTGCAGCACGATGTCGGAATTGCCTTCCGCAATCTTTTCCAACACCGGGCCGATCTTGCGGCATGGCCCGCACCAATCGGCGTAGAAATCAACAATCGTGATCTTGCCGCGCTCGGGCTGGATGGATCCCTTCGCGGGAGAACGGGAAGCGGATGCCGGAACAATCGTGGGTTTGGGACGGGGAGCGGGCGGCCTGACGGGCCCCTCAACGTAGTCGCTACTGATCGTGATATCGGTCACTTCAGCAGCGGCAATGAGCTGTTTTACCCCACTCGGGCTCGCCAACGCGAACAGGCCGTCGTCGAGACCCAACAATCGTCCACTCGAAATCAAGCGGCTGCGCGTGGTGATCGCCGCGGTCTTGGAAGTGAATTCTATCCGCTTGACCTGCGTGAAACTGACGTGCGAGATGCTGCCGTCCTTGTCCGCAATCTCCAGCTTCTGGTTGAACAGGCTGAGGACATGACACTCGGTCCTTGTACCGTCCTGGAATTCGACCACATCCGCGCGGGCGCCGACAGCGACCGCGAAACACAAGCCGGCAAGCAATATTCGCTTCACAAAAGGTGATTAGAGCAGGTTTTCTGCCCGAAAACCCATCGACCATGGCCGGCGAGAGCGGTTGGATGGTGGGCGTCGCACCTGCTCTGCTGTCTCAAAATCACTTCCCCGTATTACATTCGTCCATGTTACACTTTTGATTGCCATGGCTCCCAAGATTTCCTCCGCTGAGGCATCCGTCGAACCGCTGGTTTCGCCGGAGGTTCATCCGGATCGCACGGTGACGTTTCGACTGAGGGCACCCAGCGCGTCGAAGGTGGTGGTGCGATTCGAAGGCGACATCATGCCCATGAAGACGGACGACCAGGGAATTTGGGCGATCACCTCCGGTCCGCTCGATCCGGATATCTACTCGTATTCGTTCCTCGTGGACGGCCTGCGCATCAACGACCCGGCCAATCCGTTCCTCAAATACAATTTGGTCGATACCGAAAGTCAGGTGCACGTTCCCGGCCCGTCAACGCTGCCATGGGAAATCAACGATGTGCCACATGGTGTGGTTCATCGTCATCACTACCGTTCCACCATCATCGGCGACGAGCGCGAAATGCTGGTTTACACGCCGCCCAGCTACGACCCCGTCGCGCGGAAAACCTATCCCGTGCTCTATCTTCTCCATGGCTTCAGCGATGCCGAGGACGGGTGGGTCGACGTGGGTCGCGCGAATGTCATTCTTGATAATCTCATTGCACGCAAGCAGGCCAAGCCGATGATCGTCGTGATGCCGCTGGGGTACGGCAATAAAGAGATGCTAAAGTACGGGTGGCTGGGGTTCCGTATGCCCGGCTGGGGTCAAATTCGCAACGACAGCTTCACAAAATTCCACGATTCGTTCTTCGGCGAAATCATTCCGATGGTGGAGAGGAACTATCACGCTTCCACCAACCATACGGCGCGGGCGATCGCGGGATTATCAATGGGCGGAGAACAATCGTTGCTTTTCGGTCTTGGCGTGCCCGATCGTTTTGCGTGGATCGGCGCATTCAGTTCGGGTGGACTGTATGGTGACTTTGACGAGAAATTCCCCGGCCTGACCAGGAGGGTCAATGGACGTATTCGCCTGCTCTGGATCGGTTGCGGTACCGAGGACAAACTGTTCGAGAACAACCAGAAATTCAGCCAGTGGCTCACGACCAAAGGGGTCGTCCACGCCTGGGTGGAGGCACCCGGCCGCCACAGCTTTCTGGTGTGGCGCCGGTTTCTCGCGGAGTTCGCGCCCCTGCTATTTCAAGGCAAACGATAGGAGCGAGGTTACGCCTTCTTCGCTTCGTGGACGCTGAGTTGTTTGATGCCGTCGAACAAGTACCAGATGCCGGACACGAGAGTGAAGAAGCCGGCGGCATACAGCGGCCACAGATAAGAGGGGCGCTCGACTTTCAGCAGCACCCAGCCGAACGCGATCATCTGGAAAAACGTCGCGCATTTGCCAACGATGCGCGGGCGCGCGATGACACGGCCCGCCAGCATGTGAATCAGCACGCAGCCGCCCAAGAGCATCAAATCGCGGCTGATCACCAGTACGGGAAACCACAACGGCAACAGATCGAACGGTGTGCCGTCCTTGAACCGGATGCTCAAGAGAATCAGCGCCGAGAGCAGCAGCGCCTTGTCCGCCAGCGGATCGAGGAAGACGCCCAGTTCGCTCTTTTGATGGTAGCGGCGCGCGATGTAGCCATCCACGGCGTCGGAGATGGCGGCGATGGCAAAGACCGCGCACGCCAGCCCGCGCTCCCATTCCTGTTCCTGTTCCTTCTGGTAGTCGCGGATGTAGCCCAGCGTCAGCCACACAAACACCGGGATCATCAAAATGCGCGCGAGCGTGATTTGATTCGGGAGCGTCATGGGTGAAATTTCTCGGCGGCGCGGCGCAACCGCGCGAGCACGCGGTCGCGGCCCAGCACTTCCAGCATGTGGTACAACGACGGGCCCGCCGACTTGCCGCTGACGGCTACGCGGCACGGATGAATGAGTTCGCCAGTCTTGACGCCCATCTCCGTCGCGAGCGCTTTCAAGGCCGTTTCGAGGCTGGCCGCGTCCCACAAACTGACCGCGGCAAACTTGTCGGCGAGTTTCACGAGGCGCTCGCTCGTCTGCGGACCGCTGCAGGATTTTTTCACCGATTCGGGATCGTACGGATAATCTTCAAAGAAGAAGTAGTTGGTCCAATCCGGCAACTCCTTCAGCAGCTTGAGCTTCTCCTTCACGAGGCCGAACACGGCGCGCAAATACGGCTCCGCGGGTTTCTCACCCTCCAGTTTCAGAAACGGTCGCGCCAGTTCATTGAATCGGTCAGGCGCCATGGCGCGGATATATTCGCCGTTCATCCACGTCAATTTGGAGGAATCGAACCGCGCGTTATTGCGCAGGATTTGCGGGAGATCGAACAGTTTGATGACATCGTCGATCGGCAGGACCTCGCGATTGTCCTTCGGCGACCAGCCGAGCAGGCAGAGGTAATTGCGCACCGCCTCCGGCACGAAACCGTCCTCGACGTAGGTTTGGAGCGACGCGAGCCGGGCCTTGGCGGGGTCGGGGTCGCTCTTGCTCATCTTCGTGCCGTCGGGATTGAGAATCATCGGGATGTGCGCGTACTTCGGCGGCTCGACGCCAAACGCGCGGAACAACGCGATGTGCTTGGGCGTGTTCGAGAGATGATCCTCGCCACGGATGACGTGCGTGATCTGCATCTCGATATCGTCCACCACGTTGACCAGATGAAACACCGGATTGCCGTCGCTGCGGACGATCACGAAATCGGGGTCGAGCATCTCGGTTTCGTTGAGCGGACGCACCACGCTGCCCGCAATGAGGTCGGGCACTTCAATCGGCTGGCGCGACATCTTGAAGCGGACCGCACCGTCGCGCTCGTACGCCAGGCCCTTGTCCTTCAATTCCTGGATGCGCCGCCGGTACACATCGGCGCGCTGCGATTGAAAATACGGACCGAACCCGCCGCCCTTCTCCGGGCCTTCGTCCCAGTCCAATCCCAGCCACCGCAATCCGTCGAGAATGGTGCGCAACGATTGCTCCGTGTTCCGCGCGGTATCGGTATCCTCGATGCGCAGGACGAAGGTGCCGCCCGTGTGGCGGGCGTACAGCCAGTTGAACAGCGCCGTGCGCACGCTCCCAATGTGCAGAAAACCTGTGGGACTGGGCGCGAATCTGACGCGTGTGCTCATGGTGTGTGCGCAAAATAGCAGACGGCGCTCGCCAGCCGCAAGACCCAATCCGATTCGGCGGGAGTCGCGTTGCCAACGCAGGGAGCGGACGGCTGGCGCAGTTCGCGGTCGCGGATGTCAATACCCGATCGGATGGGATTGCACCCACAGGAGGCGCACGGCCGTGCCGAAGGCGAGCAACAGGTTGAACCACGTGAGGATGAAGTCGAAATAATACGGCGTTATCGGTCTGGCAGCGGCCGTCATGATTTCTTTGTACCGTCGCAATTCGGCGAAGACACGCCAGAACAACAAGCCCGTGGGAAAGCGCGCGCCGCGACGGTAGAGAGGCGGACAAATGAGGATCCAGTGCCACAGGATGTTGGTAATCAATGTCACACCAAGGATCCAGATCAATCCGTAGACATCCTGGTTGTGAGTGATCAACCTGAGCATGGCTATAATGAATGCAGGAAGTCTGCCAGTTCCACGGCGCTGGGGCTCTGGGCTGTGCGCACGTAATAGCCAGACGTTCCCACGCCGATCTGCAGCGAGATTTCGTTGTCCGCCCCGACCAATTTGCCAAGGCAGAAACCCGCGTTGAAGTGGTCGCCCGCGCCGGTGCTGATCAGCGGCTTCGGGATAAACGGGCCTTCCGCTCTGACCACGCCATCCTTTGACGCGGCGACCGCGTAGGCGCGTGGATGAACCACAACGCCCGAAATCTTGATCTTGTCCTGGATAAACTTCGCCACCGTCTTGACCGACGATTCACCGTCGTGCTCCCCCTGGTAGCCGAGCACCACACCGATCTCGAAAGATTCCTTCTCGTTCAGGCCGAGGTACACGTCGAAATACTTCTGGAACCTGCCAATCAATTCGAGGGCATGCCGAATGTCTCCGGGTTTGCGCTTCTCGGGGTCTGCCAGGTCGAAGAAAAACGTGTGCCGCGGCTGTGCCGGCATGTTCGGACAGATCTCGGTCAGCACGTGCTCCCAGATATCGCTCATGTGCGGCAACATCGTCCAGTTCTGGAGTCCAACCAGATTGGCGTTCACAAAACAGTCCGCGAGCGTCTTGCGGCCGATCCGCTCCACAAGATTGGCCCAATTCACGTCGCCCAGCGACGCGTGTTTGCCCATCATAATCTTGCCATCGTCGAATTCCAGCGCGTCCGTGCGCCCGGGCTCGGCAATGCTGTAGACCGTGGCCTGCTTGGCGAATTCGGAAAAAACGGGATGGAGGTTCGGATACCCCAGATTGCCGATGTAGGTCACCTGCGCGCCAAACGCGGCCAAGGCGTTGGCCATGATCGGACCGTTCCCGCCCAGTTTGACGCGTTCGACGACCAACTCGGCGTTCGCGCTCTTGCCGGCCGCGGCGCTGATCCGCGCCCCGAACGCGGCGAGGGTCGGCACCCGCGTGAATTTTTCCGCAGACTCGCGCTTGTCGACGACGCTGATGATCTCGTCCACAAACCCGTCGAGGCCGATGGTGAGGCGCTGCGACGCAATTGTGTCTGCTCTGGCGCGCAACAGTTGCGCGGCGCGTTGTGGAAGTCGTTCCATATCCAACCGATTCTCGGTGAAATCAACGATCCGCCCAATCGCGGGGCGGTCGCGCTTTCACGCCTGCGTGTTGTGTCTAACAGAAAGGGATGCGTCGCTCAATCACTTTCATGGTTGTGTGAACAAGGCCTTGACCTTTGCGGGCGCGCTGCATAGGCTTTGTGGTGCCATGCTCGCTCAACGACGGAATAACGGGTGGGACACGGGGGATTTGGTAAGACGATGAAGAAAATCGAAATCGGCCTGCACGCGCCGGATTTCTCTCTTCCGGGAGTGGATGGCAAGGACTACTCCCTGAATTCATTCAAAGACAAGAAAGTTGTGGTCGTGATCTTCACCTGCAACCACTGTCCGTACGCGCAGGCCTACGAGGACCGCTTGATCAGCATTCAGCGCGACTACGCCACCAAGGGCGTGCAACTGGTCGGCATTAATCCCAACGACGAAGCCGGCTATCCCGAAGACAGTTTTGATAACATGGTCCGGCGCGCGAAAAAGAAACAGTTCAATTTCCCTTACCTGCGCGACGAGAGCCAGCGCATCGCGCGCTCCTACGGCGCGGAATACACCCCCGAGGTCTTTGTGCTCAACGCCAAACAGGAAGTGCGCTACATCGGGCGCGTCGACGACAACTGGCAGCATCCCGACAAGGCGCATTCCCACGACCTGCGCGCCGCCATCAACGCCGTGCTTACCCATAAGAAGGTCGCCAATCCGGTCACCCACGCCATTGGCTGCACGATCAAGTGGAAGATGTGATCCGCCGCTCGCGCCGCCATGCTTTACCGGCTTCTCATCCTCCTCACCAAACTCGGCATCAACGCGCTCGCGTTGCTGGTGGTAACGTCCATCTTCAAGGGCATCCGCCTCGATAACAGTCAGACCCTGATCGTCACGTCCGTCGTGCTCGCGTTGATCAATACCTATCTGCGCCCGTTGGTGGTCGTCTTGACGCTGCCGATCAACATTCTGACGCTCGGTCTGTTTACCGTGGTCATTAACGCCGCAATGCTGGAACTGGTGAGTTGGCTGATTCCGTCGTTCCACATCGATACGTTTTGGACCGCGATGGGCGGTGCGCTGGTGATCAGCATTATCAGCCTCCTGCTGAACTGGTTCCTCCGCCCCGACAATTTTCAGGTCAAAGTGTTCCGCGGGTGAAGAAGTTCTCCGCCATCATCTTCGACATGGACGGCGTGATCGTGGACAGCGAGCCGCTCCACCAGAAAGCCTTCGAGACGCTATTCGAAGAACTCGGCAAGAAACACGATCACGGAATTGTGTTTCAGGATTACTACGGACGTTCGGATGGCGCGTTGTTGCGGGACTTCATCGACAAACACAAGCTGCCGAATGAACTGGAGGACCTTTCCGCCCGCAAGCTGAAATACTTCCTCGGTTACCTGCGCGAACGTCGCCCCGTCTTCAAAGAATTGCAGGTGCTCATCCCCGAACTCGCGCAGCGCTACAAGCTCGCCATCGCCACCAGTTCAGACCATCACGTCGCCGATGTCGTCATGGAGATTTCGGGACTCGGTCCGCACTTCCAACTCATCGTTGCCCGCGAAGATGTCCGGTTTCCGAAACCCGATCCCGAAGTCTATTTCACGACGGCCCGAAAACTGGGCGTCCGGCCCTCGACCTGTTGCGTCATCGAAGACAGCACCCATGGCGTCCAGGCCGCCAAGATGGCCGGCATGACCTGCATCGGCCTCACCACCAGTCTCCCGCCCGAAAAACTCTCCCGCGCCGACCACGTCGCCCGCAACTACGACGACGTGCGAAAGTTGTTGTTGTAAGCAAGGAAAGCTCGCGAAATAGGACACAATCTGGCATATTCTCTTAATCGAAATGCCATTTATGGAAGCTGGCGCACAAACCGCCGACTGGAGATACCGGCTCTTTCGCTGTGTCGCAGTCGAAACTGTTATTGCTTATCTGATAGACTTGCTGGCTGCCTTCTTGACCAGTAATCGCGGTGTGCATCACTACACCGGAGCGATCTCGGGGTGCTCCATGTTGCTATTGTTTCTTTGCTCGGTTGCCTATTCGTTTGTCAATCGTGAGAAGGCACTATGGGGATT
>JBEKLM010000067.1:0-16418 GCA_050010195.1 Verrucomicrobiia bacterium
TTCGGCAATGGCGCGGAAATGCGCGTACAACCCTGCTTGGGACGGTTTGTTGTAATACGGCGCCACCTGCAGCGATGCGTCGGCCCCCACCTCTTTGGCATGCTGGGTCATGAAAATCGCTTCATCGGTCGAGTTCGAGCCTGTACCCGCGATGACTTTGCATCGTCTGGCGGCGAATCGCACAACAAGTTCGATGACGTGATTGTGCTCCTCGTGGCTGAGTGTCGGCGACTCGCCCGTCGTTCCGCAGGGCACGAGGCCGTCGATGCCCGCCGCGATCTGCTGCTCCACAATCTGGTGCAGCCGGAGCTCGTCGACTTTTCCGTCCTTGGTGAACGGCGTCACCAGTGCTGTGTGTGTGCCGGTAAACATAGACGGGGTATCATAAGACCAGCCGGGGGTTTTTCAAGCGCGAAGCGGAGGGCGCAGAGCTCATAAATGTCTTCACCTTGCGCCTCGGATCTCCGCCAGCGCGTTGCTGGCGGCGGCCAAATCAGGTTTGAGAGTCAACGCCTGCTGGTACTGCTCAATGGCTTCGGGCGCCCGGCCCGCCCGGGCCAGGGCTTTCCCCAGGTTGTAGTGCGCATTTGGGTCAGTCGGCTGCAAACGCAGCGCTTCGACAAAGTGCGGGAGAGCATCCCGCGTGTTGCCATATTGCAACAAAGCAATCCCCAGGTTGACGTGCGCCTCCTTGAGTCCCGGGTTGATTCGTAGCGCCTCCTGATAGTGGCTGATGGCTGCCAGTGGCTGACTCACCCGCCACAATGCGAGGCCGAGATTAAAGTGCGCGTTGGCGTAATCGGGCCAAATCCGCACCGCCTGTTCGTACTGCTGGATCCCCTCCGGCAGCTTCCCCTGTTGCACCAACGCATTTCCGAGGTTGTAGTGCGCCTCGGCAAAATCCGGCTGGATTTGTAGCGCCTGTTCGTAGTGCTGTATTGCCTCGGGCACCTTCCCCAATTGCACGAAGGCCAGACCCAAATTGTTGTGCGCCTGGGCATACTGTGCGTCGATCTCCAACGCCCGCTCGAAATGCATCACTGCCTCGGGCACGTTCCCCAATCCCTGCAGGGCGATTCCCAAATCATTGTGACCATCAGCGTCATCGGGATTGATACGCAACGCTTCTTCGCAATGGTCGCGGGCTTCCGCCAGATTACCTTGGTAAATCAAGATCTTCGCGAGATTGTCGTGCGCCATCCAGCAACCGGGATTCTTGGCGAGTGTGTCGCGCCACAGCGTTCCCTCGTTCTGAAACGCGGCGCAATGTTGCCAACTCAACACGACCAGAACGACGGCAGCACCCACTCCCAGCACGATCCGCGGGACGCGTTCTCGCGCCAGACGTCCAACCGCTGTGACCGCCAGCGTGATAATGCCGATACTGGCCAGATACTGAAAATGATCGGCCACAAACGAGTACCGAAAGAAATACACATTGAAGAATCCCATCACCGGCAAGAGCGCCACGACGAAAAATCCCGTCCCAAACAATCCCGCCCGCGCCCACGGTTGTCGGCGGCACATCCACAGAAGTGCGCCCACGGCGATCACACCCGCCAGCGGCAGCCACGACGAAGCCGAACCCGCCGACACGTCCCAACGCGGATACACGAACATGAGTTTCGCCGGCCACAGCACATGCGCCGCATAAAACCACACGGTCTTTCCCGCGATGACCAGACGCTCGGCCGGGGGCAACTGCCATCCCGCCGCACCCGCCCGCTGTACCCAACGGTGCTGCTCGATGACCGTCATCGCCGACATACCCAACGCCAACCCAAAGAACGGGGCGACACGGAGTAAATCGCTGCGCCGCCAACGTCCACGTTCCCACCACGCGCACAATAACAGGACGAGCGGCAGTACCACGGTCGACGGTTTGCTGAGCATGGCCGCGACGCCAAACGCAACGGCGAGGGCATACAACTCCCGTTTGTTGTCGGTTTCGAACCTCAGAAAACACAGCACGCACAGGAGGAAAAAGAAACCAGACTGGGTGTTTTTCAATTCAGTCGCCCACGCCACCGATTCGACGCAGACGGGATGTACGGCCCACAGCGCGGCGGCGAACCACGCGCCCGGGACCCTCAAACGCCGCAGCAGCGTCCACAACAGCACGGCATTGGCCGCTTGCAAGGCGATGTTCACCGCGTGATACGGCAGCGGATGCAACCCCCAGAGGCGGCGTTCCACCCAGAAGGTGGTGAGCGTGAGCGGGTAGTACCGCGACACGACCAGCGATGACCAGATTTGTGTCAGTCCATGTATCGAGGTCATCGCGGGATTCCGTGTAAAATGGTCGTCATCATCCCAGATAAATCCGCACCGCAGGGCCGGGGCGTACGTGATGAATGTTAGAATCACCAACAGGATCGCCAGATCCGGCCAATTGCTCGCCGCGCGCGCTGGTCTTGTATCGGTGGTCTCCATCTTCCTTCAATATCCTTCAACGGCTTAAGTCTATCCGGTGCCTATCGGCCTGACAAGATCACCACAAGCCGGAATGAATGGGACGAGGCGACCGTCAATTTTGGCTTCGTCTCGCAGAAAGAGGGGTGTGGATACCCCCTGCCTGCCCTGAGCACCGTCGAAGGGTAGCCACGGCGCTTGCCCGCCTCTGGCGTGGCTCCGTCGCCGTGCCCCTGGCGCAATCACCAACTCGACCCCAACATCGAGTAAAACCTTACTCATGGGCAGGGGCATATCATACTTCGAAATACAGTCGACTCCAAACCCGCGCAATCGTTGTTGCACAAACCTGAGTCCCCTCCGCCCTTCCCTTACTTTGCTGCTCCCGCGCGCCAACTCTTGCACCGCCCGTTCAACGCGCCATCATTCCGGCTCGTGACATTACGACCACTCACTTGTGACGGTAGGACGGCCTTTACCATGCCTTTCGACCTACTCAAATCAGGCCGTTGGGGTCTGTTTGCCGGTTCACCCCAAAAGATACAGTGGGCGCGTTCGCGGGGAACCAGCTACCGGGCTGGCAACCGATAAGCGAAACAGCAAAAAGCTAAAACTCAGAGGAAGGAATGAAGTAATATGAGCAAACTGACATGGGTATTGGTCGGCATCGGTCTGGTGGCAATTGCCACCGTGGTGGTGGTCAAACGACAAACGAATTCGCCTTCGCTTCCCGCCGAGACAGGGGTTCAATCTGCGGAAATTCCGGCACCGAATGTGGACTCACCTCCGAGTAATCTGTCTGCGAGTGTCAGCACGCCTGCGCCGGCTCGGGAGGATCATGGCGGGACGGAGCAGACCGGCGAACCGGTGACAGCGTCTCCCCGCACGACGGCCAAACCATCTGTCGCGGCGACCTTCAGTCAACCGCTACAAACGCTGGTCTCGCCCCAGGCGACCTTCGCGCAGAAGCAGGCCGCGTGGAAACTACTCCGCGATACCGGCCAGTTGGATCAAGCGATTGCCCAACTGCAACAAGCCGTCAAGGATGACCCGTCGGTTGCCGAGTATTCCGCCGCGTTGGGTCAGGCCTATCTCCAGAAGCTGGGGACAACTCAGGACATTCGCCAGCAAAGCATCCTCGCCATGGAAGCCGACCAAACATTTGATCAGGCATTGACGCTCGACCCCGACAACTGGGACGCGCGATTCTATAAAGCCGCCGCCCTGACGCACTGGCCGGCCGGTTTGAACAAGTCACAAGAGATCATGGAGAACTTCTCCACACTGATCGATCAGCAGGAGACCCGGCCGCCACAGCCGGAATATGCCCAGTCTTACGTGTTGTTGGGCGAGCAATATCTGAAGGCGGGCTACCCCGACAATGCCCAACAAATGTGGCAGCGCGGCGCGGCTTTGTTTCCGAATAACGAGGCGCTTCAGAACAAGCTGGCATCCTCCCCGTAATCGCAACCAAAGAAACGAACTTCAACGACGGTCATTTTCAGCTATGCTCCAACCAATGAATCCAAATTCAAGCACCTCGACGCCCGAGGTGAAACGGCTCCTCGCGGGACCACACATCGCGCTTCATGTCATGACGCTGGGACTTCTTGCCTACTTTCTCGGTCAAAGCCTTTACGATAATTGGCCGAACTGGGACCACCGAGAACTGCTGCTGCTCGTCCTCGCGGCCATCCAAACGGGATTGTATCTGAAACGGTGGGTTTTTACCCCGCTGGATGCTTCACCCCGATGGTGGTACATGTATTTCTTTGGCAGTCTGGCCTGCTGCGTTCCCGAATCGTTGTTCGCCCCGTATTTCTCATGGATGGCCGGGCTTTACGTCGGACAAATGTGCGCCTTCCTCACGCCGAGCTATTCCGTTCCGTCTTCGATTCTCGCGTTAACAATCATCGAGTTCGCCGCGTTCGGCCAGGCGCAACTTGCCAGGCGGTCGGTCGGCGAGTGGGTGTTCCGCGTCGCCGTGTTCGCGTCCTGGATGGTGATGGGCTTGTTTATCAAGCGGATCGACGAGATCAGCCAAGGGCGGGCGGAGCTGATTTGCGAACTGGAAGCCGCAAAAAGTGAACTCGTCCTGGCCCGTGATCGAGAAGTCGAAGTCGCCACACTCCGCGAGCGTGAACGCCTAGCCCGGGATCTCCACGATAACCTCGGCCACGCGCTCGTCACGTTGACCGTGCAACTCGAAGCCGTCCAGAGATTGTTGCCCGTGGATCTCGATCGCGCGGGGCCATTGTTGGAAGAAATGAAGACCTTGTCCCGCTCCAGCACGGAGGCCCTGCGCCGTTCGCTGGCCAACTTGCGTGCCCCCGGCTTGGGCGACAAACCGCTGACCCAGGCCGTGAAATCGTTGTGCGCAGACGCGAGCCGTCGCACCGTCGTGAAAATTGATTGTCAAGTTGCCGCCGGCGCGGATGGTTTGCCGCGCGCCGTGGCCGAAGCTCTCTGGCACGTCGCACAGGAGGGATTGACGAACGTGGAAAAACATGCGCAAGCTCAGCAGGTTGCCGTCAGACTGAGTTTGCAGCCGCAATTGGCTGTTTTGTGCGTCACCGACGATGGTGTTGGTCTACCGCCGGATGCCGAGAGCAAGCCCGGCCACTATGGCCTGCGCGGTCTGCGGGAACGCGTCGAAGGCGTCGGCGGGACTCTCCTGCTGACGACGGCAGAGCCAAGGGGAGCCCTCATTGAGGCGCGCGTGCGATTGATCGCTTGAATGAAACCGATCCGGATTCTTCTGGCCGAAGACCAGACGCTCATGCGTCAGGGATTGAAGACCATCCTCGACCTCGAGTCTGGTTTTCGTGTTGTGGGCGAAGCGGGTGACGGCACGACCGCCGTCAAACTCGCCCTGGAACTCCGACCCGACATCATCCTCATGGACGTCCAGATGCCGGGGCAGAACGGCGTGGAAGCCACCGCCACCATCTGCCAAGCCTGGCCCGAAGCCAGAATTATCATACTGACCACGTTCGACCGCGACGACTATGTCTTTGCGGGCGTACGAGCCGGAGCGCTCGGGTATCTCCTCAAAGACCTGCCGGCGCGGAAGCTGGTCGAAACCATCCGCGCCGTGCAGTCTGGCGAAGTGTTCATCCAGCCGGAGATTGCGTCGCGCGCGCTCCGCGCCACACTGCATCCCGCCGATGGATTGATCGAGCCGCTTTCCGACCGCGAACGTGAGGTGCTCGTAATGTTGGCCCAAGGAATCGCCAACAAGGAAATCGCTGACAAACTCCACATCGCCGAAGGTACAGTGAAGAATCACGTCTCGAACATCCTCGGCAAGCTCCAGGCTCAAAACCGTACCCAGGCCGCCGACATCGCTCGAAAACGAGGGCTGATCTGACCCAGCCTGTAACCATCCAGATCACGCAGACGCCTCACCCGCCGCTGGCCGCCGCCCGCAACGTCTGGTATCGCCTGTTCAAGGCCCCGTCATTCCGGCTTGCGAGAAACGACCGCACCATGACGCCGTAGACTTCGCCTCGCGAAATCTTCACGTGCCGCTCGGGGTCGAGCGGGTTCTCCACCCGCAACCGCGCTATCGTCATCAACCCGATCCAAATCGGCCAGATGCAGGCGAGCCGCAGACGGGTCTCCGAACGGGGAATCTTCATCGTGTACTGCCAGCCGGCATCCAGATGTTCGACCGCCGTATCGAGCCAATGGGTGTAAAGGGCGCGAATCGACTCAAAATTCTTCGGATCGAGCAACGCGCGCGGGTCTTTCACCGGCAAGTAGCACCGACCGATCCGCAAGTCCTTGGGGATATCGCGCAACACATTCACAAGTTGCAGGCCTTTGCCGAAGCGGACGCCCAACTTACCCATCTCCTCCACATTCCAGTCGCGGAGCGCGGGCAAATGCGCCACGCACATCTTCGTCCAGAACTCGCCCACGCATCCCGCCACCATGTACGTGTAGCGATCCAGTTCCTCGTCGCTCGACAGCGCGACCAACTCCTTCTCCGTCTCGCCGGGAAACTGCTGCAAATCAAAAACCTGTCCGCCCACGATGATCTCCAGCAACTCCTGGATGCGACGACCATCAGCTTCGTCAAATTGCCCCAGCGCAATCACGCAGTCTTCCAGCCGCTCCAATAACTGTTTCTCGGCAGGTGATGTCTGTTGCCCGGTAATCGCGCCCAGATCCGGCACATGGGAGAGATTTTGAAGCTGTTGCAGCGCGACTATCCGTTTGGCTCGTGGAACCGCCTTGGTGTCCGCAATCGTGTCCGTCGCCCGCGCCAACAGGTACGCCAGCGAAATTTGCGGGCGAATCTGGCCCGGCAACACGCGTAGGGTGAGGTAAAACGAGCGCGAGACGTCACGAAGCAGATTCCCCACCAGGAATCGCTGTTGATCCTCGGCAGGCGGCGGCAGGCATGGCTTTTCGGCTGTGATCTGAGAGGAACCACTCTTCATCGGCGCTCACGATACGGCGGCACGAAGCCCCCGGCAAGCCAGGAAGCTCGTTGTGATGCACCGGGACCGACAAGATATATTTCGTCACTACTGCGGTTGACGACCCCGTTGGCCGGGCGTACGTTGACGCGTCCGATGAGGAGAAACACTGCGGAGAGGGCTTTTCAGCATGAGAAACGCGAAAGTGCTTGCCAATCAAGGGGCCACTATGCTAGTAAACCCCTCTAGTATATAACTAGGGCGTTCAAGAAGATGCCATGCTTTCTCGTTTCATTCGGTCGGCTTAGACCCCAGCTTGGTTCGCTCCTTTTGGGCGGAGCGCTATATTTTTGGCTGCTGGCCGCCCCTACCAGCTCGTACGCCGTCACCAATCTCGTCTGGAGCGACGAATTCAACGGTTCCAGCAGCAATCTCGACTCGACCAAGTGGACCTTTGACACCGGCAATGATTGCCCAGGGAACTGTGGCTGGGGAAATGACGAATTGGAGACGTACACCAGCCGCACGAATAACGCCTATGTCGCCAACGGTTTGCTTCACATAGTTGCTCTTAATGACCAAGGTGGATCCTATCCCTATAGTTCGGCGCGGGTGAAGACCCAGGGCCTTTTCTCGTTCACCTATGGCCGTGTTGAGTTCCGCGCAAAACTCCCTGCCAAGGGCCCCTATTGGTGGCCGGCGTGTTGGCTACTGGGGACGAATTCTCCCAGCGTTGGCTGGCCCGAGTGCGGTGAGATGGATGTGATGGAAAGTCAAGGGGGCACTCCCGATGAAGTGTGGGGCACCATTCACAAGGACAGTTCGGGTGACAAAGGCGTGGACTCGCCCGTCGGCGGGGAGTTCTATTTTCCGACTGGGGACGGCACCACGAATTTTCATACGTATGTGCTGCAATGGGGGGTCAATACCGCGGGAAATTCAGCCACGATCAGCTTTGGCGTGGATACGAATGCCCCGTACGAGACCATCACCAATTGGTCGAGTTCCCTTGGTTCGTACCCCGAGCCGTTCAATCAACCGTTCTATCTAATCATGAATATGGCGGTCGGCGGCGATTTCGTCGGCGATCCGAGCATCTCCACGATCAACAACAGCAGCACCTTCCCGTCCGAGATGGACATCGATTACGTTCGCGTCTACCAGAATGTCCCGCTGTTTGTCGTCAAGAGCGTGAGTCCCACAAATGGGTGCCCAAGTGGCGGGACTCAAATCACCATCACCGGCAGTAACTTCATGACCAATGCGACAGTTAGCATCGACGGCGTCGCCGCCACCAGCGTTACGTTCGTGAACACCAACACGCTGACAGCCGTTACACCGGCGAATTCCCCGGGCACGGTAAGCGTCAACGTCACGATCCCGTATATCAGCCCAACGGGCACCAACTCGTATACGGGAAACCTCGTCAATGCCTTCACGTACAAACCGGCGCCGACCTTCGCCGGGCTCACCAGCGCCACCGCGGCGACGAGCGGCGCGACCCTGAGTTGGTCCGCGGCCTCGGGCACGACTCCCTTTACCTACAATGTGTATGAAGCCACGGCGAGCGGGGGAGAGAATTTCAGTTCGCCAATGCTAACCACCAACGGGCTATCCACTTTCATTTCCTCGCTGAGCTGCACGAGTACTTACTATTTTGTCGTCCGCGCGGTCGATGGCTGCGGCGATAGCGACACCAACGCGATCGAACAATCCGTTCAGCCGCTCGGAGCCCCGCTCGTATTTGGCGGACTGGGTAATGTGACCGCGGCGATCAACGCCGCGACCTTGAGTTGGTCGACGGCTTCCGGAACAGCGCCGATCAGCTACAACGTGTTTGAAGCCACGGCAAGCGGGGGAGAGAATCTTTCCGCGCCGCTGTTGAACACCAATGCTCTGTCCGCATTCGTCTCGCTCTATCCCGGCAGCAACAGCCCGATCACCTACTTCTTCATCGTGCGCGCACTGGACGGCTGTGGCAACACCGATACAAACACCGTCGAACTGTCCATCCAGCCGCTCCTCGACCCGAACGGCGATCAAACCGGCAATGGCATCGCCAACGGATGGCTGCAGCAATACGGCCTCAACCCGTTTGATCCCACTCTGAGCGGCAGGGACCTCGATGGCACCGGGTTCACCGTCCTGCAGGATTATCTGGCGGGCCTTGACCCGACCAACAGCGCCTCCTACTTCCACATCCTTTCGGCGACCCCGCAGGGCTACGACATGCTCATCACCTGGATGTGTGGTGGCGGTACCACCAACGTCGTCCAGGGTGCCACCGACCTCGGCATCGGTTACTCCGATATCAGTTCGAATATCGTCCTTTCGGGCACTGGCGATTCCGTGACGAACTACGTCGATCCCGGCGGCGTCACGAATAATCCGAGCCAGTTCTATCGAATTCGTCTGGCTCCCTAGGTCCCAACGAGGGCTCACACCTTCCCCCCTTGCAGTTTCCGCTGACCCATCGCATACTCGGCCCATGCGGAGCCGAATACCTGTACAAATTCTCTACGGATTGACCATCGCACTCGCCGTCAATTTCGCGCGTGCCGATTTTACGAACGCGTCGTCCATCGTCCGCGACCCTCGTTATCCCGCGCACTGGTGGACACCCGTGCCGACAAACAACGTGCCCGTATGGGAAATTCTGCCCCAGGAAGCCGGTCCGGGTGAGGTGATTCTTTCGAAGCGCAATGAACTTGGTGTGCTATCGAATTTCGCGCCCACACCCTTCACGTTCCACGGCAAACGCTACGCGAGCCTCGAAGGTTTCTGGCAAATGATGAAGTACCCCGAGGGCGCTAACGATCCGCGAGCGACGTTTTCGGGTTTGGTATGGAAGTTCACGCGCGACCAGGTCGGACAACTCACCGCCTTCGACGCCAAGCACGCCGGCGACCTCGCCAACGAGAACATGCGGAAAATGGGCATCACGTGGGTCAGCTTCGAGGGCAAACGCATGGAGTACAAACCCGCCACGCCCGGCGAACACTACAAGCTGATCGTGGAAGCCACACGCGAGAAGGTTCGCCAGAATCCGGAAGTCCAGAAAGTCTTGCTTGCCACCGGCGATCTCATCTTGAAACCCGATCACCACCAGGAGCCCGACTCTCCCGCCGCGTGGCATTACTTCGAAATCCTGACGATGATCCGTACCGAATTGCAAAAAGCCGGCGTCAATTCCCCCGCTCAGTCCCGCTGATACGTCCCGACCAACTCCGTCTGCGCGAGAATGTGTCCCTTCATCGCCGCGTCAAGCTGGTGCCGCTTCACGCCCGGCGCCAGATTCAATTCCGCGTCCAGCGCATACAACCGAAAGTAATAATGATGCACCCCATGCCCTCGTGGCGGACACGGCCCGCCGTAGCCAACCCGCCCAAAATCATTCATGCCCTGCTTCAAGCCAGCCGGTGCGGCAATTGTATCGGTTTGGGCAATGCTCTCGGGCAATTCCGTTGCGCTCGCGGGAATCGCATACGCCACCCAATGTACCCACGTCCCGCCGGGCGCATCGGGGTCATCCGCAATCAATGCAAAACTCTTCGTCCCCGCCGGCGCACCCTCCCACTTCAACGCCGGTGATGCGTCCTCTCCCTCGCACGAATGTTTGGCCGGCATCGGTTGCTTGTTTCGAAAACTCGGACTGCTGAATGTGAATTGCGCCACAGTTGCCTCCATTCCTTCGGCATGTGCAAACGCACAGCCGCTCATCATAATAATGGCGACGACAAAAACGCTCCGTTTCATTGCGTGTTGAATCTCCCATCTATTCTCCTCCGGACCCCCGCCCTGTGCAAGTTCTGCTTGCAAACCGCCCGCCGGCGTGTATATTCCCGCCCAGCATCAGGAGTGGTCCGAGAGTTTTCGGACCTGCCAACCGAGGCCGGAGCGCCTACGGTGGCTTCTCCGAGGCGGGCAGCCCCGGAGGATGTGCGAGCGGCAAATGTCTGCTCGAACAATTCGCTCCGCGCAATTGACCGCGCTCGCTGATGCGAACGCGGTTTTTGTTTTCCCTGATGGAAACAGGCTGTTAACGTAGGCGGATTCCATGGGCAATCGCGACGAACGTACCAAGCTGCTGCAGTCATTGCTGGACGAACGCATCCTCGTGCTCGATGGCGCGATGGGCACGATGATCCAGCAGCGCAACCTTTCTGCCGGCGATTTCGGCGGCCCCGCCCTCGAAGGCTGCAACGAACACCTCGTGCTCACGCGCCCCGACGTGATCCTCGATATCCACCGCCAGTATTACGAAGCCGGCGCGGATATCGTCGAAACCGACACGTTCGGCAGCACACCGCTCGTGCTCAACGAATACGGCCTTGCCGACAAATGTTTCGAGCTAAACGTCGCCGCCGCGACGCTGGCACGCGAAGCGGCCGAGGAATTCTCCACGCCGAACAAGCCCCGCTTCGTCGCCGCGTCCATCGGCCCCACTACGAAGGCCATCACCGTCACCGGCGGGGTGACGTTCGATCAATTGATCGACAATTTCCACCAGCAATCGCGCGGGCTCGCCGAAGGCGGGGCGGACATTCTCCTCGTCGAGACCTGCCAGGACACGCGCAACATCAAAGCCGCCATTATTGGCATCCAGCAGGCCTTCGACGAACTCGGCTACAAACTCCCCATCATGGTCTCGGCCACGATCGAACCCATGGGCACCATGCTCGCCGGCCAGGCCGCCGATGCGCTCGTCGCGTCGCTCCAACACGTTGACTTGCTCAGCATCGGCCTCAACTGCGCGACCGGTCCTGAATTCATGACCGATCACATCCGCACCATCCATCAGATGGCCAACACGCGCGTCTCCTGCTATCCGAATGCAGGGTTGCCGAACGAGGAAGGTCTGTACCTCGAAACGCCGACCTCCCTCGCCGCCGCATTGGAGCGGTTCGTGAAAAACGGCTGGCTCAACATCGTCGGCGGCTGTTGCGGCACGACCCCGCCCCACATCAAGGCCATCGCGCAGATGGTCGATGGGAAACCTCCGCGCACATTTCGCGCCCCGCGCAAATCGTGGTACAGCGGCATCGAACTCGTCGAGGCTACCGACGACAACCGTCCGCTCATCGTCGGCGAACGCACCAACGAGGTTGGCTCGCGCGCGTTCAAACGCCTGATCACCGACGAAAAATTCGAGGAAGCCACCGAGATCGCCCGGGCGCAGGTCAAGAGCGGCGCGCACATCATCGATATCAACCTCGAAAACACCGACCGCGACGAGTTGGCCGACATCGACCGCTTTTACGAGAAGGTCATTCACAAGGTCAAAGTGCCGTTCATGATCGACACGACGAACTGGAAGGCCATCGAGCGCGCGCTCACGTATTGCCTCGGCAAAAGCATCATCAACTCGATCAATTTCGAGGACGGCGAGGAGAAATTCCACAAGGTCCTGCCGCTTGTGAAGAAGTTCGGCGCGGCCCTCGTCATCGGTTCCATCGACGAGGACAAACTCCAGGCCCAGGCGATCACCCGCGAACGCAAACTCGCTGTCGCGCAGCGCGCCCGCGATTATTGCGTCGCCCGCGGCATCGCCGAAGAGGATTTGATCTTCGACGCCCTCGTTTTCCCCTGCGCAACCGGTGACGAAAACTACATCGGCAGCGCGGTCGAGACCATCGAGGGCGTGCGCCTCATCAAACAGACCCTGCCGAAATGCAAGACCGTCCTCGGCGTGAGCAATGTCAGTTTCGGTCTGCCGCCAGCCGCGCGCGAGGTCATCAATTCCGTTTTCCTCTATCACGCGACGAAAGCCGGGCTCGACCTCGCCATCGTCAATGCCGAGAAACTCGAACGTTACGCCACGATTCCCGACAAGGAAAAGAAGCTCGTCGAACATCTGCTGTGGAATTATCCGCACGAAGGCTACGACGCGCCCGACGATTACCGCCAGCAAAGCAAGGAACAGCGCGCCGCGATCAACCAGCATCACATCGCCGCCATCAACGAGCATTTCCGCGCGGCGGAGAGCCGCGTGAAGAAGAAGACGTCGGACCTGCCGCTCGACGGCCGGCTCGCCAATTACATCCTCGAAGGCTCGAAGGAAGGTCTCATCGACGACCTCACGTTAAAACTCAAGGAAGCCGGTCCGCTCGACATCATCAATGGCCCGCTCATGGACGGCATGAAGGAGGTCGGCCGCCTGTTCAACGCCAACGAGCTCATCGTCGCCGAGGTGCTGCAAAGCGCCGAGGCCATGAAGGCGGCGGTCGCGCACCTCGAACAATTCATGGAGAAGAAAGCCGACTCGACGAAAGGCAAGGTCCTGCTTGCCACCGTCAAGGGCGACGTGCACGACATCGGCAAGAACCTGGTGGAGATCATTCTCTCGAACAACGGGTTCAACGTCATCAATCTCGGCATCAAAGTTCCGCCCGAGGACCTGATCAAGGCTTACCGCGAACACAAGCCCGACGCGATCGGCCTGTCCGGCCTGCTCGTCAAAAGCGCCCAGCAAATGGTCATCACCGCGGGCGACCTGAAACAGGCGGGGATCACCGTCCCGTTGCTCGTCGGCGGCGCGGCGTTGAGCGACAAGTTTACGCGCACCCGCATCTCGCCGAGCTACGAGCGCGTCGTCGTGTATTGCAAGGACGCGATGACTGGTCTGTCGATCATGAACCGGCTCATGGACCCCGCCGAACGCGACAAGGTCGCGACGGAACACAAACCCGTCGCGGTCGTCGCCGCCGCGGAGGACAAAGAAGAATTTCCCGAAACGACCGAGCGCAGCAGTCGGGTGCGGATCCTGCCACCGCGCCCCGCGCCCTACCCCGACCGCAAAGTGCGCGACGTGCCGCAGCTCCGCGAGCTGTGGGAGTACATCAACCCCCAGATGCTCTTTGTGCGCCATCTCGGGTTTAAATCCAATTTCGAGAAGGCGCTGGCCGCCCGCGACCCGAAAGCACTGGAGTTGCAGAATCTGGTGGAGGACGTCAAAGCCGAGGCCGCAAAATTCATGAAGGTCAAAGCAGTGTGGCAGTTTTTTGAGGCGGAGGGTGAAGGAAACGACATCAAACTCTTCTCACGCAGAGACGCAGAGAACGCAGAGTTGCTGCACACCTTTCATTTCCATCGCCAGCGGAAGCCGGATGGGTTGTGCTTGTCGGACTATGTGATGCCGCCAAGCGCCTCCCCTCGCCCCACGGGGGGAGAGGGTCAGGGTGAGGGGGCGTCCGTCCGCGACTCCGTCTCCCTCTTCGTCGTCGGTGCGGGCGCCGGCATTCGCCAATGCGCCGAGGAATACAAGGCGAAGGGTGAATACCTTAAATCCCACGCCCTGCAAGCGCTGGCCATCGAGACCGCCGAAGGCTGCGCCGAATGGCTTCACAGGCGGATTCGCGAGGACTGGGGTTTCCCCGATCCCGGCGAGACCACCATGATCGACCGGTTCCAGGCGCGGTATCAGGGCAAACGCTACAGCTTCGGCTACCCCGCCTGCCCCGCCCTTGAAGACCAAGCGGGGATTTGGAAGCTGCTGAAGCCGGAAGATATTGGCGTCCAGTTGACCGAAGGCTTCATGATGGATCCGGAGGCGAGCGTTTCGGCACTCGTTTTTCATCATCCGGATTGCATATATTTTGGGGTTGGGGATGTACAGGACTAAAGGATGTGTTCGCAAACTGCGACCACCTCCTCCGTGACGGCTTGATTAACGGTCTCGTATCGCTTACTCTCTCAGGTGTGAGGAAGTAGGAACAAGAACGCCATGGCTGACGCCAATATCAAGACAGACTTGAAACAGATCGCCGAACGCCTGCCGTCGAGCGCGTCGTACGCGGACGCGATGTACGAGTTGTACGTCCGCATGAAGATCGCCCACGCGAAACAGGCGGCCGACGAAGGCCGGGTCGTCGCTCACGAGGAAGTGAAACGCCGGTTCGTGAAATGAAGATCGTCTGGAGTGCGCCAGCGGTCACCGACCTCGACGCCATCCGCACCTACATTGCCCGCGATTCCGAAACGTACGCCGACGCAGTCGTCCTTGAGATTTTCGAGGCCGCCGACCGACTGGAACGCTTCCCCGAATCCGGGCGCATTGTTCCCGAACTCAACGATCCCGCGACACGCGAGATTATTGTCGGGAGTTATCGGGTCATGTACGACATTGCGGGAGATGCCGTGCGCATCCTCGGCGTCCTGCACGGCGCGAGGCAATTTCCTCCGTCCAAATGAAAAGAGTCAACCGGTTCCAAGCCCGCTACCAGGGCAAACGCTACAGCTTCGGCTACCCCGCCTGCCCCGCGCTGGAGGACCAGGCCGGGATTTGGAAACTTCTTAAGCCCGAAGATATCGGTGTTCAGTTGACAGAGGGGTTCATGATGGATCCAGAGGCTTCGGTGAGTGCTCTAGTTTTTCATCACCCCGATTGCACGTATTTTGGTGTGGGCGCGACACAGGATTAACTCGCAATGACATTGCTCGTTTCATGGGTTGGTGTTGACAGTCACGGGATTTCGTCCGCTTACATTGCCGCCGATAGTCGAGTTAGTTGGCCGCACGTTGCTAATTTCGATCATGGAAGGAAGGTGTTTGGCTTTCGCCGGTCTCCGGACATTCTCGGTTATTGCGGAGACGTGTTGTTTCCCACCATGGTGCTTTCCCAGATTACTGAGATGGCAGACAACGGGCTACTATTTGCGGCCGACGCCTCCTGTGAGGAGCGGTTCGAGGCGATCAAGTACAAGGTTATTCAACAGTTCGATAGATATCCAAACGTGGTCAGTGCAATTATGACGGATGTCCTCCAGATAATCCACATCTCCCGACACCTCACCAACAGTAAACTCTTCGCGGGTTGGAAGCTTGAATGGACTCGATCCAGTGGATGGTCATACGAAACCGTGGGCTTTCCGAGTAAGTCTGATGTGCTGTTTTCCCTCGGCTCTGGAGCGCCGGAGTTCGTCGAGAATATGGCTAGGTACAGGAAGGGCCCGAACGCAGGTACAAGTCGCAGCGTATTCCATTGTTTCTGTGACACTTTGTTCAACATAGAGGATAAGAGCTGCGGTGGAGCGCCGCAGCTCGTCGGTCTCGATAGAAAGCCAAGTGCACCGGCTATCAATTATGGCATCATTCGCGAGGGCAAACGCTACTACTTGGGCGTGGAAATCGACGATGGGCTTGTTTACGAACACGTTCCCTGGAGAAATGATCGCTTTGAACGTTGCGATGGGAGTACGTTGAAAAAGTTGGACAAAGCACAGTCGCAACCGGATAATCTGCGAAGAAGTTGACTTAGGCAACTCCCCGGACCCGCACCGGATTTAATGACCAGTGGCATCCCACAGTATGCGGGGGCGAGGTGCTGTCGGAAACTCGGTGCAAGTGCACCGAGTTTCCTACTCGGGGTTGGGATCATCTTTAGACAGCCCTCCGCTGCTTTGCATCCGCAACGTCGTGTCCGGTCCAGCTATTCGGGGGGCGTCAAAGCGCGTTGTCGATAGGTCGTGCGTGGAATTTGGTGTTTACTCGGGAGCCTCTTCGACGTGGTCGCCCGCCTCTTCTTGGCCAATCTCAGCAAGTAAGGCCTTGGTCAGGGACTTCGAACGCTTTTCGAGTTGC
>JBEKLM010000068.1:0-16415 GCA_050010195.1 Verrucomicrobiia bacterium
AGTGAGATTGGTAGATTGTCAGTCAGGCCTTGTACGCTCGGTGACAGTCCGAAACCCGAAATCGGGAACAGTCACTGAGACCTCCTAACCGCAGCGGAAAGTATAAACACATAATGGCTACCAAGCTATTCGTAGGAAACCTGTCATTCAATACCAGCGAAGGGGATTTGCTCGACCTGTTCAAACAGGCGGGGAATGTCACCAGCTGCGAGCTCATCATGGACAAGTTCACCAACAAGTCCCGTGGGTTCGCCTTCATCCAGATGGGCACGCAGGAAGAGGCCACCAAGGCCATCACCGATTTCAACGGCAAGGAACTGGATGGCCGCGCGTTGACGGTCAATGAAGCCAAGCCCCGTGAAGAGCGTCCCCGTGGCGACTTCGGCGGCGGCCGTGGCGGCAGCCGTGGCGGTGGCGGCGGCAAGTTCGCCGGCAGCCGGTACTAACTTTTTCAGAAGTTGGTTTTTAGCCGAAAGGCGTCCCGAGCAATCGGGGCGCCTTTTTCTTTTGTGGAATAACCCGCGGCCACCGATCCAAAAGGTGCTACGCACCACGAGAGATAGAGCTACCGACCGGGCGCGACGGAGACTTGCGCACGGGGCCGTCTTGACGCAGAATGGCGTATTGCTCAAGCAATCCAGGAGAGTTTCATGACGACATCAGCGACATTTGAAGTGGCGTTGGACAACCCCAAAACCAAGCTGCTCGACCAGTTGTGCATCGACACGATCCGCACGCTGGCGATGGACGGCGTGCAGAAGGCCAACTCGGGACATCCCGGCGCGCCGATGGGCCTGGCGCCCGTCGCGTACTGGCTCTGGGAGAAATTCCTGCGGCATAACCCGGACAATCCGCACTGGCCGAACCGCGACCGGTTCGTGTTGTCGGGCGGGCACGCCTCGATGTTACTGTACAGCCTGTTGCACCTGACCGGCTACGACCTGCCGATGAGCGAGCTGGAGCGGTTCCGTCAACTGGGCAGCCGCACGCCCGGCCATCCCGAATACGGCCTGACCGGCGGCGTGGAAACGACGACCGGGCCGCTCGGGCAGGGATTCGCCAATTCCGTCGGGATGGCGATTGCCGAGCGCTGGCTGGCCGAACATTTCAACCGCGACGGTCACGAGATCGTCAATTACCGCGTCTTCGCCATCGGCGGCGACGGCGACATGATGGAAGGGGTTTGTTCGGAAGCAGCGTCGCTGGCGGCCCATCTCGGGTTGCACAAGCTGCTGTGGATTTACGACAACAACAAGATCACCATCGAAGGCAAGACGTCGCTGGCGTTCAGCGAGGATGTCGGGGCGCGATTCAAGGCGTATGGCTGGTTCGTCCAGCACGTGACCGATGCCAACGATCTGCGGGCGATCAACCGCGCCATCAAGCGGGCGCTCAAGCAAACCGACAAACCGTCGTTCATCGTTCTCAACAGCCACATCGGATACGGCGCGCCGACAAAACAGGACTCGCGCGAGGCCCACGGTGAGCCGCTCGGCGAAGAAGAGGTTCGCAAGACCAAGGAGCGGTACGGGTGGCCCCCCGATACGAAGTTCCTCGTACCGGAGGGAGTCGCCAAGCACATGCACAAGCAATTCCGGCGCGGGCGGAAACTGGAAAAAGATTGGCAGGCCAAGTTCGACGCGTATGCCCAAGCCAATCCGGCCCTTGCCACGGAGTGGAAGCTGATCCAGGACCGCGAACTTCCGGCGGGTTGGGACAAGGACATTCCGACCTTCCCGGCCGACCCGAAGGGGCTCGCCACGCGCGAATCGAGCAATAAAGTGCTCAATGCCATCGCCAAGAACATTCCGTGGTTGCTCGGCGGCGCCGCTGACCTCGCGCCATCGACCAAGACGTTGCTGGCCAACGCCGCCGACTTCGAGAAAGGATCGTACAGCGGCCGCAATTTTCATTTCGGCATCCGCGAGCACGGCATGGTGGGCGCGGTTAACGGCATGGTGCTCAGCAAACTGCGGGCGTACGGCGCCGGTTTCCTGGTTTTCTCGGATTACGCCCGGGGGTCGATTCGGCTCGGAGCGATCATGGAAATACCGGTGTTACACCTGTTCACCCATGACAGCATCGGGGTCGGCGAAGACGGCCCGACGCATGAGCCCGTCGAACAACTCATGTCACTGCGGGCGATTCCCCACATGATCGTGATCCGCCCGGCCGACGCGAACGAAGTCGCCGAGGCCTGGCGCGTGATCCTGAAAGAAAAGAAACATCCCATCGCCCTTGCAATGACGCGGCAAGGGGTGCCGACGCTCGACCGCACGAAATATGGCCCGGCATCCGGATTGCAAAGGGGCGCGTACATCCTGAGCGATGCCGCGGGGCAACCCGACATCATCCTCATCGGCACGGGCTCGGAAGTGCAGTGGTGCGTCGAGGCCGGCGAGAAGTTGAAGGCGGAAGGCGTGAAGGTCCGGGTGGTCAGCATGCCATCGTTCGAATTGTTCGACCGTCAGCCGCGCGAGTATCGGGACCTCGTATTACCGCCGTCCGTGCGCAAACGTCTCTCCGTCGAGGCGGGCGTGACGTTGGGTTGGCAAAAATATGTTGGCCTGGACGGGGCGGTTGTCGGTCGCGATGGTTTTGGAGCGTCGGCCCCGGTCAAGGATGTGATGAAACATTTCGGGTTTACCGCCGAGAATGTGTACAACGCCGCGAAAGCCTTGCTCGCCGGGCAACCGGTGGCGGTCGCCGGTGCGGCGAAGTAGCCACCGCTAAAACCGGTGGAACTTGGGCCGCGGAGCCACGCGGTTCGTCGACGCCAGAAACGGTGTCATCGAGAGCAGGCGCGAGTGGGAGATCAGCGAGATCAGCGAAAAGGAGCTTTGCGCGGAGAGGCAGTTCTTGACTGGGTGCGGCCCGCCCTTATAATTACCTCCGTATAAAGGGGCTGATGGAGCGCAGCGAAAACAAACGCGGAGACGGGAGGATGGCTAATCAGCGTTTTCGGGGACTGTGGTTTCCGTTGACGACGCAAAGTCTGGCCGCGGGGCGGTATCAGTCGCTGGAACTTGCAACAGAATTGCCGGTCTAACTTGCTTTTTCCTCCGCGAAACCTGGTTCTTATAAGTTTGGAGGTCGATATGAGCGTGATGAGAAATGCTGTTGTGGTTGGTCTCGTGGCTGTTGCCGTGCCGCTTTCGGGCCACGCCAAGGGTGGGGGCGGATCGGGCCATGCGATGGGTGGTCGATCGGGCCATGCGGCGGGTGGAAGCGTGGCGTATTACTACGAGTGTGGAATCGTTTCCGAATCGAACGCAGAGGACAGAAACCTGATGATGGCCGCATACCAGCACGTGCAGCTACTGAGTGAGGTTGATCATGAGGTGGTGTGTTGGCAGCAACAGAAGGAGTCGTTAGAGCATGCGGCGATCCTGTACAACGCTTCGGACGTTGTCCAGCACATGGAAAGCTTGCACCTCGATCAGGATGTGGATCAGGATCTGGAATAGCGACTATCCAAGATCAGGATCCAAAGGGAGAGCCCGGTGTTTTTGCATACTGGGGTGGGAGCGCGTTCCACTGCTGCCGTGACAACGCCCGGTCATTTGCGCTTGCATCACGGCCTACCCTTTGGTAGTCACCTCTTTCCAGAGGCTACTAACCGTGTCCGGAAATGCTGCCGGCACGAACCGAATCTCAAAAGGAGACCCATGAGAGTATTGATCGCCCTAGGGCTTGTTGTTCTGGCCGTCGGCTGCACCCCCACGATCGCGACGCGACAGATGACCACCATCACCCATCCTGATGGGAGCAAGGAAACTCACGACACCATGACTCTCACCCAGACTCTCCAGGAGTCGAAGAGACCAGCCATCCAGGACGTGTTGGATATGAGGTGATCGTCGCGTCAGCAGGATTTCAGCCTTCCTTCTAATGACCGGTGAAAACGTGGAGGCCGTCGTTACGACGGCCTCCACGTTGGTCCGGGTGGGTTCTGCGCCGGTTTCATCGCGCTCGGACAAGCAGTAGTGGGGGCGAGGTGTTTTTGAATTCCACGATGCGAGATCGGGCGCGCGCCATTTTTGTGTGTTGTTTGATCTATCTGAGCGGTTGTGCGAGCGATCGGATCCTGAGCGCGACGGATCAACACATTGACAACCGAAACGAATTGCTCCGTCGTTTGGGACCGCCTGACAAAATTACCGAGGCGCGAGGAGGCAGTGAATGGTCTTACTCCTCACGAGGATTCAACCTGTTCCATTTACGGTCGTGGAACTGCAACGTCGTCTACCGGGTGGATGAAAACGGGAAGGTCACACTCGACGAACTGAATGGGGCATCGCGGCAATACCATCTGACCCCGGTGACCAGACTCCCTCGAGACTTTGAGGAATTCGCCGGGACACCGTGGCCGGAAGATGCATCCTTGAACGCCCACCATCTCGCCGGAGCCGAATACGTTGTCGTGGGCGATGTGGCGTACTACTACGGACTCGGACGCAATCGGAGCGGCTCACGCCGACGAGCGATGTATCAGGCCGTTTGCGAGCAACTGACTCTGGAAGCCAACCAATGCGAGATTCAAATCAACGGAGTGCAGCGCCGGCTCAACACACCGGTTCTGTACGCGCGCGGCGAGCTCTGGGTCACGCCCGAGGATGTGACAACCATTATCGATCCCGTTTTCCGCGCGGGACACTCGCGCAAGCCGTTGCTCATTCACCGGCCGTAATAATCGGGGTCGACCCGGACGCCGTCGGTTGGGTGACCGTCAAACGGGTATACATGCCGGCGGCTGATTAATGCCGCGTCGCGATGTGATATTTTTCCTTGAGCGATTTCTCCAGGAAGGCCGAATCAAACGCGTCGGTGCCATCCGGTTTTGCCGTGAAGCAACGGATCATCAGGGGCTTGTTGAACACATAGAAATCGTAGGCTTGCGCCGCATTGTAGTAGGTGTTGGCGGCGGCTGGATTGCCCGATTTCATGATCGCAAAATAGGAGAAATTATGTTCCCGGGTAACCTCCGCCGCCCGCAGCAGGACAAAATCATAGGCACGTCCCTTCGGCGTATCCTCATCGCCTCTGAAGTTTACCCGGAATACGTCGGGTTGCAGTTGCGAGTCGCTATAGCCTTCGTCCGCCTCCGAGTCTGCACGCTCGTACGGGGTGGTTCCACAGCCGGTGATGAACAACACAGCGGGGATGAGTGCTGCCAACACATTGAGACACCATCGTCTTGCCATTTCCGTTCTCCTTTTCTGTCGCCAAGTGCACCGATATCTTCGATATGATCGGCTTTTGTGACGGTCGCACGATGTTGAGGTTTGCTGGATTTCATTTTATTGCCACTGACAGTGTTCACAAGCTAATTATTTCCATCCCAAAGCCGGATTTTTGGCGCCACACACACGGCTCCTGCCTTCTGCATATTGCATTGCACCGTTCGCAGCCCGGTGTACGAGCTACTACGCCGTCACCGATCCGCCAGTAACAAGACCTACTACACGACGGATTGGGACACGGTCCGGGGCGGAGCCACGCGGTTCGTGGATGCCCGCAACGGGGCCACCATCACCATTCGCGAGTCGGAGACTCGCGAGATCAGCCAGAAAGAGTTCAAGCCCGCCAGTGGCAAAGATTAGCAGTCTCGGAAGAAGGCTGATGTGCGGTAGTGGCGGCTGGAAACGGCTCGACTTCCTTTGGCCCGAATGGTAGTCTGATTTCCGTCTTGGCGAGAGTCGCTCGGGTTCTGATCGCAGCGTGGCAACGGCTGGGAGAGGAACGTCGGGTATGAACAAGCGGAGTTTGGTCGGGCTTGCCTTGGCGAACTCAGTTCGCTCTATCATCCCAATTATCCTGTTGATTTTGGCTGGTCAAGCGTTCCATGCCAACGCACAGACACTGACGATTCTTTATTATTTTAGCGGCCCCCCAACCGATGGATTCAACCCAAATTTACTAGTCCAGGGTAGCGATGGCAATTTTTACGGGACGACCAGGCTCGGCGGGACGAACGACTACGGCACGGTGTTCCGGATCAGTCCCAGCGGCAGCGAAACGAATCTTCACTCCTTTGGTGGTTCCCTCGATGGGCGGGAGCCATATGCGGGACTCATCCAAGCCAGCGACGGCAATTTCTACGGGACGACTGCGGAAGGCGGGAGCGGCGGCATCGGCACGATATTTCGGATCAGTCCCAGTGGCACCTACACGATGCTGTATTCCCTTGTCAGCCTTCCAGACACCTTCGTTGGGGAGGCTCCATGTAGCGCACTCGTGCAGGCCAGCGACGGCAATTTCTACGGGACGACCTTTTCCGGAGGGGCGCACGGCATGGGCACAGTGTTTCGGCTCACTCCCAGCGGCACCTACACCGATCTGTATTCCCTCTCTGGCAATCCAAATAGCCCTGGATTAGGTCCGCAGCCCGCGCTGGTGCAGGGCGGCGACGGCAATCTCTACGGCTCGACCCCGGCCGGCGGGACAACGAACATGGGCACGGTGTTCCGAATCAGTCCCAGCGGCACCTACACGAGTCTGTACTCCTTTGGCGCCTCCTCCACCGATGGCACAAGACCGACCGGGCTGGTGCGGGGTAGCAACGGCAAGTTCTATGGGACGACCGGCACAGGTGGGACGTACGGCGAGGGAACCGTGTTTTGGATCAGTCCCGACGGTAGCTATTCCAATCTGTACTCGTTTGGCAGTACTCCTCTCGATGGCTGGAGTCCAGAGGCCGTGCTGGTCCAGGGTAGCGATGGGAGTTTCTACGGCACGACCGCCGGGGGCGGGGCGAACTTTGCGGGCAGCGCCTTTCGGGTCAGCCCCAGCGGCACCGAGACGGTTCTTTGTTCGTTTGCCAGCTTGCCATGTGACGCGTATCCCTCACTGATCCCCGGACTGGTGCAGGGGAGCGACGGCAGTTTTTACGGGACGACCTGGGCCGGTGGGCCGGGGATCGATTGCGCTAACGCTTATGGCACCGGTAGCGTCTTCACAATAACCGTTCCTCTCAATCCTCCAGCCAATCAGATTTCCGCAGTCCAAGTTGCAGGTAACGACCTCGCCATCTCCGTCCCATCCGTCGTCGGCGAGACGTATCAGTTGCAGTTCACTACGGATCTGACCTCCGGTATTTGGTCAAATGTCCCGGGCGTATCGGTCACCAACAGTATTGGGGCTCTACTAACGTTGACCAATTTCGGTGGAGCCGCTGGGCCGCAAGGGTTCTATCGGTTTGCCATCACGCCTTGAGCGCGGCGAGAACGAGGCGTTGCCACTACCAGACGATTTTGCCGTCTTCCTCGCCGAGACGGAAAAGTATTCGGGCTTCGGGCGGGGCCTTGAGGATCAACTCCAAGACCGCGGCACGATTTTCGGGGGTCGTATTGGCGGTCTCGAAATACCAGTTCAGGTCCGGCTGCTTGAACGGCTGGAGTTCCGAAAACACCGCGCGCAGGCCGGCGGCCTGGCACAGTTTCGTCCATGTGCCCGGGCTCAACAACCGGTGATGGCTCGGGTCGCGGAGTTTCTCGACGTTGTGTGCCCATTCCTCAGCCACGGGTTGGCCGTCCTCGATCGACCCGTCGATCAGAAGGAACGCGCCGCCGGGCTTGAGGACGCGGGCGGTTTCGCGCACGAACGATGGCGGATCGCTAAAGTGATGGGCAGCCACGCGGCAGGTCACGAGGTCGAACGCACCGTCTGCGTAGGGGAACGCTTCGGCGGCATGCTGGCGGGTTTCAACATGGAGGCCGCGTTCGTGGGCGGTGGCGGACGCGCGTTCGAGCATCGCGGCGGAGATGTCCGCCAAGGTGACCTGCCAGCCGACGCTGGCCAGATACAAGCCGGTGTGACCCGCGCCGGTGGCGACGTCGAGCGCCCGTCCCGGTTTCAGCCATGTCAAACGGCCCAGCGCATCCCTGACATCGGAGACATCGGACAGGATGTGTCCCTTGCCATAGCGTTGGCTCTGGCGGTCAAATTGTTGTTGGGCTGCACGTTGGATGGGGTTCAGGTCGTCCATGGCCATAGATGGGTATGCATTGTGCTCTGAGAGTGGGACTAATGCAAGTGCACGCATATCATACCATTGCAACCGGAAAGCCTTTTCGTGTAGAGTCCCGCCAAATGAAAATGAAGAGGATACTCCTGTCGTGTCTCGTGTTGGCCGTGTGCCTTTGTGGCACCACCCGTGTCCGCGCGGCCGAGGACCCGGGCGACAAATTTCTGGAGGCCTATTTTCTCATCCAGGACGGCGACAGCGCCGAACACAACAGCGACTGGTTGAAGGCCACCACAAAATTCAATGCGGCGCACGAAATCCTCGACCAGATCAAGACGCAAAATCCCGAATGGAACCCGCATATTATCGAGTTCCGCACGAAGTACGTCGAAGACCATTTGGCGGCTCTGAAGGCGAAAGTGGCCGCGTCCGCCGCGCCGGAAATGCCGCCCGCGACCCCAGCCCCGACAGCGGAAGCACCGGCCATTCCCCTTACGCCCGTCGTGCTGGCTCCTCCAACCGCGCCCGCGACGGAACCAGCAACCAACGCACCGACTCTTGCCGTCGCTCCGTCTCCGAAGATTATCACCATGACCCCTGCGGCTCCCGCGCCAGCGGAGAATGAACAGGTCAAGCAGTTGACCGCGGAACTGGAGCGCGCCCGTCAGCAAGTCCAACAATTGCAGGTGGCGCGCGACGAATTGAACGCCAAGCTGCAAGAGCAACTTGGCAAGGTCGCGCCAGCGCAGACCAACCAGCAGATCGAAGACCTTCTCAAGACCAATCAGGTGCTGGCGGCCCAACTGGCGGCGGCGCAGACGGAGGCCGCCGAGGCCCGCGATCGCGCCGCGCATGTTCCGCCCCCGGCGCCAACGCCCGCACCGACACCACCGGCCGTATCGCCCGAGTTGGCGCAGTTGCGCACGGAACTCGCCCAGACCCGCGGCGAATTGCAACAGACGAAGGAAGAACTCCAGCAGACGCGCGTCGAGTTGGACACGACCAAGGAATCGCTGGCGAAATCGCAGGCCGACAACGCCGAGTTGCGCCACTCCTACGATGCGGTCATCGCCCAGCTTACGGACGCCAACAAGCGACTGACCTCCGCCAAGGCTTCCGGCGACAAGGACGACGAAATCATCCGTCAGTTGCGCAAAGAGAACGCGCTCTTGCGAATCATTGCCGAACGCAAGGCCTCCGCGTCATTTGTCGGCGGGGAAAGCGGAGAAAGCACCAATGGGCCGTCGATTCCCGAGCTTCGCGGCTGGCGTCCTCATCAACGCCCCACGGCGCAGGCCAAGGAACAATCTCAACCGGAAACAGCGACGCCCGCCTCTGCCATGGAAGAATCTGGCCGGGGCAAACTGGTGGCCACCTTAACTTCCCCGAAGAAGGCTGAGACACCGCCGGCACCGGCGGCTGTTCCACCCGCGAATACGCAGACGAACACACCACCCAAGCCCGTGGTAACGGTGAAGAAGACGCCACCACCGACGCCCGCATTGACATCGACGAACGCACCGGCACCGGCTTCCAAGCCGACGCCGCCACCAGCGCCAGCGCCCAAACCGGCACCGGCACCCAAGCCGACTCCGGCACCGGCGCCAACACGGACTGTGACGAACGCGCCGTCGCGAACAGTTACGAATGCACCGGCACCTGCCGCGGCACCCAAACCGGCACCCAAGCCGACGCCGGCGCCAGCACCCGCACGGACTTCGACGAACACGCCGGCGCGAACAGTTACAAACGCACCGCCACCGGCTGCAACACCGGTACCGACGCCGGCACCCGCACCGGTTCCGACAGCCGCAGTCACACCGGCGCCTGCACCGGTTTCGACAGTAATGGCGACGCCCGCACCGGCGCCGCCGACTCCCCAGCCGAAGCCGGTGGCCGCCACACCGCCACCAGCACCGGCCCCGGTCGTGGCTCCGCCACCACCACCACCGCCGCCGCCAGCCCCGAATGAGCGCCAGTTGCTCAACGAGGCCCGCGCCGCGCTGGCCCTCAAACAACTGGATCGCGCGGGGATCAAGTATACCGGCGTACTCGACGTCGACCCGACGAACCTTGTCGCCCTTTCCAGCCTGGGAGCGATCCGTTACCAGCAAAACCGCTACGACGAGGCGGAGGATTACTTGCGCAAAGCGGTCGCGGAGGCACCCAACGATGCGGAAACGCGGTCATTGCTCGGAGTCGTGTTCTACCGCAAGGGGCTGACCGAGGATTCGTTCAATGAGTTGACCCGCGCCGTGGCGCTGGATCCGCACAACGCGGAGGCGCACAACTATCTCGGCATCGTCCTCAGCCAGAAAGGCTGGGGCGCCGCTGGTGAACAGGAAATTCGGCGCGCGATTGAGATCAACCCGCAATACGCCGACGCGCATTTCAACCTGGCCGTTATCTACGCCAAACAACGCACGCCCGACGTGGAGCTCGCGAAGTATCACTACCGCAAGGCGCTCGACCTCGGCGCGCCAGCCGATCCCCAACTCGACGCGCTGTTGAAGAAGCTGTCGGATGCCGCGGTCTCGCCCTCGCCCGGGGATTTGCAGAAATAACAACCCGGTTTGGAACCGGTGTCGCGACGCTACACCGGCAGCAAGATGCGGAACGTGGTGCCCCGTTTCGGGGCGCTTTTGACTTCGATTCTCCCGCGGTGAGCCTCGACGATCTTCTGGACAATGGCGAGACCGAGGCCGGTGCCCCGGGCTTTCGTGGTGAGGAACGGCACGAAAAGCTCTTTCTGTTTCTCGGGAGCCATGCCCAGGCCCGTGTCCGTGAACGTCAACTGAATGAATGCTGACGAATGCGGCGCCGTGCCGACGGTGAGCGTGCCGCCGTTCGCCATCGCGTCCGCAGCGTTGAGGATGAGATTCAGGCATACCTGCTCGATCTGGCCGCGGTCGGCGCGCACCTTGGGCAGGCCGTCGCGGAACTTCCTCACCAACTCGATCTGTTGTTGGCGCAGTTTTTGCCGGGTCAGCAGCAGGACGTCGTCGAGCAGATCGTTCACATCCACCAGATCGAACGTCGGTTCGGTGAACCGCGCGTACCCCAGGAGATGATCGACGATCTTGTTCAGGTGATCCATCTTTTCGGACATGATCTCGGCGTCGCGCCCGCGCGGGTCTTCCGGCAGAAACTTCAGGTCCAGCGAGTGGAACGTCATTTTCATGACGGTCAGAGGATTGCGAATCTCATGGGCTACCTCGGCGGCCAGGAGACCCAGCGTGCTGAGCCGTTCGTTGCGCCGCAACTGCTCCTCAACATCCACGATCTTCTCGTGCAGCCGCGCGTTTTCGATGGCGACGGCGGCCAGGTTTGCCAGCGCGGACAGCGTCCGCACGTCCTGGTTGGAATAACGGTACGGGGCGGCCGTGTACACGTTCAGCGCGCCGATGGGGGCGTCTCCCACCAGCATCGGCACGGACAACAGCGAGACCAACCCTTCTTTGCGGGCCATCTCGGCATGCCGATACTCGTCGTGTTCCTGCACGTTGTCGACGCGGAGTGGCTTGCGGCGGCGGATGACGAAGCCGATGACACTGTCGTCCACCGGCAACGGCGGCTTCTGGAGGTACTCGGCGCCGGCGCCGTGGCAGGCGCGAAGTTCCAGAAGGTCGCGCGCCGGATTGAGCAGCATCAGCGAGCAGACCTTCGAGTCCATCAAGCGGCACGCGTCGCGCGCGACTTGTTGGAGGATTTCCTGCAGGTTGAGCGAGGAGATGATCGAGTGCGCGACGGAAAACAGCGATTCGAGCTGGCGCGCGTTGTGGGCGACGGCCTGGTACAGCCACGAGTTCTGGATGACTTGGGCGGATTGATTGGCAATGGCGACCAGCAATTCCTCGTCTTCGGCGCTGAAGGCGTCGTGCTCCTTCGAGTCAACATTCAGCACGCCAATCAACGTGCCTTCGACCAGCAGCGGCACCGCCAGCTCGCTGCGAATGTCCTTGCGCACCGAAATATAACGGGGATCGGCCGTCACATCCGGCACGCGCAACGGTTTCCCCATTTTGGCGACCCAGCCCGTGACCCCGCGGCCAATGGCGAGCTGAGTCTCCTGCGCCTGCTTGCTCAGGCCAATGGCGACTTCGATCTGGAGAAGTTGCGTGTGCGGATCGATGAACACGAGCGACCCGCTCGTGGCCTGCATCGCCTGCACAGCCTCGGCGATCACGCGATTGAGGACCTCTTTCGGGTCGAGGGTGGAGTTGATGACACTGCTCACCCGCGCCAGCAACTCAAACTGGCGGAGCTTCCGTTCCTGTGACGTCGCGGCGCGTGGCATGGTCAATCGGCTCGTTCGCGGGATTCTAATCCAGCCGGACGGAAGAAACACGCGGTTTTTGCAGGCGGCGTCCGGGGCAATCACAACGGATTGTACCGCCCGTTGTCGTTACGATCCCGTAGATTTATGAAGGAAACGGCGGGCGTCCCGACCGGCGTTGCCTCCGATATTCACAGGCGGGTGGAATTGCGCAAGGCCAAGCGCCACCGCTCATTTCTCAGGCTTCGGAGCGACAACCGTGACGGTGACGGGGTTGGAGAGGATATCCACGGTAGTCACGAGGTTTGTTGCGTTCGGTTCCTGTGAGGCCGCGCGGGTTATGCCGGTATGATCTCTTACCGTGACGATGTACGTCCCCGGTCGATCTATTTTGTATCGCTTCGTCACGTCCACCCAACATGGATACATCTGTTGGTGGGGCGGCAACTGTTCGCCGTGCGCGCTTCCCCCTATTGCCCCCACCCCCGCGGCGTTTACAGTCCTAGCCCACGACTCCGTATACGGCACACTTTGTCCGTCGCTGTTCTTGACGATTACCTCGTAATTAAGATCCGGACCGAAGAAGAGGTGCTCGAGCTTCCTGTCACCGACATTCTGCAAGGTAATAGCTGCCAAGATTTGCTCGCCGACTTGATATTCCAGTTTTGGAAACCTAAGCCCTAATTCGCAATCGTTCGTGATGGGTCCCCACTCATTGGTGGGGAAGGGCGGAGGGGGATTAAGAGCCCGGGCATTCTGGCACTGGGCTGGAATTGGCTGAAAAAAACCGATGACGGCAAGACATGCGCTGGCGTAGGCTCGAATCATCACTTCCACCGTCCTTCTTGATCTCATTTCTCGTCACCCTTTCGTAAGTATCACCGCGGGCAAGAAACCGGGGATGAAGTCTCGGATCCCGTTACCACGCCTGTCCAAGCGGGGAATCCATTTGTTGGACCGTCTGCTGTGACGCTTGCTAGACCTGCGCCGTTCATGCTCCAAACGCCACTACTCTGCACAGCGTCGCCCGACCAATTCCAGCTCACTGCAACGGATGGCACTGCGATCGAGTTCGTGCCCGGCGGCATGTACACCAGCCACATGCAGAAATTGTTACTCGCAACGACTTCCGTATAATCCGTTAGTAACGGCACGCCCGGCGCATCCCATGTCGTATCGGGGTTGGAATCGTACGGATTCTTCTGGTCGAGACTATTTGTCGCATTGAATTGCAAGCATGTAGCGTTGTTCAATTTGAACAGGCGAAGAGTGGACACGATCACTTGCGACCAGTTGTTCGAGCCGCCGTAGAGATTGCTGCTACCGCCACGTGTGAACGTGATGCCGTAAGTGCCTCCCGGGTCTCCTAAATGAAGGTATGCAGGCGCAGGCTGTAACGGGTCGTAGAAATTGTCGTCAACTGTGGGTTGTAGAAGTGCGACACTGACTGTCTGTTGGGGCCGTTGCACGGCGAAGCCAGCGGAACTGGTGACCATTGATCCATTGTTCAGGAGCACGCTGCAGGTGACGTTCTGCTGACCGCCGCTGACCCAATAGAAACTGACCGACGGATTATTCGTTTGGACAAGAGGCAGCACCTGCGCCGAGGAAAAGTCACTGGCTATGATGTAATTGCTGATGGCGTAGCCGGACACCGACCACGAAAAATTACTCGTCGCAATCCCAGGCGTATCGACCGTGGCCTGGAGGTTGACCTGCTGGCCGACGATGATCTGATTGCCCGAAGTGCCCGTGACGTCCACCCCGTTTGTCCACAGGATGTGCACCGGGGAATGATTGTGGAAATTCGTCCATGAAAGCGAGTGCATGGTGTCGGTGATAAAGACAGTCGTGCTAGAATCCGGTTCGTACCCGTAATAGCAACAGTAGTCGCGCTCCACGGAGTTGGTCGTGAAACTGGGCCATTGGAAACTGTCTTGGTTGATCGTATACGTCTGGCTGTTGTTGACAGTGATAAGGTAACTGACCGAACTTGCGTCGTTGGACACTGGGCTTTGGCCAAGATACTTAATCTGCGACAAATCCTGCACCACGTTCTGCGGGTGCGTATAGTTGACACCCTCGAAGGTCAGGATCACGGTGGTGTCGTTGGTGTACTGCGCCGGCGGGCGAAATGTCAATGAGGCCTGCGTGATGTCGGGCCACGGCCAGAGAGCCTGCACGCCCGAGTCAGTCTCGGCGAATCGGTAGGACAGTTCCGTTCCGAAGGAGAGACCTCGCGCGTTTTCTACGTAGCTGTAGTCGTACTCAAAGTCACCCCAAGCTCCCCAGATTGTCTGGTCGTTTGCCGGCGCGCTGGCGCAAGTATAGTTTGCTTGCCGGGATTTCTCATACACATTGACATTCGCGGAGTCCGAGCCTACCGTCAGATCATACTCGTTGGTCGTGCAGTTATTGCCAAGCCCATTGACAACCCAAGAACCACCGCATAAATTCCCTATGCCTCGGGCCAGGCCGGGAGCATCAGGGAAAAGGACCACCCAGTTCTCCGTGCTGCTCTTCGCGACAACCTCGTAGACCTGGGACTGCACCGGCGACAGGGTTGGCGGATCGGTTGGAATGCCCGGTCCCCCAATCGTGCCGGTGATCGGTACGCCCAGTGGAATCGCGTTGGTTGTCCAGAATGGAATGTTACCGTACGCGTCCTGATTGGTTCCCAAGACAGCCGCCACGCCATTGATCGTGACGCTGGTGACGTTCGTTTGGGTCGGCAGCCCGGCGTCATATAGCGCGCTGACGTAGCCGCTGACGTAATTGGATGGCGCGGTAGCGAATGCGCCGAAGACCGGATTGGTGATCGCGCCGCTGAAATCCGTCCCACTAATCAGGGTGAAGACGTTGGAACTGGCATTGCCTGCGGCATCCGAAGCTAGTAGTACGAGTTGGTTTGTCCCGCTCTCTAGTGGTACCGAGCCTTCGTATTGATTTTGACTTACAGTTAACGAGTTGGTCGTCACGTCTCCTGAACCGGCGTATACGATCGCGTTGACCAGAGCGTAATCATTGTCCACGGTTCCTTCCACCCAAATCGAGTTCACGTTCGGCAGCAGCATCGACGAGGAAAGGTTAACCGACAATAGATTCGGCGCGTTGGTGGCTGTGCTGAGGTTGATAGGCCAGGTCTGGCTGGCGGTGTTGGTGTTGCCGGCTTGATCGACAGCCTGGATCGTCACCGTCAGGGAATTGCTTCCAACCGGGACGGGAAATCGCTCCATGGAGATGTTGGTGCCTATACGGTTCCAGAATGGCTGGCCATTAATCCAGATGTTCAACGGGCGAAGCTCATCCGGTTGAATAGGGTCAGGATCGGCGGCAACAGCCTGTAGTGTGATGAATGCTTGATTGAGCACCGCATTGCTGGCAGGCGACGTGATGTAGACCACGGGTGGTAGTCGGTCCAGTGTGATCGGTTTGTCCACGACGATGCTATGCGGCTGCCCTTGTGCGTCCGCATATTGCAAATACAGGTTGTACAGCCCGTCGCCATTGTCCGGAAGCGTGTAATTGGCCAATCCGTTAGAGATGGCTACGACGGTCGCATTGCTCATCAATGGGTCGGTGCTGACCCGGATGTTGGGGTAGTTCGTCGTCGTGGCCAGGATCGGGATCGTCAATGACGGTGTGTACACCGCGCCGCCGTTGACAACCATGTCTATCGGCAAATCGGGTGCCAGCGGATCGGTACCCAACTCGTATTCCACCAGATTGCACAAGCCATCACCATTCGGGTCGGCCCCTGCCACGGTCGGGTCGGTCAACGAAAAGCCGTAGGTCACTTTCCACCAATCGGGAATGCCATCGCCGACAGTGCTGTAGTTGTTGGCAATCAGCACGCTGGGGTTCTGGTAGACCTGTAGGTTGGTCAGGCCATGCGCCCAGGGGTTGGCGTTCGTTTCGCTCGCCAGATTGGGATCGACCGGGTCGAGACCGTAGGTGTACACCCACGAATTGGGGATGCCGCTACCGGCGGTGTAATCGCAGGAGGCGCAGGTCCGACTATTGGTTGTCGTGCTACCGAACCAATGCAGCCGCCACCAATTGGGGATGCCGTCGCCGACGGTGTCGGTGTTGTAAGCGGCGGCGACTTCATTGCTGGACAGCGCCCGATCGTAGATGCGGACCTCGCCGATGTCGCCGCCGTAATTGCAGCCG
>JBEKLM010000069.1:0-15890 GCA_050010195.1 Verrucomicrobiia bacterium
CCTCCAGCATTATTAATTCGGGCACCGGGCTGGCCACCTCGTTATCGGCGCCGCTGTATCTGACCGGCAGCACGATCTACAACCAGAACAGCGGCGTGCTGGGCGCCAACAACGGACAGTTGGTGGTCAACACGGTGTTCACCAACGCCGGGACGGTCAGCTTCGTCAACAGCCTGGGTACGTTCAACAACGCGGTGGTCAATCAGGGCGCGTGGATCAGCGACCCGAGCACCAACATGTTCCTGGGCACGTACACCGTGGCCACCAACGGCTATATCAACATGGCGGCCGGCGATGTGTACATGTTCCAGAGCAACTTCGTCAACGTCAGCTCGCTGTCCAATCAGTACAACACGCTCAACGGCAAGTTCGTGATGAACGGGCAGGGCACCCAGCAGTTCTACGTGGCCGGGCTTAACCTGGGCGGGTTCGCCAGTTCCATCCAGCCGTCCAATGAGACGTACTTTAGCAACGGCAGCGGCACGTTCTCGACCAACTCGTTTGCCTTCGCCAGGGGCGATGCGGCCTTCGGGTACAGCAACAACTTCGCGCTGGGGACGCTGGAGTTGAGCAATCTGTCCACCACCGTACTGATGGATACCTACGGCACCGTCGGCAGCAATGACAATCAGGTGGCCGGGCTGTATCTGAACACCTTGACGCTGGACCCGGGTTCGCTGTTGATCATCAGTAACAACGTCGAGTTGTATTTTGAGACCACCAACGGCGTCACGGGCGTCGGTTACGGCACCCTCGGCGCCGGCGATGACATCCTGATGCTGGACGGCAGTTCCTTCCACCAACTCACTGTCGTGCCCGAACCCAGCATCCTCATGCTGTTCTCCGTCGGCACCGTCGCCATCGTCGGCTATCGCCGTCGCAAGGCGAGGCTCTCCGCCAAACGTTGACTCGCCCGGGGTAAGTGATGGTTCGAAGAGGGGGGACCGATGAACTACAGGGTCAATCTCAAGGCCGCATCGATTGTCTTCGCAAATCGAAACTGGAGTTTCTTGCGGATTTCCGGGGGCACTTGGGACACGTCCTTGCGATTTTGATCCGGTAGCACGACGGTCTTGACGCCCGAACGGGCGGCGGCCAGCACCTTCTCTTTGATACCGCCCACCGGCAGGATTTTTCCGCGAAGTGTGATCTCACCCGTCATGGCCAGCGCGGGTCGGACCGGTTTACGCATCAGCATCGAAGTCAGCGCAACCGCCATGGTCACACCGGCGGACGGGCCATCTTTGGGAATCGCGCCCGCCGGCACGTGAATGTGAATGTCCGTCTTCTCGAAATTCTTGGGATCGATGCCCAATTGTTGGGCGCGGGAACGGAGGTAACTGAGGGCGGCTTGTGCGCTCTCCCGCATGACGTCGCCCAGTGACCCGGTCAAAATCAAATTCCCGCGGCCGGGCATTTGCGTGGCTTCGATGAACAGAATGTCACCTCCGGCGGGAGTCCACGCCAACCCGATGGCCACGCCGGGCTCGGTGGTGCGCTCGGCCACGTCATGGAAGAACTCGGCGGGACCGAGGAAGTCCTTCAGGTTGCGCGCCGTGACGGACACCAACTTCGATTTGCGCTCCACGATGCGGCGCGCGGTGCCCCGGCAAATCGCGGCGATCTGTCGCTCCAGATTGCGCACCCCCGCTTCGCGGGTGTGATCACGAATGATGGCCGCGAGCGCGTCCTTGCTCAGGACGAGCTGGGATTTTTTCAATCCATGTTCGGCGAGTTGTCGCGGCACCAGATACTTCGTCGCGATGTGAATCTTCTCTTGCTCGGTATAGCCGGGTAACTCGATGACTTCCATGCGGTCGCGGAGGGCCGGTGCGATTGGCTCGAGCAGGTTCGCCGTGGTGATAAACATGACGCGTGACAGATCGAACGGGACTTCGAGGTAATGATCCGAGAAGCTGTTATTTTGTTGTGGGTCAAGCACTTCGAGCAGGGCCGAACTCGGGTCGCCGCGAAAATCCGTTCCCACCTTGTCAATTTCGTCGAGCATGAAGACGGGATTGTTGCTCTCGGCCCGCCGGAGTCCCTGGATCACGCGGCCCGGCAAGGCGCCGATGTACGTGCGGCGATGTCCGCGAATCTCCGCTTCGTCCCGCACGCCACCGAGCGATATGCGGATGAACTTCCGACCGAGGGCGCGGGCGATGCTTCGGCCCAACGAAGTTTTGCCGACGCCCGGTGGGCCGACGAAGCACAGGATGGGGCCTTTCCCGACCGCGGCCTCTGTCGACCCGTTGCTCCGGAGTTTCAACACGCTCAGGTATTCCAGGATGCGTTTCTTGACCGGCTCGAGGTCGTAGTGATCGCTGTCGAGAATCCGTTTGGCCTGGACGATGTCCAGCTTGTCGTCGGTTGACTTGGACCAGGGCAGGGCGATGAGCCAATCCAGGTAGGAGCGCCCGACCGTATACTCCGCGGCGGCGGGCGTCATCGTTGCGAGGCGGTCGGCTTCTTTGATGGCGACCTTTTTTACCTCGGCGGGCATTTGCGCCTTGTCGATCTTGTCGCGCAAATCCGTGACTTCCGAGCCTTGTTCAGCGCCGTCGCCGAGTTCTTTCTGGATGGCCTTGAGTTGCTCGCGGAGGAAATACTCGCGCTGGCTCTTGCTGAGGGCGGAGTTTACCTTGCTTTGAATTTCGCTGCCGAGGTGGAGCACCTCGATTTCGCGGTTGAGCAGATTTGTCAGCAAGGTCAGCCGCGCCTTGACGTGTACGGCTTCCAGCAAGCGCTGCTTCTCGTGCAGGGGAATGTTCAGGTTGGCCGCGATGACATCCGCCAGTTTGCCGGGGTCATCAATGTTGACCAACGCGACCTTCAATTCATCCGGGAGCGACGGGGAAAGATTGATGATTTCCTGGAACTGGTTGGCGGCATTGCGCGCGAGCGCGGACAACTCCAGGCTGGTTTCCTGTTCGTCGTCCACGGAGGCAATCTGCGCCTGGAGGTAGGGGGTTTCCGCCTCGACACGGACAATGCGCATCCGCTTCAAGCCCTGGATGAGCACGCGCACACTGTCATCGGGAAATTTCAGCATCCGCACGACGCGGGCGATACAGCCAAAGGGGTGCAATTGATCGGGTCGCGGTTGGTCCAGATCGGGGTCCGTCTGCCAGGTGACCCCCAGTAATCGCTGGCCGGAAACCACGTCATCGATCAGGCGGATTGACTGGGCGTTGGACACCAGCAGCGGCGCCACCATGTGTGGGAACACCACGACGTCGCTCATGGGCAGAATGGGCAACTGCGTGGGCAATTCCGGCAGGGGCGTCACCGTTTTGATGATGTCCTGCGTCTGCTGATTCTCCGTGGTCTCGGCCATCGTGTTTATTACGACGACTTCTGTGCCGGCGCGGTTGCGCGCGTTGTGGCGTCGTCCTCCCTGGGCGGCAGGAACCCGCCACCCGGGGCTACCCTGCCGAAAGCGTCGCTGCCGTGCTGCTAACCTGCCTGTTCGATGATGACGGTAACCGTCGCGTGTTCGGACGTTTGGGACTTTGGCAGTTCGATGTGCAGGAAACCATTGACGAACTGAGCCCGAACGCGGCTTCCATCAACCGAACGGGGGATGACGATACGCCGCTCAAAATGACCGTAGTCGATTTCCATCTGGCGGAACGAACAACGCCGTTGGCGGCACGGGTCTTTACGATGCCCGCGCACGAGCAACACGCGGTCGTTCAATGTGATCTCGAGATCGTCCTTGTTGATGCCCGCGATTTCCATTTTTACGACAAGGCCTTCGGGGGTTTCGTACACGTCGGTATTGGGCGACCATGCGCTATGGGAAGCCAGCGCGGGCAGGCTTAAATAAGCAAGACTCTCTTGTAGATGCTGATCGTACGTCTTTGCCATTGCGTCGTCCGGTGCCTATCAAAATAACCATTCTTGCACCAAAACGCAAGTGGTGTTGGACATTTCGTTGCCGAATTGCGGTTGCCGCGTTCCCAATCGCTCGGCAATTTGTGGACCGGTACAGCCAATTTGGCCATCGAATCGACGTGGTTATTGGGCTACCGAGTAATTGGAGGTTGATTCGGCCTGGAAAATGCAGCACGATGCTGATGTGACGATGTGGTGCTGGAGAAAAGTGACGATTGGCGTTCTGGCGGCGGCGATAGTCGTCCTCTTGGCGCGCCAGAATGGATGGTCGCTGCCGCGTTGGCCGGAAGGCGAGACGCACGCCAACGGCCGTGATCGCGTTGAGGTCATCTCCCAACCCTACACACTCGACCGGATTTACATGTCGATGACCGGCCCGAGCGGGAACCATCCGGTGAATTGCCTGTTGCCGCATGAAAAGCCGCAGCTCGTATGGCTCACGGGGTTGCGGACCGAAGTCCTCGACGCGAACAATCGGCAGACCATTTCACCGGAATTTTGCTGTCATGCGAACCTGACATTCGATCCGAAGCGCATGTCGCCGGAACGGCACAACGCCGAGTTTGACAATTCCACGCACATGGACTGGCGGTTTTTCACGCTCGTTCCGGGACGACTGCATGTATCGCTGCCGGCGGGATACGGCATGCCGGTGCTCTCGGACACGCCGCTGGATTTCTTTTCGATGTCGCTCAACCTCAACGTCACGGACCGCACCGTCAAAGTGCGGTTTAGGACGACCATCGATTTTGTGCGGGATACGGACGCGGCGGCGCCGATGAAACCGCTGTTCCGCCGGGCGCTCTACGTTGTGCAACCGCTCGCGGGCTCCGGGATGGAGCATGGCAAGATGTGCGCGTCGATGTCGCATCCGGGCGAGGGGTGCATCGACCCGATGACGACCAACGTGGCGGGCTCGGTGATCAGCACGAAGGACGGCGTCCAGGCGCAATTCGGCAATGATGTGACGTATCATTGGATGGTGCCGCCGGGGCGACATACGTACCGCTCCAAGGTTGTGCTCGGCCAGTTGAACCTCAGCGCGCCAACCACGCTGCATTATGCAACGGCACACCTTCATCCGTACGGCGAATCGCTGGAACTCTACGATCTGAGCGCGCAACAAAGCGTGCTGAAGATCGACGCCGAGGATTACCGCGACAAAGTCGGCGTGGCGCGCATGGGCGAATTCCAGTCCGACAATGGAGTAGTCATCACGCCGACGCATCAATACGAGCTACGCGCCGAGTACAACAACACGACGTCCTCACCCTCGGACGCGATGGCGATTCTGTATCTGTACCTGTTGGAGAAAGACTTTCACCGTCCGACCAGCAAGAACCTTCAGGCCGAACGGGTCACGCCGTTCGAGCCGTTGGAGCGTTTCTGGCGTAAGACCGTCGCGGGGTAGGTTGGAACTGCGAGCAATCCGTGCATAGTTGACCCCTTTAGATCTTTACTACTGGCCTTGTTCAATGTTTGTTGTTGCGCGGAGAGGAACCGGGCGGGAGAATGGAACTCCACAAGGGAGACAATCATGCGCTGGTACCACTACGTGGCGTACTTCTTCGGGGGCGCTTTTCTGGCGAACGCGCTGCCCCATCTCGGCAATGGGATCTCGGGCCATGCCTTCCAGAGTCCATTCGCGACCCCGCCGGGGGTCGGATTGTCGTCCTCGACGGTCAATGTCCTGTGGGGTCTGTTCAACCTGGCGGTCGGCTATCTGCTGGTGTGCCGGGTCGGGAACTTCGAACTGCGCAAGACCCGGCACGTCGTTGCCCTCGGGGCGGGCATCCTGGTGTTTTCGGTCCTGCTCGCTCATGCCTTCGGCCGGTTCCACGGGGGGCTGTAAGGTCGGACCCGGGAGTTGTTTCCTTCAACGCCAATCACGCCCCGACTGCCCCGACTCTGTTGTGCGACACCTTATTTGCAGGCGATTGTCTGATTTGACTCTATTATCGTTTGATGATCTATGGGCTGCGCCATGGGAGAATTGGTAATCGGCGTTATTCTTTGACATGAGGGACTTGGGGAACTGGAGTGGCGTCAGCATGGCGGCAGCCGGGCCGGCCGCCCTGCAGTATGTGGAGGCGGCTAGAGGGGGAGGCCCCTCAAAAAGCTGTTTCTGCAAAACGAAGCCAGTTTTTCGGAGTGTTGGAGGATGTGGATTAGCTTGAGGGACAAGATATTATAAGTCCAAATGTGCCATTTTGTCACTTGGCTTCGTTTTGCCAGAATTGGCTTCGTTTTACGGTCCGAATGCCCCAATAACCCGCCCGGAATAGGTGTCCGGCTCACGTGAATGGAGGTAAGCCAACGAAAGCTTCGGGTATCAGCGGGGGTGATGGGAGCCTACTGCGTGCCGAGTTTGGCGAGGAGGCCTTTTTCGCGGGCGTGGTCGAACATGAAATTGAAGAAGAGTCCGGCGGCGATGAGGTACAGGATGTTGAGGCCGAACGCCCACGTGAGGTAGTAGGCGGACAATCCTTCGCCGCGCAGTACCTGGCGCATTCCTTCGAAGACGTAGGTGGCGGGGATGCCGCGGGAGATCGGTTGGACCCACTGGGGCAGTACGCTGAGCGGGTAGAACACGGCGGCGACCGGCTGGATCAGGAAGGGGATGCCCCACGCCAGCGCTTCGGCGGATTGGCCCCAGCGCATGATCAGGGCCGTGGTGACCAGGCCGACCGCCCAACCCATGAGCAGCAGGTTGGCGAACAGGGGAATCAGCGGCAGGCCCATCTGAAAGAGGTTCCAATGATAGAACCACAGCGCCAATCCCGCGAGGATCGCCACGGTGATCAGGATTTTCACGAAGCCGACGACATAGGTCGCAACGATGAATTCGCTGACGCGGATGGGCGCGACGAAGAGGTTCAACAGGTTGCGCGCCCAGATGTCTTCGAGGAACGAGATCGTCACCGCCTGTTGGGCGCGATAGAGGATGTCCCAAAAAATCATCGAGCCGAGCAGGAACGTGACTGCCGACGGGACCTGGTGTTGCAGGCGTTGCAGATACACCGTGATAAACCCCCAGACCAGCAGGTCCATGACGGGCCAGAAGAACATCTCGGCCACGCGCGGGACGCTGCGCGTATACAGAAACGTATAGCGGAGTACGAGCGCACGGATGTGGCCCCAGTTCACGTCGCCTCCTTTTCGCTGGTGGCCAGCACGTCGCCGCCACGTGCGACGCTGATAAACACGTCTTCCAGGGACTTTTGGTTGAACTTGTCCTTCACCTGTTGCGGCGTGCCTTCGGCGATAATCCGGCCCTTGTGCATGAACAACACGCGGTCGCAGACTTCTTCGACATCGCGCATGTTATGCGAGGTATACACCATGGTGATCTGCCGTTCGCTTTGGATGCGGCGCAGGAGCTTGCGCACTTTGTCGGCAATGTCCGGGTCGAGACTCGCGGTCGGCTCGTCCAGCATCAGCAACTCGGGATCGTTGAGCAGGGCTTTGCAAAGATTTACGCGCGTCGATTCGCCGGATGACAAATGGCCGGTGATCTTGTTTCGCAGGTGCGCGATCTCGAACATCTCCAACAATTCGTCCGTCTTCTGGCGATGGTTTTTCACTCCATAGATCTTGGAGAAAATGAGCATGTTCTCCCAAACCTTGAGATTCGACGGAAGCCCCGTGTACGCGGACGAGAAATTGGCCCGTTGGAGAATCTCGACCCGATGACGCTCCAAGTCCTTGCCGAAAACCGTGATTGTGCCGCTCGTGGGCTTGATCAGGCCGAGCAAGATCTGGATGGTCGTCGTCTTGCCCGCGCCGTTGGCGCCGAGGACCCCGACGATTTCCCCGTGTTGCACCGTGAACGACACGTCGGCTACGGCCACGGTGCCGTCGAATTCTTTGCGAAGATGCTGAACGTCGACAAGTGTTTCGGCCATGCGCGCGTATCACCCGGCTATGAGGATGCGGGCGCGGTCGAATCCGGCTCACCGCCCTCTGTGGCGACTGGAGCAGGCTCGGGGGACGGCGTCGGCGCGGCGGCTGGCTCCGTCGAGGCTGGGGCTGGATTCTCTGTCGCGTTCGCAGGCGGTGCTTCCGTCACGGTCGGTGGCGGACTTGGGGCCGGCGGCGGTTGGGGCGGCTTGTCGGCGAGCGCCCAGAGCCGGCCGTTGGAGAATTCCACAACGTAGCCATCCTGAATCAACCAATGCAGATCGGCCAAGACACGGTCTTCTTCCGACGGCACGGGCGGCACGGAAATGACAGGAGTGCCTTGTTCTGTGACGGGTGCGGACGCCACGACCTGGTCTTCCGTGTGAACCGGTGCGGAAGCAGGGGCTGGGGTTTCGGTCTGGACTGGCGCAGGTGGAGGCGCGGCCAAATCGGGGACCGGCGTGGAGGCCGGAGTCGCCGGAGCAGGACGGGGGACGAAATGCGCGATCAACTGCTTGCGCGTGCCGCCAAAGTGCCCGCGAAGATAAACGATGATCTTCTGAATCTGGTCCGTGAGGTGCGCGATGGATTCAAACCGCTGCGGTTTCACGCGGCCGATGTAGGTGACACCCTTTGGGTCCTTGAAGAAGTGAAATCCTTCGTGGCGGAGCTTGCCGCGCATCTCGTTGGCCGTTTTCAGCGGGAACTTGCGTTCCTGCATCCACGCCAGCCGCACCGTTTCCAACAGGGCGGGATTCTCAAGTTGGCGGCTGGCAGTCCCGCTGATGCGCACTTCAGGGGCGGACGTGATGAATTGGGCGAGGTGAGTTTCGACGAAATGTTTTTCCAACTCGTCGCGGGTGGCGAACGCTTTCGGCTCGGCGTCGAGAATACACTCATACTCCGACTTGACGCTCATGGAGTCGAGCCACGCCTTGACGGCTTCGGGATCCCTCACCGTTTGGATGCGCGACTTGAACTCGTCGAATGGAATATGCCGCAAGCGTTGCTGGTGGTGGCGCACCAACCGGCCCTGGTATTCATGATAATTCGGGGGGCCGAGCCAGACGCCGGTCAAGCTGCAGCGATTCACAAACGTGAAATTGCCCTTCGGCGGATCGATGGGCGTCTTCTTCTCCCGGAAAATCGCGTCGGCATGATGACGCAGTACAAATCGCACGGCTTCATCCTGACGAAGAAAGACGTTCTCGCCCGGCGTTACCAGAAACAACGGGGGCCGCGAGCCGTCGCTAGCCGCGTGACCGGCAAACTTCACCAGATGCCGTTCGGGTTTGTTGAGGACGAGCTTGGCAATGTCGAACAGCGCATACGCCCGCTGCGTTTGCTTCATTGCCTCCATCATTCCGCCGAACCCTTTTTCTTCCGGTTGAAACGTAATTTCAAAAGGGAGGGTGGGCGGCGCGGCAGGTTTGGATGGCTCGCGATCTCGATCGCGCCGTTGCGGTGGACCGTGCCGTTGTGGGGGGCCACTCCGACGGTGTTCCGGCCGTGGTCCGCGGCGGTCGCCCGCTTCGGGGGGTCTTGGTGGGCGAGGACGATTGTCCCGCTCCCGGTCACGATTCCGGCTCGGCTGTCGACCGTCGCGTCTCGGTTCGCGTTCCGTTCCCGAGTGATCGGCGTACGACTTGCCCGAGGACTTGACCCACTCGGGGGTCAACTCCAATTCTTCGAGAGGCAGGGCCTGATCCTCTGCCGATGTCGGGTTCGTTGCCGGTGATTCGCTGTTTGTCATGGAAATCAAAGACGACACACTATAACACAGGGGGCGGAGCGAGGGCCAATGAATTAAGCTGTGACTTGAAGCGAAAAATCAGCTACCGTCTCGTTCCCGTGGTTATGATCCAAGAATATCTTTCGCAACATCGCGATCAATTTATCGAGCAGCTTAAGTGCCTGATGCAGTTCCCCAGTGTCTCGGCACAGCCGGCGCATCGGCGCGACGTTCTGGCCTGTGCGGACTGGCTTGCCCGTCATTTTCGCAGCTTCGGGCTGGATGTCAAACTGTACCCGACCAAGGGGAATCCGATTCTGGTGGCGCGCACGCCTCGAATATCCCGCGCCAACGCTCCGCACGTGCTGGTTTACGGGCATTATGACGTGCAACCGCCGGAGCCGTTTGATTTGTGGAAAACACCACCGTTCGATCCCATCGAGCGTGACGGGAAGCTCTTCGGCCGCGGTGCGTCTGATAACAAGGGCCAATTCTTCGCTCACGTCAAAGCCGTCGAAGCCTGGCTGAAGACGCGCGCGCCGCTCCCTGTAAACGTCACCTTTCTGATTGAAGGGGAAGAGGAGGTGGGCAGCGCCAGCCTCATCGCATTCGTGAAACAGCACGCGAAACAGCTACGCGCTGACTACATCGTGGTGTCGGATACCAGCATGTTTTCCAAGGACCACCCGACGATCACCTACGCCACGCGCGGCATGGCGGCGATGAGCGTGCGCGTGGACGGACCGTCCCGCGACTTGCACTCGGGCGTGTTCGGCGGCAGCGTGGCGAATCCGGTCCTGGCTCTGGCGCGGCTGCTGGCCGCTTGTGTCGATGCCAAGGGTCGCATTGCGGTGCCGGGGTTTTATGACGATGTGCGGCCATTGCAAAAATGGGAGCGCGCGCAGTTTCGTCGGCTGCCGTTTGATGAGCGGGCGTACGCCCGTTTCCTCGGCGTCCCGTCTCTGGAGGGTGAACAGGGGTACACAGCACTCGAACGACGTTGGGCGCGGCCCACGTTCGAGATCAACGGAATCACCGGCGGATATCAAGGTGCGGGCACGAAAACCATTGTGCCCGCGTGGGCCGAGGCCAAGATTACCTGCCGACTTGTGCCCGACCAGAATCCGGAGAAAATCGAGCGGCTGGTGTCGCACTACCTGCAACGGATCTGTCCGTCTTCCGTGAGACTCAGCCTGACCAGCCATGGTGGATACCGGGCATTTCATGAATCGCCGAGCGGTCGCGGGGTGCGGGCGGCGGCGATCGCGCTGAAACGGGCGTTCGGTCGCGAACCGGTGTTTGTGCGCGAAGGCGGATCACTCCCGATTCTCGACATTTTCCAGCGACATCTGGGTGGCGAAATCCTTCTCGTGGGGCTCGGATTGCCCGACGACAACTGGCATTCGCCGAACGAGAAGATGGACCTCGCGAATTTCGACCGTGGCATGTCGATGAGCGCGGAGTTGCTGCGGGAACTGGGCACGTCTGCATAGAGAGTTTGTGCTTCCACAACGAAATCCGCCTCCGTATAACTCGGCGCCAACAGTATGAAAACATCTGGCTACTTTCGGTTTCCGACCATCCACAACGATGTGGTCGTATTCGTCAGCGAGGATGATTTGTGGACAGTCTCCGCGGGCGGCGGGATCGCGCGGCGGCTCACATCGGGTCTGGGAGCGGCCAGTCATCCCGCGCTGTCGGCGGATGGACAGTGGCTGGCGTTCAGCGGGCGCGACGAAGGCAGTTTGGAAGTCTACGTGATGCCGGCCGCAGGTGGAGAGGCGCGAAGGCTCACATATCTGGGAGCGAACACGCTGGTCGTCGGCTGGACCGACAACGGGAGGATCGTTTTCAGCAGCAATGCGGAGCAGGCGTTCGGTGGGCCGCCGCGTTTATGGACGATCAGCCCGGAGGGGGGCGCAGCGGAGTTGTTGCCAACTGGCCCCGCGCAATTCATTTCATTCGGGCCAACCGGCGGCTGCGTCATCGGTCGCAACGCGCTGGACCCGGCGCGGTGGAAGCGCTACCGCGGCGGCACGGCGGGCGATTTGTGGATTGACCGAACGGGCAAAGGCCAGTTCCGCCGGCTCATCGAACTGAAGGGCAACCCCTCGCGACCGCTGTGGATCGGGTCGCGGATCTATTTTCTCTCCGACCACGAGTCGATTGGCAACCTGTATTCGTGCACACCCACCGGCAAGGATCTGAAGCGGCACACACATCACGAAGATTTCTACGTACGAAATCCCGCGACGGACCGGCACCGGATCGTGTACCACGCGGGGGCCGACTTGTTTGTGTTCGATCCCGCGACCGACATGGCGAACAAGATCGAAATCGAGTACGACAGCCCGCGCACGCAGCGGCAGAGGAAATTTGTGGACGCCGCGCGGTATCTGGACAGTTTCGAGCCACATCCACAAGGTCATCTACTGGCCCTCGCCACGCGCGGAAAATGTTACACGATGGGCAACTGGGACGGACCGGTCCTGCCGCGGGGCGACGCCGACGCCGTGCGCCATCGCCTGCCGCACTGGCTGAACGACGGCAAGCGGATCGTGCTCGTCACCGACGCGGAGGGCGAAGAGACCTTGGAGATCCACAACATCGACGGCTTCGAGAAAGCCGAACGCGTTGGGAAGCTCGATATCGGCCGCATCATCGATCTGCGGGTGAACCCCAAGGGCGATCAAGTGGCGCTTTCCAATCATCGCAATGAATTGGTGCTGGTGGACTTGAAATCGTACAAGAGTCGTGTACTGGACAAGAGCGACTGGGCGCAGATCGCGGGATTCGACTGGTCCCCGGACGGACGGTGGGTCGCCTACAGTTGCGCTCAAAGCCAGCATACGTCAGCGATTCGGGTCTGCGAGGTCAAGACGGGGAAAGTGCATCCGGTGACTCAGCCTGTGCTGCAAGATGTGTCCCCGTCGTTCGATCCCGATGGCAAGTTCCTGTATTTCCTGTCCTATCGCGAATTCGATCCCGTGTATGACAATCTCCATTTCGACCTTGGTTTCCCGCGCGGCGTGAAGCCGTATTTGGTCACGTTGCGCAGGGACATTCCGTCACCGTTCGTCCCCGTGCCAAAGCCCCCCGACGATAAGAAAGAGGAGCCGAAGGCCAAAGCGGTCGCGAAGAAGGAACTGCACGTTGCTATCGACTTCGACGGCATAGAGTCGCGGATCGTGGCGCTTCCGGTGGCGGACGGGCGCTATCAGCAGATCGCCGGGATTCGCGGCAAGGTGCTATTTACGTCGCTCCCGATCGAAGGCAGTCTGGGTGGCGACAATTGGCCGCCGTCATCCGAGCCGCCAGCAAAGGGAACGCTGGAGGTGTATGATTTCGACGCGCAGAAATCCGAAACGCTGGTGAGCAGCGTATCTTATTTTGTGTTGTCCTCGGATCGCAAAACACTGGTCTATCGGGCCGGGCGCCGGTTGCGGGTGTTGAAGGCCGGCGAAAAACCCGACGAAAACCAGGCGAAAGAGCCGCCTGGAAGAAAGAGTGGATGGATTGACCTCGGGCGGGTGAAAGTCCCGGTCCGTCCGCCAGCCGAATGGCGGCAGATGTATCAGGAGGCGTGGCGGCTGCAACGCGATAATTTCTGGACCGAGGACATGTCGAAGATCGATTGGCAGGCGGTGTACGACCGTTACCTGCCGTTGGTGGACCGCATCGCCACCCGCGGGGAGTTCTCCGACCTGATGTGGGAGATGCAGGGGGAACTAGGCACGTCGCACGCGTATGAGTTTGGCGGCGATCACCGCCGCCCGCCTCAGTACGACGTCGGGCTGCTCGGGGCGGATTTTCGTTATGACGCGGTCGTGAAGGCATGGCGCATCACACACATTGTCCAGGGCGACCCATGGAACGAGAAGGCCCGGTCGCCGCTCACGGCGCCGGCAGTCAACGTCCGTGACGGCGATACGTTGCTGGGAATTGACGGTCGGCGCGTCGACGCGGAGACACATCCCCATGCGCTGCTGGTGAATCAGGCTGGCGTCGAGGTGCTGATCACGGTCGGTGACGCGAAGGGCAAGTCGCCGCGTGCCGTGACCGTGAAGACGCTGACAAATGATACGCCGGCGCGGTATCGCGAATGGGTCGAGACGAATCGCCGCGTGGTGCACGAACGCACCAGGGGCCGGGTCGGGTACGTCCACATTCCCAACATGGGGCCGCTCGGGTATTCGGAGTTCCACCGGTATTTTCTCAGCGAGATCGACCGCGATGGTCTGGTCGTGGACGTGCGGTTCAATGGCGGCGGGCATGTGTCGGAGTTGATTTTGGAGAAGCTGGCGCGGCGTCGCATCGCCTACAACCAGTCGCGCTGGTCGAATGTCCAGCCGTATCCGGTGGATTCCGTGGCGGGGCCGATGGTGGCGATCACCAACGAGTACGCCGGCTCCGATGGCGACATTTTCTCCCATGGATTCAAATTACTCAAGATGGGCCCGCTCATCGGAAAGCGGACCTGGGGCGGGGTGATCGGCATCTGGCCGCGGCACGCACTGGTGGACGGCAGTATTACCACGCAACCGGAGTTTTCGTTTTGGTTCAAGGACGTGGGCTGGAAGGTTGAGAATTACGGCACGGACCCGGACATCGAAGTGGAGATGCGGCCGCAGGATTTTGTGGCCGGGCGCGACCCGCAACTGGAGCGCGCGGTCCACGAGATCGGTAAACTCTTGCGGTCGAATCCGCCGCGCCGGCCCGACTTCGGCCAGCGACCGAATCTCGCCGCGCCGGGTTTGCCCCAGCGTTGAGCGCGGAAACGGATCCGCTTGCACGGGAGCGAAACGAGCGTAAGGTGAAAGCATTGGAGAAGGCGCGATGAAAGCAGACGATCTGGCAAAGAAAAAGTGCGTGCCGTGCCAGGGAGGCGTTCCGCCGTTGAAGGGCAAGCCGCTGCAAACACTGCTGGCGGCCGTCAATAATGGCTGGCAACTCGTGGGCGAGCATCATCTCGAAAAGGAATACAAATTCGGCGATTTCCGTGAGGCGCTGGACTTTACCAATCAAGTCGGTGAGATGGCGGAGCGGCAAAACCATCATCCCGATATCCATCTCGCTTGGGGCAAGGTGAAGGTCACCATTTGGACCCACAAGATCGACGGGCTGACCGAAAGCGATTTCATTTTTGCCGCGAAAACAGACCAGTTTTTAAAGAAGACATGACAGTCCGCATGAAACCGCCCACACCGGCTGACGAGCAGCGCCATTCACTTTTTGAAATCGACCAGTATATCGAGCGGTTGTTTGTGCCGCGCGATTTTGTGTTCTTGCAGGCGCTACGGGACGCTGCCGAAGCCGGGTTGCCGAAGATCAACGTTTCGGCGAACGAGGGCAAGCTGCTATATATCCTGGCGAGGATCGCAGGGGCGCGCCGCGTGCTCGAGATTGGCCTGCTGGGCGGCTACAGCACCATGTGGTTGGCCCAGGCGATCGGCCCGCAGGGCCATCTGGTGACGCTGGAAGTGGATGAGAAATGTATTCGCGTTGCCCGCAAGAACCTGGAGCGGGCCGGGTTGGTGTCCCGGGTCGAAACTCGGCATGGGGATGCGCAGGTCTTGCTGAAACGGATGGTGGACGGTGAGGAACCGCCGTTTGACCTGGTGTTCATCGATGCCGACAAACCGAGCTATCCGATGTATCTGGATTATGCGGTGAAGCTGACGCATCCAGGCAGCTTGATCCTTGCCGATAACGTGATTCGCGACGGGAAAGTGACGCAGATCGCTGAGAACGACAAACTGGTGCAGGGAATCCAGGAGTTCAACAAGAAACTTGCCGTGCACCCGAAGCTCGAGGCGATTGTTGTAACAGTGACGCGGGAGGGCGTCGACGGGCTCGCCATCGCGCGTGTGAAGGATTGATTCTCAGGTGCCGCCGCAAACGGTGTAACCCTGTTCGCGCAAATCCTCGGCAAGATCTTTTTCCATCCGACAAGCTGCCTCGTAGGGCATGGGGTTGAGATACTCGTACAACTCGGGCAACAACCGCACCCCGTATTTCTGGACGTAGTGCGATGATTTGTAGCCGTCCTTGTGGTTCTGAAATCGCTCGATGGGCGGAATGCCCGTCATGCCGACGTACACGCAGGGCTTTTTTGAGTCGCGTTTCGGGTTCGCCGCCGCAACTTTGCGCTCTTTCAGCACCGCCTTGTCGAGGAGCACGACGTAGACATGATGGTGAAATCGTTCGGACATGGGCGCACGACAGTATAAGCGGATCGGGCATGGCAACAAGACCGGGTATGTGCTAAACTCGTTTGCGCAATGATCGCTCGCAGCCTGCCAATTCTGGAATTACGGCAGCCTCTGCTGTCGGCCTTGGCAAGACAGCGGCGGTTGATCCT
>JBEKLM010000070.1:0-15437 GCA_050010195.1 Verrucomicrobiia bacterium
CGGGCCAGAACAACACCATGGCGGGCGTAACCCCAAAATAGAGGTAGAACTTCCCCTTGTAATAACTCAGGTCGAGCAATCGGTCAGGACCCGTACGAAACCGGGTATTGGCCGCTGGATCGTACGGGTTGGTGAGCTGTGTCAGTGCGGGGGGCGCCTCTATTTTCAGGCTGAGCTGGCCGGCGCGAAAACCCTGAACCAACAGATTGTAGTAATTGTCAGCAGCGTTCGGCCTGGTCGATGTCACAAAGCCCGGGTGGGCGATCAACGCATACACCCCGATGACCAGCGCGCACACTGCGGCCAGTGACTTCCACGCGTTCTTCATTGTGCCGCCGATTCTTTGGCCATAATTCTGGCTGCCTTGCCGCGAATAACCACCGCCTGCCTGCCAAACGTCAAGTCAAATCAGTGGTATCTTCCACCTTCTTAAACGTCGTAGCCTCGACAGCCCACACCCTCAGCAGAGGTTCCCCAAATTCTCTTTGGGCAACCAGACCTCGACACCGCCTGCTTCATCCACCCATCGTGCGTAGTTTCTCAGTGCCTCTTGCAGGATGCGTGGTCGTGCCGATTTGCTTGCGCGAGCGCGGAAACGTGGCATAATGCGGAGCACAGATTTCGCCGATGTAGCTCAGCTGGTAGAGCAACGGTTTCGTAAACCGTAGGTCGTCAGTTCGATCCTGACCATCGGCTCCAGTTTTTTGATTTACGATGTGGCCGCGAAACTTTTTCGCGGCGGCAGTTTTGGTCGTGCTAGACGGGGAGGTAGCGGTTCCCTGCACCAGCAACCCGCTATAGCTGGGTCGAATTCCTCGCCGCGGCGACGATGTGGGCGAGCAAACCACGGGGCGGCGGTGAAGGCCGGGTCCGATGCAATGGTTGCCTGCGAACCCCGCCAGGGTCGGAAGACAGCAACGGTAAGCTTGATGTTCCATGTGCCGTCGGGTCGCCTGGCTGGAGCTTTAACCGCGGCGCGCAAGCCGATGTCGCTTGTCAACGTGAGGTGCACGGCCATTTTTCAGTCGGTAGGATTCGTTAGGGAACCGAATGGCGCAACAATATCAGGTTCTGGCGCGGAAATGGCGCCCGCAACAGTTCGACGACGTGGTGGGACAGGAGCACGTGACCACCACGCTGAAGAATGCCATTGAACAGAACCGCCTCGCCCACGCCTACCTGTTTGTCGGCCCGCGCGGCATCGGCAAGACCTCCACGGCCCGCATTTTTGCCAAGGCCCTGAATTGCGTGAAGGGGCCGACGATCACCCCCTGCGACGAATGCGACAACTGCAAGGAAATCACCGAGGGCCGCTCGCTGGATGTCTTGGAGATCGACGGCGCATCGAATAATGGCGTCGAGCAGGTTCGCGAACTGCGCGACACGGTCCGCTACGCGCCGGCCCGCGGCAGGTTCAAGATTTACATCATCGACGAAGTGCACATGCTCACGACGCAGGCGTTCAATGCGTTGCTGAAGACGCTCGAAGAGCCACCCGCGCACGTGAAGTTTTTTTTCGCCACGACGGAACCGCAGAAGGTGTTGCCGACGATCCTGTCGCGCTGCCAGCGGTTCGATCTGCGGCGGATTCCCGCGAGTCTGATCGTGAAACACCTGAAGGCCATCGCGAAGAAAGAGAAGGTGTCGGTCGATGACGAGGCGTTGGCCGCGATTGCGCGCGGGGCCGAGGGCGGCTTGCGCGACGCCGAGAGCGCGCTGGACCAGTTGATCGCGTTTTGCGGGAACAAGATCGCCGAGAGCGACGTGTTGTCGGTGTTCGGACTCGTCGCCCATGACCAGATCGCGAAATTGACGGACGCTGTCATTGACGGACAGACCACCAAGGCCTTGACGGTGCTGAAAGAGCTGGACGACGTGGGCAAAGACCTGCAACGGTTGATGGCGGACCTGCTCGATCATTTTCGCAACCTGCTGGTGGTGACATTGGGGGAGGAGGGGACCCAGTCGTTACAACTGCCGGAAACGGAGATCGACCTGTTGCGGGCACAGGCGAAACGCGTGGATGCGGACGCGGTGCTGCGCATCATCGACGCGCTGTCAGCCGCCGAAGGGCGATTGCGGTATGCGTTGTCCAAACGGATTTTCCTGGAGATTGCGCTGGTGAAGGCCGTCAAAGCCCGCGAATTGGTCGGTATCGACGGTGTGTTGAAGAAGTTGAATGAATTGAAGGGGCAGGTGGTGATCGGCGCCAGCACAGCCAGTCTACCCGTTGCGAGTGAACCCAGGGTCAGCAAGCCGGCGGCGCCCGCGCCGCAACGTCACAGCAGCGAGGCAGCGCCGGTGGATTCGCCAGTCTCGCTTGAAGATGCTTGGGCCAGCGCGGTAGAACACTTGGGGAGGGTTACCCCCATCGCCAAGAGCTATCTGGTGGGCACGCGTCCGTTGGGGATGCAGGGAAACGTGTTGGTGGTGGGATTCGATCAGGAGTTTGCGGAGCGCAAGGAGTTTGCCGACCGTCCGCGCAACATCGAGGTGTTGCAGGCCAAGTTGAAAGAGAAGTTGCGAATGGATGTGGCACTGAAGTTCGAAGTGGTGAAGTCCGCGACGCCAACACCCGCCCGGACGCCGTCGGCACCGGTCAGGGGAACGGAGCCGGTGAAGAAGAGCCTGGATGAATTCAAAAACGACCCGTTGATCAAGAAGGCTCTGGAGATTTTCAAAGGAACAATCGTCGAAGTCAGAAAATAGTAGCACGGGCGTCTCGCCTGTGTTCGTGGAGAATAATATGGCCGGACTCGGAAAACTCCTCAAACAAGCCCAGAAGATGCAGGCGGAAATGCAGCGTGTGCAGGAGGAACTGGCACAGCGCGAAGTGGAAGCCACCGCCGGCGGCGGTGCGGTGAAAGCCGTGGCGAAATGCGACGGCTCGATCGTGTCCGTCAAAATCGACCCCAAGGTGGTGGACCCGAAGGACGTGGAGATGCTGGAGGACCTGATCCTCGGGGCGGTGAGCAACGCGTTACAGACCGCGAAGAAAACCCAGGAAGAAGAACTGGGCAAGGTCACCGCCGGCATGAACCTGCCCGGGATGATGTAGCGGCGCGACGCTGATGGATTATCCCACGCCCGTCCAGAATCTCATCACGCAGTTCGCGCGCCTGCCCGGCATCGGCAAACGCAGTGCGGAGCGGATCGCGCTGCACCTGCTCAAGTCCAACGGCGATACCAATCGACAGCTCGCGCAGTCGATTCTCGATGCCAAGGCGAAGATTCGCAATTGCTCGCGGTGCGGCAGCTATACCGAGCACGATCCCTGTGAGATTTGCGCCAGCCTGCGGCGCGACCGGAACTCCATTTGCGTGGTGGAGGGTCCCAACGACATCCTCACCCTGGAGCGCGCCGGTGTGCACCGGGGCGTGTACCACGCGTTGATGGGGAGGATTTCGCCGCTGAACGGCGTGGGCCCGGAGCAATTGCGCATCGCGGCGCTGCTGGAGCGCGTCAAGCGCGACAAGCCGACCGAAGTCATCCTGGCGCTGGGAGCCGACGTGGAGAGCGAGGCGACAGCCAGCTATTTGATTGACCAGCTCAAGCCGCTCGGGGTGTCGGTCAGCCGGATCGCCCTCGGATTATCGGCGGGAAGTGCACTGGAGACCGCCGACGAAGTGACACTGTCGCGGGCGCTCGAAGGCCGGCGACAGGTGTAGTTGATTGTATTGTCCCGCTCGCCGCGCCGCCTCAATGGTACGACGATGGGCTCAGCGACGGCGACGGCGCAGGGCGATTACACCACCCAGACCGGTGATCACGAGAAGCATCGTGGACGGTTCAGGGATAAACTGCACCGCAATATCAGTCGAGCCATACGTGACGGTGTAGTCCGGTGTCACGGATCCGAATGTGCCTGAAACAGCAGAAGCGACGGCCACGGTATATACGTTACCGACGGCGCCGCCGGACAAGTCCAGGATACTGTTGGCGTTCAGGGTGAGATTGCTGGCCACGTTGAGCAGGTCTTCCTGACCCGCCAGAAGGCCGAGTTCGGCCGAGAACGTGCTATTGCTGCCAAGCGTGACGCTGCCGCCGACGTTAAGCGTCTGATACCCGAAGCCGGGCGCGAGTGTGCTGCCAGACAGATTGTTGAGCGAGTAGAGAATCGTGCCGTTGCCCTTGATGGTGCCGAGGTTCTCAAATAACCGGGACGAGTTGGTGGTCGCGTACCCCGCGTTGGTTATCACATTGCCATTCTGGTCGGTATCAAACGCCAGCATGGTACCGCCGTTCATAAATACGGTGCCAAAATTGGTAGGCGCGCTTCCGGCAGTCCACGCGTTGGTCGTGCGCCGTAGTTCGAACGTGGCATTGGTGTTGATCTGAACGTAGCCAGTCGCGGCATTTTGGAAGCCGCCGCCGGAGAAGGCGTTGCGCGAATCGATCCGGAACGTGCCGGCTTGGACGAAGATCGAGCCGTTGTTGAGGATGCGCTCATTATTGGAGCCGAAGTTGCCGACGAAGGCGCCTGTACCGGTACCGTTCATCACCACCGTGCCGATCGCGTTGTTGGTAAGCAAGCCGGTCTGACCGTAGTTGATCGACACGAGTTGGTTGCCGACGGGATTGAATTGAATCGTACCGGAGTTGTTAATCGCCGTCTGCCCGGAGTTGATAAACGTACTGAAGCCGCTGGTGGCGGAGGCGTTGGAGAGCACGAGCGTACCTTGACCGCCCGCGTCCAAGTTGAAATTGAGGCTCGAATTGAAACCGAAGTTCGCGTTGCTGACGATGAGCAATGTCCCGCTCTGGCCGATTTGGAAGCCATTACTCAAGACCATGTAGACGCCGGGGGCTTGCTGGACGGTAACTGACGCGCCGCCAAGGGGGTTGGAAAGGATGAGCATATTAATCGTGTTCGTGGTATCGACGGCGCTCGACCCACCCATGTTCGTGATGAGTTGGGACGAGATGAGATCGTTGGTGATGCGCACGGTATCGGTCCGCGCGGGAGGAAAGCTGCCGCTCCAATTGGCGGAGCTGTTCCAGTCAAAAGTGCCACCTGAGGTGGTTGTCCAACTGGAATCGGCGAAGACGGTGTGTGCACACGCCGCGACAATGCCAGCGGATGCAAGAACAAGTAGAAAAGTAGAAAGTTTACTGCGCATGATCCATCTCCCGTTTACGGCTTTTCTCACTTTGCCCAAATAGCACCAAATCAATGGATTGGTACTTTCACCACCCAACTTTGTACCGTAAAAGGGGTTGGCAGGTCAATGCGCTCCGATATACATTTTCGGCCTTGCTGTATACGTTCCCCCGTTTTTTCACCAATGTTGCGGGATTATCGCCGCTTCGCTACAGTGTTGGGGCCGATGAAAGTCAGAAACCGGGAATACCGAGCGGTTTGGAGGGAGGGTCGCGACGTCGTCGTGATCAATCAACCGTTGCTCCCCCACCAGTTTAAGTTATTGCGGTTGAAGAACCACCGCGAAACGGCCCGGGCGATCCAGACGATGGTTGTGCGCGGTGCGGGCACCATCGGCGCGACGGCAGCCTACGGTCTGGCCCAGGCATATTCCGAGGGTGTGGACATCGACCGCGCGTATCGCACGTTGCTCGAAACGCGACCGACGGCAGCGGATTTGAAACACGCCCTCGACCGTGTTCGACGCCGCGCCACATCGGTGAAAGAAGCGGTGGCGGAAGCGGAAGCGATTGCGGACGAATACGTCGACCGCGCGAAACGAATTGCCAAAATCGGCCTTCCGCTGATCAAGAATGGGACCCGTGTGTTGACGCACTGCAATGCCGGCTGGCTGGCACTGGTCGACTGGGGGAGCGCGCCTGCGCCGATTTATCTGGCGCATCGCCGGGGACGGAAGGTATTCGTGTGGGTGGATGAGACGCGCCCGCGCAACCAGGGGGCGAACCTGACGAGTTGGGAATTTCTCCAGGAAGGCGTGCCGCACAAGATCATTGCGGACAATGCGGGCGGTTTCTACATGCGGCGGGGCGAGGTCGATTTGTGCATCGTGGGCGCCGACCGCATCGCGGCCAATGGCGACGTGGCCAACAAGATCGGGACGTATCAGAAGGCCGTGCTGGCGCACGAGAACGGCATCCCGTTTTACGTGGCCGCACCGAGTTCGACGATTGATTTGACGTGCCGCAGCGGCGATGACATCCCGATTGAAGAACGCGATGAGGATGAAGTACACTTCGTTACTGGTTTGACCACAGGATCGAAACTCACGCGCGTCCGCGTGTCGCCACGGCGCGCGGCGGCGGGAAATCCGGCGTTTGACGTCACTCCAGCCCGATACATCACGGGAATTATCACGGAGCGGGGGATTGTGGCGCCGGGACAGATTCGACGGCGGTTTGGGAAATAACACGATCATGGGCGAGGTCTACGTCGGGACAAAGTTTCGTACGGTATTCGCGCGGCGCGCCGTGTCCGGCGACGAGCGGCTGGGCGAGTTGCTGAACTGGTGCCGACGGTGGGCCGCGCTTGGGTTGGTCGGCGACACAGTCGGCAATCTCAGCTTCCGCACCGGGAACGGGTTTCTCATCAACCGCACGGCAGGCGACCTAGGCGGGATCACGCGGCAGGAATTTGTCGAGGTGGTTGACGCGGAACCGGATCGCGCCGAATTGACGGTGGTGGGCTTGTACGAGCCATCGAGCGAAAGCCTGATGCATGCGGGCATCTACGCGGCGCGCCCCGAAATCAATGCGGTGTTCCACGGACACAGCGATCGGTTGTTGGCGGAAGCGGAACGATTGGGGCTGCCGATCACCGCGCGCGAACAGCCGTACGGGACGACGGAACTGGTCGCGGAGATTTTGAGCGCGCTGGATGGACACCGGTTTGTGGTCATGCGCAGTCACGGGTTTGTTTCGTTTGGAACAACCATGAAAGAAGCGGGGCAGGAAGCGGAGGAGATTTTGAGGCGGGTATGAACGGGATTGATGCGGTCATTTTTGATTTGGGCAACGTGCTGATCGCGGTGGATGAGCGGCGCGCAATGGAGCGTATGGCGGCGCGCACCGGCATGACGCGGCAGCAAATTGAGGAATACATCCGCGGGACGCCCCATGGCCACGAATTGGCCCTGGGCAAACTCTTCAAGAAGCAGTTTTTCCACACGGTGGCGAAGGACCTCGGGTTCGACGGCACGTACGACGAGTTCGCGTTGATTTGGAGCGAGGTTTTCACCCCGATCGAGCCGATGATCGCGCTGGCGGAATCGTTGAAAACGCGCGTGCCGCGGTTGCTGCTGTCGAATACCAACGCCATCCACATGGACTACATTTTCGAACATTATGCGTTTCTGCGCGATTTCGACGCCCACGTGCTTTCGCACGAGGTCGGTATGCTCAAGCCGGATGCGGCCATCTACCGATATACGCTGGAGAAATACGGTTTGGCGGGGGAGCGGACGGTGTTTCTGGACGATCTGGCCACGAACGTGGAGGGCGCCCGCCGCGTCGGGATGCAGGCCATCCATTTCCAGAATCCCGACCAGGCGCGCGCAGAGTTGACGAAACTGGGCGTGTCGCCTATATAAAGACGCATCGCTTTCAGGTTCCGCAGTAGCTCAATGGTGGAGCAGCGCACTGTTAATGCGCGGGTTGTAGGTTCGAGTCCTACCTGCGGAGCCAATTTACTTTGGAAATACGAACTCTCCCGCGACTTTCTCGAAGTTCTTGTTGGATGCGAAGTTGCAGAAAATCCTGCTCAGGTGCACACACCGAAAAGTTCGTAGTTTCAAATCGACCCCCGCGTAGGACTCGAACTAACTCGACATCTGCTGTCGAGACCCAGTCGACGATGAGGAGCGGCTCCTATCTTCTTGCGGCAAGGATTCTGGCTTACTGTCCTCAATCATGTACCCCACCGCCTCGTAGCCACGCACGCGCTTTTCATACATCTTACGAAGCACCGGGACTGAGCCGTCCACGTAGTCATAAACGATGACTTCACGCTTGTTGTCATGGAGACGATGCAGGCGACCGACGTATTGTTGCAGGGTACCGTGCCACGAAATCGGCAGAGCCAGAAAAAGCGTGTCGAGGCGGGCGTCGTCAAAGCCTTCACCGATGTAACGGCCGGTGGCGAGCAAGACTCGTTCTTCGCTGTTCGGGATTGCGGCCAGTTGTTCGGCGATGGCCCGTCGTTGCTTCGCACCCATGCCGCCCTTCAATACGACAATGTGTTTCACCAACCCGGTCAACCGGGTGACGAATTCGTTCACTTGGCTGGTACGCTCGGTCAGGAGGATGGGTGAACGTCCGGCTTTGACGGCACGTACCAGGTCAAAGGTAATGAGATCATTGCGGGCTCTATCAGTGTTCAATGCGGCGTAGACTTCGTGAATCTCGGGTTTTTCCTCAGAAAGTGGCAACCGGAAGCCTGTCGGTCTGGGAACGACGACATGTCGAAATGGGCGGGTGAGGGCCTGTGCCTTGGCATCCACTCGGAAACGAATCGGCCCACATTGCATCACGATGATGGGGTGATGTCCGTCTTTGCGTTGCGGCGTGGCGGTCAAGCCCGTAACAAATCGCGCTTTCGCCTGCCGAAGCACCTGTTCGAAGCTGACCGCCGAGAGGTGGTGGCATTCGTCCACAATGACGTGGCCGTAGTTGGCGACCACGTCGTCCACGACTTGCTTGCGGTTCAGGCTTTGAATAATGCCCACGTCAATCATCCCGGTCGCCCGCCGGCGACCACCACCGATTTGGCCAATGCTCTTGACGGGCAAGTTCAGAAATGTGGACAAGCGTTCGCGCCATTGGTCGAGAAGTTGGCGGCGGTGGACAAGCACCAAGGTGTTCACCCTCCGTGCGGCAATCAGCCACGCCGCGATGACAGTTTTGCCGAAAGCAGTGGGCGCACAGAGGATGCCGTCGTCGTGAGTCAGTATGACGTCGGCTGCGGCCTGTTGTTCGGGGCGAAGCTGGCCGTGAAACTTCACTTCAATGCAGTGGCCGGGGAACCGTTGGTCATCGAGCGCGACTTCGATGCCGTGCGATTTGAAAAAAGTCAAAACCTCATCCAGACTGCCACGAGGCAAACCAATGTGACGGGAAAACTCCTCCGCACAGCGAATGACGCGAGGCTTGCCGAAGGTGGACAGTCGCATGGCTTGTGCCCGATAGAATTCCGGGTTTTGGAACGCCGCGAGTCGATGCAACCGATTCAACATGGCTGACGGCAATCCTTCCTTCTCAACGTAGAGGAGATTGCTACGCGTGATCCGCACGCTCGACGGCAACGGGCCGGCAATTGGTTCTTCTTTTTTCTTCCGGGAGGGTGTCAGCGTCCACGGTTCAGCCTCAGCATCCTTGTCGGTCACGCTGCGTTGCACGCCGACGATCTTGCCGTCGCGTTCAGCTTCGCGGACGATCACTTCCACTTCGGCAAACTGCATCCGTCGGATGCTGGAGAGAAACGCCCACTGGTCGGGGTGGGGTGCGAAGTCTGAATTCAAAAAAACGCTATTGCCGTGACCTCGCGGCAGGTGTTGCAGTGGCATCGCGATGAGATTGCCGAAACCACCTTTGGGCATCGTATCCTGGCTTGGAAAGAAGCGGTCGTACGAGTCGAGGCCGACCTGATGACGACACTCCATCGTGCGGGTGAGAATCGCGGCACCGAGTTTTCGCGCAAGACCGGCCGGCAACGCTGCTTCAAAGAAAAGCCAGATGTGACCGCCACGGCCGGAACGGGAACGCTCAATCGCGGCTGGGACGTTCCATTCGCGACAGGTCTCAAGAAAGGCCCGCACATCGTCTTGCCAGTTGGCTTTGTCGAAGTCGGCGGCCAGAAACCAGCCTGTCTCGTCGGTCAAGAGCGGATAAACGCCAGCGGTCAGTTTGCCGGTCAAGTGGTTCTGAATGACTTGATCCGTGACCGGGAAGTACTCCTTCGGTTCGTCAGATTTCTTTCGAAACGACCCGCCCCAGCCCTTTCGACACGCTGGGGAATACCCGGTCTTCCCGTTGCGTCCTTCCCATCGAACGGCGTAAACGTCCTCCCGTCCGCGAAAGAGACTACGAAACAGTCTTACCTTTTCGTCCGAGCTGGACTTGGCGGTGACCGAGGTTATCCCGGAAGGCGTGGATTGCGAAAAGACCGAGGGAGATACCCCCTCCCCCTGCTGGAGTCCCATCTGTTCCCGAAGTCGCCGGTTTTCCTCGCGCAACCGTTCGCACTCCGCAGTGGCTTTGGCCAGTCTCTGATTGATGCCTTCGGTCGCGTTCATAGTTCAGTAACTCTATGGAACACTTCTCGTAAAGGATTCGCCCGTCACCGAGCCGAATGGCAAAGCCAGACAGCAAGGGTTCATGCGTTTTCCTTGGGTCTGTGTCACGACGAAAACAATAGCGGTTCTGCATTGCCGCTGGCCAACTGTGTTAGGGGTACCGCTTCGACGCGTTCCGTTAATGGATACCGGCGCGTTCCTGGGTAGACCACCGCTATGTGCTCGAGTTTCAGATCTTCCAGGGCGCTTCTCATGGAAGGAGTCAAACGGGGTGCGTCCACCCGCTTGCATTCCACGCCGAACATGCGGCCATTCTTGACCAAGACAAGATCGATCTCGGCACCATTATGCGTGGCCCAAAAATACGCTTCATCGGGTTCCACCACTTTGAGCGTTTCCTCGATCACATAGCCTTCCCAAGAGGCGCCGCACTTCGGGTGACCCAGAAGCTCTTTCTCCGAGCGAATGCCGAGCAACTGGTGCAACAACCCCATATCACGGAAATAGATTTTGGGGGCCTTCACTTGGCGCTTCTTCAAATTCGCATGCCACGGCTGAAGCTGACGGATCATGAATACGTCCGTTAGCAGATCCACATAACGACGCGTGGACGATTCGCTAATGCCCAACGAACGAGCAGGCTCGGCGGCATTCCAAATCTGTCCATGGTAATGAGCCAACATCGTCCAGAATCGCAACAGGGTGGTGGCAGGGATGCTGACGCCCCACTGCGGCAAATCTCGCTCCAGAAAGCTTTGGATGAAATTCTTTCGCCAAAGCAGACTATCCGATTCAGTGCGCGCCAGAAAAGACAAAGGGAAACCGCCTCGCAACCAATGACGCGATTGCCGGTTGCCACCAACCTCAGCCAAGCTAAACCCGCTCATCCGCACTGTCTCCAAGCGTCCTGCCAGGGATTCGGAAGATTGGTGGAGCAGGTCAGGTGATGCACTACCCAAAATGAGGAAGCGGGCGGGCAAAGGCTGACGGTCAGCCAACACACGCAATGCTGGGAACAGTTCGGGGCGACGCTGCACTTCGTCCACGACGACCAAGCCTTTCAGATCCCGCAGTGCCAGCATTGGCTCGTCGAGTCGAGCCAAGCTGGTGGGGTCTTCCAGATCGAAGTAATTCAAGGATTCTGCCGGAACTAGCTCGCGGGCTAATGTGGTCTTGCCGCATTGACGAGGGCCAAGTAAAGCAACGATCCGGCCCCGCTTCAGCGCGGAACGCACGTGTTGGACAAGAGAGCCACGAGAAATCACGCCGATATAATACCATGAAATTCCGCCAAGGCAAGACAGAATTTCTTGTACAAGATGTCGAAGAGCCTTCTTCTGGCTGCCAGTGATGGCTCAAATGGCTCAAATCGCGCAGGCTCTCGAAGGGGCGAACAGCCACCAGAATCGAGCCAACGGGTGGCGCGAAAGGCAGGAATTGGCTCAAATCGGGTTCTGTATCCCGGACTTTCGTAGAGTGCTATCCCAAGCGTGACGCAGCAATGACGGGTCTTTCATGGGCAACATTCGACGCAATCGGCGCTCGCTGAAGAAGCGGGTCGCCGATGTAACCGATAATCAGTTTCTCAAAGTCTCGAGCAGGAATGCTTCGCACGAGGCATTTCGCTGCACTACCGTCTTTCACCACATTGGTGCATGTGTAGTACAGGTGCGGGTTTCCGTTCTTGTCCTTCTTACCGCTTGGGAACGGAGTTAGGGCTGTGCCGCAGTGCCCGCACTTCAGCAAGCCCTTCAACAGGTGGACGTGCTTGTCACGAGTCTGGAGCCGCGCGTCCGCCCTTCTTGCGGGCAACAAAGCGTCATTTGCCTCTTGCCACAGTCTCGGCGATACCAGCCCTGCACAAATGCCCGCTGATGATAGAGTTTGTCAGCGCCCACAGTGACCGGGCAGACTCCAAACACCTCGCGGTGTTGATCGGTCTGCTGCAAGGCCACGCGGTCTTCGGACGCGGCGATGGGGTTGTGAATCGCAATTTGGGCGCACAGCCCGTGGCGATTGTCCATCAACACCTGCCCGCCGAAGTACAGCTTCGCTTCCTTGCCGCGACCTTTGCGATACAACACCGCGTCCGGGTCGGTCGTGCTCTGGTGGGTATCATTGGTGCGCCGCTGCCCCTTGAAGTCGATGGTCGGATTGCCCGGATCGTCATCCGTGGGGTGGCGCGGCAACGGGTCCGGACCATCCTTGCGGGCGAAACTCTTCAGGCTGGCCCACGATTCGATCAACGTGCCGTCGGCGCTGAAGTGCTGATCGCCGGCCCAACCCTGTTCCCGACTCAATTGGAACACCTCGTAGAAGAACAACTGCGCACCTTCGGTGCTCAGCACCCGCTCCTGATTCTGGCTGAAGCTGCTGTGATCCCAACTGCCCTCGTCCAATTCCCGATCCAGAAACCACAGCCACAGGAGGTTGTAGGCCAGTTGCTCGCAGAACAACCGTTCCGAACGCACCGAGTACAACGCCATCAACAGCCGCGCCTTCAGTAACTGCTCGGGCGGAATCGACGGCCGTCCGTTGGCGGCATAGAGTTGGTCGAACTGCGGGCTCAGTCGTCGCAGCACTTCCTCGACGCGCTGCTTGATCACGCGCAACGGGTGATCCTGGGGGATTCGCGTCTCGGGGTTGATCAGGGTGCAAAACTCAGGCTGCTCTTTCGGTTCTCCACGCATGAACCCATACACCACAACCCCATCACGATATTCAAGCCCAAGATGACTTCTTCAACAGCCTGCTAGTTGAAATGCTAGGAACGGTCCACTAGAAGGGCAGAGAACACAATCGGCTATTTAGACTTGAATCAATCCTCTCCGAGTTGCCACGGAGATGGCTTCTGTCCGGCTCAAAACGTTGAGCTTTGTGAAAACACTGCGCAGATGGCCCTTAACGGTGAATTCGCTTATGAAAAAGTTTCGCGCCGATTTGCTTGTTGCTTCTGCCAGAGGGCAGCACAGTCGCGCCACCATCGGGTCATACAACCCAGCCTTGATGTCCACCAGGCGACATGGCGGGACTTTCAATGCGACTTTCTGCGACAATCCGTGCCAATCTGGGACTAAATTCCGTGGACGCCGGTGTGTGCTTCGCTTTCCGACTGGCTTTGATTGATCGTTTGGCCTTGGTCATGGCGTCCTCCTGTTTTGCCACACACACAGCGTGGATTTTGCACAAGTTCAAGCGGCTTTCGAAGGGGCGGGAACTGGACATTATGACGGGCGGAAGAGGGGTTCTCTCGATGCGGCAATGCTGAACGGCGTTTGATGCATAGGCGGGGGTGGTTCCTCGCAGCGATGCTCCATGAGGAAATTCGACACGGACGAGTTTTTTTGACCACACGGGCGGTGCGGTGACTACTCATAGCGCAAAGATTCGATCGGGTCGAGGTTCGCCGCCTTCCACGCTGGGTACGTGCCGAAAACAATCCCCACGACCGAGCAAATCATCAGCCCCAGGACCGCCCAGTCGAACGGAATGACCGGCGGGACCTTCAGGTAGCGGGCTGCGACATTCCCACTGCCGATGCCCAGCAGCACGCCGATGACCCCGCCGATTTCGCAGAGCACCACCGCTTCCACGATGAACTGCATCATGATGTTGCGCTTCTTCGCGCCGACGGCGCGGCGGATACCGATCTCGCGGGTGCGTTCCGTAACGGATACGAGCATGATGTTCATGATGCCAATCCCGGCGGCGATCAGCGCAATCGAGCTGACGACCGAGACCCCGATGCGGACGGCTTTGGTGAACGAGTTGAACTGGGCGATCAGGGAGTCGTTGGAGAACAGCTCGAAGTCGTCTTCGGCGCGGGGAGGCACTTTGCGGGCGACGCGCAAAATGCCGCGAACCTGCTCGACGGTGTCGTCGTAGCTCGGCGCGTCGCGCGCCTGCACAAGAATCGTCAGGCTGCGAACACGGCCGAACCGGTTGACCGCGGTCGTGATCGGGATGATGGCGAAATTGTCCTGCTCGCCGTTGATGGCGCCGCCTTTGGGCGCCAGCACGCCGGCGACGGAATAATTGATCCCGTTGATCTTCAGGCGCTCCCCCACGGGGGAGCCGAACGGAAAGACCGTCTTCGCCAGCCCATCACCCAACACGCACACATCACGGGCGTTCTCCACGTCGGTTTCCGTCAAGGCCCGGCCATCGGCCAGGACCCAATTGCGCGCCGGGAAACTCCCGGGTGTTTCGCCTAGCAACTGAACTGTGGGCGGCGTCTTTTGATAGCGCGTCTCCACCTGGCCGCCCCAGAGATTGGCTTCGATGCCCACGCTGCCGGCCAGCGTGGCCTTTTCCTGCACGATGCATCCCTGGGCGAGGCCGATATCCTTGCGCCGCCAGAATTTCTCGTAGCCTTCCGGACCACCAAAATAGATCGACGGCCATTTCTGCACGGCAAACGTCTGGCCACCCAACTGGCTCATCTCGCGCTCGATATTCGCCTTCAACGCCCGCATCGTCGTCATGACCAAGATAATTGAAAATACACCGATGAGTACGCCGAGCAGCGTGAGCGCCGAACGCATCTTGTGCGCCGCCAGGGCCCTCAGCGCCATGGAACTGCTCTCACCGGACTCGGCGAGCAGCCGCGTTGGTTTGTGCAGTTTCATTCGCTTCGCAATGCGTCCACGGGGTCCAGGCGCGCCGCCCGCCACGCGGGCACAAAGCCGGAAACCAAACCCGTCACCAGTGACACGGCCAACGCGATCCCGACGACGGTCAACGACATGGTCGTGGGCAACAGCCATTTGCGGACGGCCAGGGTCAGCGGCCAGGCAATGCTCAGGGCGATGAGTCCGCCGAGCACACAGATGCAGGCGGCCTCGATGAGAAATTGCAGGAGGATCGTGCGCCGCTTGGCGCCGATGGCCTTGCGGATGCCGATTTCGTGCGTTCGCTCGGCAACCGAAACGAACATGATGTTCATGATGCCGATGCCGCCGACGAACAGCGACAGGCCGGTGATGAACAACCCGACGACGGCGATGGTGCCCGTGAGGCGGTGGAACATTTTGACGTACTGATCCGGCTGGTTGATCGCAAAATCGTCCGGCTGATCGGGCGCGACCCGCCGGACCCGACGCATCGCCTGGCGCAATTCCTCGCGCGCTTCGTCCAATTGCACGAGCGCGGCGGCCTTGATTTGAATCTGGATTTCCGGGTTGCTCACGAAATTTGCGCGGAACTGCTGCA
>JBEKLM010000071.1:0-14455 GCA_050010195.1 Verrucomicrobiia bacterium
AGTGATTGGGCATCAAGCAGTAGGCGTGGATTCGCCAGCCAAACCGCGTCACGCCATCGCCGAGCGCTTCCAGAAACCGGCGGCGGTCCTCGTCGTCACGGAAGATCTCTCGCCGTTCATTCCCCCGAGCCATCACGTGATAGACCGCCCCAGCAAATTCGACGCGTAATCGTCCGGGCATGTCGCCAACCTACGGCCGCCGCGCCCAGGATGTCAATAGTCAATGACTGACCCCTTGGTTGACCCCTTGGTCGGACACGGAACTGGCCCGCCTCTCCGAATTGCACGCGAAGAATTACGGCCTCGTTCCCGCCGCGTAGTCGACGTTTTGGACAGATGCGCTGCCGGTCCTATTCTGTTGCCGACTGGGTCACTGTGAACGCCTCGCCGGCAATGGTGATCGTGCCCGTGAGAACGTTGGTGCTCGTGTTGGTGGGCACGGTGTAGGTGAACGATCCCTGGCCCGTGACATTCGTTCCGTTCCTGATCGTGATCCAGCTATTCGTGGTGCTGGCGGTCCAGTCGCAGTCGCTGAAGTTGGGCGTCACTTTCACGGTACCGGTGCCGCCGTTGGCCTTGATTTTCCCGGCCTTGGGGCTCAGTTTGTACGTGCATCCGCCCTCCGCCTGAATGACCGTGACCGTCTGGTCTGCAATCGTCATCGTGCCGGTCAGGGGCGTGTTGTTGGTGTTGCTGGGGACGGTGTAATCGACCTCGCCGTTGCCCGTGTAGTCGCTGCCGGAGGTGATCGTAATCCAAGTATTCGTGGTGCTGGCCGTCCACGAGCACTTGGAGCCTTTGACTTTCACGCTCACGTTTTTCAAGCCGCCCTTGGCCGCGAGTGTGACATTCGTCGCGCTCAACGTGTAGGTGCATGAGGAGGAGGTGAATAGGGCAGTCGGAAGTCCCCCAAACGTTGTGCCGAAGCCCGTGGCCCCGGGCAGATAATAGGCGGTCGCAGGGTCGTAGCCCGTAGCAGTAGCGAACACAGACGGACTACCAAGCGTGGGGGCGTTCCCTTGGAAATAAACTGCTGTCAGGCTGGTGCAGTTATAGAACGCATTCGACCCAATGTCGGTGACGCTGGCGGGAATCGTGACGCTGGTCAGATTCGTGCAGTCAGAGAATGCATTGAAGCCGATGCTGGTTACGGGCAATGCACCGATCAAGTTGGGGATTGTCACATCACTGTCGGAACAGTCATATCCGGTGATGCTGATCGCGTTGTTATTGGTCGTGTAAGTGTATGGCAGCGTGATCGACCACGAAGACAACTGGTACAGGCCCACTTGATCTGTAGAACGATACGGGTAGCCGATGGGTTCCTGGATGATGCCAACGTCGGGTGCCAACACCAAGTTGGTCACTGTCATTGACTTTGATCCAGATTTGGTTTTCACGGTCGCTTTGAAAACCAGTTTGACGCAGTTCGAGAACGTTCCAGCGGAAACCGTCACCGTTCCGGCGGAGGTCATTGAGTAAGAGTACGAAACCGGATAGGAGGAGTAGGAGGATCCATCGCGCGTGGTGGTTGCGGTGCTGCTGGACTTATGCGTGGCGCTATTGGTCAGTGATTGCTCGTCAAACAGGACGACGGGCGGATCGAAGGTCAAAGTTCCACCCTCCAAGCCGGCGGAAGCGATTCGTGAGGCTCCATACCATAACAATTGATCGCCGGAATAGTTCACATACACGGTCACGTTCGAGCCTCCGAAGTAGGTGTCGGTCACACTCGCAGCAAGGACGTCATTTCCATCGAAAGTCGCATTCGTGAAAGTTTGCGTTTCCTGCACCGCGCTGTTGTCGATGGTCGCTGTGAATACTTTTTGGTCTCCGCTTTGCAGGGGGAAGTACTGCTGCAACAGTGGTCCCGCCTGCGCCGCCGGCCCGACCAGGCAAAGCAGACCGGCAATTACAGTTAACAGCGCAGTTCCATTAAATGTGTTCATCGTCCGCTGCAATTCAGTTCGCATATTTTGATCCTCAATTACAAGTTGACCGACATTTCCCATATGACCTACGCCCCGCAACCATCGCGGGCCATCCACTCAAACGACCACTCAGAATACCGGCGTCCGTTCGTTGGGGTCGCTCGGCACTACTGAAGAAACTCCCCATCAACTACATGGTGGGGCTGAAAAAGGATGGGCAACAGGACTTCCTTCGGCATTGGATGCCAGATCACGGCGAGTGCGGCCGATGTCCGATTGAGGTCCACTGCTTCTCCTTCACTTAAGCTCAAGACTTCAAGAGGTGGAGCGACGTGGCCGCGCCTCAGTCAACGCTTGTGAAAATAATCACTAACGCAGTCCGGGGTCAAGCCCGAAAACCATCCTCTGCTGCTGGTCGGTCCTTCCCGAGCCGTTTCCATCGGCGACTTGCCGGAGCGGCGCCCGGAGCGCCCTGCCGCCACGAGGCGGACCAACTCACCTGGCTGATGCTGGCCTCAACATTTGCCATGCTCTGTGAGCCGTCCGCTCCGGAACCAATCTGAATACACGTGCCCCGTCAGCCGGCTCGGCTAGTTTGCACCCGATTGGGTCACGGTGAACGTCTCGCCCGCGATGGCGATCGAAAGGTCTCGTAAACCGAGTTCGTAAACGTTGCGGTTTCACAAGAGCAGCGGCGGCGACACCGGCCTCAGCATGGGTGTTCCAACCGGATACGTTCGATTGCCTCCCGCATCCGGGCAGCACGCTACGAGCGAGGCTCTAACTTGCGGTGGCGGATGGCGCGGCTTTGGCGGCGGATTTCTTCTGGCGCGCTTTGAGGCGTCTGAGGTAGGCGGTGCGGCGGCGGCGTTTCTCGACTTTATTGTATTGTTGGCTCATGGGGCATTCTTTTTTGGTTTCTTCACGAACCGCGCGATGGCTTTTTTGGCGTCCTGGACAATCGGATCACCATGGGCGAACGTGGCGATCTTGAAGTCGAGTTCGAGAAGTTTTTGGAGCGACTTCAAAATTTGCTTTTTGTCTTCGAGGTAGGCGTCCGGCAGCAGCGTCAATCCTTTGTCGCCTTGATTAACCAGGGTGTCCCCCATCAGAACGATGCCGCCGCCGGTTTTTGCGTAGTAGGCCATCTCGCCGTCCGAACTGCCCGGAAGATGCACGGCTTTTACTCCGCCCGGCAGGCGCTCGCCGTCCATCAGCAGGATATCGATGTTCGTCTCACAATCCGCCTTCGCCTTTTCATGGGCGTACACCTGAATTTCGTACTGTTTGCGGAACCAGTCGGCGTCCCGGTTATGGTAGGCGTTGGTCAGCAGAATCCCGATGGGTTCGCCGAGGGCCTCCAGTTTCTTGATCACTTCAGCATCCGGCTTTAGTGGGTCCACGAACACGACTCCTTCGGATGTCTTCAGCGCGTAACTATTGAAATCGGTCTTCCATTGTGGATGAAAGCTGGCCCAGCCGTAGAGATTTCTCGTGACTGCGCGCAATTCCGTCGCTGGTTTCAAGTCCATAAACGACCCCTCAATCAAGCTCCCATTTCAGCGCTGCTTCTTCCATCAGTGACGCGACCTAATCGGACGCCAGTGTACCGCGCCGGGGCGGTCCTAGGCAAGCCATGTTCCTCGGTCAATCCAGGGCGGGTGAGGTAATACAAGTGATGTTTCCCAGGACCTGACACTGGCAGCTCAGCCGGCGATTGGCTGGCTGGCCCTTCAATCGCAGCTTTTCGCGGCGTGTTTTCGGTGAAAGGTTCTCGGCCCCTTCCACAACTTCTACGATGCACGTGCCGCACAAGCCGTTCCCCTGGCAATTGATTTTCTCATCGATCCCCTTGTACACGGGGACCTTATGCAGCAGCGCGACTTTGCGGAGGTTCGCATATTGTCCGCAATCCACCTTCTTCCCTTCATTCAAAAATTCAACCGTCGGCATAAATCTCCTGTTCTCTCGTCAAGTGGGCACGGCGACCCAACCGGCTCAACTGTCCCCTGTATACGAGAAACGCCGTTGGTTTGCAACGGTTTCGGCTCTAGTCCGCATCGAACGCGGCCGGCCAAAGGCGTTTCCGATCGAATTCCATGAAAATCAGCGGAAAGCTGCGGGCGAACTGCTCGGGGTACGAGGCCAGCATTGATTGGCAGTGCTGCTGCGTCCAGAACTCGCCGGATTCCAGCTCATCAAGATTGATTCTGGGCTGTTCGTCCGTAACCACACTATAAACCCAAACAAACTCCCAGCCCGTGTCTTCACAGGCATCGATCTTAAAGTGTTTGAGAAACCGGTGTGCCGGCAGGACCAGTCCAAGCTCCTCTTGGAACTCGCGCTTCGCGCACAAGTCGTAATCCTCGCCACTATTCACGTGGCCCGAGGCGCTCGAATCGTAACATCTTGGAAACGAGTCTTTTGCGGCAGCCCGCCTCTGGATGAAAAGTTCGCCGTTGAGGTTGAATAGAAACACATGCACGGCTCGATGACGCAGCTTTCGCGCATGAACGTCGGAACGCGTCGCCGTGCCGATGATCTGATCGTGGTCGTCAACAACATCAAAGATTTCCTCGGCCATGACCCTTGAATGAAAGCATACCAGACGCCGTGCGACCCAGACAAAAAGAAGGCCCCCCGCAATCGCGGGAGGCCTTCGGCAGTTGCTTACCCTGTAGTAAGACTAGAACTTGACGTCAACTTCGGCTCGGACTTCCTCCGCGGCGCGTGAAACGCCTTCGGCGCTATAGGCTTGCGCTGGCAAGAACACGCCGTAGACAAGCTGCGCACGAACGTCCTTGCTATAGTCGTAGCCGAGAATGGCATCCAATTCCCATCCGAGGTCTTGGTTGTTGCCGGTGTTGCTAACACCAGTACTAGCCGGGCTGGCCCATGCCGGGCCGCCCCAGTCAACGTTGCCATTGCTGCCGGAAATGCCATACTTGTCAGCCTTAATATAGTAGTAACCTTGTAGCGCGAGTGTGGTGTTCTCGTATGGCTTCACCGATGCGCCCAGGTTGAAGATTCCAATATTCGACAGGGCTGGCTCGAACAGATAACCATTGTACCCGTCCGCGTAGTCGAACCATGGGCGGAACTGGGCATTTCCAGCAACGCCACTTGTGGGATCCTGACCTTTGCCGCCACCAGACGCGTAAATGAAGTTTGCATTAAACGCCGGCACCCACTGCACGTCCTTGAGCGTGTACTTACCACCCGCGTTCAGAAGAAACGCCCCGATCGTGCCGTCAGCGTCATAGCCATCGGCGCCAAACTCATAGGCGGCTTCCCACCAGGTCTGGAGCGCATCCACTGGATTGATGTCGGCTCGCACCCCAACAATGATCGGGGAACTGCCCTGGAATGTCGCAGGCAGGCGGCTCGTGGTGAAAGATCCTAGACCCGGACCGGGAGAGCCACTGTTAGGAGCACTGGCGCTTTGAGAGACCCAGCCGACATAGGCCTCGACATCTTTGATGGCGGAATCGCTGAGCTCATAGCGGGCGTTGACGAATAACAGATCGTTCGCGCCGTTCTGGCTTGGCTGTCCACTAAACGCCTGGTTGTTGACCAGCTCGGCACCGACGATGTCGATCGTCAGCGGATAGTAGTCGAGCACGAGCCGGCCCGCGTCATAGTTGTATTCCTGCTCCACGCTGCTGAGGATCAGTCCGCGGCCGTATTGCAGGAACTGGCGGCCCAGCTTGAGCGTGGCCGGTGTGTAGAATATCTCATTGAACTGGACGTAGGCCTCGTCAAAGCCAACGCTCCAAGCGCGATTGATTATGTTACCATTGGCTGCTCCTGCCCCCACGTATTCGGAGGTGCCGGTCCCAGCACCCCACTCACCTTCCGCCTTCAGTGTGACCACTACGAGCACATGGTCTTCGAGGTCAGCTTCGCAGGAAACCCGCGTGCGCTGGGAAATAAATGACTCATTTGCATCGAACTGACCCACGGGAGCGGTGCTAGGGTTCACCCCTGTACTATCGAGAAAATACCCGCGGATCCGGATGTCTCCACTGAGGCGGATATTTTGGACATCGGCGAATGTCTTACTGGCCAATCCCCCCAAGGCTGCCAGAGCAACTACTAGCCATACTTTCTTCACTGTGTCCTCCTTTGTTTGTTTACGTTCACTGTGCCATATGGCACAAGTCTTTGATTTTCAATTCTGAGTGGCTCTCCGCTTCAACGACAATCCTCCATTGCCGTGGTACGACAAAATCCCATCCCGAAGCGGAACCGAACCTCCCTCTCCTAACGTAATGCGCGTGAGTATAGACACGACCCCAAATGTGTCAAGCCCGTTTTCCTAGGGCTCTCGCCGCGTCTGCACACACCTGGCACAAGACAGCGCAACCTTTGGTCTCAAGCCTCCCGTCAACTGGCGCCGAGTATAAAAACAGACGGAAGTATGTCAAGTCGTGAAACACACAGCGCTACGGCGACCCGGACACTGGTGGCAATTGCAAACCACCCGACGCCGGTGCGGGCGACGGATTTGCAGGAGGTTGATCGGCCTTTTCCGCAGGCAGATCGCGATTGAGGATCACCATGCGGAGATACGCCTTCTCAAACCATGGAGAGTTTTGCCCTGCAGCCAGCAACTCCTCGTATAGCTGCCGCGCTTCCTTCTTTTGGCCTTGAATCTCCAAGCACCGTGCCAGCCCCATCTTGGCCGCATTTGCAGTATAGCCGTTCGGGTCCGAGTTGATGACCTGCAAAAACTGGGCTTTGGCACCTTCCAGGTTGCCCTCTGCCTCCAGTACCGCCGCCAAACCTATCTTGCTCGACACTGCCAGTGGATGACCCGGAAAATCTCTCATGAGCGATTGATAAGCATTTGCGGCATCGGCATATCGGCCATTCCGGTAATACAAATCCGCCAGCCGTGCCAACGCCTCGGCTGCAACGGGCATCTTGGGGAAATCGCGCACTACAGCCTGTAGCGACGCGGAGTCAGTTGCACGCACCAAGCTCTCGGCAGCCCGTTCGGCCTGATAATTCGTTTGGTGCTGCCAGTAGAGTAGCACCAGACCAAGCGCCGCAACGGCTATCACCCCCCCCGTGATCTGCGTCCCGTGCTTCTGCCAAAACACTTCAAAGTCGAATTGGTCCGTTATTCGTAAGTCGTCTTGCGCTTCTCGTGCCATGATCCTCCGTCAGCCCCGACATCCGATGTCGGAGTCAAAAGTACGTCGGGCTATTCTTGTGAAACAAATCGAAAAGGCAAGCGGGAAACCGGCCCTACGATCGTTTCGCCCGCCATTCACGCCAAACCAACCGGAAAAACGCCATGTCCTCATTCAGGTAGCGCCGCCAAAGCCGTCGGGGCTCCTGAGCCAAACGGAACAGCCACTCCAACCCCAATCGCTGCATCCATTGCGGCGCGCGCCGCAAAACTCCAGCCGTTACGTCAAAACTGCCGCCAACCCCCATCACGAACGGCACGTGCATTTCCTGTTTCCATTTGCCCAGGAACAGCTCTTGTTTCGGTGACCCGACGGCCATGCAAAGCACGTCCGGCTTGGTCGCTTTGATCTCCTGTACAATATTGGACTCTTCGTCAGTTGTCCAAAAGCCGTTTCGCCAACCAGCCAGTTGAAGCTTTGGGTATCTGGTTTTCAGCACATCCACCGTTTTATCCACGATCTCCTGACGCGCGCCCAGCAGGTACGGTCTAAGACCCCGTTCTGCACAACGGGCCATCAGTGCACCGAACAAATCTACACCCGTAACACGTTCTTTGATAGGATGTTTGAACAATCTTGACACCCAAATCACTGGCTGTCCATCGACTGTGATCAGATCACAATCCAAGACTGTCTCACGCAGACTTGGATTCGACTCCATTTTAACAATTTTGTCCACGTTGACGACGACGTGCTGGTGAACACCGCCATCCCCGATCATCGCTTCGATGCGATCAACCACCTCCGCCATGGTGAGGTTGTCAATCGGGATCCCAAAAAGCGTAACCTTCTCTGAAGAAGTTACTTTCACTTGCCGGGTGGATGCTCCAACAGACATTTGGTGATTCGCGACGCCGCGTTGCCGTCCCAATACTTTGGAATGCGGCCGCTCTTGCTGTTCCCGTCAATGATTTTAACGGCCTCAGCGATGATTTTCTCCTTGTCCATCCCCACAAGAGTGCTTGTGCCTTCGGTCACGGTCACGGGCCGGTCGGTGTTCTCGCGAAGGGTCAGACAGGGAACACCCAACACCGTCGTTTCTTCCTGGATTCCGCCCGAGTCGGTCAGGACAACCTTGGCGCCAGCCATCAGGCGGAGCGAATCCAGATAGCCCAGCGGTTCGACAACCCTTGTGTTTGGCCACTTGACGATGTGTTCCCAAAAGCCGAACTCCTTCAGGCGCGCTTGAGTCCTGGGATGTACCGGAAACGCCAGCGGCAACCGTGTCTGGATCGTCTCCAACGCCGAGAGAATTCCCGAGAGTACCGCCTTCGAATCCACATTGCTGGCCCGGTGTAGCGTGACGTACCCGTATTCGGAGTCCAACCGCAGTTTCTCGCGAATGTTCGACTGCAGGCTTTCGTCCCGCAATTTCAGCAACGTATCGATCATCACATTGCCCACAAAGAATATCTTCTCCCGGGCAATCCCCTCCCGCAGCAGGTTCTCATTCGCATCGGCACAGGTCGTGAAGCAATAATCACTCAGCGTATCCGTTACCACGCGGTTGATCTCCTCCGCCATGGTCCGGTCGAAACTCCGCAGACCCGCCTCGACGTGCGCCAGCGGAATGCACAGCTTGGCCGCGACCAATGCGGCGGCCAGTGTCGAGTTCACGTCGCCAACAACCAGCACCAAATCCGGACGATCCGATAGCAGCAACTTTTCCAGTTCGATCATCACCCGTGCGGTCTGTTCGGCGTGCGACCCGGAGCCGACTCCCAAATGCACGTCCGGCTTCGGCAGGTGCAGCTCCTCGAAAAACAGGTTCGACATGTTGTCATCGTAGTGCTGGCCGGTATGCACCAGCATCGGTGCAAAATCCTCGGGATGGCGCGCATACTCCGCCATCAGCGGCGCCATCTTCATAAAATTGGGCCGCGCGCCCACCACGTTGACAATCCGCATTTTCATCAGGTCCGCTCAATCACTGGAAGCAATTCCGCCAATGCGTAGTACATCCACGCTTGTGTCCACCGCATGTAACTCAAGCGGTTGATCCCAACGTGTCCGCGTTGATACCAGAAAAATCCTCGCTTGTCCCACATGTTTTCCACGGCCCACTCCGCTGCCTCAACGGCCTTCTCGACGCGCCCGAAAGCGAGAAACGTCAGGATTCCCTGCGCGGTGCAATGGGTGTCAAACGGGTAGTCTTCGTTGTGGTAATACCGTGGCGCGCCATCCGCCCCCCAAAACGCCTTTTCCCAAAACGAAAACCCGCGCTCCGCGCTGTCTGCGAAGCTGTGGTCGCCGGTGCGTCTCTCGTACTCCTTGAGGGCCACGAGGCTGTATCCCGTGTGGAAATTGTCGATCCAATGCTGGTTCTCGGCCTCACCGTACCACCACGAACCATCCGTTCGCTGGCGCTTGACCGAAAACTCCATGCAATCACGCCGTCCCAGCAACGCCGCCCCGATCATGTTGACGTTGTGCACCTGCGTATCGGAATGCGGCACATACGACAGCCATCGCTCACCGTTTTGGTCCCGCAACAAGTGCTTTTCCAGAAAGCTCACGTCGCATTTGCGTCCCAACCGCTCACAGGCCCGCGCGGCAAACGCCGTGCAAATGAGATTGGGCGTCCCGCGCGGCGCGAAAAACGCCCGCGATTGCCACGCAAATGGATACCCCCAGCCGCCTTGCGGCGTTCGCAGTGATTCCAGTTGATCCAACCACCTTTCGTCGCGGCTGCCGAGCGCGGCCAGCGCCAGTGCTTTGGGGTTCAGTGTCGGCTGGATCCCGCACCACGGCCGGAGGTTGACCGAGCTCCGCCGATGCAACTGCGTCCAGACCTGCCGCGCCAGTTTTCCCGGCAACACGCGCGTCAGTGGTGAGTTCAAGCCGTCGTACGGGTCGTACCCGCGCCAACCGCGCGAGGTGCCGTACTCGTGCAACTGCTGCCAGACGTCGCGAAATCGTTTGCTATCGGTGGCGACCGCCTTGGACATCTTCGGGGGATTCATCAGCAGTTACAGTTCAATCGCCCGTCCTGTCCGGATCGATTCCAACACCGCCAGCGTCGCCCGCGTGCTCTCCACAATCTCTTCCAGCGGAATCGGCATCGGCCCGCCCGTTTTCACGGCGTGCACGAACTGCCTCACTTCCTCCGCCTGGCCCTTCTCACGAAAATCGTCTTCGATCAGATGCTTGCCGCCGGCGAACACTTCGACGTGTTCCTTTTTCAATGTTGCGTCAGCGACGTTGAAATAATCGATTGACCCCACCGATCCGTCAGCGAACCGAAGTGCGACCTGCACGTTCTCCCCGCCAAATCCCTGCGCGAACACCGACACCACTCGTGATCGCGCCGTAAACCGCAGGAAGTCGATGAAATGGCACACCTCGCCGAGAATACGTCCGCCGCCCGTCTCGGGGTCGTTGACCCAATGGTCCGCCGGCAACGGCTGCACGCTCACGCGGTAGCGCATTACCAATGGCCCCGCCAACTCGTGCGCGCGCGCGGCAAACGGCGCAAACCGCCGATTGAACCCCACCATCAACCGCGAATTGCCGCTCTTCTGGATGGCGCCGGTAATCTCGTCGAGTTGCTCACTGCGCAGACACAGCGGCTTCTCGCAAAACACCGTCTTGCCCGCCTGCAACGCCTCGACGACGATCTCCGCGTGCAAATCATGCCGCGTCGCGATCAGCACTGTGTTCACCGCCTTGTCCGCCAGCACGTCGCGCCAGTTGGTCGTGCTGGTTTCAAACCCAAATTTCTCTTTCGCCTTTTCCGCTTTCACGCCCGTGGCCGTGCACACCGCACGCAACGTCACGTCCCCGTTCGCTTTGAACTGCGGCAACAAGACTCCCTGCGCGTAATTTCCGGCGCCAATCACGCCGAGCACCACCGACGAGTGGCGGGCAGCCGACGAGGCGCTCGTGACCATCGTTTCCCGTTTCGCTCCTCGCCCTTCTCCGCCCGTGTATTTCAGAAGCACGCCCACAAATCGCTCTTCCGTCTTCCCCGTGATCAACTCGTAGGCCTTTGGCGCGTCCTCGATCGCGAAGGTATGCGTTGTCAGCGGCGCGACATCCACCCGTTTGCTGGCCAGCAACTGGACGAACGCTTCCATGTTCCGCTGCTCGGTCCAGCGCACGTATCCAATCGGATAATCCACGCCCTTTTCTTCGTAGAGCGGATCGTACCGGCCTGGCCCATAGCTGCGGGAAAGCTTGAATTCGAGTTCCTTCTCGTAGAACAGATCGCGCGGAAGCTCCATCCCCGTCACGCCGACCATCACCACCCGCCCCCGCTCGCGGCAAATCTTCGCGGCCAACTCAATCGGGTCGTTCGTCGGCGCTGCCGCCGCAATAATCACCGCGTCCACCCCGAACCCATTCGTCAACCGGGCCGCCACGCGCTCGATGTCGCCACTGGTGCGGGTCACCACCGCGTCGCAACCACACCGCAAGGCCAGCTCGCACGCTTCTCCGGCGACATCGATTCCCAGCACGACGCAACCCGCCGCCTTCAAAATCTGCACGGTCAATTGCCCGACCAATCCCAGGCCAATCACGGCCACAGATTCCCCCAGTCGCGCATCCGCCTGTCGCACGCCTTGCATCGCAATCGCGCCGAGCGTGGTAAACACCGCCTGCTCCAGCACCACGCCCTCGGGCAGCTTCGCGCAGAGGTTTTGGGGGACCACAACCTCCTCGGCGTGGCTCGCGTAATCCTGTCCGCCGCACGCCACGCGGTCGCCGACCGACAATCCCGTCACGCTTTCGCCGACTTCGATAATCGTGCCCGCGCATGAATAGCCGAGCGCTTTCCATTGATCGAGTTGCGACTGGACCTTGCGCACCGCCGCTGAAAGACCCTCGCGCTTGACCGTCTCGACCACGCGCCGCACCAAATCCGGCCGCGACCGCGCCTTGCCGACCAGCGACTGCTGCGCGAGATTCACCGTCGCCCGTTCCGTGCCCGCGCTGACCAGCGAATAGGCGTTGCGGACGCGCACGCAGCCCGGCACCAGTGCTGGCGACGGCACGTCCATCAGCTTGATATCGCCGGTCTTGAAATCCTGGATGAGTTGTTTCACGGCTCCAGCAATCCTTTGGCTCGAAGTTCCTGGACGATCCCCAAAAATCGCTGCGTCTGCTCGCTGTTGCCCACGGTCACGCGTAAACAACCTTTCATCTGCGGGACGGAGTCCTTGTTGCTGACATAGACGTTCCGCGCGGCGAGCGCCTTCACGGCGCGGGCCGGCGCCTGTACCTGCCAGATGATGAAATTCGCCTGTGTGTTGTGGACGACAAATCCGAGTTCCTCCAGTCCGTCAACGGCCAGTTGCCGCGCGTGACGGCATTCCGCGACCGTCTTCTCCATGTATTCGAGGTCTTCCACCGCCGCGTGCGCGGCCACCTGCGTCAGACCGCTGACGGCCCACGGTGCCAGCACCCGACCCAGGATGTCCAGCACGGCCGGCTGGGCGACGACATAGCCGCACCGCATCCCTGCCAGGGAAAACGCCTTGGACAGCGTCCGCAAGACCAGCAAATTCGGGTGCGTCTCGATCAACCCAACGCTGCTCTCGCCAAAGTACTCGACGTACGCTTCATCGAGCACGATCAGCGCGTCCGGCCGCTTCTCCAACAGCGCGCGGATCCGTTCCCGCGAATAACCGACACCCGTTGGGTTGTTCGGGTTCGCGAGATAAATGATCTTGTGCGTACCACCCTTGGCGAGCAGTTCCTGGAAATCGGGTGCAAACGGCTCGCGGAATTGGAACGACTCGATCCGCGCTTGTTGCACTTTGCACTGCACCGAGAAGACCGCGTACACCGGCGACACGATGAGCACCGGGTCGTCCTTGGTCAGAAAGGCGCGCGCGATCAACTCCATCGCCATGTTCGACCCGTTCGCCACGAGCAGGAAATCCGCCGGCACGTTCAGGTACCGACCCAGCGACTCCCGCAACGCCGTGCACACGCTGTCGGGATACCAATTCAGGGTCGCGTCCTCGGCGACGGCGGCGCGCAAGGCCGTGAGTACCCGCGGGGACGGCGGGGCCTGGCATTCGTTCAGGTCCATTTTCAGCACGTCCGGGCCGCTGGCGACAGGCTGAACGGCATGATAGCCGTCCAGTGCCGCGACGTGCGGTGGTACCCATTTGTCTGTCGGGAAAGTGGTCATCCGTGGAACTCTTTTCGTACGGGTTCGTGTGCCTGACGTTCGATTTGGCGTTGTACGCGCAACCAGTTTACCTTTTTGGCGCAATTGCGCAACGCTTTCGGGAGCAGTTTGCGCACCCGCGGGGCCGTGTTCGCGCGGAAGTTCGAGTCCGCCGCATGCAAATCCGTCAGGTCCTGCGCCGGCCCGAACAGTTTGCGGGTTGCCCGCCGCAGCACCTCCGGCGTCAATTCTCCGGACGCTTCCGGAAATTCCACACAGGCGCGGCCCACGTCCACCGCGTAATGCGCGTCGCTCCCCGCCTGTGCAGGAAGCCCGCGTTCGCGCGCCAGCCTGGCTGCCGACTCGTTGCGGTCAGCCGGCTCGTAACCGTTGCATACTTCGATGGCGTCCACGTTCCGCAACAGTTCCTCGTCGATGCCGCCACGCAACAGTCCTGACGTCGGATGGAACGGATGCGGCAACACCACGAAACCGCGTTGTGCCCGGATTTCGTCCACGGCTTCTTTCCATTCTCGAGCGGTGATTTTGCGTTCGAGAAACAATCCGATGACATGCGCCCCGCCTTCCAACGAGACTTCCGTACCCACGATGACGGCGAGACTGCGGTTCTTGTCACGCGCGCGCAACGCCCCTTCGATCTCGTCGTGGTCGGTGATCGCCAGGTGCGTCAGGCCGCGACGCAATGCCTGTTCAAGCACCACGTCCACCGCCGCGAAACTATCGTGCGAGTAGCGCGTATGGCAATGGAGGTCGGCGCGAATCATGGTTTCACCAGCGATACCACATTCCGGATTTTGCCGCTGGGCTCGGGTTGAATATGTTCGACCAGTTCAAAATCGATTTTGACGGCGTCGCCCAGAAACCGCGCCAGTTTACCGCGCAGTTCGTCGGTCTCGGCGCCGCTGAACGTGCCGGTCGGTACGATGCGCACCACCACGGCGTTCGGCTCGGTTTGCACGACCTGGAACTGCCGCACTTTGTCGTATGTCTCGAACAACGTGTAGAAGCGCACCGACGGAATATACTTCTGCTCGCCCGTGACAATCGTGTCGTTGACGCGTCCGAGAATGCGGTCGATGCACGGCAGCCCGCGCCCGCAACCGCACGGCTCCTTCGCTGGAAGGGCCAGATCGCCGAGATCGTATCGGATCAACGGCGTCGCGTGGTTGACGAGGCCCGTACCGATC
>JBEKLM010000072.1:0-12609 GCA_050010195.1 Verrucomicrobiia bacterium
GCAGGGCATCAAGGTGGCATGCGGTGGACGGTTGGGAGGCGCCGAACTGGCTCGCCGCGAAAAGTATCGCGTCGGGAAAATCCCGCTGCACACGTTACGCGCGGACATCGATTACGGTTTTGCGGAAGCGCTCACGGTGTACGGGAAGATCGGCGTGAAAGTATGGGTCTGCAAAGGCGAGCGACCCCTGCGGCCCGCGGTACAACCGCAACCGGCGGTACCCGTGGGCCCGGCACCGGCAGCGTAGCACAGACAAGTTGATAGAAGGGTTTTTAGACCATGGCAATGATGCCCAGCAGAGTGAAGTATCGGAAAGCCCAGCGCGGAAGCCGGACCGGCGTTGCGTGGCGCGGGGCCTCGGTCGCATTTGGGGAATATGGTTTGCAGGCGCTGGAGCGCGCGTGGGTGACCACGACGCAGATCGAGGCGTGTCGTGTCGCCTTGTCACGCAACATGAAACGGCGCGGCAAGCTGTGGATCCGGGTGTTTCCGGATAAGCCGATCACCAAGCGCCCGCCGGAGACGCGCATGGGCAAAGGCAAAGGTCCGCCTGAAACTTGGGTGGTTGTGGTCCGACCGGGAAACGTACTATTTGAACTGGGCGGTGTGACGGAAGTACTGGCGCGCGAGTCATTTCGGCTGGCGGCGTCGAAGTTGCCGATTGCAACGCGTTTTGTAGCAAGGCGATAGCGAACGACATGAAAGCCAAAGAAATCCGTGAGTTGACAGATGCGGAGGCACAAGCCAAACTGCGTGATCTTCGGCAGGAAATGTTTAACCTGCGGCTTCAGCAGCAGACGGCCCGTCTTGAGCGCCCCAGCCGAATTCGCGAAGTGCGGCGGGACATGGCGCGCTTGGAGACCGTGTTGCGAGAGCGACAGCTTCAACCGGCGACGACGCCAGCGAAGTGATGACGCGGACAGCCGAACAATTTGGATTTACTATGGCGGAGACAGCGACAATCGAAAACAAGAAGCGGGAATTAGTGGGCGAGGTTGTTGGCGACAAGATGGAAAAGACCATCGTGGTCGAAGTTGCCCGACGGATTCGTCATGCCCGCTATCAAAAAGTTATTACGACCTACAAGAAGTTCTACGCACACGATGAAAAGAGTGAGGCAGGTGTGGGCGACAAGGTGCGGATTGTCGAGTCGCGCCCCCTGAGCAAGCTCAAACGCTGGCGGCTGGTTGGTGTGGTAGAGAAGGCCGCGAGGATCGAGAAGGTCGACGTATGATTCAGATTCGGACGCATTTGGACGTGGCGGACAATACCGGGGCGCGTGTAGCCTGGGCGATCGGCGTTCTGGGACACCAGAAGCGGTATGCGCGGGTCGGTGACGTCATCAAAGCGCACGTCAAGGAAGCCTCGCCTGATGGGACCGTAAAAAAGGGCGAGGTCGTGACTTGCGTGGTGGTGCGGACGAAGTCGCCCCTGCGACGCAACGATGGGTCCTACGTGCGGTTCGACAATAACGCCGTGGTGATTATTGATGACCAGTTGAATCCGAAGGGGACGCGCATTTTCGGTCCCGTGGCGCGCGAGTTGCGCGACAAGAACTTTACGAAAATCATTTCCCTTGCTCCTGAGGTGCTCTAAGTCATGAAGAGTCTGGCGGTCAAGAAGGACGACATGGTTGTGGTGCTTTCGGGAGAGGACAAAGGCAAGGTCGGCCGGGTGCTGGCGGCATTTCCTGAGAAGCGACGCGTACTGGTCGAGGGCATCAACGTGATCAGCAAGGCATTGCGCAAAAGTAAGGACAATCCCAAGGGCGGGATCATTACCAAAGAAGGTGCGATTCACATTTCGAAAGTCATGAAGCAGGAGCGGCACGAAGCGCGGAAGAAGAAGCACGGAACCACGCCCGCAGCCGCCGAAGCATAAGTGAGCGATATGGCCCAGTTATACGAACATTATAAGAAGAGCGTTGTGGAGCAGCTCTTGAAGGGCGGCCATTACACCAACCGGATGCAGGTGCCGAAGGTGGAGAAGGTGGTCGTGAACATGGGCGTGAACGCGAATCACGACAAAGACGTGATCAACGAAGCCCAGCAGGAATTGGCGACCCTGACCGGGCAGAAGGCGCTGGTCACGAAGGCCAAGAAGAGTATTTCGAACTTCAAGGTTCGCAAGGACATGCCGGTGGGCGCGAAGGTAACGTTGCGGGGTCAGCGGATGTACGAGTTTTTGGAGCGGTTCTTCAATGCCGCGTTGCCGCGTATCCGCGACTTTCGCGGGGTCAACCCTCGGGGGTTCGATGGACGCGGCAGTTATACGATGGGTGTGAAGGATCAGACAATTTTTCCCGAGGTGGAACTGGATAAGATCAAGCATAACCTCGGGATGGATGTGACGATTGTGACGACGGCCAATACCGATGCCGAGGCCAAGGAGCTCCTCAAGTTGCTCGGGATGCCGTTCAGCAGTTAAAGGATTGAGTTATGGCGAAAGTTACCTGGGAAGTAAAGCAGCGGCGGCCAGCCAAGTTCAGTGCGCGGCAGTACAATCGCTGCCAGAACTGTGGGCGGCGCCATGCGTATATCCGGCGGTTCAAGATTTGTCGTATTTGTTTCCGTGAACTGGCCAGCCAGGGCAAGATCCCGGGCGTGGTGAAGGCGAGTTGGTGAATTGATGAACGTGACCGATTCCATTGGCGATATGCTGACGCGGATTCGCAACGCGAACTCCGCACTCAAGCCGGACGTACTGGTGCCGTATTCGCGGCTGAAGGCGGAGATTGCGAAGGTGCTGAAGCGCGAAGGATACCTGGCGGATTTTTATGCGGAGAAGTCGGAGAATGGCCGGCAGGTGTTAAAGATTCAGTTGAAGATCGTCGGGAAAGAGCGGGCGATCGTCGGCATCAAGCGCGTGAGCCGGCCCGGACTGCGGCGGTATGTCGGTTCGACGGACATTCCGCGCGTGCTGGGCGGCATGGGAATATCGATTCTCACAACGTCGCGTGGGGTGATGACCGGCCACGAGGCCAAAAAGGCGAAATTGGGCGGCGAGCTGTTAGCGTACGTGTGGTAACGGATTATGTCACGAATTGGAAAGAAACCCGTTGAGATTCCGGCCAAGACCAAGGTCGAAGTGAAGGGCCAGGCGATCTATGTCGAAGGGCCAAAGGGCAAACTGGAGTGGACCGTGCCTTCGCCGATCAAGGTCGAGGTGAAGGGTGGCCGGGTGCTGGCGACCACGACACAGGTGGACCGGGTCGGCAAGGCCCGTTGGGGCTTGTCGCGCAGCCTTATCGCGAACATGGTCAAGGGTGTCAACGAGGGGTACGTTAAGAAGTTGCTGGTGGAGGGCGTTGGTTTTCGCGCCGCGGTGCAGGGAACGAATTTGCAAATGTCCCTCGGGTATTCCCACCCGATCGTGTTCGCCATTCCGAAAGGCGTGAAGGTTTCGGTGGCTGACACGCAGGACAAGAAGCCGGAGATTACGATTGAGGGGCCGGACAAACAAATGGTCGGAGAAGTGGCGGCCCGGATTCGCCGGTTCTATCCGCCCGAGCCTTACAAGGGCAAGGGGATCCGCTACGTCGGGGAGCAAGTGCGACGGAAGGCGGGTAAGACCGTAACGACGGCCGGCGGTTAATTGGGTGGTACGTTATGATTCCAAGAACCAGAGTTGAAGCGCGATATCGCCGGCACCTGCGGCTGCGACGAAAGGTGCGCGGCACGGCGCAGCGTCCGCGAATGAGTGTCTGCATGACCGGCAAGCACATCTATGTGCAGTTGATCGATGATGTGAACGGTGTGACCCTGGCGTTCGCGAGCACGGCCGCCTCCGACTTGAAGGGGACAAAGGCGACCGTCGAAGGCGCGAAGAAAGTCGGCCAACTGGCAGCGCAGAAGGCGAAGGCCAAGAAGATCACCGAGGTCGTGTTCGATCGCGGCGGATTGCGGTACCACGGACGTGTAAAAGCATTGGCGGAAGCAGCGCGCGAAGCGGGGTTGAAATTCTAATATGGCACCTGAAAAGAAACCGAAGATTGCAAAGCCCATCGCTTCCAAAGGCAAGGAAGCATCGCCGGTAGCCGTGGTCGAAGAATTGGGAGTCGAGGCCGATCGTCAGGGCGGCGAAATTATTGAAAAGGTCGTCTACGTGAACCGCAGCGCGAAGGTTGTGAAGGGCGGACGCCGCTTCCATTTCAGCGCGTTGGTGGTTGTCGGCGACCGCCGCGGGCACGTGGGCTGGGGTTTTGGAAAAGCCAACGAGGTTGCCGATGCCATCCGCAAAGGCACCGATCAGGCGAAGAAAGCCATGGTGTTTGTAAATTTGAAAGGCGCGACGATTCCCCACGAGATCATCGGGGTGTTTGGCGGCGGGCGCGTGTTGCTGCGTCCGGCGTCGCCGGGCACCGGCGTTATCGCGGGCGGCGGCGTGCGCGCGGTTATTGAGGCCGCTGGGGTGCGTGACGTGTTGACAAAGTCGCTGGGGTCGAGCAATGCAGTCAACGTGGTGAAGGCGACGATTGATGCCTTGCTGAATCTGCGTCCGCGCGAGGAAATCATGCGGGTGCGCGGGCTGACGCGGCCAACGGCCGCGGGGGTGAGCTAACATGACGATGCGACTGCATAATTTGAAGCCCCGTCCGGGCGCCAAGCACCGCACGAAGCGGTTGGGCATTGGCGAGAGTTCGGGTCATGGCAAGACGAGCGGACGCGGCGGCAAAGGTCAGACGGCACGTTCCGGTGGTACGATTCGATTGGGGTTTGAAGGCGGTCAGATGCCGTTGCTGCGCCGCATTCCGAAGCGGGGGTTCAACAACGCAAACTTCCGGACGATCTATGCGATTGTCAACGTCGAGCAGTTAAATGAGTTCGACAACGGTGCGACGGTCACGCCGGAGGCGCTGGTGGAGGCCGGGCTGGCCGACAGGCTTTTTGACGGAATCAAGGTGCTTGGCAACGGTGCGTTGAAGAAAAAATTGACTGTCAAGGCCCAGCGGTTTAGCACTTCCGCACGGGAAAAGATCACGCAGGCGGGCGGCCAATGCGAAGATCTGCCGCTGCGGAGCATTCATCACAAGCCGGCACCGCCGCCGGCCGCAACGCCGAAAGCGGCTGCGGGAGAGAAGTAGCCCGCGACCGTTGACGACCCATGTTCTCCGCATTCCTTAACTGCTGGAAGATCCCCGAGCTGCGGCGTCGGATCCTGTTTACGCTGGGCATGGTCGCCATCGCGCGATTGGGCGCGAATATTCCCTGCCCGGGCGTGGATCCCTCCGAGTTGAACCAGTACATGGCGCAGATTCAGCAGCGCGTGGGCGGCAGCTTCATGGGCTTGGCGGACATGATGACAGGGGGTGGCCTGCAGCAATGCGCGGTCTTCGCGCTGGGGGTGATGCCCTACATTAGCGCGTCCATCATCATGATGTTGTTGCCGGCGGCGATACCGTCGCTGGAGAAACTCAAGCAGGAAGGCGAGTCGGGCCGGACGAAGTTGATCCAGTACTCGCGGTATATGACAGTTGGCCTGTGCATTGTTCAAAGTTGGTTGTTGGCGAAGGCGTTCGAACATCCCGAGCAAATGTTTTCCGGCTTTACGGGCGTGTTGGTGGCCAATCCTGGAGTCGGTTTCGAGATGTTGACGGTCCTTACCATTACCAGCGGCACGGTTCTGTTGATGTGGATCGGTGAACAGATCACCGAGCGGGGAATCGGCAACGGGATGTCGATTATCATCACCGTAGGCATCGTTGACCGCCTGCCACGGGCAATCAACCAGGCGTTCCGACTGTTTGTCGGACCGGAGAGCCAGTTCAATGCCCTCCATGCGATTCTGTTGCTGGTGATGGCGGTGGCGGTAACGGCGGTGGTGGTGGCGGTCACAGAAGCGGAGCGAAAGGTCCCGGTGCAGTACGCGAAACGCATGGTGGGACGTAAAATGCTGGGAGGCGGCCAGACATTCATGCCGCTGAAAGTCAATTACTCGGGAGTCATGCCGATCATTTTCGCACAGGCGATTCTGCTATTTCCGGCGAAAATCTTCTCCATGTTGCAGATGCCTTTTTTTCAGAATCTGTCACGCATGCTGACCGAGGGAGAGTCGCTCTATCTAACGTTGTACGGCGGGATGATCCTGTTCTTTTCGTATTTCTGGGTCGCGACGCAATTCAATCCGTTGCAAATCGCGGATGATCTGAAGAAGTACGGTGGTTACGTGCCGGGGATTCGGCCGGGACGGCCGACGGCAGAGTATCTGGATCACACCATGACACGGATTACGCTGGCCGGCTCCGTATTCCTGACAGGGATCGCAGTCATCCCGTACATATTGTCGCACAACTTTCGGCTGCCGTATTTGACCGCGAGCTTCTTTGGTGGAACGAGCCTGCTCATTAACGTTGGCGTCATGCTGGACACGATGCGCCAGGTCGAGTCGCATCTGGTGATGCGTCATTACGACGGGTTCTTGCGGAAGGGCCGGTTGAGGGCCCGGTTCTGACGGCCGGGGAAGGTGACGATGAGTCACCACCGGATTGTGTTTTTGGGGCCGCCGGCGTCCGGCAAGGGTACGGCGGCGATGGCGTTGAGTGTGGTGCTGGGGGTACCACATGTGTCGACCGGCCAGATGTTTCGGGCGGCGATCCGCAAGGGCGGACCGATTGGCAACGCGGCGAAGCAGTTCATTGACAAAGGGCAGTTGGTGCCCGACGAGATCGCGATAGCGGTTGTGCGATTGTTGCTCGACGAGCAAGGATCGACCGGCGGATTCATCTTCGATGGGTTCCCGCGGACGCGAACCCAGGCGGAAGCATTCGACCGGGTGCTCCAAGACAGGGGTACGCCCCTGACTGCGGCCATTCTCCTGGATGCCAGCGAGGCGGATATCTTGGAGCGTGTACTGGGACGACAGAGTTGCGAAGAATGCGGCGCATTGTATCATAGACGGCTGGTGCCTCCGCAGCAGGGCGGGATTTGCGACCGATGCGGTGGCAGGCTGACGCAACGCGCCGATGATACGGCGAAGACCGTCCAGAAGCGCTTGGAGGTGTATCGGCAGGTGACGCTGGACGGGGTCGGCTACTACGAGAAAGCGGGCATTTTGAAGCGTGTCGACGGCGGCCAGCCGAAGGACAAAGTGTTTACGGACATTGTGGGATTATTGCAGTCGTGATTGTTATCAAGACGCCAGAAGAAATTGAGCGAATGCGGGTCGCGTGCCATGCGGCAGCACAGGTCTTGAGTGCCGTGGCGGGTGAGGTCCAACCGGGGCGCACGACCGCAGAGCTGAATCACGTGGCGGCGGGATTTATTGAAAAGCTGGGCGGGAAGAGCCCGTTTCTCGGGTATAAAGGGTATCCGGGACACATTTGCGTGTCGGTGAATGAGGAAGTGGTTCACGGAATCCCGAGCCAGCGTCGGGTGCAATATGGCGATATTGTGAGTCTGGATGTGGGAATCGTCGTGAACGGGTTTGTGGGAGATAACGCGACCACCGTGGCTGTAGGTGTGGTGGAAGGTCGGACCCAACAGTTGCTGCAGGTGACGGAACGAGCGTTGTATGCAGGGATTGCGGCGGCACGGGCGGGAAGTCGGGTTTCCGATATCTCGCGGGCGGTCCAGACCCTGGTGGAAGCCAACGGGTTTTCGGTTGTGAGAGAATTTGTCGGACACGGAGTGGGGCGGAAGATGCACGAAGAGCCGCAAATCCCGAACTATGTGGGTTCGGGGCCCGACCCGAAGTTGAAGCCGGGCATGACACTGGCGATCGAGCCGATGATCAATGCGGGTGCGAGCGATGTGGTGATGTTGAGCGATGGTTGGACCGTGGTTTCGGCCGATGGCGCGCCCAGCGCGCACTTCGAGCATACGGTCCTGGTAACGGATGGAGACGCCGAGATTTTGACGTGGCTAAAGAAGAGCCCATACGAGTCGAAGGCACGGTAGTCGAGTTGCTGCCGAACACGATGTTTCGGGTGGAGTTGCCGAATAAGCATCGAGTGTTGGCGCACATTTCGGGTAAGATGCGACTGCATTTTATCCGGTTGTTGCCCGGCGACAAGGTGATGGTCGAGATGTCACCCTACGATTTGGGCAAGGGCCGAATTACGTTTCGGCAGAAAGAGCAGTAGACAGGCAGGACAAACATGAAAGTAAAACCTTCCGTAAAACGGTTGTGCGAACGCTGCAAAGTGGTGCGGCGCAAGGGAGTGGTGCGTGTGATTTGCACCAATCCCCGGCACAAACAACGTCAAGGCTAGAGGTATCGGCATGGCACGATTGATTGGTGTGGAAGTACCGGACCAGAAACGAATTGGGATCGCGCTCCGCTACATTTACGGTATCGGGCCGACGACCGCGCTCCAGGTGTGCGCGAAGGCGAGCGTGGATCCGAATGTACGGGCAAAAGACCTGAATGACGAACAACTCTCGCACCTGACGACGGTGTTACAGGGTTTTCGCATCGAAGGCGACCTGCGACGGGAAGTGCAAACGAATATCAAACGGCTGATGAGCATCAATTGCTACCGCGGGATCCGGCACAAGAAGGGCCTGCCGGTACGCGGCCAGCGCACGTCCACCAACGCGCGCACCCGCAAGGGCCCGCGCAAGACGGTCGGCGTCGTTCGCAGCAAGGAAGCCAGGGCACCCAAGGTGTGATCGCCGGTCGAATTTGAAGGAGCACAATGGCTAAAGAAGCACCGAAGAAATCCGAAGAACCGAAAGCGAAACCGGCCGCCGAGGCCGGCACATCCGCCGCGAAACCAGAAGCCGCTGTCGATGCGGCCGCGCCAGCCGCCACGGCGGCACCCGCGGTGCCGACAACGGCTGCGGAAGCATTGGCCGAGGGCGAGGTGGCGAAGAAGGTTGTCAAGGCCAAGCACAGCAAGAATGTGTTTCAGGGCATCGCCCATATCATGGCGACGTTCAATAACACCTGTGTTTCAATTACGGATTTGAAGGGCCGGGTGATCGGTTGGTCGAGTGCCGGGCGCGTCGGCTTCAAAGGCTCGCGCAAGAGCACGGCCTACGCGGCGCAACTGGTGGCACAGGACGCCGCGCGACAGGGGATGGCGCACGGATTGAAGGAAATCGAAGTGTGGGTGAAAGGGCCGGGCAGCGGGCGCGAGGCGGCGATACGCGCGTTGCAAGCGATCGGCTTGGACATCACCGTGATCAAGGATGTGACGCCCATCCCGCACAATGGATGCCGGCCGCCCAAGCGCCGCCGCGTGTAGCAGGAGATTTCGTTACCATGGCACGATACAAAGGACCACGAGTTCGCATCAGCCGACGATTTGGACAGCCGATATTCGGCCCGTCGAAATACCTGGAGCGTCGCGCGTATCCACCCGGCGTGCACGGCCCGAAGAAGGCCCGCCGCAAGCAAAGCGATTACGGCATTGGCCTGGCGGAAAAGCAGAAACTGCGATACCAGTACGGGCTGTTGGAACGCCAGTTCCGGCGCATGTTCAACAAGGCGCTGAAAAAGCGCGGCGTGACGGGCGAGACATTGCTGCAATTGCTGGAGACGCGGCTCGATAACGTTGTGTTTCGCATCGGGTTTGCCACGACGCGCCCGTTTGCCCGGCAAATGGTCAGCCACGGGCACATTCGCGTGAATGGCCGCAAGGTTTCGTCACCGTCGTACAACGTGAAGCCCGGGGATGTTGTGGAAATCCGCGACACGGCGGCGACGCGACAGTTGGCGGCGAAGAGTTTGGAATCCGCACAGATTCGGCCCGTGCCGGACTGGATTACGTTCAGCCGAGACGCCTTCCGGGCGCAGATCGGCCGGATACCGTCACGGGACGATATTCAGCCGATGGTCAACGAACAATTGATTGTCGAATTTTATTCTAGATAACCAGAATCCGCGTCCGCAATCCGGGCGCAACAACGAGCCGTCGGTCCGCGTAGCTAGAGCGCGGGAAACCCGGCTCACGGGAGGAAGTTCACTATGCCAGTTCGTCTGGGTCGATTTGAAATGCCGAAGCGGCTGACGCGCGATGACGCCACCGCGACGCCGACGTATGCCAAATTCATTGCGGAGCCGCTGGAAGCCGGCTACAGCCACACGATCGGGAACTCGTTGCGCCGGGTGTTGCTGAGTTCCTTGGAAGGAGCGGCGATCAGTTCCGTCAAGATCGAGGGCGCGCCCCATGAGTTCACCAGCGTTCCCGGTGTTGTCGAGGATGTGACGGACATTGTGCTCAATCTGAAGAAGGTGCTGCTCAAGTCTCACAGCCGCGAGCCGCACGTGATTTATCTGTCGGCGAACAAGGACGGCGCCGTGACGGCGGCGGACATCAAGAGCGACCAGGTGGTCGAAGTGCTCAACCCCGACCAGCACATCTGCACGCTCGATAAGAAGATGCACTTTGAGATCGAATTGGAAATCAAAGTGGGACGCGGATTCTGCCCGGCGGAGGAAAACAAGAAGCCCGAGCAACCGATCGGGGTGATCGCGATTGATTCGCTGTTTTCGCCGGTTCGTCGCGTGCGATACAGTGTGGAGGACACCCGTGTCGGACAGCGGACGGATTACGACAAGCTCATCATCGAGGTGTGGACGGATGGGCGTATCACCCCGGAAGACGCGCTGGTGCAGTCCTCGAACATTCTGCGACACCATCTGGATGTGTTCTGCGACTACGACAAGAACATTGTGGTCGAGTTCGAGGAGGCCGGCGAGAAGGTCAGCGCCGAGCAGGCGAAGTTGAAGAAGGTTCTCAATATGAGTGTCAACGAGATCGAGCTCAGCGTGCGTGCGGCCAACTGTCTCAACAACGCCAACATCACGACCGTCGGCCAACTGGCCATGAAGACCGAACAGGAAATGCTCAAGTACCGGAATTTCGGGAAGAAATCGCTTAACGAGATTAAAGAGAAACTGTCGGCGTTGGGGCTTACCCTGGGCATGAAATTCGATGCGGCATTGCTGGAAGCGCCCGACGCGAACAAGAGCGTTGAGGCGGTTCTTTCCGGTCCGATGCCGGTGCCCGAATAGGCCGGCGCGGAGGAAGGGGACACATCGCCATGCGACACCGAAAGCGAACAGCCAAACTCGGGATGAAATCCCAGCATCGGCGCTCCACACTGGCCAACCTCGTGTGCAGCCTGATCGAATACAGCCGCATTACGACGACGGTCGCCAAGGCCAAAGTGGCGCGCCGTTATGCGGACAAGATGGTCACTCTGGCCAAAAAGGGCACGCTGCACCACCGACGCGAAGCCCTGGCGTTTCTGCGGCACAAACCGGCAGTGGTAAAGCTCTTCGCGGAGATCGGGAAACAACATGGTGACCGCAACGGCGGTTACACGCGGATTGTCCGGGTTGGCCAGCGGCTCGGAGACGCCGCTCCGCTGGCCATCCTCGAATGGACGGGGACAGTGACGGCCGCGCCGGCACCGGCTACGGAGAAGAAAGCGGAAGAGCCAAAGTCCAAGGAATCAAAGGCCACGGAGGCAAAAGGCTCGAAGGCCAAGAAAAAGACAGACGAGAAGAAGGAACAAGTCGCCGCCGCGTCATAGCGGTTTCAGGACGATAATTCGAAACGGCACGGCCTCCCGGTTGGGAGGCCGTTGTCGTTTTGTGAAGGGTTGGTTTGGAACCTGTCTCACAAGAAGAGAACGGTCGTGGCACAGGTTGTCGTGTCAGATGTGCTTGCTGTCGTGCTCGTCCTTGGTGTGGTAACCACTGTCCTGTCGGGCGAGATTCACTTGATGCTTCTTGGCGTAGGCATCGTAGATGTCGGTGGGGGTCATCTCCAGAACCTGGGCAATGGAAATGAGGAAGTGGAGCAAATCGATGACTTCGACGCGGGCATTCTGTTTGTCGAACTTTTGGTACTTGGCCCACCATTTCCATGGGACGCTGTCTGTCAATTCGGCGACCTCCTGGGTCAGCGCTCGGCAATAGTTCAACACCCACTGCTGCCGCTGTTCGTCGGTCATATGGGTCGTGTCGACGCCGATCCGTTTGTTAAGCTGCTCCTGGAGGCGAAAGATTTTTTCAAGTTTGTCGGGTGCATTCATGAGGTTGGTCACATTATCGAGAGAATAAGGTGAAAAATCACTGCTTTTCTGATATAGAATGAAGGTGGCCGGCTGACAATGAAAACCCCTGATAGCACGGGATCCGGATCGAAGCCGTTGCGTGACCCGCGACTGACGGCGATCAATTTCGTCTCCGATGCTGTCAACCGGACGCTTGATCTAAAGGAAATCGCGGACAACGCGCTGGACTCCGTGCTCGCCGTGATGAAGGTGGACGCGGGGGCGGTGTACATCTGGCAGGATATCGACCACGGACTTCATCTGTTCGCTTGGCGCGGCTTGAGCGAAGCGTTTGTACCCAGGCTGGCGGTTCTGCAACGGGGCACGGAGGTCATCGACGCCGTGCTCAATGGGGAGGCCCGTGTTATTGAGGATTTTACGGTAAATCCGAGTGGCGCGGATTCTGAAGCGACAGGAACGGGATTCCAATCCGCAGTGCTGGTTCCCATTCGGGCGCACGGGTATGTCGTTGGCGCACTGGTGCTGGGCACGTACCAGAAGCGCAAATTCGACGAAGCCGACGTGGATCTGATCGAGACCGTCAGCAACCAGATTGGCAATGCCATGGTGCACGCCCAGTTGCAGACCGACCTGCGGGCGA
>JBEKLM010000073.1:0-12039 GCA_050010195.1 Verrucomicrobiia bacterium
TACCAATGGCGCTAGCACGAACAATGTTGTCTGCTTCGACAACAAAGCTGGTGGGAACACGGTCACACCGGCGAATCTGGCCGGGCCAGCCACGTCGGGAAAGGCCGCGTTCATCTCCTATGTGCCGTATGCCGCAAACAATGATTTCCACCTCGCTCCGAATGATACCGGAGCAGTCGGCAACGGGACGAACTGGCCGGCACCCTGTTTCACGGCGGACAAGGATGGCAACCCCCGCCCCACGTCGGGTCCGTGGGCCATCGGCGCCTACCAATAATCCGCGTGCCGCGCCGTTTCCAATCCGCATTGTAGGGCGCGATGCCGAGAGCCTGCCCTGAGCGAAGTCGAAGGGTCCAGGTATCCCGCCGCGTCATCCCCGTGCCGCCCTCTCCTTCTTGGAGGGGCTGGGGGTGGGTTCCGCCGTCCCCGGGTTGTCGTAGGCAGGCTGCTCCGTATTGTAGGTATGGGGTGCCCGCGTGTATCCCGTCGTTGCCATCAGCTTGTCTTTTGGCCGACGGCCCAATAGAGTCGCCGCATGCCCTCAGGAATAGGCAAACTCTTCATCGTCGGCACCCCCATCGGGAATATGGAGGACATTACCCTCCGCGCCCTCCGCGTCCTGCAGGAGGCCGATCTCATCGCGGCCGAGGACACCCGTCACACGGGACTCCTGCTCGCCCGCCACGGGCTCAAGAAGCCGTTTGTCAGCTACCACGAGTTCAATGAGGCCAAACGGACTCCCGAATTGCTGGTACAGCTTCAGCAAGGCCGCCAGATCGCTCTTGTCTCCGATGCGGGTATGCCAACCGTGTCCGACCCCGGACAGCGCTTGATTCGGGCCGCCATCGACGCCGGAGTCGCCGTGGAAGTCGTTCCGGGAGTCTCCGCCATCACGGCGGCCCTGGCAGGAAGCGGGCTTGTCCGCCGAAGCGGCTGGAGCCGCGAAGGAGGATTTCTTTTTTTCGGTTTTCTTCCTCACAAATCCGGGCAACGCCGCACCGCCCTCACCCGCCTCGCTCCCCTGCCCTGCACCCTCGTCTTCTTCGAATCCCCGTACCGCCTGTTGAAGAGCCTCGGGGACATGCGGGACGTGCTGGGAAATCGGGCCGTGGTCGTCGCCCGCGAGTTGACCAAGAAATTCGAGGAGTTCCTCCGCGGCGATCTCGAGTCCGTCCTGAAAAAGCTTGAGAACCGCTCGATCAAGGGCGAAATTACCGTGATCGTCGAGGGTCGACAGGAATGAATATGCCGCTAAATCCAGCGCTCCGTGAGGAGGTTCGTTTGGAGGGTCGTGCTCCTGCGCGACCGTGCCGCGTTCTTTGTTCCGCCTTGTTCTGCCTTGTTTCGGCTTGTTCCACCTATACCGGACCGCGCGTGCTGGAGGTCACCAACCGTACCCGCCTCCAGGATGTGGAACTCGCCGACCGTCAGTATTTCATCGAGGACCGCGCGTCGCTCATTCGCCATGAACCGCAGGATCTGAGCATTGACGACCAGCGCGAGGAATTCTACGTCCGCTGGACGCCCAAGACCATCAGCCTGGTAAAGTTCGAATATCGCCAGGTGGGAAAGCCCGGCGAGATGTTCGAGGAGACCTGCGTTCCACATGGGGACGAGCGGAAACTTTTTGTAGTGCGCGGGGAACAGTTCCGCTCGGGCGGCGTGATTACCGCTTGGCGCGTAACCTTGTGGGACGGCGACAAGGTTGTGGCGGAAGAAAAGTCAGTCTTGTGGTAGGAGCCATCCACGCGTCGACATGACAGAGTCAACCGTCATTGCCCAGTTTGATGCGGTCGTGGCGAGGCAGCCGCGCAAGGTCTGCATCTACTGGGGCGGCGACCGGTTTACAAACGCGGACCTGGCCGGCCACATCCACCGCTACGGGGCGCGGTTGCAGGCCGGTTACGGAGTCGGCCGGGGCGACCGCGTGGGCATCTTGTTGAAAAACTGCCCCGAGTTCATCTTCGCCTTGTATGCCGTGCTGAAATCGGGTGCGACCGTCGTGCCGATCAACAATTTTCTCAAAGCCCCCGAAATCCAGCACATCGTGGATGACTGCCGGATCAAATGCCTGATTACATCGGCGGATTTCGACGAAACGATCGCGAAGCTCGCGGACATTACCGCGATCCCTCTCCCCGAACTCGAGCGCGGCGCGGCCACGGCGGCGCCGACGTGGCCGGCGGTGTTGCCCGACGATCTGGCGGTGATTATTTACACGTCCGGCACCACCGGTAAATCCAAGGGCGCGATGCTCACGCACGGGAACGTCGCGTCCAATGTCGGCAGTTGCATCAAGGCCCTGGAGGAAACCTCAGACGATCGCCTCACGCTGCTGCTGCCGATGTTCCACAGTTTCATGTTGACCGTGTGCATTTTTACGCCGCTGTCGATGGGCGCGGGCATCGTGCTCATTAGGTCCGTACAGCCGTTCAAGGCGGCCATGCGCGAGATCATTCGCAATCGTGCCACGATCCTGGTTGGCATCCCGCAACTGTTCCAGGCGCTGGCGGATGCCAAAATCCCGTTCTGGCTGCACTGGGTACTGAAGCTGCGGCTCGCGGTCTCGGGTGCCGCTCCCCTGCCGGGCGAAACGCTCGGAAAATTCGACCGGAAGTTTCACTTCCCGCTGCTGGAAGGATACGGCTTGAGTGAAGCCTCCCCCGTGGTGTCCTTCAATCCAATCCGCGGCGTCCAAAAGCCGGGCTCGGTCGGGCTGCCGTTGCCCGACATCGAGGTGAAGATTTTCGACGACCAGGGACGCGAGCGTCCGCCCGGCCAGATTGGCGAAATCGTCGTACGCGGCCCGAACGTGATGCGCGGATACTACAACCACCCAGCGGAAACCGCCGCGGCGTTGCGGAACAACTGGCTGCACACCGGCGACATGGGCCGCAAGGACGACGACGGTTACATTTACATTGTGGATCGCGCCAAAGAGATGCTGCTGGTGCGCGGGATGAATGTGTACCCCCGGGAAATCGAAGAAGTCCTCCATCAGTTTCCTAACGTGCGGGAGGCCGCCGTGTTGGCAAAGCCCGACGAGAAACGCGGTGAGGTGCCGATCGCGTTCGTCAGCGCGGTCAATGGCGCGAAGCTCGATCCGACTGAGATTCTGCAGTTCTGTCGCGACAGGCTCGCCGACTACAAAATTCCGCGCGAAGTCCGCGTGATGGAAACGCTTCCCCGTACGGCAACCGGCAAGGTGGCAAAACTGGAACTGAAGAAGAACCTGTAACCCAGCGGGCCGCTACCACCGCTTGCAGGCTTCGCGGTAGCTGTCCACGTTGCGTTTGAGTTCGCGGACGCTGTCGCCGCCGAACTTGTCGAGGAGCGCGTTGGCCAGTTCGAACGCCACCACTGCTTCGCCGATGACCGCCGCGGCGGGCGTGGCGCACACATCGGAGCGTTCCACGGTCGCCTTCACTTCCTGCCCCGTCTGGATGTCCACCGAACGCATCGGTTTCATCAATGTGGACAGTGGTTTCATGGCGACGCGGACGACGACAGGCTGACCGTTGGTCATCCCGCCCTCAAACCCGCCCGCGTTATTGCCGGCGCGCGTCAGAAGGCCATCCTGTGCCGGTAAGATTTCGTCATGCACCTGCGAACCGAATCGTCGCGCTGCTTCAAAGCCAAGCCCAACCTCCACGGCTTTCATGGCTTGGATGCTCATCAAGCCCCGCGCGAGATTGGCATCGAGCTTCCGGTCCCATTGGACGTGGCTTCCCAGCCCGATCGGGACACCCACGGCGATCACTTCAAACACGCCGCCAATCGTATCGCCTTGGGCCTTGGCCGCGTCAATCGCCTCAATCATCTGCTTCTCGGCGACCGGATCCGCGCAGCGCACCTCGCTGGCTTCGCTGCGCTCGCGGATTTGCGCGAACGTCAGCCCATCCGTCTTCGCCTGTACGACGCCGAGGCTGACGATGTGTCCCACGATGTCGATGCCGACCTCCCCCAGGAGAAGTTTGCACGCCCCGCCAATGGCCACACGCATCGTCGTTTCCCGCGCGCTGGATCGCTCCAGGATATCCCGAGCGTCCTGGCGGTCATACTTGATCACGCCCGCCAGATCCGCGTGACCGGGGCGCGGCTTCGTCACCGCCGGCAATTCGTCGATTTTGAAGTCCCGGTTCTTGACCGTGAACGTGACGGGTGAACCAATGGTCTCTCCGCGCCGCACGCCGGACAATATTTCGGCCGTATCCGCCTCTATCCGCATTCTTCCGCCTCGACCGTAGCCCTGTTGACGGCGCGCGAGATCGCGATTGATAGCCGCAAGGTCGATCTTGAGACCGGACGGCAAGCCTTCGACCACGCCAATCAGACACGGGCCGTGGGATTCGCCTGCTGTGAAGTAACGTAATTGTGGCATCCTATCCTCGAATGAAACTCAGGTACCAATTGACAATTTCATGCCCGCAAAACATCCACAGTATCGCCCCGAACGCGATGTACGGGCCGTATGGGATGCGGCTTTCCCAGCCCTTCTTGCTTCCCAGGACGAGGACCAGCCCGACCACGCCTCCCAGCAACGACGAAACCAGAATCGTGAATAACGTCGATTGCCAGCCAAAAAACGCGCCGATGGCCGCCAGAAGCTTCACATCACCCATGCCCATCGCCTCTTTCCGAAAAATCAATCTACCGACCACCGCCACGGTCAACAGAGACACCCCCCCAACGACCGCACCCAGCAACGACCGCAACAATGACAACTTGATTGTATCCGCATCGTGCAGCGGCGGGTAAACCGCGCTCAACAGCAGCCCAACAATCAGCCCACCGAGCGTGATTTCGTTCGGAATGATATAGTGCTCAAAGTCGATGAAGGTTGCAACGATTAATCCGGCAATGACCATCCAGTAGATCGGGCCTTTCAGAAAGTAAATGCCCTGGACCGGCGGGTGGTCCCACTCCGTCAGCTTCAGCCACATCAGGAGAAACAGCACAGCCGTCAGCAGTTCGACAAGGAAGTACCGGGCGCTGATCCTCGCGCCGCAGGTGCGGCACTTGCCCCGGAGCGCGAGGTAGCTGACCAGGGGAATGTTGTCCACCCAGCGGATGCGCTCGTTGCAGTGTGGACAGTGCGACGGGGGGGTGACAATCGATTGTTCAAGTGGCATGCGATGCACACACACGTTCAGGAAGCTGCCAATCACGGCCCCGAACGTGAACACGACGAAATCGAGATAGAGCCGCAACCAGCTCACGATTTGTCCCCGTAGATTGCGGCGCGCAACGCCCGCCGCATGACGGCCAGCGGCGCCTTCCGTTTCGTCCAGATCTCGAACGCCTTCGCACCCTGATGTAGTAACATGCTCAGCCCGTTCGCCACCTTGGCGCCTGCGCTCCCCGCAACCTGCAATAGTTCGGTTTCCGCAGGACGATAGATCGTGTCGTACACGTGCTGGCGCGGCGAGAACAGTCCGGCGCCCAGTCCCAGTGAATCGCCTTTCTTCAACCCGACCGACGTGGCATTCACCACGAGGTCAACTTCGTGGATCACCTTCTGGATCGCGTCCGCCGTGAGTGGCAGCGACTGAAATTCGCTCTTGGTGCCGGCAATCTCGCGGGCGATGGGCTCGATCTTGGCCAGCGTGCGATTGGCCACGATGACTTTCGCGGCCCCATCCAGGGCACATTTCACCGCGATCCCCCGCCCTGCTCCGCCCGCGCCGAGCACGAGCACGCGTTTGCCCTTGATCGAAAGGTTGAAATCTTCTTTGACGGCCTTGAGAAAACCGGGGCCATCCGTGTTAAACCCGCGCGTCTTGTCTTTCTCGATCACGATGGTATTGACCGCACCCACCTTGCGGGCTTCAGGGTCGATTTCATCGACGCAGTCCAGGGCCAGAATCTTGTGCGGCACGGTCAGATTGAGGCCGACCAGTCCCATCTCTCTCGCGCCCTGGAGCGCCGTGCGCAAGTTGCGCGGGTCAACGTGGAATGCCAGATAGACCCAATTCATCCCCAGCGCATCAAATGCGGCGTTGTGCATCGCGGGTGACGCCGTGTGAGTGATCGGCGCGCCGAAGACTCCAACAATTGTCGTTGAGCCGTCAATATGCATTGTGACTGTGATCCGGACTTGCGTGCGCCGGTGGCCCGTTAGCGCACCAACCCGGCTACGACAGAGTAGCTGAAGGTGTTCAGAAGCTCAAGAATCGGCTTCGGATAGACGCCGAGCGCGACCACGGCCAATGCCACAATCCCTAGGGCGACGTTGAGATACGTCGGGGTGATAATCGGACTCGGGTCGGAGGCGTCGATCACGTAAAAATGTTTCAGTAGGATGAGATAGTAGTACAACGACACGGCGCTCATGACGATTCCCAGGACCACGAGCCACAGCAAACCAAAGTGCTGCGCATCCTTCTGAACGGCGGATGCGAACAGGTAAAACTTGCCAAAAAATCCGCCCAACGGGGGAATCCCCGCCAACGACAGCACAAAGATCAACATCAACAGTGAGAGAAACGGCGCCCGCTTCGCCATGCCGTCAAAATTCTGCATTTCATCTCCTCCGGCCCGGCTGGACAACGCGGCGACAACCCCGAACGCGCCGAGATTCGTCAGGGCATACACGACGATGTAAAATAACACCGAGGTCGCGCCCATTCTCGTGGCGGCGATGAGACCGATGAAGATGTAGCCCGCGTGCGCGATGCTGGAATACGCCAGCAGGCGCTTCACATTGTGCTGCACGATCGCGGCGCAGTTGCCCAGGATCATGCTCAACGCGGCCGTAATCGCGAGAAGCATCGTCCATCCCGAGGCAAAGTTGCCCCAGTACGCTGAACCTTGCAAACCCGCGAACCCAATGAATAACACCTTCAACAGAATGAAGAAGCTGGCTACCTTCGAGCCCGTCGCAATATAGGCGGTAACCGGCGTCGGCGCGCCTTCATACGCATCCGGCGCCCACAGGTGAAACGGGACAATCGCCACTTTGAATCCAAATCCGATGATCGTAAACAGCAAGCCTGCCGCCAGCAGCGGGCTCATCCCCAATCCGCCCGTATGTTTCACGGCGTCCTGGATCGCTCGTAAACCGGTCGTGCCGGTCACCCCGAATACATAGCTCAACCCGAACAGCAGAAATGCCGACGAAATTGCCCCGAACATGAAGTATTTGACCGCCGCCTCCTGCGACCGCAACTCGCCCTTGTGGAACGCGGTAAGGATGTACAACGAGACGCTCGTCAGTTCGAGCGCCACAAAAATCGTTATCAATTCCTCCGCGCTGATCAGCAGCATCATTCCCACCGCGCCGAACAGCAACACGGCGTAATACTCGCCAACGTGCCGCCCGATGTCGTAGTCCATGGAAATTAACACGGTAATCACCGCCAGCGCCACGATCACCAGCTTGAAGAATATGATCAGGTCATCCACGGCCAGTGTCCCGCCCAGGAGCACGGTGCGCGGGCCACCCAGTTGTTGCCACAGGGGAAGGATCGACGCCAGCAAGCCAACGACGGCGGCCGTGCCAATGGTTCGCGACCGCACGGTCATCTCCGCACGGCGCACCGACGCGAGATCGAGTGTCAACGCGATAAACGCGGTCAGCGTCAGGATCACTTCCGCGCCCAGTCCCTTCAGGACTTCGAAATACGGTACCGGTACGGGCATCATGGCGCACCCCGCAGGAACAACTGTACGTTCGCCTTGATCATGTTCAACATGATGGATGGGTACACGCCCACAATCACCAGTAACGCCATCAAAATGATCGCCGCCACCCGTTCGGGCAGGGTGATCGGAGGCAGGGCCGGATGCGACTCGCCACTGCCCGCCTGGTGGTCGTGGCCATGCCCGCCGCCACCCGCGGGTTGATCCTGTTCCATAAACACCTTGTCGTTGGCGTTCAGGATGTAGGCCACGGTAAGCGGGATGCTCAACCCGGCCGCGAGCGCCAGGATCGGGTGCATATGGAACGCCCCGACGAGAATCTGGTATTCGGCCACGAACCCACTGAACCCGGGCATGCCCATGGAAGCTGCGCCCCCGATGACGAACGTCACGCAGGCGAACGGGATGACCTTGGCCAGTCCACCCAATTCATCCAACTGGCGTGTATGGGTTCGGTCGTAGACCATGCGACCGACAACGGCAAACAGCAGGCTGGCGACGATGCCGTGGGAGAACATCTGGAGAATCGCTCCGGACATGCCAATCAGATTGAGCGTTGCCAAGCCCAGTAACACAAAGCCCATGTGACTGACACTCGAGTAACCGATGATAAACTTGAAATCTTTCTGGACCAACGCGACCCCCGCGCCGTACACGATTCCGATCACCGCGATCCACGCGATCCACCATCGCCAGTGCTCGAGACCCTGGGGGAACAGCAGCATCGCGGCGCGGAAGCATCCATACGAACCGAGTTTCATCACAACGCCTGCCAGGAGCATGGACGCGGCGGTCGGCGCGGCAACATGGCCCGTCGGCGCCCACGTGTGGAACGGCCACATGCCGGCCAGCACGCCAAAACCCACAAAAATCAGCGGAAACACCCACACCTGCACGTCACGCGCAATTGGGTGCTTCGCCAGTTCGAGAATGTCGAAGGTTTGTCCGCCGGCACTGAAATACACGGCCAGGATGCCGATGAACACCAGGGCGCTGCCGACGAACGAGTACAACACGAGTTTCATCGCGCCGTATTCTTTGCGGGTCGAGCCCCAAATCGCGATGACGAAGTACTTCGGGATGATCGCCAGTTCATAAAACACGAATAGCAGGAACAAATCCATCGACATGAATACGCCGTACACGCCGGCAATCAGGGTCAGGAAGAACGCGAAAAACTCTTTCACGCGGGTTTCGATGTTCCAACTGAACAGGATGCCCGTTACACACACGAAACCGTTCAGCACGATGAGGGGATAGCTGATGCCGTCCACTGCAAGATGGTAGTTCGTGTTGATCGCGGGAATCCAGGACACGTTAACAATCTGGATAAAGCCGTCCTGCAGCGCCCCATGGGCGCTGATCTGGGCGTTGACCCAGTCGTTGTAGTTGAAGTAATCCTTGAGTGCGACCAACAGCGCCGCCACACCCGTCAATAACGCGACCCACCGAATCAGGTTCTTCGAATCGCGGGGTAGCAGCAGGATCAGCCCCACACCGAGGAACGTCAGGTAAATTGTCCAGTCAACTTGCATGGTTCTGTCAGAATTTCGCGACCGTCATCGCTTGGAAAATGTCGACCAACTGTTTCACTGCCGTGTTGGATACGTTAAGCATCGGCCCCGGGTAAATCCCGATCCAAAACATGAAAAACATCAACACCGCTCCGATGAAAATTTCCCGTCCTGTCATGTCAGGCAGACCGGCCCATTTCGTATTGAGCGGGCCGAAACAGACTTTTTGCATCATGCCGAGCAGGAACACGGCGGTGATGACCAATCCGATGGTCGCCAGGGACGTGACCAGCGTGACGATGGGGAACGCGCCTTTGAACACGAGGAATTCACCCACAAACCCGTTGAGTCCGGGCAATCCCAGCGATGAAAACATCGAGATGCCCAGAATTCCGGCATAAATCGGCATAATTCGGCGTAATCCGCCATATTCTTCAAGCTTGCGCGTGTGCGTCCGCTCATAAATCACGCCCACCAGGAAGAACAACGCCGCGGAACTGATGCCATGATTGAACATCTGCAACATCGCGCCGTTAAGCGCCGCGGATTTTTCGCTCGCGATATCGGCCACGTTCGGCGCGGAAGCGACCGTGGCGAAAATGCCCAGCATGGCGTAGCCCATGTGATTGATGGACGAGTACGCGACGAGCCTCTTGAAATCCGTTTGTGCCAGCGCCGCGTAGGCGCCGAATACAATACTGGCCAGGGCCAAACACAGCAGCACGTGCACATGCGCGTGGACCTGATCGGGGAAAATCGGGAGGATAATTCGCAGGAAACCGTACACACCCATCTTCAACAAAACGGCCGCCAGCAACATCGAGCCGCCGGTCGGCGCCTGCGTATGCGCGTCGGGCAACCAGGTGTGAAACGGCCAGATGGGCACCTTGATCGCAAACCCGAGAAATGTTCCCCAAAACAGCAATGATCCGAAGCACGACGCGCTGATATGGAAACCCGTCCGCTCGTGGATGCTGGCCACGAGCCTGGAGATGGCCGCGCTCAGTTCCCCCGAAGCCGCCTTCTGGCGCAAATCCAGGAAGTCGAGGGAATTTGTCGCCAGATACATAAACGCAAACGCCAAGAGTATCCCGACGCTGCCCGCCAGGGTGTAGACGAAGAACTTGAACGAAGCGTACGTACGGTCCTCGGCTCCCCAGATTTTGATGAGGAAATACATCGGGATCAGCCCGAGTTCCCAGAAGATGAACCAATGGAAGAAATTCAGGGCGGTAAAGACACCGAACATGCCGGTCTGCAGGAGCAGGAACAGAATGAAAAACAGTTTCACATTCTGGTCCTGCTTCCAATGCGCCAGCAACGCCAGCGGGGTGACGATGGCCGTCAGCAGGACCATCGTCATGCTGAGGCCATCGACACCCAGGCGATAATCGACGTTGAGCGCGGGGATCCACGACCAGCGCTCTTCGAATGCCAACCCCGCGTTCGGATCGAACCGGCTCCAGACGCAAAGAGTTGTCAGGAGCGAGATGATGCTGGCGCCCAGCGCGATCAGTTTGATTTCGCGCCCGCCGCTCTTCGGCACCAACAAGATCAGGGCCGCCCCGACCAGCGGCGTGAACGTGATCAGCGACAACAAGGGGATCGAGGACTGGGTCATGTGAAGAAGTAAATCAGCAAGAGAACTGCTGCCCCCAGGCTCAACACGCGGAAATAGTTTTGGATGCGACCGTTCTCCAACTTCGAAAACTCCTTGCCCTCCCACCGCACGCTCTCGCAGCCGGCGTCAAAGCCGCCGTTGATGAAGAACTCGTCACCGATCCAACGAAAGAATTGTGAGATGCCCCAGGCCGTCCAGGCGATGGCGTGCAGGGCGCCATCGATAATCAATTTGTCCACCAGCCGGAAAAACACGCCGCACGTGGCCGTAAATCGGATGATCGTCACGTCATACAGTTCATCGATGTACCACTTGCGGTTCAGGAACGTGAACAGACCTCCGAGTGCCACCGAAAGCGGGTCTTCATCGGTCGCATGTTCCATGGTCTTGCGGCCGTAAACCGCCCAACCCAGCAACAGACCCAGCGCCACCACCGCCAGGGAAGCACCCATGACAACGGCCTTTCCTTCCTCCGATTCAGCCCCCGCGACGCCGAGGTATTCCCCGTATTTGTGGCCAAAGAAACCGAGTCCAATGGCGAACAGACTCAGCACCGCGATCGGTAGCCACATATTCCAGGTCACTTCGTGCGGTTCGCCGCCGTGCTGACCATGCCCGTGATCATCGTGCTTGCCGTGTTTGTCGTGGCCGTGATCATTTTCTCCGCCACGCCATTTACCGGCAAAAACCATGTACATCTGGCGTGTCATGTAAAACGCCGTGAGGAACGCGGCAAACGTTGCGAGGCCCCACGCATACTTGTTGCGATGGAACGTCGACATAAGGATTTCGTCCTTCGAAAAGAAACCCGCGAATGGCGGCACGCCGGACAGTGCCAGCATGCCGAAGAGATAGCACCAAAACGTGATGGGCATGTACTTGCGCAGGCCGCCCATCTTGCGCATGTCCTGCTCGTGGTGCGTGCCGATGATGACGCAGCCAGAGCCGAGGAAGAGAAGCGCTTTGAAAAACGCGTGTGTCAACAGGTGAAACTGTCCCGCTACCAAACTGCCCGCACCAAGGCCCATGACCATGAAGCCAAGCTGTGAGCACGTTGAATATGCCAGGACACGTTTAATGTCGAATTGCGCCACGGCAATCGTCGCGGAAAACACCGCTGTAATGCAGCCGATCCACATGACGAAATCCAGTACCCACGAACCCGGTTCCGCAGTGAAGAGCGGATACATTCGTCCCACCATGAACACGCCTGCCGCGACCATTGTGGCCGCGTGGATGAGCGCGCTCACGGGTGTGGGGCCC
>JBEKLM010000074.1:0-11976 GCA_050010195.1 Verrucomicrobiia bacterium
TGCTGGCGGGCATCCTGATCGGGAGGTACGCACGGTGAGCAACGCTCGGTATCTCGGATTCACAATTGCCGGCTTGTCCTTGGCCGTCGGTGCGTACTTTTTCCTGAGACTAGCTCCACCGCTCTCGTGGACGTTGGCTGTGATTTTCGGGATTCTGGCGGGAAACGCGATTGCGGCTACGCGTCGCCGGCCTCGCAACGCCATCGTGCACCTGAAGGGACTGTCGTGGTCACGGGAGGATTTCTGTCGCGGCTGGCTGATTACCGGCGACACCGGCTCGGGAAAAACCCGCTCCGGGATTACCCCGCTTCTGTATCAAGTCTTCCAGAATGATCCGCATTGGGGCGGCCTGTGCATTGATGACAAGGGCATTTTTTGGGAAACGCTCTCGGAGATGGCCCGGCATTTCAACCGGCAAAACGATTTGATCCTGCTCCAGATCAGGCCCGACAACGAGCTCCTCAGTTGGAGACCAACCCACACCTACAATCTCACGTCCGATACCGGCATCCCATACAGCACGTTTGCCAAATTCGTCGTCGATACCGCCACCAGCCTCAATCAACAGGGCGACAAGGGATTTTTCAAGAGCCAGGCGCAGACCCACATCGCCCACGCGTTGGAGGCGCTGCGCGAAGTTCAGGCCGATGTGACCTTGGAGAATGCCCACGACCTACTGCTGAACGAGGAGGAATTGGATGACACCCTCGCCGAGTTGTCGGAAGGCTACCCGACCGAGCGTCGCCGCGCGCTCGTGGAGCATCTCCAGTTCCGCTACCGCACCCAACCACCAGAGCAAATGGGCGGCGTGAAGGAAACCATCGCCAACTATTTGCATAATTTTCTGAGCCCCGACATTGCGCAGGTCTTTTGTCCCGGCAACAACACCTTTGAGTTCAGTGACATCGACCGAGGGAAGATTATCTGCGTCGCCATGCCGCAGAAGTACCAAACCGAACGTCGGTACGTGAACACGTTCCTGAAGATGCTGTTCTACACGCACGTCCTGCGGCGCTTCGACCGGCCAAAGGAACAGCGTAAAGACAAGAATCTCCTTATTCTGTGGGCTGATGAAGCCCAGCGATTCGTCACCTCTAACGACGAGGGAATGAGCGACTACAACACGATCGACGTGATCCGCGAAGCGAACGCCACCATCGTTGCCGCCGTGCAATCATCTACATCGTTACTACCGGCGCTGGGAAAGGAAAAGGCGAAGGTGCTCGTGCTCAATCTGCGTAACCGGATCATTTTCAAAGCCGCCGACGAGGAGGGCGCACTGGACAGCGCTGATTTCCTTGGCAAGAAGCGGGTTGTCAAGAAATCATGGGGCGTTTCCGCCGGCCAAACCAATCGCAGCTACGCCGAGCACGAAGAACACAAGCTCAAGACCCACATTCTCCGCGCACTGCCGAAGCACACCGCCGTTCTGGTCCATTGCGAACATGGCTTCAAGCGCACCGTCTTGCCGCCTATCGAACCGAACGGCAAGGTCTCGCGGTGGTTCAGGAGGAAATGGTTCTGATGCACACCAACCGAAAACTTGTGCTGAAGAAAGGGATGCACACGACCGCGAAACTTTACCAGCGTATTAGGCAGATTCTGGAATCCGCGCATGTTGGAGTGGCACGGACAGTGAACACTACCCAAGTCTACGCCAACTGGTTGATTGGCCGAGAGATCGTGGTGGAAGAACAGCGAGGGAAGCGTAGGGCAGGGTATGGGGAAAGAATAATTCAGGATTTGTCCGTACGTCTCCAAGCTGATTTCGGCAAAGGCTTTGCCGTTCGGAACTTGGAGACTTTTCGGCAGTTCTATTTGGAATACCCAAACTTAGTGAAGATTACGCACGCACTGCGTGCGCAATCCGAGGTTCGCCACGCGTTACGTGGCAAATCCGACTTACTGCGTCGGACATCTACAGAAAACACCCTGGCAATTGTTTCCCCATTTTCGCACGCGGTGAGTGCGGAATCTTGGCAGACCGGCCAATTGCATCCGAATTTGTCATGGACGCACTACCGCACCTTGTTGCGTGTCGGCCAGCCGGACGCGCGTGCGTTCTACGAAATCGAAGCCATTCACAACAACTGGTCGGCCCGGGAACTGGAACGGCAAATCAACAGCTTACTGTTTGAACGACTGGCCAAGAGTAAGGACAAGGCTGGCCTGATGAAACTGGCCACAAAAGGCCACGAGGTCCAGCAGGCAACGGATGTTTTCAAAGACCCGGTTGTGATCGAGTTTCTTGGACTGCCTGAATCGTCCCGTCTCGTGGAATCGGAGTTGGAAGACGCGTTGATCAACCACTTGCAGGCGTTTTTGCTGGAAATGGGAACGGGGTTCGCATTTGTTTCACGGCAGGAACGTCTGACCATCGAGGGCGATCATTTCTACATCGACCTCGTTTTCTACCACACCATCCTGAAATGCTACCTCCTGATTGACCTGAAAATTGGGAAGCTGACGCACCAGGACCTCGGCCAGCTTCAGTTGTACGTAAATTATTTCGATCAGGAACGGCGAACGGCGGGTGATAATCCCACGTTGGGATTGATCCTGTGTACAGACAAAAACGACGCGGTGGTGCGATACACGCTCGGCCCGGACCAGCAACAGAAGATCTTCGCCAGCCGCTACAAACTCCACCTACCCACCGAGGCCGAGTTGAAGACGGAACTGCAACGAGAACTGAAGTTGATTGAACGAACAGCGGAAGGTTAAAAGCGACTGGTTCGCCACGTCGTTCCCAGCCAATGCGAATCGTTAAGCGACTTCCAGGAATTGTCAGGTAAGTGACGACGATAGTACACCACTCATATGACCTTTCCCACCCAAGTCGTGCCGCACCGCAGCGACCCTGTCACGAGAATGGGGTGACGTTTGGGGCTGGTTTCCTTCGATGTTGAATCAGTCATGTTCACCTGAGCACTCTGGGCGGCCGACAGGCCTCCGTCTTGACCGGGCCATCCCGGGCCCATGCTTTTCCGTGGCACCGCTCGTCACCAGAGCCGACAGCAAGCGGTTAACCGTAAGTAGCAAAACCAACGCCGAGCCGCAATGGAATGCGAGGTTCAAAGTGCCTATCCACGTAGCACCAGCTCGCAGGACTGCCACGCGGTGTTGGCTTGACGGGGCCAACCCCGTCAGATAGATCGCGACCGACAAGGTTCTCCGTTGTCACGCCGAGGCTGAATCACGGACGTTTATACCAGATAGTTGAACTTGTCCCCCGTGAACAAGCCAAACGCTTCGTCAGCTGGATGGGGTTTTGACAACCTGCCAGTTCTCGCTTCCGGTATTCCGATGCCGCGCAATTCGTGGAAAGCGCACGACTCCTTCGTACCGGCGAAGAGCATCGAGATCGGAGGCTCGATGAACACCATCATGTCTTCTTCGGGCTTGCCGAGTTCGGCAGCGACTGGTTTGGATGATGTGTACGTGACAAGCTAACTGGCTTGTGGACCATGGTGCATCCGGTCGTAGTACGACGCAATCACGTCGTGGCGGCTGAGTAGACCCGCCACGTGTGTTGAGCCTGGCTGTTCGACGACAACAAGTTCGTCGTGCATCGTCTCTCGAAACTTCCGCAACGCAGACGAAAGGTCTTCGTCGAGACTCACCGTCGCGAGATTCTTAGCAAACAAGTCCTGTGCTACTAGGTCGTGCGGCGGGTCGCGATCCATGAAGTATTTGCGAATGTCGTCGAACAGGACCACGCCTTGCAGTGAATCGGCTGAGTCCAACACAGGAAACACGCGCTGTTTGCTGTCAATCGCGGCCCCGAGTATTTCGGCCAGCGGTGTATCGGGGCGCAGCCGTACCAGTTCGGCTGTTTTCTGAATCACGTCGCGAACACGCATTTGCTCCAACACATCCGCCATGAACTCGCCCGCATGCGCCGGTGAATCGGCGCGTGAATCTACCTGTTTTTCGTAAATCGAGATGCGACGCGGCGTGAAGAGATACGCCACGCCTGTTGTCAGCATCAGGGGCGTAAGCAAGCCATAGCCTGTGGCCATCTCCGAGATCATGATCAGCGTGGCGATGGGAGCTTTCGACACACCCGCAAAGAATCCTGCCATTCCGACAAGTACATACGCCGCCGGCTGCAGAGCCACGCCGGGCATCCACGCATGCAGCAGAGTGCCGATTGTTCCGCCAAGACACGCTCCAATCACCATCGACGGCGCGAACACACCTCCGCTGCCGCCCGAGCCGATCGTAAGGCCGGTGGCAACGATTTTCATGACGACAATAAGCAAGGCGAGACGCAGTGGGAGTTGGCCGTCGATGGCCAGTTGTGCCCAGCCGTAACCCATTCCGAGCACTTGAGGGAGAAAGTATCCGATTGCGCCGACAAGCAACCCGCCAATGGCGGGCTTGAAATGCCTGGGGATTGGCAACGGGCGAAAGACATGGTCGCGAACACCATAGAAGAACTTCACATGCACAACGCCCACGAGCGCGCAGATCAGTCCCAGGACCGCATAGAACACCAATTCCAAGGGGTGGTTGAAGTTGAGTTGGGGCACCGTGAAAATGGCGCCCCAATGCCGCGTGACGCCGCAATAGACCGAATACGCCATGATCGAACCGACAAAGGCGGGCACGAGCGCAGACGATTCAATTTCCGTATCGCGATACAGCACTTCTGCCACAAAGAACGCCCCGCCCAACGGTGCGCGAAAGACGGCTCCCAACCCACCCGCGGCTCCCGCCAGCATCAACAACCGTCGCTCGCGGTCACTGGTCTTCAGCCATGTTGCGAGAGCAGAGCCGAACCCCGCCCCGATTTGCGCAATCGGTCCTTCACGCCCCGCAGAGCCCCCGCTGCCAATCGTCAACGCCGACGCCACCGTCTTGATCAGGGGCACGCGTCCGCGGATGATACCCCGCATGCGATGAAACGCATCCACCACGGCATCGGTCCCATGACCTTCGGCTTCGGGAGCGAACGTGTACACGAGCAGGCCGGACAGGAGGCCGCCGATTGCCGGTACGAGGAAGAGCATCCATCGCCGCGTTGGCTCTGTCAGGGCCACGAACGTCGCCTCGCCACCGGCTCGTGGCATGTGATAGCCAGCCATGTGAACCATGAACCCGCTGTCAGCCCATGACAGAAGCGAGTTGAACAGAACAGCGCCAAAGCCGGCGACCACCCCGACCAGCAAGCTCAATGGCACAAGACGGCCGGGAAGAAGTTTCTTCCACGCTCCGAATCGTTTGGACAGTTCCATGCTCACAATCGTGAATGCAATTCAGCGTGCTACAGCCACAGAGCGAGATCATCGCCGGTGAGAAAGCGACGCAGGCGCAAATCGACAAACTCGGTGAAGAGCCATCTGCAACTGTCGAATGATAGTGGGAATCGGTGTCGTGCGCCAGTAGTTTGACCTGACTTGAGGAAATCGACGGTGGGAACAGGGGTACCGGTGCCGTGACGAAGAAGGACTTGCCCGCGACGACGTCATTGTGCGAAGTGATCTCGATGTGATATCTACGAGGGTGCCGTTCTGAAGGACCAATGTGGCCTCCCGTATGGTTCGTTGCGTGGGAGGTCGTGTAATCCGTTTTCATACGTCGACTATTTCCAGCGGCTACCCTGACTATCCGGACTGCCAATCGTATGCACGACCATCTGCGGTGGTTTGCCAATCAAGATTTCCATGGCTTGGCGAATATCGAACCAATCATAACGCCTCGACTGAATGTCGCGTGGCATCGTGGCACAGCCCGCAAGACACAGCAGCGCCAGGATGGGGTGAACGCCCCATAGCGAAGGACCCGCTCCGTCGCCTAGTGTGCATCCACGAATAACGTCGAACGCGGCAACATACCCAAAAGACAAAACCAGCTTAAGGAATTTATGGCAAAAGTACTCGGCATCGATTTGGGGACGACGAACTCCTGCATGGCGGTCATTGAAGGCGGCGAGCCTGCGGTACTCGAGAACTCCGAAGGCAAACGCACGACGCCGTCCGTGGTGGCTTTCACCAAAAACGGCGAGCGCCTTGTGGGCGAAGCCGCCAAACGGCAGGCCGTCACCAACTCCCGCAATACGATCTATTCGATCAAGCGCTTCATGGGGCGGAAATTCGACGAAGTGCAGGAAGAAATCAAGCTCGTCCCTTACAAGGTGGTGCGGGCTGCCAACGGCGACGTGTCCGTCGAAGTGGAAGTGGCCGGCAAGCCCAAGCAGTTCAGCCCGCCGGAGATCTCGGCCATGATCCTCGCCAAGCTCAAAGCGGACGCTGAGATGCGACTGGGCGAGAAGATCACCCAGGCAGTCATCACGACCCCGGCCTATTTCAACGACTCGCAGCGCCAGGCCACAAAGGACGCGGGACGCATCGCGGGTCTGGAAGTGCTCCGCATCATCAACGAACCCACCGCCGCCTCGCTGGCCTATGGTTTGGACAAGAAGAAGGACGAGAGGATCGCGGTGTACGATCTTGGCGGTGGCACGTTCGATATCTCGGTCCTAGAAATCGGTGACGGCGTATTCCAAGTCAAAGCCACCAATGGCGATACCCACCTCGGCGGCGACGACTGGGACAATCGACTCATGGATTGGATGCTGGACGAGTTCAAACGAGACCAAGGCGTGGATCTGCGCAAGCAGCCCGATGCCTTGCAGCGCATCAAGGAAGAGGCGGAGAAAGCCAAGATCGCCCTCTCCAGCGCACTCGAATATGATATTACACTGCCGTTCATCACCGCGGACGCCAGCGGTCCCAAGCATCTCAGCCTGAAACTTACACGCGCCAAATTGGAGCAACTCTGTGATGCATTGCTCGAACGCACGGTCGCGCCGGTGAAGGCCTGTTTAAAGGACGCCGACATCGCATCCACGAAAATCGATGAATTGGTGCTGGTCGGTGGCATGACCCGGATGCCTCGCGTGGTCGAAACGGCGCACACGCTGGTCAACAAACCTCCGCACCAGGGCGTCAATCCGGATGAAGTGGTGGCGGTGGGCGCAGCCATCCAGGCCGGCGTGCTCAAGGGTGAGGTCAAGGACGTGGTCTTACTAGATGTGACACCGCTATCGCTCGGCATCGAGACTCTTGGCGGGGTATTCACCAAATTGATCGAGCGCAATACCACGATCCCGAGCCGCAAGTCGCAAATCTTCTCCACTGCCGCAGACAATCAGCCCGGCGTGGAAATCCACGTCTTGCAGGGGGAGCGCCAGTTTTCTCGCGACAGCAAGACCATCGGCAAGTTCAAGCTCGACGACATTCCGCCCGCTCCGCGTGGTGTGCCGCAAGTTGAAGTCAGCTTTGACATCGATGCCAATGGGATCCTGCATGTCAGCGCCAAGGACCTCGGCACTGGCAAGGAACAGAAAATCACCATTACGGCCAGCAGCGGCCTCTCCAAGGACGAGATCGAGAGAATGCGCAAGGATGGCGAGCTCCATGCCGAAGAGGACCGGACACGCAAGGAAGAGCTTGAAACGCGCAACGAGGCCGACAACGCAGTGTATCGCACGGAAAAACTGTTGAAGGAGAATCAGGCTACCATTTCCGACGCCAACCGTCGCAAGGTCGAATCCGTCCTCAACGAAGTGAAGGACGCGCTCAAGGGTGGCCAGGCTGCGAACATCAAGACGGCCAGCGAGAAACTCAACGAGACCTGGCAGGCAGTCTCGACGGAACTTTACAGGGCCGCTTCAGAGAAGGCCCGCACGAGCCAGGACCCCGCCGGTAGCCAACCCGGAACGCGGCCTGAACCTGGCAGGGCTCCAGAAGGCAGCAAGACAGACGAAAGCCCGATCATCGACGCTGAAATCGTGGATGAAGAGAAAGCCGCGTAACGGGATGCGGTTCCGCGCCCCACAGCTCCCGTTTCGGACGTTTTCGGACGACCACATGCTCCACGCTCAGTACTCGATTATCCCGGCATACCGTGTCAGGGCTGGTGTCAGACAACCTCATATGTGTTGAACAAACCAGAAGGAGGACACATTGATGAACAGCCAGACCGACATTGAACCCACTCCCGAACAGATCGCCGTGTGTGCCTACCTGATCCGGGAGAAGGAAGGCCAGCCACACGAGCGGCGTGAAGCCCGTTGGTTACAGGCTGAAAAGCAACTCAAGCTGGACTGCACCCAGGATGCCGGCGTACAGCGACGGCCGGACGGTGCGGCGCTGGCCGAGTTGGCGACAGTCAAGCCTTACTGGCCCAAGCGCCGTAATAGTTCCAACCGCTGGGAGGTCGTGGCCGCATGACCGCACGCCGCGAAGTCGAAATCCGGGTCCGTCTTCCGAAAGCAACGGGCGGCCCGTCCGAGGTACTGGCGCTGTTGGCGGATCATCAACTCGCCACGTTGACCCGCAGTTGCTGCGCCGACCACGAGGGACTACTGCTGCTGTTGATCACCAGCCAGACGGAGGAAGTCCAGCAGGTGCTCGAAGCCGCCGGTTACCGCTGTCACACACATCCCGTCGTGCTCCTCGGGCCGACGACTTACCGGCCCGGTGTGGCCGCCCGCCTGTTTGCGGAGTTGGGTCAGCAGGGAGTGGACATTCGCTATTCGTATCTGTCCTCCATCGCACCCGACCGCTGTTTCCTAGTCGTCGAGACCACGAACGATGAGCGGGCGCTGGAGGTTGTGGCCGCTGCTGCATAATGGCGCGGGTCGTAGCCAGCGCCCAGCAAGGAAACAAACATCGGCGGAAAGGAGTCATTATGAAACGAAGTATCAGTCGGTTGGTCGGTTGCACGGTCCGCGCCAAGGACGGCGACCTCGGAAGGGTCGAAGAGTTCTATTTCGATGATCATAAATGGATCATCCGCTACATGGTTGTGGACACAGGCCGGTGGCTCCATGGCCGCCAAGTGTTGATCTCCACCGCTGCGTTGAAGAAGCCCCTATGGAAATCACGGGTTTTCCCTGTGAACCTGACCAAACAACAGGTGAAGAACAGTCCGAACATCGACACCGACAAACCCGTCTCGCGTCAGCATGAAGCCAAGTTGCACAATTATTATGACTGGCCCATCTACTGGACCTCGGGTTTGGACCCGTACGCCGGTGTCGGATACCCCGTGCCAACACATCTGCCGCAGGCCACAAAGAAGAAGGACCTGCCGCTTGAAAGGCCAGCCGATCCAAACTTGCGCAGCACGCGCCAGGTAACCGGCTACTATATCCAGGCCATCGATGGGGAGATTGGACACGTGGAGGGCTTTATTGTGGATGATGAGACATGGGCAATCCGCTATGTCGTCGTGAACACGCACAATTGGTTGCCGGGGAGAAAAGTGCTGGTGTTTCCGGCATGGATCAGTCGGGTGAGCTGGGACCAATCGAAAGTGTTTGTGGATTTGTCGCGTGAATCCGTCAAGAACAGCCCTGCGTTTGATCCCTCGAAACCCGTCAGTCGTGACTATGAAGAGCGGCTGTTCGACCATTACGGGAAGCCGAAGTATTGGGAGGAGGACGCGGCGAAACAATCCACCCTTCCGAAGGGGGCACGCCGCATCCCAGCTCTAATTGTTGATCTGGGAGTTCAATCAGCGACTATTCGGGAAAGAGCCCACAGCGCTCTCGTCACAATGGGAAAGCCCGTGGTGAGACCGCTCTTGGAAGCGCTGACAAATTCCACCGAGTACGGACGCGGACAGGCCGCCAAGTCATTGGGTGAGATAGGAGATCTGGCGGCTGCGCCAGCGCTGGTCAAGGCGTTGGAGGATGACAAGTTCGACGTGCGCTGGCTGGCGGCGCGCGCATTGGTGACCCTCGGCCGAGATGGGCTGCCTGCGCTGTTGCAGGCCTTGATCGAACGTCCCAATTCGACGTCGCTGCGCGAGGGGGCTCATCACGTCCTGCATGATGAGGGATACGAAACGTGGCAAACACAACTGGGACCGGTCATGAAGGCGCTAGAGGGTTATGCGCCTGCGGATACCCTGCCCGGCGCGGCAGAGAAGGTCTTGCGAGCGTTTGCGCCGCGATTCCGCGCCACCAAGAAATAAACGAACGCGACCGTCTTGTCGAGGTGCGGAAGGCTGTAGGTAAAAGCCAGAATGAGGTCGTTATGAAACACAAATTACTGGTCGCAGTGGACGGAACAAAGAGTTCCTTCAAAGTCGCCTTGTACGCAGCCCAAGCCTGTGCCGGCAACGAAACTCCCGGCGTGAGAATCGTGGTTTTCCATGTGTTGCCTCGACTCCCGCCAAACGTCGAAGGATCGAAAGCAGCCGCAGCCGACCAACGGGCCGAAGAGTTTGCAACGAAGGCGTGGGACAAAGCCGAACAGACTCTCGCGCAACTCAAAGAACGAATTGTCCGTGCAGGCGTACCACCCAAATGTGTGAGCACGGAGATTGCCGACGAAGAAGGCGATGTCGTTGCCCAAATCATTGACGCCGCCGCCGCGCACGGGTGTGACACGATTGTCGTCGGTCGCCACGAAGGATCCGTATTCGGCAGGTTTCTCGGCGGCAGCGTCGGTGAACACCTCTTACGCAAAGCGGTCGGGTATGCAATCTGGCTCATTGAATGAGTTACCGAGAAGCGTAAGCATGCTGACTGACGACGTTTGGAATGGAGGAAATTTGTTAGACTGCCATAATGATGCCCAAGCGCACATCTTTAAGTTTTGTCGCATTCAGGCGGGAGGCCTTTGTTTTGTTACTGCTGGTGGCGTTTCAGGCGTCGGCTCAAACACAGCCGCCGAATTTTCCGGCAATTGAGCTGGTGCGCCAAACGGTGGCGCATGAATTGGCAGCGGCCAATGCGAGCGGGCACTATCGGTACCGTATTGACAAACAGACGCCGCGCAGCTCGGAGACCCGCGACATGGTCGAGACGCGCAAATGGCTGATTGGCCGTCTGGTTCTCAAGAATGGTCAACCACTTGCCCCCGCACAGAGACAAAGAGAAGATACACTCCTGCGGGACCTGCTAACGAATCCTGCACGTCTGGAGAAATTCCAAAACCAGTCGCACAAGGACGAAGCGCGTGTCCGCCGGATGATCAAGTTGTTGCCGGAGGCATTCCTATTTCAGTACAACGGCACGGAAACGAACGCCTCCGGCCGCGAACTAATTCGGTTGAAATTCCGTCCCAACGCAAACCTGACCACGCGATCGTTGGAACTGCGGGTATTGCAAGGGATGGACGGCACGATGCTGATCGACCCTGTGGACGAGCGTCTGGCGCGGGTAGAAGCCAAGTTGTTTCGCGATGTTGATTTTGGCTGGGGCATCTTCGGCCGGATCCGTCGCGGAGGCAGTTTCTTGTTGGAACAGCAAGGTGTCGGGAGTGATCGGTGGGCCATCACTACGTTGTCCATGCACTATACCAGCCGGATCGTTCTGTTTATGAATACCCGCACTGACTCGGTGAGCAAGGAGAGCAACTTCCAACGCATGTCGAACAATCTGACGCTACAACAGGGGCTGGAACTGCTACTGAACGCGCGTTAGGGGAATGGGACGGTGTTCATCATGCAAGCCGTCTCATCATGGCTGCGTTCTCGCCGCCCCTGTTCTACTAGCGCGCGTCGACTGGGGGCGGAGGAGCGGGGTTCGACGAGGATGGGCCGTACCCATGGGGTCAATACCCCATACCACGCCTTCCGACGGACGGGTATCCTTTTACCACAATGTCTCAAAGAATATTTACCCGGAGATTCATGAACATGAACATTTACGGGCGTGCCGCAGGGTTCTCAAGGGCTCAAATGGGCGAGCGGAGATTGTTTTCCCTGTTGTCGTTGGCTCTGTTGTTCGCTACTTGGCCTCAGAACCTATGGGCCGACCAAGTCTCGCAAGCCCCGACGCAGGCCGCGCAGGTGCCACAACCCGCGCAACAGACTCCCGAGCAGTTGCAGCGGGTGGTAGCGCCGATTGCACTGTATCCGGATTCGCTGGTGGCGCAGATCCTGGCGGCGTCCACGTTTCCCGAGCAAGTCGTCGAGGCCAATCGATGGGTACAAGCAAATCCTGGTTTGAAG
>JBEKLM010000075.1:0-11327 GCA_050010195.1 Verrucomicrobiia bacterium
TGACTGCGGCGTTGCTCTACATTCCGTATGTCATGGGCGAAATGCGGCACGGCTGGGAGAACACCCGCCGGATCCTCGTGGGTCGACTCCCCGTGTCCTTCTCGGTGCTGAAGATACTAACCCTCCCGATTGCCGACCTGTCCAACCTGGTGAGTGGCGCAACCAGACGCGACCTCTCCGAATACCGTGCGTTCGGCGACGCGTGGTTTGGTTCCTTTTGGATTCTCGGCGCCTTCAACGCCCTGTCGCTGACCTTGAGCGTCATAATTATCGGCACCTTTCTCGTCCGCCTTGTTCAGTCATGGCGGGGGAAGTGGCGTTCGCCGAAGCGGGCTTTTGCCGACGCGCCCTCCGAGGTGTTCGTCGGGTCGCTGCTGGTTCTCCCGTTGCTTCTGTTTGTTTTGTCCTTCAGCGATTTCAGCAGCCGCTACCTGATCGTGCAATTCCCGCTGCTGTTCCTCTTGCCCGCCGTTTTCATGGTGCGCGGATTGGACCGTAGCCGCTGGCGCGGTCCCGTGCGCATGTCGATGCTTCTAACGATCGCCTTCAACGTCATCTTCAGCCTGGCGTATTTTAAACATCAGGGCACGAACATCGCCAACGGGGATTACTTCCTGCCCAGCTTTCGCAAGATGGAGTCGATCCGCCAGCAGCTCAAAGCGGACGCCGGCGCCAGCTATCGGGTCCGCATCGATGAGGCAACGTTCCTCAACACCATGACCAGGAAGTACACCGAAGGCGTGATGGATCTGGTGGAATATGTCGACCTGCGTGAACAATACGACCCGCTTGCGTCGCAGGCGCGAATGGTCAAGACCTACCGGGTGCGCACGACCGGGGACGCTCTCCATGCAACCGCGCGCGTGGTATGTGCCACCAACGGCATCGCTCTCATTGCTGGCGACTAGAGGCCTGCGAAGAAGAAGCGGCCGCGACACACCAACACACCCTGTCCTTTGCGGCCAAGGCTCGGTCTCGTGTCGAGAAGCCGGCCTCGGCGCGGCAGGCGATCCGGTGAGCGGAGGGGAAAGTCGGCGGGAGGATCCGGGTGGCCAATGTTACAGTGATTAGATGTGACCGCGGAATCTCAAGCCAAATCCTTTCCGGGCGAGTGGGCGATATTACAGCCTGCATTATAAACAGGGCAGACGACAGATTACGGCACCAGCACTCGAATCCGGTAGTATCGCGTCGGGGTGTTGGTCGCGCCGCCGACATCGACCATGTTGGTCACCACGCCGAGACCGTTTCCGCCGTTGAGGATGTTGGTCTGGCCGGTGGTCGCGAAGTTATTCGAGTAGCTGCCGCTGGCGGTGCCTGCCGTGAACTCCAGCACGTTGGTGCGCGAGGCAATGCCTGGCGTGTAGGTGTCATCGCCGTTGGCCCCGAGGTAGATCACGTTAATGTCCGTGGTGTTCGTGGGGGCGATGCTGATGATGTGCAGGTACGCCGCTGGATTCACAGGGCTGAAGCCCGCCAGGAACTTGTTGGTGTTGCTCATGCCGTCGCCCGTGTAGGAGGCGTCGCCACCACTCAACGTGCCGGTGAGGCCGTAGAACTGCTGCCACTGCGCGAATGTGTAAGCAGACACGCTAATCGTCCCCGTATTGGTGCTGGATCCGCCCGCGCTGGCCACAATCTGGGTCACCGTGTACGTACCCGGATAGTCGTATGTGTAGCTCGGGTCCTGCACCGTTGACGTGCCGATGCCGTCACCAAACGTCCAGCTCCAGCTCGTGGGCGAGCCGGTCGAAGTATCGTAAAAGTTCACGGTCAATGGCGCCGGCCCGCTGGCGGGATTGTTTGTGAAACTGGCCACAGGCGCCGCCGGGAGCACCGTCAACGTCGCGGAGGGGCTGCTGGTGACAATGCCGCCCGTGAGGTCGGTGACCGCCACGGAGTAATTGCCGGCGTTGGTGAGCTGTGCATCGGGGATCGTGAGGGTGGTGTTGGTCGCGTTGTTGATGGGGGTGTTGTTCAGCAGCCAGGCATATCCCAGCGGCGGGCTGCCGAGCGCGCCCACGCTGAAGGTCACATTGCTGCCCACGGAAACGGTCTGGCTGGCGGGCTGGTTGGTGATGCTCGGCGCGTCGTATCGGGTCAGGGCGTAAAAGGCGACGCGGGAGCCGTCGGTGGCGCAGTTACAGGTGTTGGTGGTCTGGTTATAGTCTCCCGCCTTGAAATACAGGGTATTACTGGAGGCGATGCTCCAGTTCTGAGCGATATGGCCCTCGTAATTCGTGCCACTGAGCAGGTTCCACGAATTGGTGATGTTATTGACAACGATCATCAACTCACCGTTCACCATCGACATCGTGTAATTGATGGTGTTGCTCAACGCGACACCGGAGCCTGATATAAGCGTCTGACTGAAGCTACTGGAGAGGTCTCCATCCAAATTGATGTTCACATAGATTTTGAGGCTTTCGAGGTCGAACATGATCATCTGCTCATTATTCGCGCTCGCGCTGCCATCAGGCTTTGTGTCCGGTTCATGGATCTGGCCAATGCAGACCTTCTCGGTGTCGGAGGGCACCTGCAATACCTTGCATTGGGCGGTCATGATGTGCGTGCCATACACGGTCCAATTGACATTGTCGTTGCCTGGAACCAACTCCTCCCGCAACTCGCTGCGTGGATGAGTGGAGCCACCGGTTCTGGCCCCGTCATCTGGCGCCCAGAAAACCATCGAGCCATCTGATCCGGTGTAGAAGTACGTGTTGGTAAAGCCTGCCGTGAGCTGGGCTGGAGTTTCCTCATCCACGGTGCCGTTGGCGGCGGTAAGCACGCCGTTGGAAGTGGGCAGTTGAAGTTCCCAATTATTCAAATTAAAATTGCTGCCCGGCGGGAAGCTGGGGTTGAGCGCCCAAGCCGCGGCACCGGCGAGACACAACGCCAGCGTGGGAACAATCCGCGGGAACCGGTTTGCCGTCATAACAATTCGATACCGTGGCAATTTACGGCAATGGATAACTCTTGTAAAGGGCGTCGGGCCCTACCCATCGACACGGAGCCCCGAAAAGGCCTCGTGAAACAAGGTAAAGATTCGGGGGATAAACGGCGCGGCAGGCCATCCGGTGAGCGGAGGGGAACGGGGGCGGGAGGAACCGGATGGCAAATGTTGCAATGTTGAGACCAGGCCCCGAAGCGCCCAGAGTTACTCTTCCTCTTGCTCGCCGTTTTCATTGTGCGCGGACTGCCGTCGATTGCGCGGAGGTTCTACAGGAATCACGCGGAAGGAGAGCTACAGCATTCTTCAAGATGCGCTGAGGAATCATGCACGATGGGTAAGCAAGGGAGTACGACACGGAGCGGCGCGTCAGGGGACGCGGCCGACGGGGGCGACGAACCGGCGGGGCTCGTGTTCAACCCGGAACGGCGGCAGCCGGGCCGGCTGCCCTACAAATGACCCGGGTCGGCGCGAAACCCGTTGGGCGTTCGCGCCCTACAATTCGGAGAGGAGAAACGCGCCGACAGAGCGGCGCGGCTACAAGGGCGGTCGGGATTGACGATCGATGGGAAGCGGACGCGCGGACGCGCGTCCCTCCGAACGCGTGCGGAAGGGTAAATGGCGAAACAATTTGGGAGACACTATCCCCGCGGCATGTATTGGGGGTGCTTGGGGGAAGCGGGGTCGAGGAGGTCCCAGGGCTGGGCGTCGGCGACGAAGATGTCGATGGTGGGCTGGAAGGTTCCATCGGCCCTGGTATGTGACATGGAATCGCTTTTAGATTGACAGGGTATCGGTGTATGATACGCTGTGCGCGATGGCTGAGGGTCGACAGGCGAAGGTGGGACTGGCATTGAACCACAGAGACACGAAGGGCACGAAGCACGGCGACGGAGCGCCGTGGCTACAAGGGGAAGCGGCGGGCTGGGCCAGCCCGCCCTACCGGGGCGATTGCTATAGAAACAAGGGGCCGAAAACGCGAAAATTACCAAACGAACCCAATTTTAATCAAGCCGGCGTGGAAATTTGTCCGGACGAAAGCCAAAAACGAACCCAAGTTGAAGGGGGTCAGGGAGGGTCTGGTAACGAGAAATGGGGGTGTTTTGAGATGATAACTGATGGTTTATCGGGGGGGCGTCCTGAAGGGTGCGGCTACAGACGGGTCATGCGGCCAGCTTGAGGAAGTTGACGAGGATGCGCTTACCGTTTTCGGTGAGGATGGATTCGGGATGGAATTGGACGCCCCAGATGGGGAATTGTTTGTGGCGGAGGCCCATGATCTCGCCTTCGGGTTTGGTTTCGGCGGTGATCTCGAGGGTATCGGGCAGCGTGTCGCGTTTGACGAGGAGCGAATGGTAGCGCGTGGCGGTGAATGGATTGGGCATGCCTTCGAACAGGTCGCGGCCATTATGGTGGATGGGCGAGGTCTTGCCGTGCATGAGGCGGTCGGCGCGGACGACGTCGCCGCCGAAGACGTGGCCCAGGCATTGGTGGCCGAGGCAGACGCCGAAGGTGGGGACGGTGGGCCCGAAGGTTTTGAGAATGTCGTTGGAGAGGCCGGATTCGCGGGGCGAACACGGGCCGGGCGAAATGAGGATGCGGGACGGTTTCAGCGCGCGGATCTCGTCGAGGGAGATCTCGTCGTTGCGGAAAATTTTCATCTCCACGCCCAACTCGCCGAGGTACTGCACGAGGTTGTACGTGAAACTGTCGTAATTGTCGATGACCAGCAGCATGGGCGAGACGCTACGATAAACCGGGGCGCCGACCAAGTCAAAACACAGCCAGCGTTTTACTCTTGCGACGATGTGGATCGTCGTGCAATGTACTGACCTATGGACTCGGTGCCGCCCTATCTTGTCAGCCAGCCGCCGCCGCCGCCGAGGCGGACGGGGTGGATTGTGTATGCCGTGATTGTGACGTTTTTCCTGTTTCTGAGCGTGCTGGCCAATCTGGTGTTATTTGCCGCGGCGTTTGGGGCGGGCGGAACCGATGCCATTTCCGTGACGAGCCGTCGCGGTCGGTACGAGGAGCGGTATCTCGAAGGCGAAGAGGACGCGAAGGACAAAATCGCGGTGATTTACGTGCAGGGCGTGATCAGTTCTTCGGAGGACGGTTACGCGAGCGAAGAAGGCATGGTGGGGGACATCGAAGACCAGCTTCAACAGGCGGTCGATGACAAGCACGTGAAGGCCATTATCCTGCGGATCGACTCGCCGGGGGGCGAGGTGGTGGCTTCCGATACGATTTATCAGGCGGTGGTGGCGGCCCGCGAGAAGAAACCGGTGGTGGCGGACATCGACACCATGGGCGCATCGGGTGCGTACTATATCGCGGTCGGCGCGGACTACATTGTGGCCAACGAGTTGAGCATCACCGGCAGCATCGGGGTGATCATGGAGAGCTTTACGTTCAGCGGCCTCGCAGACAAGGTGGGGATCAAGTTTTACACGTTCAAGTCGGGCAAGTACAAAGACATCTTGAACCCCTCGCGAGAACCGACGGAGGACGAGAAGGCCCTCGTGCAAGGGATGGTGATGGAAGTCTACGAAAAATTCGTTGGCATCGTGGCGCAGGAACGCGACATGAAGGTGGACGATTTGAAAAACGGCCTGGCCGACGGGCGCATCCTTTCGGGTAAGCAGGCGTTGGATGCGGGCTTCGTCGATGGCCTTGGCTATTTCGACGACGCCATCGACAAGGCGGAAGAACTCGCGTCGATCAAGAAGGCGCGGGTGATTCGGTATGTGGAACCGTTCAATTTGCGCAACCTGCTTCGGTTCATGGGCAAGAACGACAAGGCCAAGATTCAGATCGAGTTGACGCCGGATGTGCTCAAGTTGCAGGCGGGACGAATGTATTTCCTGCCGTCGTACATGTTCCACTGAACCTGTACTACGATTTCGGCTCGTCGTTGAGCTGATCGATTTTTCCGCCCCAGGAGAGAACCGTGGCCAGACCCTTTTCCTTCTCGGCCATGGCTTTGTCGCCTGCGCGCATGTAGTACATGGACAGGCTCGTGTGCGCGAGCATGTCGTTGGGACTGATCTCGATTGCCCGTTTGCCGGCCTCGATCGCTTCGGGGATTCTGTTCGCGCGGAGGTAGGCCATCCCCAGCGCGTGCCAGGCGTCGAAATACGACGAGTCGATCTCCACGGCTTTCCGGTAACACTCGATGGCCTTGTCATATTCCGCCATCGCGAATTCCGCCATGCCTTGGTCGTAATGCTCTTCTTTCGTCATGGTCTTGGATTTGCTAACGCGGTTTGTTTTGACTTCTGATGATCGATACTACCTATTCTGCAATCAATTGCTCTCGCTGCAACTTGCGTTTCAGCCACCAATCCGGATCATAATGCCCATCCGCATCACCCAATGGCTTGCCGGCGCCTTCCAAATGGTCGAACTCCCCCTGCTCCATCGCTTCGCGAATTCGGTTCTCGGCAATGATGGGAATCGCTCCGATCATTTCTTCGTCACCAACGCCAGAATTGCTTCCACCAAGCCGGGCACGGTATGCACCTTCGCTTCGACGGCGACATCCAATCCCTTCTCGCGCGCCGCTTGCGATGTCTGCGGCCCAATACTGGCGAACCTCATATCAGGGTACTGCTTCATCAGCGCCGGAACATCCACCAGTTTGCAGAAGTTTACGACCGTGGACGAACTGGTAAACGTTACAATGTCGGCGCCTTCGCCGAGCAATCGCGCGCGGTGGCCGTTGCGATCCTCGGTGTCGGGCACGGTTTGATACGCATCCACATCGTCCACAATGGCCCCCAGGTCCTCCAACCCACGCGCCAGCCGCTGGTCCGCCAGGTCCGCCCGGGGCATGAGCATTTTCAGGTTCTCGCAACTTACCGATTTCTTGAATTCCGCCAGCAATGCCTCGGTCGTGAACTCCTTGGGCTGCAAATCCACCTCCAAGTGCAACTCAGCGAGTTTCTGTGTCGTCACCGCGCCAATGGCCGAAATCTTCACAGGACCAATCTCGCGAATGTCCTTGTGGTGCGCAAAGAACTCACCAAAAAACGCCTCCACACCGTTGGGGCTGGTGAAGATCAACCAATCATATTCGCCCAGGCCATCAACCGCTTCCCGCAATGGCGCAAGACTCTGGGGCGGCTTGATGCGAATCGTGGGAATCTCCAGAACATCTGCGCCCAGCTCGCTGAGTTGACGCACGAGTTCGCTCGCCTGCTCGCGGCTGCGCGTGACGACGATCCGCCGGCCGAAAAGCGGGCGCTGCTCGAACCAGTTCAGGTTCTCGCGCAAGCGAACCACCTCGCCCACTATCGTGACGGCCGGTGGCTTGAAATCCGCCTTGGAAGCGACGGCGGCGATTGTGGCCAGTGTACCTTGAATGGTTTGTTGCCTTCCCGTGGTGCCCCAACGCACCATGGCGACCGGGGTTTCCGGCGACGCGCCGTGCCGGATCAATTCCCCGGCAATGGTGCCGATACGTTCCACTCCCATGAGGATGACCCGTGTTCCAAAGAACTTGGCCACGCCCGCCCAATCCACCTGGGTCTCTTCCTTTGTCGGGTCCTCGTGTCCCGTGATGACCATAAACGCAGTAGCGACCCCGCGGTGCGTCACCGGGATTCCCGCGTAGGCCGGCGCAGCAATCGACGAACTGATTCCGGGGACAATCTCAAATTGGAAACCGGCTTTGCGCAGTTCTTCCGCCTCTTCCCCGCCACGCCCGAAGACAAACGGATCGCCGCCTTTCAGGCGCGTCACAATCTTCCCTTCACGCGCTTTCTCAACGAGCAACGCATTGATCTCATCCTGAGTGAGAGTGTGTTGTTTGGACGTTTTGCCCGCGAAGATGATTTCCGCATCTGGTCGCGCGTGCTTCAGGAGCGACGGATTCACCAAATTGTCGTAGACGATCACCTCCGCGAGTTGGATGCACTCCCGACCGCGCACGGTGATCAAACCGGCGTCGCCTGGTCCCGCTCCCACCAAATACACTTTTCCCTTCTTCGTCATGTGAGAACCTGCTTCGCGGCCCGCTCGCCCAAACCTCGCGGGTCACTCATCGGCCCGGCAATATCCACGCGATGGACGTCCCTGCCCTCCGGACTAAACGTCGCGCCGATCAAGTGCAGTCTCTCGCCTTCGGTCCTGGTATGGGCGGCGTACGGCACCTGACAACCACCGCCCAACGCCCGCAGAAAGGCTCGTTCGGTGGTTATACAAGCCGCCGTGTTCGCGTCGTTGATGCCCGCCAACGCCGCACGCGTCTCGGTGTCTGCTTCGCGAACCTCACACGCGATGGCACCCTGCCCCACCGCCGGAATCATTACGTCGAAGCCGATCTCCTGCCAGTGAAAGTTTCCAAATTTCTTCCAGAGACCAAGCCGCCGCAATCCGGCGGCGGCAAGAATCAGGGCATCAATGGCATCGTTCTGCGCGAGCTTGCGCAGTCGCGTTTCCACATTGCCGCGGATTTCCTCGATTTGCAGATCGGGCCGTCGCGTCAACAACTGCGCGCGACGCCGGATGCTGCTGGTGGCGACGCGCGCACCGTTTGGCAACTCCGGAATTGATTGGAACGCTTTCGAAATGAACACGTCGTGGGCATTTTCACGCGGCGGGACCGCGCCGACGATCAGCCCGTCGGGCAACACGGTCGGCAGGTCTTTCATGCTATGAACGGCCACGTGGATATCGCCATTAAGAAGCTGTTCCTCGATTTCTTTGGTAAACAACCCCTTGCCCCCACCGGCAACGAGCGAAAGATTCACGAAGTTATCACCGCTGGTCTTGATAATCTTGGTGTCCACCCGAAGCGCCGGATTCGCCTTCTGAAAAAGCCCACGGATAATCTCGACCTGGGCCAATGCCAGCGGGCTGCCGCGTGTGCCGATGATTAACGGTTTCATGACACGTGGGGGCTGGCGGGATTGCGCACCGGCGAGTCGGCAACGCGGCGGCGGTATCGCTCTTCGACATTGCCACGATTGCTCTCCAGCCAGTCCGCGAGACGTCGCACGTGCTGGGCAATCAACACCTGGCATGCGGCGATCTCGCGTTCGCGCGCTGCCATGTTCTCCCGCGCGATCTGTTGAAGATCATCAATATCATACAGGTACACGCCATCCAATTCGTCGCACGCGCGCTCCATGTCGCGGGGCACCGCGATATCGATGAGGAATAGCGGGCGTTGACGGCGCATCTTCATCAATGGGCCAAGTTTTTCCTTGGTAATGATCGGGTGCGGTGCGGCGGTCGAACTGATGACGATATCAACCATGGGAAACTCGTTCGGCCACTGGTCATAGGAGATCGCCCGTCCCTGAAGTTGGGCGGCCAGTGCCTCGGCCCGTTCGTTCGTGCGGCTACAGACCAGAATTGCGCCTGCGCCGCGACTCTGAAGGGCGCGCGCCGTCGCTTCGCTCATCTGGCCTGTGCCGATGACCATCACAACGCACTTCCCGAGTTTGCCGAAGATCTTTTCCGCGAGATCGACCGCAACCGTCCCGACGGAGGTCGAGCCGCGCGTAATGGCCGTGGTGGACCGGATGTGCTTGGCGGCAGAGAACGCTTTCTGGAAAACGCGATTGAGGACCACTCCTGTCGTACCGGCGACTTGCGCGACGGAGTACGCATCTTTCACCTGGCCAAAGATCTCCGTCTCGCCGAGCACCATCGAGTCGAGCCCGCAAGCAACTTCGAGCAAATGTTGGACGCACGAGTCGTCACGGTGCTCGTAGAAATGGGCATCCATGCGATCGGTCAAGCGGTGATGGTCGTGGAGAAACTCCCGTACGGAGCGGGCGGCTTCACCGACGTTGTCCGCGAGGGCATACACTTCCACGCGATTGCACGTTGAGAGGATCACGGTCTCGTGCAGGGGGCTGGCAGCAAGCAACCGGGTGTGCGCATCGGCGAGGCTTGTCTTGGCAAACGCCAGTTGTTCGCGCACTTCCACAGGCGCGCTTCGATGGTTCAAGCCGATGACGAGCAGGTTCATCGCTGGAACAGGTTTACTCCCCAGAATCCGACAAGCATTAGCGCAAAGAACACCATCGACGCCACCGCCACCTTTCGCCCCCGCAATGTCCATAACCCACGCGCCACAACGAGCCCGCCGTAGAGCAGCCACACCGACGATGCCCAGATAATCTTCGGGATCGTCCAGTGACCCACGATGTGATACGAGATCATGCCACCCACCATGCCCGCGGTCAGCATCGTAAACCCCATGATCAACAACCGGAAATGGATGACGTCAAGTTGTTCAATCGACGGCAGGAGCAGAAAGGAGGAAGTGAGCCGTCGCGTCTTGAGTTGACGCTCTTGAATCAGGTACATGGCACCGGTGACAAACGCCAGGGCAAACGCGCCGCAGGCAACAACGGCAATCGCCGCGTGAAATTCAATCCACGCGCTGTGGCGCGGCGGTGTGGCCTGCACGACATCCACGGGTAACAGCAGCGCTGACAAGCAAATCACAAGCACCAACGGGGCCGTAAACGCGCCAAGAAATGAAACACGGTACGATGGACCGATTAACAAGAAGAACAAAACCGCCGCCCACGCGATAAACGCCTGCGTTTCGAATAAATTCGTCAACGGACACCGCCCGACCGTTTGTCCTCGCAAATAGAGAAAAATGGTGTGGAAGAAGAACCCGGTGATCATGACGAAGTAATTGGCGCGTTGCAACGCTGCTCCGCCATCGCCCGCACGAAGGCGACGGAGGGTCACCACGCAGCTGGCCGCGTAGAAAGCCTGTGCAATCCAAAGAAATGTTCGTTCGGTAATCATCTTTTATCTGCGCGCCGCGCCGCGCTCATTCTCTTCAGGAGTTCAGGATACCCGTGACCGAGGAAGCGATCAAGATCGCGGCGCAACCGCTTGGCAAACGCCGGACTCGCTCCTCCCGTCGAAATCGCGAGTGAAATCCCGCCTCGACGCACGAGAGACGGGACGATGAAATTGCCGGCCGACGGTGGGGCAATACAGTTGACAAGCACCCGAAGGCGCTTCGCCTCGGCGCACACCGACTCGTTGACGACCGGATCGTTTGTGGCCGCAATCGCGAGGGACGCGCCGCGGAGATCGCCCCGTCGGTACGGTCTGCGCACCCACCGAATCCGCTTGCTTCGTACCAGTCGGCGGATCGTCGCTTTGGCTTCGGGGCTGATGACGGTCACCCGCGCCTGAGCGGCCAGCAGCGTGCGGACCTTGCGTGTGGCGACACCGCCCGCGCCAATGACGACAACGGGTTGGTTCGCGAGATCGAGAAACAGTGGATAGTGCATCTCAGAAAGTGGCAGCGGGGGTGACGCTGTCGTCACCCCCGCCATCCGTTCATTGGAAGGGCCGTAAGCCAGATTCTGTTTCTGATAGCCATTTATCTATG
>JBEKLM010000076.1:0-11103 GCA_050010195.1 Verrucomicrobiia bacterium
CTTCGTAGAGGAGGTTGATGTATTTGGCTATTTGCGCCTGCCGGAGCATCTGTTTGTCTTCCTGGGCGCTGGTACCAATCATGCGAGCGACCAACGCCGTCGCCGCCGAAAGATGATCGGGCGTCAGCGGCAGTCCTTTCGTGTCGAGGTAGTTGATCGTCAGGTCGCCGTCCGGATGGATGATGATGGGGCGCGCCCCGTCGTCCACCGTCTGCGTGTAGATGCCGTACGAGAGGCCTTCCTCGATGATGACGGTGTACCCGAAATAGCCCTCGGTCTGAGTCAACAGGTCGCACACGGTCACGGACTTACCGGCCCCACTCATCCCGAGCAACACGGCGTGTTGTGGCGTCTTGTTGTCCACTGAGCCAGAGAACGTCTCGATACCGACCAGGTTGTTGTGCGGGCCGTCGTAGATCGCTTCGGCCCCGGCTAAGTGACCCGTGAACGTACTTGTAACGGGCAACATGTCGGCCAAGAACCGGTGCTCGGCGTACAGTTTCCGGTGGTTGTACCTGCCGAAAGTCCAGCCGGGCCACGCCTGGTAGAACAGGTTCTTCGATGTACTCGGCAGGTTGCTCTCGAAATATTGCGCCGCGTTCATCGAGTTGATCGCGTTCTTGATGGCGCCAGCCTTGGCGGTGAGGCCGTCCTTGGTCTTGTCCCAGACGCGGATGGTGAACGCGGCGTGGAACGGAATCGTCTGGCCCTGCATCAGGGCGTGAATCTTTTTCTGCTTCTTCTCCATCACGGTCAGCAGGGAAATCTTCTTCTCGCTGGCGTAATCGCCGGCCACTCGGTCGTGCGCTTTCTCCTCCTTGTGAATCTCCTCGGTGATCGGGAGCGGATCAACGTTGACCGTGATGGTGTAATCGAGCAGGCGCAGATTCGTCAGCCGCTGGATGATGCCGGGGTACGTCGTGCGGGGCCACCGGGTCAGCACGATCAGGGAATGGTAGTGGCCGTCGAGAAAGAACCCAAAATCACTCTGCCCGTTGCCCTCGCTGTGCCAGCAGTTCTCTTGAATGGAAAGTTCGGGTGCAAAACCGTCCGCCGGGTCGTAGTCGAACCGGTCGTTCAGCGATGGGTTGAGAAATCGTTTGTAATGCCGGAAGTGGTCGAGGTCGGTCATCGGCACAACGCGCGCGCCGCTGGAGCCGAAGATCTCCACCAGCAGGTGATGGACGTGTTCGAACTCGGTTTCGAGCTGGTCGAGCAGCGTGGCGTAGTAATCGCGTCGGGCAGTAGCGGTCTGGAACGACTTCGGCATGTTGTCCAGCGCGCGAGAGATGTAGAAGATTACCCGTTGCCGGCGGAGTTTCCGCTCGGCCATCGATTGCCAGTAGCGAGAAAACCGCTCGTTGCGGGCGCGTTTGGTCCAGACGTTGGAAAATCGCTCTGTCTCCTGCTGGTAGCGGAGGAGTTCCCCTTTGTAGTCCGAGTCGCAGAAGTATTGGACTTGGAGGCGTTGGTGTTCGTGGAGGGAGGCCAACAGGAGACAGAGTTGATCTTGGAAACCGTTTAGGTCGGCGGCCGGGCTGTTCGTGAGGTCGGGCGCATCAAAGACGAAGCCCTTCGACACATACCCGCCCTTTCGTAGATGGTTGAAGACCAGCAGATTGCGGACGAAGAAACCGTTGGGAGCGCGTTCCGGCATGAGTCACCGATGAATCGAGTTGACGCGAGCGCCGGGCGGCTGCTGCTGCCGGAGCCGGTTGTGCAAGTGTTCGACTTCTTGTAGGTCATTCACGAGTTGGTCCACGGTGCGGGCGCAGCCGGCTTCATGGATGGCAACGGAAGCTTCCCGGACGTGGGCCAGCGCCCGTTCCATGTGCGCTCGTGCGGCCACGTCCACGCGATGCAATTGCAGGTTGCTCCGCAATGCGGCTTCGGCGGCCTGGAGTTGGCTGAGCATGGTTTCACGCTCACTCTCGGCGGCATTGAGTTCGTCTGGTGTCATGGTCATTTCTCCGCGAGTGGATGGCGAAAGTTACTGGCCGTCTCGGTGTCCGGGCCAAACCCACCACGTGACAACCAGTGCTCGAAACAGTCGCGGTCGTAGCCGGGTGGCTTACCCTGTCGAAGGGCGAAGATGTACGCCAGGCACAGTCCCAGCGGGATGGCGGCAGCACCCAAGGAGGCCGTCAGCGACATCTTGAGCAGGACGAGCATCACGAAGAACACCGTAATGGCCACGCCGAGGCCGCCCACGAGCCACCAGAAGAGGTTTCCTTCCAACCCCCACGTTCGTCCCTGGGAGTCGGACGCCGCGTTGGTATCGGTGAAACGAAGGTCCGTGTTCATGGTGGCTCGGGGGGGATGGCGGGTCAGAAGCTGCCGACGCCCACGGCGCTATTCGCGTCCAGCCCAAAAATCTTGTAGAACGCGAACACCACGGCCGGGGCCGCCGCGATGATCGCGCCGCCGATGATGGACATCTTGCCCTGGTCCACGTCGCCGCGCCGGATCGCAAACCCGCCGTAGATTACCGATGAGATGCCGAGCACGAACCCGAACATCATGATCACGGCCAGACTGTTGCTGATGCCAGTTTTGAGGTCGGTGGAGTTGAAGCCATTGCCGTTTCCTTGGGCGAAGGCGGACAGGTTGTGGACTGTGAGCAACACGGCCACGGCGAGGATAAATCGCACGCGCGCCTGTCTCTGTTCTGTGAGCTTTCCATTCATATCGTTTCCTCTGTGTTTCCTTTCGTTCGCTCAGCGGTTCTCCCGCTGAATTCTTCCGCGAGAATGCCTCAAGAATTCCGATCCGCTGTGTAGCTGCTACACAAAGTTCAGGGACAGTCCGTGGTACTGGTCAGGGCATGAACCAGCCACTGGACACGACGAAGATCGGCAACCTCCACGAACTGACCGCGCGATTGCCCCGCGAAATTCGTGGCCAGTCCCATGTGCTGCCGCGCATCCTCTCCGCCCTGCGGCGCGGCGAACTCGGCCTGACGAAACCGGGCCGCCCGCGCGGAAGTTTTCTGCTGCTCGGTCCGACCGGCGTCGGCAAGACGGAAACGGTCGTCGTCGCGACCACACAAATCTTCAGCGCAGGCCGCCTGTTCCGATTCGATATGTCCGAGTTCCAAACACAGGAGGCGCTCGGCCTGTTGCTCGGCGCGCGCTTGGGTGAGGTTGGCTACCTGGGGGCGGTGCGGGAACGCGCGGCGGAAGGGTCACTGCTGTTCGACGAAGCCGAGAAAGCGCACCCGCGCGTGCTGGACATCATGCTGCAATTGCTCGATGCCGCACGCATCACCGTGGCCACGGGGCAGACGCTGGATTTCAGCGGGTTCTACGTGTGGCTGACTTCCAACATCGGTTCGGCCGAGTTGATGAGCCTGCAGCACTCCAATGAGGCCACGCTGGAACGCCACGTCCTCACCCGCGCGCAGCAGACGTTGCGCCCGGAAATCTTCGCGCGGGTGAACGAGAAGCTCGTGTTCGGACGCCTGAGCTACGAACACCAGTTGGAAATCGCTGAGAAATTCCTGTCACGCGAGATCGAGTTCCTCGCCGCGCGCGGTCACAAGCTCGAACTGGACAAGGCGGTGCTGCCGTTTCTCGTGCGGAAAGGGTTTCACCCGAAACTCGGTGCGCGCCCGATGCGCGATGCGGTCGAGAAATTGGTGGGCGATGCAGCCGCGGAATGTCTGCTCAGTCAGCGAGCCGCGTGCGGCGTCCTCGGTGTGGATGAGGTGCGAGACTGCCTCATTATCCGGTGAGTCAGGCGATTGAGAGGTACGAATAAGCTTCGTTGGTGCGACAGCTCTGCGAAACCTGATGCAAGCGCGGATCTCCTTGCCCGCTGAATCAAACCATTGAGTAGTAGAGGTAGGCTTCTCCGAAGTCCTCGTCCGGCTGAACAACGCCAAGCCGTTTCTTTCGCAGTTGCGCACAGACATTGCGGATTGCCTTCCGCTTTGCCGCGTCTTTAGGCATGCGCACGATCAGTCCATCGGCGAATTGGTCAGCGGCCTTGTTGTCGTAGATGTCCGGTATGATTACGCTGCACGCGCCCGCCCGGTAAAGCTCCTCGACGAAATGTGCCGCCTCGGACTCACGCTTGAAACGACCGAGCGCCCGGCCGGTCTTGTCGCCGGCCTTCTTCTGCAACCAAGCCCGGGCTTCTCGGCGATTCGGTCGCTCCAACAGTCGGGCCACCAAAACCCGGTGCAGATGTTTCTGTTTGGCGAGGTTCTCAGGCCACAGGGTTGCCGGTTTGCCTCGGAATCTCGGCAGACCGGGATTCTTGGCCGCTGCCGCACGGTAGGCGTCGGGGGTGATGTTCCAACCGTCGAGGCAGAACGTCTCCGAGATCAGCGTGCCGTCGCGGAGCCAGAGGCGGTTGCGTCCGTAGAACCGGCCTCGCACCGTAGACACTTCGGCCTGAAGCAGGCCGTTGTCGTGCCAGGCGCGCTGGACGCCGGTGCCGTGGACCATTTTGTACCAGCCCAGCAGCCGGCCCGATTCGTCCCACTGCCGGCAAATGCCGTGCGGCAGATCGTTCTCGAAGGGTTTCTCGGACGCGAGCACGCCGTTCCTGTGCCATGTGCGGATGACACCGTGCTTGTGTCCATTCCGCAGAGGCACTTCCTGCCGGACTTGCCCGTTCCGGTAAAAGTCTCGTTGTACTGCTGTGCTCACAAGGCACGTTCTCAAAGCCGGATGCAGGCTGAGCCCGGGTTTGCGACCCACTTACCGCCTATCCGGCAGCATAATATGAACCAGAATTCGGTCTCGACCTGGACGGCTTCCTGCAAGTACCGAGACAGATTTGCGCGATGAAATCTTAGAGGCAAAGTTCTCGGAAGGCGGCGCGGGAGTCAAGGAGGAACCATCCGTAGCGTCCTTGTACGCCTGCGCCGCCGACGTACAATCGAACCGGTCCTCATCGCGCTGTGTCGGCCACCAGCCGAATGGCTTTTGGGAAATCGCGATTAACCAAGGTATTCGCGTTTGCGACCGACTGGGCTTCGGTTTGCGCGTCGGCGAGCGGAGGAAGTGGAGTGCAGCCGGAGAGGAGCGTCTAGCGGAACGAAGCCGGAGCGTAACGCCGCTGCCGAGCCGCAAACGGAAGACGCCGCGATTGCGGTGGATGAATACGAGTCGCGCTCGTGACGAACGCGCGCGGAGTGCAGCAGAACGGGCGTGGTCGGAAGGGGGACAGGGAGACGGCCAATAGCCCGGGCAACGGAACGCAGAGCGTGTTGGTCAGGGCGGCAAAGAGTCGGGAGGCTGATGTCAAAATGCGGATGTCTCAAAAGTGAGTCCCAAATATATGAAAGGGTGAGATACACCCTTGTGGCCGATGGCCATGATGGAGGAAGCAGCTTCGGCCTGCGGTCGGCAAGCGGAAAGTGGAGCGACCACGGAACGGAGCGTTTGGCGAAGTGGAGTCAGAGCGCAACGACGCTAACGAGCCACAGACGGAAGCGACAGCGTATGCGGTGAACGAGGAGGGTTCCGCTCGTGACGAGCGCGAGATTTACGGAACGGAGCAAGCGAGGTCGAGGGGGTGTAGGGGAGACCGTTGGCGCGTGGAGTGGAGCAAAGCTCGCATTGGTCACGGCAGGGCCGGGCTTGTCCGAAATTGCTTTGGGATGCGTGGGACATCTAGCCTGCCGGTGTGGATCAGCCTGTACGGCATTTCGACCAGCCTACTGATCTTTGAAGATGTCGGCAAACGAGCACTTTAGCCGGTTCATGATCTGCTGCAGCCGTGAGAGAGTGATGCTCTGCTGACACATTTCCAGTCGGTGCAACGTGGAAGGTGGGAGGCCGACCTTTTTGGAGAATTTGGCGTAAGGAAGGCTACCACGTCTCTTTCGCAGAAACACAGCCAGTTGTCTTTCGAGTTTGCCGGGCACGCCTCAGAGACTGCCCAAGACTCCATTCCGTATGCGGAATATTTTAGCTCTTGACACGAGCGCCCCAGAAGCCTTATAAATTGGGGCACTCTGAATGGCGCAACTGAGTAGCGCCATTTAGATGTACCCCGTTTGAGGGCCTGTTATCTGCGGCCCACGGAAGCGCCATGTCCGCGCAAGGCTAGGAGAATACGCGAGTGCATTTGCGAGCGTACAGGTGAATGATGAGAACCACGGTGCCCCAAGGGGGGTTCAAATCCTCCAATTCATCGCATCAATCTTCTCTGGCGGTTTTTGCAGTCGCGAGTCTTTTGTTTCTCAGCCAGCCGCTCTGTGCGCAGTCTACAAACCCAGTGGGTGTGACAATCATCACGCACGGGTATCAGATCAATGGTTCGGAGCCCCCCACTTGGATGACCAGTATGGCGAATGCGGTTGCCATGCGAGCCGGTGGGCTCGACAAAGTTTCGCAATACACGATGACTCTGAACCTCAACGATGCGGGCACACCCACCGTCACTTCATTTACTCTCGATTCGGGTTCGCCACCATTAGAGAGCTTAGCGACCGCACAGGTTATCGTAAAGGTCGACTGGAGTGAGATCTCGGGCGGCTGGTTTTGCAATGGACTGGGTGGTACACCTACGCTAGAAATTGCGCAGCCCATTTCCGCTGCCATCATTTCCGGGGACGCAGCTACTGACGGAACACTTCCTCACGCTCTCGCCGAATTGCCGATCCACCTGATCGGTCACAGCCGTGGTGCATCGCTTTTTTCGGCAGTCACAAGCAATTTGTGCCAGCAGGGATTGTGGATTGACCACTTCACAAGTCTTGACCCGCACCCGTGTAATATCGACGCTGCCGTCAACATCTATTCAAACGTAGTGTTTGCCGACAATTATTACGAGGATGGACAAGGGTTCTATTTGGATGATTGCAACCTAGGTCCTTACTTCCCAACAGGCGAGCAAATTGACGGCGCATTCGACCGGCAATTAACGTATCTCTTGGGCGGTGGATATTGCTCTTATGATCCCGTTGCCGTGTGGAACCCACACAGGAAGGTACATTTGTGGTACCACGGCACAATCGACCTCAACACTCCGACGGATGATGCTAGCGGGGGAACGATAACCTCGGCTGAGCGTTCGACATGGTGGACTCCTTCGGAGAACGAAGGAGCAGCCGCAGGTTTCTATTTCAGTCGCATTGCTGGCGGACCACGCGACCCATCTGGCGTTTCTCAAGCGTTTGGTGGCACAGGTGCGCGCGTTGGCGTCACCCCAAGTGGCACGCAATGGCCTAACATCGCTAATCTCGGTATTGCCGACCCCCGATTCTCAAGTGATCTTCCGGCGTTCAGTGTCGGAGAGACGATTCCAGTTACTTATCAATATCAGGATTACGGCAGTTCAGTCTCAGTGGACATTTACTTGGACCTCGATCAGAACCCCTACAACAGCAACTCCACACAGATTTCTCAATGTACTTACACGGCAACGGGCAACAAAATCAACTCGGGCTCGTGTTCCTGCAGTACCAGCGGTATGCAGCCCGGCACGTATTACCTCTACGCCAGCATCTCCGACGGTCAGCTCACCCGATACGAATACCTCAACAAGCAGGTGGAGATTCTGTCACCACCACAGATCGTCTCGACTGACCCGGTGGACGGTGGGCCGATGGTGGCTCAAAACGCCAACATTCAGATTCACTTCAGCGAGGCGATGGATCCCCAGACCTTGAACGGAACCACTGTGACGGCAGTGGGTTCTGTGAGCGGGGTGATCAACGCCACTTATAGTTATGCCAACACAACTCTAACGGTTTCTCCCCTCGCGAACTTTTCGGATGGCGAGACAGTCACCGTAACGGTGTCCGGCTCAGTAAGAACTTCGCAAGGAAACGAGCTGGCATCTGGCTACGTTTTCCAATTCCAAGTCATGACGGGCACGCCCACGCCGATTATTGTCGGAGGCACAATCACCAATGCTACGGTCTGGACAGCGGGGAACGTATACTTGGGCACGTCTGATGTGACTATTTCCGCAGGGGCGACCTTGACCATCCAAGCTGGAACTGTTGTTAAATTCAGCAACCACTGGTTGGTGGTAAACGGCACGCTAGATCTGCAGGGCACCGCGACGGAAAAAGTGGTGTTTACGAGCATCCGGGATGACCTCTATGGTGGCGATAGTAATGGTGATGGTTCGGCTAGTACTCCGTCACCGGGAGATTGGGGAGGAATTCAGTATTCCAATTCCGCGAACGTGCTGCACGATGCTCTAGTGCAATATGGTGGCGGGTCGATGATCTTGGTGAGTGGCCCCACCGGGGGTGAGCTTGAGATTGCCGACTGCGTTCTACAGTATGCGTCCGACTACGCGATATATGCCAACTCCAACACAGCGCCCTCAATTCATAATAATACAATACGGGCTTGTGGAGACGGAATTTACTTGAGTGCCGGTGAGGTGGTCAACAACGCCATCAGCGAACACGCGGGTTGGGCCATTTACGTCTCTGGTAGTGGCACTCTAACGATCGCAGGCAATAACATTTATCACAATGTCTATGCCGTCTATCAGGGAATCAGCCAGCCTTCTTACAGTGGCAATGCGTTCATCAGCAATACGAACACGGTGATTGGAGTCAGCGGAATCCTGACCACAAATGTGGTGTGGGGTAACGTGCAGGGTTGGGAGAACGGGAAGGGCTTGGGGTTACCGTATCTGGTCACTGATGAGGTGGTAATACCGGCAGGCGTGACTCTGACCATCAACGCGGGAGTGGTCGTGAAGTTTGCCCCACCTGAGTGGAGATGCAACCCCTATTGCTATGAGTTTGGGTGCCTTTGCCAATACTACGATGCCCGCCTCATAGCTTCAGGTACATTGCAGCTCAACAGTACCCCCAATCAGAAGATAGTTTTCACGAGCTGGCGCGACGATGAGTACGGAGGAGATTCAAATGGAGATGGAGGTGCATCGCAACCGGCTCCGGGCGACTGGGGATACATCCGGTATGACAACCTCACCAACACGCTACACGATGTTATTCTACGGTATGGTGGGTTTTCCGAAGAATACAATACTCCTGAGTATGTGTACCACAATTACATGCTGTGGGTAACAGGTTCAGCAACGGACGCGCTCGAAATCACGAATGTTACTCTTGAGAAATCATCGGGATCGGCGCTATTTGTAGATAATTCTCGCCCTATGTGGATTCACAATAACACGATGGACGGTGGCTTCACGGGCGTCCAGTTGACAAACGGCGACAATGTCGTGATAGAGAATAATGTGTTCTCCAATAACACCTCCAGTGCATTGGAAATAAGTCTGGGGAGTCCAATAATTAGGGACAATCTGCTTGCGGATAATGGCTCGGCGATTGTGCTAGACGCTGATGATAGCCCCATTGTGTATGACAATGACATTAGCGGGTGCCAGGGTGTTGCGCTGTCAGTGAATGCGAGCGGAACAGCCCAGATATACGACAACTATGTAACCGACAACAAGGGAGGGATTTCACTCGGAGGTACCGGCACGGCGCTGGTCGAGAGCAACGTCGTCTCTGGTAATCAAGGCGCGGGAGTCACGGTGAATGGACCGGGCGCCCCACTAATTCAGGACAACACGATAACCAACAATGGGTGGGGGTTTTACATTAGCGGAGGGAGTCCGCAACTGTTCAACAATGTAGTTGATGCCAACACATATCCAGTTTATGAGGACGGGCAGGCAAGTCCCACCTATGCTGGCAATACCTTTGCAAAGAATGTAAATCAGGTGCTCGGTGTGGGTGGGACATTGGGGTGCGACAAAACTTGGGGCCAATCAAACGTACAAGCGTTGGGATACCCATTTCTGGTGACCTCGGATCTGACTATCCCTGCGGGCATAACACTAACGATTGAAGCCGGCACAGTGGTGAAGTTGAATGGTAATATGTGTGCTTCTGTCTCAGGAACATTGCAACTGAATAGCACGCCGAGCCAGCCGGTGGTTTTTACCAGCTATCGTGACGACAAGTACGGAGGCGACAGCAATGGCGATGGAACGAATTCGGTGCCCGCGCCGGGCGACTGGGGATACATTCGCTACGACAGTCCAACCAACGTCCTACACGATGTTATTATACGGTACGGCGGTGGCAATGTGGTATGGGATTGGAATACGTGGCCGTGGGCGGAATCACAGATGATCTGGGCCGGTGGCTCGGTGCCGGGGACACTGGAGATTCGGAACGCTGTGATTGAGTATGCTTATATCAACGCGATTTATGCTGATCCCGGCCAGTCGCCGTGGGTTCACGACAACACGGTTCGCGGTAGTTTCCAGGGAGTAGTCGGGGCTTCTGCCTTGGTTCAGGGCAACACTTTCAGCAACCTCAGCAGTTGCGCAATTAACCTATCAAGCAACGCTACGGTTGAGGGCAACGCGGTCAGTGGCGTGAGCGCCGGGAGCCTGCAAGTTGGGGGCAATCTTTTCATTGGTTTGGGGGACGGGATCCTGGTAGGAGATGGCACCGTAAGCAACAACACCATCACTGGCAGCTCGGGCTGGGCAATCTACATCAGCAGATCCGGCAATCCAACGGTCAGCGGAAACACTATTAGCCAGAATGTCTACACAGTTTATCAGGGAATCAGCCAGCCTTCTTACAGCGGCAATACGTTCACCAGCAATACGAACACGGTGATTGGAGTGGGTGGCACCCTGACCACAAATGTGGTGTGGGAAGACGTGCAAGGCTTGGGATTTCCATACTTGATAGCAGACGATGTAATCATTCCACCTGACCTGACATTGACGATACCTGCAGGAACAGTGGTGAAGTTTAACTCACCGGGTGAGTTCATAACACCTCTCGGTTATTCATTTAGTAGCCGGCAGTTGATTGTTTCGGGTACGCTTCAACTCAACAGCACGCCCAGCTCGAAAATAGTTTTTACTAGCTATCGGGACGACGAGTACGGAGGAGATTCAAATGGAGATGGAGGTGCATCGCAACCGGCTCCGGGCGACTGGACTCAAATAATCTATCAAGACCCGACCAACACATTGCACGACGCAATACTGAGGTATGGCGGTAATGGTGGAGATAGTGGCATGGTGTTAGTAGAAAGCGCGTTGCCTGGGCTGATGGAAATCAGAGATTGCAGTTTCCAAGAGTCCGGTGGTGATGCTGTCGCAATTACAGCAGGGCAAGTGTCC
>JBEKLM010000077.1:0-10902 GCA_050010195.1 Verrucomicrobiia bacterium
ACCCTTGCGAACAAAGGCCGATACGACATCGCGACCCCTCCCCACCGTGGGGAAGGGTGTGGGGATACCCTACAGACTGCCGTTTTGATCAAAATGAGTTCGTACTTTCTCTAAAAGACACCACCATCTTGAAGTTTGTTCGGAAACGTCGTCCGTGCTGCTCACGGCCACGGTCGTTTCAGCCAAGTAATTCCACGGTGATTTGAACGAAACGGTCAAGGTCTGCGCGTGTAAAAGGCGGGACCGGTTCTCTGCTTCGCAGCGCTACTCGTAAGCTCACGTCACTAACCACTAGAGGGAAGATGAACGCAACCGTTTCAGAATCCGCCAGCACTGGCGGGCGGTAAGAGTGACGCCGAACGTCGTTTTGATATACTTGGTAAGGACGTTCGCATTCACCACCTGTGATCTCTTACGAGATTGTCTCACAAATAATTGGAGCTTCTTCATATCTGGAGGACTGATCCGCGACGGACGGCCAGGCCGCGATTCTTCGGTGAGTCCCTTGAGCCCCAGTTTTCTGTACCGTGTGACCCAGTAGGCGACGGCTCGCGCCGAATCGCCGTAAATCCGCGCGGCTTCACTCGCCGTGAGGCCGCTCGCGACCAGCGCCACGCTGTGGAGACGATGCACAAGGCGTTCAGCAGCAGACGCGCCGCGCGCCCTCTTGAGAAGTTCTTTCGAGATTGTGAATTGTGCGAATCGCTTCATTTTCTTATCGCAATTATTAACGTCACCTGCTATACTCTGTCCATGCTCAAATACTTCATATATGCGCGCAAGTCGAGCGAAGATGAAGACCGTCAGATTTTGTCCATCGAAGCCCAACTTTCCGAATTGAATACCATTGCGCGAGGAAATGCTCTCCTCATCGTCGAGACGTTCACCGAAAGCAAAAGCGCCAAGGAGCCGGGCCGCACGGTTTGGAACGACATGCTCCGCCGCATCGAGGCTGGCGAGGCCAACGCCATTCTGTCGTGGAAGCTCGACCGCCTCGCCCGCAACTTCGACGATGGCGGCAAGATCATCGGCCTACTCCAGAGGGGTGTAATTCAAGAAATCCGCACCTTCGAACGGACGTACCTGCCGTCTGACAATGTTCTCATGATAGCTGTCGAACTGGGCATGGCGAATCAATATATCCGCGATCTTTCGGTCAACATTCGCCGTGGCATCCGTGAAAAGGTTCGACGTGGTGTTTTTTCAAGCAGAGCCCCTCTCGGGTACGTGAACGATCCCCGCAGCCGCACCATCGAACCGCATCCCAAAGATTTCCCCAAAGTGAAGCGCGTTTTGGAGTTGTTCGCCACTGGCGAGTACTCCCTCACAGCCATACAGCGCGAAACCATACGGCTCGGAATCATGGGACGAGAGAGCGGCAAACCGCTTGCACTTTCTTCGATAGACCACCTGCTGCGCTGTCCATTCTACTACGGTGTCTTTCTCTACAAAGGCGAACTGCATCATGGCATCCACGTGCCCATGATTTCGAAGAAGACTTTCGATGATATTCAGCAAGCGCTTGTTGCGGTGGCAAAGCCCCGCAAGCACAGGGGCGCAAAGGGGTTCACATTCCTCAATTTCGCCACCTGTGGTTCCTGTGGTCATTGTATCACCGGCGAACGTCATATCAAAAAGAGCGGCCTTCGCTTTGACTACTACAGATGCACCCACAAGAACAAGAAGGTGCACTGTGAAGACCGCAGCTTCGTACGTGCTCACACGTTCGCCGAAGAGGTGAAACGGAACACGCAGTTGGTAGCACTACCCCACGAATGGAAGGAACGCTTTCTCGCCAGAGTCGAAACCTGGGAGACGGAGGTATCGGCAACAACCACGGCAGAGATCGACCGTCTCAAAGCCAAACTACTGGCGGTCAAATCAAAAATAGACCGCGTCAACAACGGCTTTGCAGACGGTTCGCTGGACATTGCCGAGTTCAAGGAACTCAAAAACCCGCTCGTGCCGAGGAAGGTAGAATTGGAGCAGCGGATCGTCGCGCTTGAAAAGAGTCGAGCCAATCGGCTCGAACCCTTGCGAAGTTGGATTTTTGAGGCAAATCGGGTCGAAAACACACTGGCTAACCAAAACTGGTTGGAAATGAAGCAACTTCTCAAAAAGGTCGGCTCGAACCGCCTTTTACACGCGCAGACCTTGACCGTTTCGTTCAAATCACCGTGGAATTACTTGGCTGAAACGACCGTGGCCGTGAGCAGCACGGACGACGTTTCCGAACAAACTTCAAGATGGTGGAGGCGGTGGGAGTTGAACCCACGTCCTCTGCAAAGCGTACGTGAATGACTACATGCGTAGTCCATCTATGGGTCTCGCCCGGCGCGCTGCCGATGGACAGGCCACGCGCCGCGCCAGCCTCCAGTGAAAGATTCGCCCGTGGACCTGAAGACACCATCCACGAACTAACCTGCTATTGTCGTCTCAGCCAACCAGCAGGTGTCGCTGGTGAGACGTCGCGGTCAATTAAGCCGCGAGTGCGAGTTCGTGATTCGCAGTTATGTTTTTGTCAGGTGTTTAACGAGGCCTCCCGACAACCTCGGCATGCCGCTCACGCTCACCCCACAAAGTCGAATCCGTTTCGCCCCCATGAGAATGCAGCGATGTGTAGCGAGGTCAATATAACGGACAGGCAGGGGGAAAGCAAGCTAGCGGAGCGCGGAAACGGCGGCAAAAAAATGCGCGCGCAGTGGGTGACCACCGCGCGCGCGGGTTGAGAGATCAGCCTGTTCTTCGGTCGGAGGAGGCGCCGACCTTGATGGCGTTGGGGGGATTCGAACAGTTGACTCTCAACCCGTGACGCGCGGAAGGACCGGGTCCGTGGTGGACCCGGGTCGCTCCGCTGTAAAACAGGCGCTGGCCCGCCATGAACGGTATATCCTGCGCACCCCGCGCAGCCTGCTTCATAGCCAACCCTAGAGCCAGCGCCATAAACGGGTTTGTTTTCATTCGGTGGTACACGAATCGGCGAGCTGGAGAGCTTCGCCAAAATTGAAGGGTTGTCGGAGGGCGCTCTCGCCCTTCTTGGAGCGACCGGCGGCGTCCCACGGCTGAGACAAACGGCCCGCACAGACGACGACGTGCGCGTGCGGGCAGCGTTTCTTGATGGCATCGGCCAGGTGTTGGGCGGAGGCGTTGGTGAGCGCGGCGTCCACGAAGGCCACGTCGATGGGATTGTGTTGCACGAACTCCAACGCCGAACGAGCGCCATCGCGCACTTCCACGCTGCGATTCGGGGCGCGGAGCAATCCGGCCAACATCTCGCGCATGGCGGCATTTTCGTCCACGATGAGCACTCGGTAAATTGTTTGTTTGTTGGCTTCGATCATTTCTTGGTCCTGCCTCTGCCTAACGCCTATCTGACTACCGCCTACTTGACGAACGCCTGACTGCAAACCTGAATAGCAGTGGGTATGCCAACCCCCTTCCAGGGCCAAAAATCATGGAATCCTGATGATGGGAATCTTCGAGGAATCTCAAAAAGGAGGAATACGGCGGCGGAAAGGCCTCGGCAGAATCATCAATGCGGCAAACCGAAGACGTAGTAGATCAAACACAAGAAACCGAGCGAAACAGCGCCCCAGCTCAATTCGCGGTAGCGCCCGGAAACCAGTTTAATCAAGGGATAGACGACCAGTCCCGCTGTCAACCCGTTGGCGATATTGTAGGTGAACAGCATCATGGTGATGGTCACAAACGCCGGCACCAGCTCGGTCAGGTCGTCGAACCGGATCTTCTTCACGGAACCGAGCATCAAGACACCGACCGCGATGAGCGCGGGTCCGTAGGCGAAGCGCAAGTTCTGCAAGGGTTCGATCAGCGGGATGAAAAACAGAGACGCTGCAAACAGGATCGCGGTTGTCACTGCCGCCAAGCCGGTTCGAGCGCCCTCGCGAATTCCCGTCGCGGACTCGATATACGCGCCGCTTGTGGATGTGCCGACAAGGCCACTGAACATGCACGTCAGCGCGTCGACCAACATGGGTCGCTCAATTTTGTCGAAATCACCTTTTTCGTCGACGAGACCAGCGGCAGCACCCAAACCCACGAGCGTGCCGAGCGTATCGAGAAAGCCCATCAGAAAAAGCGTCAGCAGGATCGGCAGGAAACTCAACCGGAGCACACCAGCGATGTCCAGTTTGAATGCGATCGCGCGGAGGTCGTAGTCCCCGACGAACGGCATGGCCATGACGCCGTGCGGTGCGTGGCCAAAGCCGAGCGCGTACCCGGCGACGGCTGTCGCGATCATGCCCAAGAGAATGGCTCCGTGAACGCGGCGATGTAACAAGGCCACAATGACCAGAAATCCGAAGATCGCGAGCAACACCTGTGGATTGCGCAGGTTGCCGATTTTCACGGGAACATCCGGCGTCCGTATCAGGTCGGTATTCGGCGCGAGGAGCAACTTTGCGGGCATCCCGGTCACGAAGCTGGTGACGATGCCCGTCTCGTAGAGACCAATGAAGGCAAGGAACAGCCCAATTCCAACCGCGAAACTGTGTTTCATGCTCGACGAGATCGAGTTCGCCAGCCAGGCGCGGATGCCCACGAGGGTAATAATCACAAATCCAGCGCCACTGACGAACACCGCGCCGAGTCGCTGCTGCCAACCGATCCCCATTGCCGCCAGACCGAACGCGATGAACGCGTTTTCGCCCATATACGGCGCGACGGCAATCGGGCGGTTCGCGTACAATCCCATGAGCAAGCTGCCAAAAACCGCCGACAAAATGGTTGCCACCGTGCTGGGCCCGGATGGTATCCCGGCAAAGCTGAGGATCGCCGGGTTCACCACAAGAATGTACGCCATGGTGATAAAAGTGGTCATACCGCCGAGGACTTCGGTGCGGGCAGTCGTTCCGTGTTCGCGCAGCCTGAAAAGCCGCTCCAACATGACGGCAAGAATACCGTACCGAAGCACTTCCGGAAAGCGCATATCGCTTGGGAAGGGACGTTTTCCGCGGGTCGTCCCGCTACCACTTGACTTGCCCCGACCCACGATGCAATATCGCGCGCCGTGAGAAAGCCATCCGTTACCGTTCGCGTGCCGGCCACAACCGCCAACCTTGGCCCTGGTTTCGACACGCTTGGCGTTGCTCTCAAGCTGCACAATCACATTTCCATTCGTGAGTCCGACAGCCCGAACATCGAACGAATTGACGACCAAAAGGGCTCGCCATCCGCCAACGCCATGTCACGGGAAGCGGTCGAGGCTTTTTTCCGTCGCAGCAAGGTCAAACCTCACGGCCTGCAAATCGAAGTCAAAGGTGACGTGCCGGCCACCGGCGGACTCGGCTCCAGCGTGACCGTCCGCCTCGGCATTGCCTACGCCCTCAACGAACTCAACGGCCGCCCGCTTTCCGATACGGCGCTGCTCGAAGTCGTCACCGAACTCGAGCACCATCCCGACAACGCCGCGCCGGCTTTATTTGGCGGCTTCGTCGTGTCCGGCGTTGTCGATGGCACGATTCGATACCGCCGTTTCAACGTGCCTCCCTCGCTGAAGTTCGTTGTGTGCGTCCCCGATTTCCCCGTCTCCACAGAAAAAGCCCGGGCGTTGTTGCCGAAACAGGTTTCCCTCGCCGACGCCATTGAGAACATGAAACGGGTGGCGCTAATCACTTCGGTTTTTGCGACGGGGGATTATTCCCTGTTGCGCGGGTTGTTCGATGACAAGCTTCACCAGCCCTATCGCAAGAAACTGATCCCCATGCTTGACGATGTGATCTTGGCCGGCGTGGAAGCCGGCGCCATCGCCGGCTGGCTGAGTGGCAGCGGTTCCTCGATCATGTGTATTACGGAGCAAAAGGAAAAGGCCGTGGCTGAAGCCATGGTCAACGTGTTCGCCCGCCAGCAAATCCAGTGTGAGCCCCACATCCTCGTCGCCGACAACGACGGCACCCGTGTGAAGCGGGCTTGACCGCAAGGCCTCGGTGTATCAGGGAGCCGATGCTGGATTTGGGTTGGAGCTTTCCTTGAGAAATGGCGTCGCATGCCGTTGTGCCTCGACAGACTCGCGCTGTGCTTCGTCGCGCAGCCCTTGCTTTTCCAACACTTTGGCCAGTGCGGTATGAACATCCGGCAGGTCCGGATTGAGCCGTGCCGCTTCCCGAAACTGGTCGGTGGCTTGCGCCAAATCCCCGCTGTTGGCCAGGGCAATGGCCAGATCGTAGTGGTCGCTGGCGTTTTTCGGGTCGAACCGCAGGGCTTCTTGATATTGCGTAATGGCCTGCGCAAAGTTTGTCCGTATCGCGAGGGCGTGGCCCAGATTGACGTGGGCCTCGGCGAAATCGGGCCGTAGTTCGATGGCTCGCTGAAACTGCCCGATTGCCTCGTCGAGTTTTCCGGACGAAGCGAGCGCAATCCCCAGATTGTTGCGCACCTCGGAAGCGTAGGGTTCCAACCGCAGAGCATCCTGATACTGCTTGATGGCTTCGGCAAGCCTGCCCCGAGAGGCCAGGATACACCCGAGATTGTAGCGCGGGCGAGCGAGGTCGGGTTGCCACTCGATGGCTTGCTGGTACTGTTGGACAGCTTCTTCGATCCGGCCCTGTGACTGGAGCGCGCAGCCTAGATTATAGTGGCCCAGCCCGTATTTCGGATTTGCCCGCAACACCTGATTGAACAGGTCGATTGCCTCTGTCAGCTTCCCTTCGGATGTGAGCACAAGGCCCAGATGATCGCGCGCGACCCAGCTGTCCGGATTTCCGGCCAGCGTCGTCCTGGCAAACGCTCCCAGATCCGCGAATGCCCGGCTGTGTTCCCGGGTAAGAACGACCAATGTCGCCAGAACCGCGACACACAAGGCGATGCCTGCGAATCGAGGAACCAGCCGCCACCTCTCCCGCAACCACACCCCACCTGCGGCAGCCAGTGTGATGACACCCAGACTCGCGAGGTACTGGAAGTGGTCGGCCACGAAGGAATACCGCTGATATGAGAATGAGAAAATGCCGAGAAGTGGTGAAAGTACGCCGACAAAAAAGAGTAATGCAGCCGCTGGGGCCCGGCTTCTCTTCCGCTGAGCCCACAACACGACGAGCAATACCAGGACACCGATGGGGTAGAGATAGTCAACGTCCCTCAGGTGGTCGATCTGCCACCGTGGATAAATCGGGCACAGGCCCACCGGCCAGAGGAGTTTTCCCAGATAAAACCAACAAGCGTGACCGGCGATGACAAGCCGTTGCGCCAGCGAGAACTGCAATTCCCTCATCGCATTGCCCACGGCATCGCGTTCAATGCCGAGAGCCACCCATCCGTCGAAAAGCGCGAGTCCGGCAAATGGGATAAGCGGAAGCACATCCCGCTTCCACGAGAGGGCACCGCGTTTCCACCACATCATTGCGATCATGGCAATGGGCCATACGACCGTCGTCGTTTTGCTCAGCAACGCGCCGAGAAACAATCCCATGGCCATGGCGTACGATGACGGGGTTCGGGCTTCATCAAATCTTAGATACGCCAGGATCGTGCCGAGGAAGAAGAGTCCCGACATGGTGTTTTTGAGTTCGCTGATCCAGGCGACTGACTCGGCGCAGACCGGGTGCAGCGCGAAGATTGCGGCGGCAAGCCAGGCCCCTTTGATGTGCAAGCGGCGAAGAACCGCCACGAGCAGCAGAGCCGTGCCGACATGGCAGGTGATGCTGACGAGGTGGTAGCCCAGTGGTGCAGTCCCCCACAACTTGTTCTCGATCCAGAATGCCGTATCGACCAGCGGGTCGAAACGCTGGGTGATTCCGGGCTCCAGCCAGATCCGTATCAGCCCACTCACGGACGCCAATTCGGCCTTCGTCAGATGCCGCCAATCGTCCCAAATGGGATGCCCGTGCCAGACCGGCTGATACGCCAGAAGTGTGGAAGCCGCCAAGAAAAAAGCCAGTAGCCAGTCGGGCAGGCGGAACGGAGTCTGGGGTTCATCAAGCCGTCCCGCTGCTGATTGAGACCGGTTCGAAGTCATCACTGGCCCATTCAACCAACAATTCACCGCGAGTTCAAGCAGGGGGGCCCCGCCAAAGAGATGCCGACGGATTCTCTCAGCTCTCAGCCAACGAACGGAAATAGCTGAGGTTTTCCAATTCGATGGCGAGGTTGACGTTGCTGACGACAACGTTGCTGGGCACATGCAGCACGTTGGGCGCAAAATTGAGGATCGCATTCACGCCGGCGGCGACCAGCCGGTTCGCCACGTCCTGCGCCACAGCGCTCGGTACGGTGATAATCCCCATGCGAATCTTGCGCCCGCGGACGAAGCTTTCAAGCCTGTCAAGTCGCAGGATCGGTTGACCGTACGTCTTTCGGCGTTTGCGTTTCACATCGACATCAAAGCCGGCAACGATCTCGAAGCTTTCTTTTTCAAAGCCCTTGTAGGCGAGCAGCGCCGAGCCGAGATGGCCGACGCCGACAAGGACGACTGGTTGAAGCTGTTTGCGCCCCAAAACCTCGGCAATCCCGTCGCGCAGCTTCCGGACATCGTACCCAAGGCCGCGCGTGCCGAAATGACCGAAGCTGGTCAGGTCCTTGCGCAACTGGGTGGGTTTGACACCCGCCGCCAGCGCGAGCGCCTGGCTCGGCGCGGTCTGCACGCCGTCTTCCGCGAATCGATCCAGACAGCGCAAATATACGCTCAATCTGTAGACCGTTTTTTTGGGAATCGCGACCCTCATGGTTCCTTTACGAGTGTCAGTTTAGCGGCTGTGGCGCGGAAAGTCAAAGAGTCGAGGTGATGCCCTCATGGCATGCGCTCCCGTTGAATGTCCTGCCAAAGATCATGGGCGGCCCGGTTGTCCGGCCGGAGTTGCAGGGCCCGATCCAATTCTTGCATGGCTTCCTCTTTCTGTCCAACATCACGTAACGCCACGGCCAGCGCCACACGGCGATCCACGTTATACGGGTTGATTTCCACAGCGCGCCGCAGGCAGGGAAGCGCGCTGGTGACCCGGGTGGCTGCCATGTATAACCCCCCCAAATTGTAGGTCACGTCAGCGTAATCGGGCGCAAACTCCTCAATCTGCAGACATTGATCGATGGCCATCTGGCGTGTTGGCGCGTCAGGTGAGCGGGCCAGCGCCCCGGCCAAAAGGTATCGCGTGTTTAATCGAAATGGCTCCAAGACGAGCGCTCGTGACGCGTAATCGGTTGCAGCACCCATATCGCCTCTTTCCTCCGCGAGACGCGCCTGGCGATCCAGCCAATCCGCTGCCATGGGGTGAACGACAGCTGATAAGATGATTCCGATCCCCAAAATCAAGCATACCGTTGCGGCACACCATTGTAGCGCTCTTGAGCGAAACGTGAACGGAGCCCTGTCGGATGGCGTGGCACCTCTTCCGACCAGCAATCCCATGAGCAACCAGAGTAAACTTTGGTTCGGGAGATACCGTAAGTCCACATCCACCAAGCCGTGGAGCATGAACACCAGCATCGCCGCCAACAACCCCAGTGCCGCGCAGCGGTTGGGTCCATCGGATTGCCGACTTGCGCGCAGACCACACCACACGCCCGTCGCCCAAAGCCAGAGTGTAGCGGCCAAACCCACCAGCCCCTGTTCCGCGGCGACTTCCAACAGTTCGTTATGCGCGTGATCGGTTACATTGGTCGCTTTCCGTCGCAAAAAATAGTCCGGCAACCGGTATTGCGGATACACAGCTACATACGCCCCGAAGCCGTGTCCCAAAAACGGTCGCTTGGCGATCATGGACATTGTTGCCTTCCAGATCGGCGGCCTCACATCGGCCCGCCATTGTTCCCGAATGTAGCGCCACCCCGACAAACTCGCGATCACGAGCGCCAGCGTGACGACGATGGCGCGTGCCTGCCAACGTTGCAAAATCCGATTCCCAAACCCAAGAAACCAGAGGATGGCCACCCCCCCGAGCGCCAACCACGCTCCCCGCGAACGGCAGAACAACATCGCCGCCAGCAGCACCAGGCTACCCAAAATTCGCCACCGGCCTCCGATGGACATCGCAATGACCACAGATGCCGCGAGATAGGTCCCCAAGAAGTCCCAGTTCCCAAGTGTCGACAGGAACTCCGGTTCAAACTTCAGCCGCACCAGGCCATTCGCCGCCACCATCACGGCCGCGGTGATCCATAGTTGGCGAATCCGGCTGGTCGATTCACGTGGTGCGGTTGCCACCAGAAAAAAAATCGCCGCGTTTCCGCAGAGCCGCGGGAGTAATCCAATCCCAAAATACGGATGCTCGCTGAATCGCGTGGAGACGATAGCGCTTGCCAGAACAGCCAGGACGGGCCCAATTACCCATTGATTGGAAGAAAAGGACAGGCGGCCCATTCCGTTGTTCCCACCGGGTGCCTTTCTCAGAAGCCGAATGCCACCCAGAACCGCGCTCCCAGCCAGGATAATCTCGGGCAAAGGCAGGGAGCAGTCATACCGAAAGTGGGCCCAGGATCTGGGGAGCCAGCTCAACGGAAAGGCGAACAATGGCAAGGCAAGGACGAGCGCCAAAGCCAGTTCCCGCCTCTTGCGATTCCACATGCGTCGAACCTGTATCGTCTGCAGTTTGTCGATGAGCGAATCTACCAGACCCGACAAGGGACGAAACAAAAAAACGAGCCCCGGCACCAAGGCGCCGAGGCTCGTTCGATAGTGTTCGGAGGCTGATCCGTTACGACGACCCGAGTTCCGCACGCAAGACGTTGTTCGCATTCGGCGAATCGTTGGTGCCACACGTAGCGGGCAGGGTGTTTTGCCAGGATACATGTCCGTCATTAAACAAAACATTTCCACCCTGATCCTTGTGTGGCGCGATCGGTGACATGCCGGAACCTGACCAACGCGCCCCGATGGTGTACGCTGTGGCTGCCACATTATTGCCCATACGATCCAAGGCAATGATCGAATCGGGCTGATCCTGCCAGAAAAGA
>JBEKLM010000078.1:0-10663 GCA_050010195.1 Verrucomicrobiia bacterium
GCGTCCTTCAATGGAACGATTTCGACCTCATCTTCCCCATGGCCGACCTCTACGACGGCGTCATCCGCTAGCGTCAGCCCGACTACAACCGGCCCTTCCAATAACCCGGGCGACGGCTCGTATGCGCTACAGCGACAACCCAAAGCTTTTTCGGCATCTCTAGGTAAACTACGGCGAACGGAAAACGATAGACGAAGTAGGTGCGTGCGCCCCAAATCCTGACCGGCCACCGCTGTGGAGAAGCCCGGACCACATCTACCGCCGCCAGCACTTCCTGCCGAAAATCTTCGCCGAGTCCTTCGACGCGCGCTTCGTAGAAATCTTGGGCCGCGAAAAACTCGGCTTGGGCTGCGGGGTGAAAGAATACTGGCTTCACGACCGCCGGCGCGGACGACGCGCAAACACCTTGCTGGCCGGAATCCCTCGCACCCGCCCTTCACGAATCTGCCGAATGCGGCGACCGATCTCCGCATCCCACTGTTGTTCCGCGTCGGCGTCGCTGTCCGTATCAAGGCTCTGGATCAACACGTGCGCCAACTGCGCCCGCTGTCCCGCCGCCATGCGCAACGCTTGCTCCGTCAAAGATTCTGCGGTCTTCATCGCACCGGAGTATAGACCAGAACCGTTCCCCGCTCAAGCCTTGGCTGGCCTCTGGCCGACCCAGTAAGCAGCCGGGCTGGTAGCGCGAGCGTCCCCGCTTGCGGTCGTTGCCCGCCCAAACGCCTTTTTCGGCGCGCCGATCCCGAATTAAAGGGTCGTGCTCCCGCGCGACCGCTTCTCACTTCGGCGGCACAGGCCTTGATAACTGCCCGCTTCAATGGAACGATTTCAACCTCATCTTCCCCATGGCCGACCTCTACAACGGCGTCATCCGATAGCGCCGTTCTCCGCGATCCGTACCATGCCGACCTAGTTGCCGGCGAAAGGCGCCAGCTTGCTTTACCGCAATTTGCGCGTAATGTTCCGCCAATCGGGAAATGCCCAAGATGTTCAGGATTCAAAAGATCGCCGATGAAGGCCCTTCCGATCCGTTCCATGCACGGCTTTGGATTGGGGTTCTTGAATTAAGGGATACGGCACTTCGCTGCCAACACAAGTCAAACGACGTCGATGGACACCGTGTTAGATTCGACGAGTCATATGACCCGGTATTGAAAGCGCTAGGCGCGGCGCGGACAGCGGCCAAGAATATTCAGCATCTTGTAGATGATCATAGCCGGAAGCTGGCAACTGGCGAGATCGTTGAGTTCCAAACAAGCGCTTTTGCAATCTCGGAAAGTATAGACAAGCCCTTGGGTGAAGAGACGGCGGAATTTCTGGTGAATGGCGCCATCGCCATGAGGTGCTCGCAACAGGTTGTAGAGCAGTTCGGAATCAATATCGGTTGTTTGTTCACGAAACAGGTCAATTTCGACAAAGGCGCAAAAGACCTTGCGACTGGTGGCCATGCTTCGTTGGCACAATTTCTTCGTGACGTTAGGTCGGCCTGGTCCGAGACCTTTATTGGCAGGAGAAACGCCCTGGAGCACGAATCATGGAATCTCCCTCCCGTGAACTACACGATCGACGCACCTGAAAAGGTTGCGATGAGTGAACCGGATATCGACGGCATGCCTGTACGCCGTTATTCGGCGAAGACGCTCGATCGTATCAACACGTTTGTGGAAAACGTTGTCGTTTACGCGTTCAAGCAGGCTCTTGCTCCTCCTGTCGCGCTCGTCGAGATTCCGAGGGAACAACGAGATCCTGTTTGTCCGACAAGATTCCGTCTTGACCTTAAGGGCCCTGGCATTGAGGAATGGAGCATCCTTTATTCGGAAAGCGATTTCCCGTAATGGTCATAATTGAGCGTGTCACTTGAACAATTCCGGCTTCAACTCACGCGCATGGCGAAATGCATCGGCGGCCAGCGCAGCATGCCCCACCTGCTGATATATCTCGCCTAGGAGGCGCCACGCCTCAGAAGAACCGGCCTTCAGCTTAAATCGCCCCGCGGAGAGCCGCGCGCATTTCAGCGACCGGGTCGAATGGTCGCGTCTATTCTTTCAGCATCCCCCAGAATTTCCTGAGTCCCGATGACTCAGAGATTTCAGACATCGAATCCAAGCAGTAAATTGACTCGCTAAGCTCAGCTTGCGGCGGCGCAAGCGAATCTACGACTTTTCCCTCAACACGAACCTTTCCTCCCGTGGCCGAACACGAGATTCGCTTATTCCCGGGCTCCACATCAAACGTGAGTTCGTGAACGTCGCCAATTATAGTCGGCCAGTTACTCACGATTTTGTCTGTCCCTTGTTCCATTTGGACAATCCAGAGCAACTCGACAAAGCGACGGGCGAATTCAGTGCCTCGATCATCATCGTTGAATGAGGCCACAACTCTATCGATGCAAATCGCAATTCCATCGCGAAAGAACACGTGTCCTTTCAACTCATATTTTCCAAAAGAGTTAGTACCTGCGACATTGTACTGCCGAACGCTGGGAGCGTGAGGGTCAGTGATCATCCACATCCCGTGGAGATTGGCCTTTGTAAGAGCAGCTAGCACATCGTTAGAACTCATCCCCAAACGCACCTCTGCTGAACCGAGCAACAGGGATTTATAGCGTAGTCTTGCCAACAATTCCGGAGAGGGGCCGTGAATTGCGCTCTCACCGGCTCCAAGGCTTGTTTGCACGAGAACTAAAACCGAAGTCACGATCATCTTCGTGGAACAGAATGCTTTCATGGATGCGCTCCTAGGCACAGAACGCCGCTCACCAACACCCACATTGCGAGGCTGCGCTTCATGGGCGACAGCATACGACTGCGGCTTGTTTTCGGTCAAGCCCTGCACTCCTCTTAATCTTGGTTGCGTGGGAAGCGTAAATCGGCTCGCCCTCCACAACTCGCGAAATCAATTTCAACAGTGGGATATTCGCCGGGCATCCGATGATACCTGTTACTGACAGGTATCATCCAAACACCTTTCCCACGATGCATTCCGCCATCGCCTTCGCGTTCATTAACGTTCATTCGCGGTCGACACCCTACATCCTGTGGGGCTCTGCCATGACTGCTTCGCGGGCTTCGTGCCTTCGTGGTGAATTGGGCCTTTGAACAAACTGCCGCTCCATCCTGTCCAATCCCCCATGAAACAGAGACTGGGAGCTTTCTGGCGCGAATGGGTTTTTCCGGCAGTGATCGTCGTGGCCGTCCTCGCACCGCTGCGGTCGGCGGTGGCGGATTGGAACGACGTGCCGAGCGGGTCGATGACCCCGACCATTCTCGTCGGCGACCGGATCTTCGTCAACAAACTCGCCTACGATCTCAAGGTACCGTTCACCACGTGGCATCTCGCAACGTGGGCCGACCCGCAACGCGGCGACGTCATCGTGTTCCGCTCGCCTCATGACGGCATTCGCCTCGTCAAACGCGTCATCGGCACGCCGGGCGATTCCGTCGAATTGCGCGACGAGCATCTGTTGGTCAACGGTCAGCCGGCGTCCTATGCGTCAGCCGGCGACGGGTCAGAACCCGGGTCGGTGTTCGACGAGACGGTTTCGGGCCGAACGCATCCGATGATGATCGATTCGCAGATTCCCGCGCGGCGCTCCTTCGGTCCGATCCAGGTCCCGGCCGGCCACTACTTCGTCATGGGTGACAACCGCGACAACAGTTTCGACTCCCGCTATTTCGGGTTTGTCCCGCGCGACAGCGTTTACGGTCGCGCGACGCTGGTGGCCATGTCCTTCGACCGCGACCACTACTTCAAGCCGCGCTTCGACCGGTTCGGCCTGAGCCTGCCCTGACGCCATCGCGGCAGGGCCGACATCCGGTATGATTAAACGTGGTGGTCAGAAACCAACGACACCCCTCACCTTGATCCTCTCCCCCAAGGGGAGAGGAAATGGCGGCAAGGCACGCCTCGCCCCGCCGAGGGAGAGGCCGGCCCCGCCATTGTTTGCGGGGACGGGTGAGGGGGAAGTCGATATAGCGGTCACCGTTTTTAATCACACCCCGCCGACATGAGCGGCGTTGCGGTGTTTCTCTCCATGCAGTAGCATGGTGACGATGACATCCACCGATCCCGACGTGGCGCTCATGTTGCGCGTGCGCGAGGGCGACACGGATGCGCTTCGTGAATTAATCGAGCGCCACCAACGCGTCGTCATCAATACCATCCATCGCGCCATCGGCGACGCCTCGGAGGCCGAAGACCTCGCCCAGCGCGTGTTCGTCCAGGTCTATCGCTCGGCCAAACGCTACAAACCCACCGCGAAATTCACCACCTGGCTGTTCACCATCACCCGCAACACGATCCTCAACGAGCATCGCCGCCGGAGCCGACACCCGGCGGAATCGCTGGATGCGTTGCAGGAGCCGCGCGACTCCGAATCCGCTGGTTGGCAGGCGCCGGACACGACCATGCGCGATCCCGCGCAGGAAGTCGTCGAGCGCGAGTTGCAGGACAAGATCAAGGAAGCCGTCCAGGAACTGCCCGAAGCGCAACGCACCGCCGTCATTCTCTGCCGTTACGAAGGGCTTTCCTACGAGGAAATTGCAGAGGTGCTGGGTTGTTCGGTCTCGGCCACGAAATCGCTGCTGCATCGGGCACGCCTTACGCTAAAGGACAAATTACGGGGGTATTACTAATAGAAACCATTCGCCAAATCTGGTGTTTAACCAGATGGACAGGAAGGACATGAGTTGCCAGACAGTCAGAGACCAGTTCGACCAGCGCTTGGATGGGCGGTTGAGCGGGGCCAAGCAAGCTGCGTTTGAAGCGCATCTGGCCGCCTGCTCGTCTTGCCGCCGGGAATGGGAGGCGTACGCCAACGCCTGGCAGGTGCTCGCGCGCGACGAGGGGATCGAACCCTCCTTCGGATTCGCCGAACGCACCGTGCGCCGGCTCAACGAGCCCCGGGTCGACGCACGCCCCTGGTGGTGGCGACCCTCGATCCGTTGGGCGACCCTCGCCACGGCGGTCGTTGCCATGGCTGTCACCGGTTGGGTCGGGCACGAGCGAATACTGGATCGGAAACACGCCGAGCTCTATGCCCACGTCCAGGAAGGAGATTACCTCGAAGATTACGATGTGATTGCCAACCTTGACCAGCTCAAGGAGGGCCATCACGAGTGAACCGGTTCCTGTTCCTGATGGGATTGTTGGCGGGCATGATCGTCACCAGTGCCCGCGCACAACAACCCCCCCCCACGCCGCCACCGCCCCCACCGACCGTCAATCAGGCGCAGCCCAGACAAAGAGCGCCAATGACCAACGAGCAGCGGGCCCTGGCGGAACAACGTCTGGACGCGCGCTGGAGCCGAATGAACCTCGAAAGCAAAACCGAACTGATGCGCCTCCATCGCGCGCTCGCCGAGATGCCGCCCGACGAACGGAAATTCATCCATGACCGCATCGAGCGCTTCCTCAGCATGACGCCGGCGGAACGCGCCCAGCTTCAACAGAACAAAAAGAAATGGGAGCAGATGACGCCCGCGGAACGGCAACGGGCCCGGGAAGAATTCCGCAGCCGCCAACAGGAGTTTGAACAACAATGGCGTCGGAATCATCCGGGCGAGGAGGCGCCAGCCAATCCGCCGCCGCCAGCGGAAAACAACGGGACGCCGACTCCGCCGCCACCCCCGTCATCCGCGCCGTAACCATGCTCTCGGATCGCCATACAACCATGTGCCACATGACCAAATCACAACCAAACCAGCCAGGGAGACTCAAATGAAACGCGCAATGATCATTGCCTGTTTGACCAGTATTGTCATCGCCGCCGGCGCGCTCGCCGCGGATAACTCAACCAATGCCCCGCCCATGCCCCACCGTCCGATGATGAGGAACTTGTTGCCGCCACCCATCCTCAACGAACTGGCGCTGACCGGCGACCAGCAGACGAAATACGACGCGCTGGACGCCAGCTTCAGGAGCGACGTCGCCAAGCTGCGGGCCAGTAACGGTCCGTCGAGCGGGACGGCCACGAACGCGCCACCGAGCGGCGGCCGTCAGGCGTTCCGGGCCCTTCGCAAAAGTTACATCGAAAAACTGCGCGCCGTCCTTACGGCGGACCAAAACGCCAAACTAACCCAGGCGCTCGAAAACGGTCCCGGCGGTGAACATCGCGGGCCAGGCCCGGGCGCGGGTGGCAATCCGCCGCCGCAGCCTCCGCCGCAGCCTCCGCCTTCCCAGAACAACTAAATTCTGCGAGTAGAATCATACGCCGCGCGGGCTGCGTTCAGGCTCGCGCGGCGTTCGTTCGTCGAAACCGGGCGACGAACGCGCCATCCACGCCATCGCGCGGGGGAAACAGGGACCGTGTCGTCTCAACCATAAATTCTTTGTGGGACTTCAGAAATGCCTCCACAACACCTTCGTTCTCCTCGGGTTCCAGACTGCACGTGCTGTAAACCAAAACGCCGCCACGTTTCGTAAACTTTGCTCCCGACGCGATCAATTTCGCCTGGAGCGCCCCGAGCCGGCCGATTTCCTCCACCGTGAGTCGCCACCGCAGGTCCGCACGCCGACGAAGTACGCCCGTGTTCGAGCACGGCGCATCCACCAATACCCGGTCGAACTCCTCCCCGCGCAGGCAACGATCCAACCGCGTCCCTTCACAGGCCAGCGTCGCCACGATTTGCACACCGAGGCGACGGCAATTCTCTCCCACCAGCGCCAGCCGCGAACTTGCTGAATCGGCGGCGATGATTCGACCACGGTTCTGCATCTTTTGTGCGATATACGTCGTCTTGCCGCCGGGCGCGGCGCACATGTCCAACACCGCATCGCCGGGCTGCGGATCGAGCACGTCCACGGCGACAAGCGTGGAGGGGTCTTGCACGTAGAATTCGCCGGTTGCGAACGACTTGGTGCAAAACAGTCCCGTCGTATCGGTCACACGCCAACACAACGGATGGTCGGTCGGCTCGGCGGGAACATCCGCGGGCTTCGCCGGTGTTTTGAGCGTGTTGGCCCGCAAATACAACGGTGGCGGCTGGTTGTTCCAATCGCATAACGCCGCCGTACTCTCGCTACTAAAACGCGCCGCCCATCGTTTCCAAAGCCACTCCGGGTGCGAGTAATAGATCCATGGTTGGTGCTGGCGTGTCTCCTCGAGTTTCGCCAGGAGTGCGTCGGACTCCCGCTGTGCCCGGCGCAGGACGGCGTTGACGAATTTCGCCTCAGCCACGCCCGCATATCTCTTGGCAAGCGCGACGGTTTCGTTGACTGCCGCATGCGCGGGAGTCTGGAGATAGAACAGTTGATAGAGTCCAAGGATGACGACGTTGGCGACGATCGGGCGCGGCGTTTTGCTGGCCAACTGGGCAAGCAGGAAATCTAGCGAGAGTCTCCGCCGCAGGCAACCATAGAACAACTCCGTCACAAACGCGCGGTCAGGCTGTGTCAAGGAAGATCCTGCAAGCGCCTGTTCCAGAAGCTCATCGGCCAGTGCTGTCGACTGCGGCCAGCGATTCAGCAGTTCCAATGTGATTTCCCGGGCGTTCACGACGGCAGCCTAGCTATCGGAGAACGGTGAGGCTAGCACAATCCACTTGCGTTCGAACCTCGCTTCAATACAATCCGCCGCGACACCCCGAAAACGTCGGAAGGAGTTACATTTGTGAAGCGTTCACTGTCTTGGATGTGGTGTATCTTGTTCGTGCTAACCGCTTCGACCACTTTCGGCGCGATGGTGCCATTGGCGAGGCCCGCCTTGAAGGTGGATTCGGGTGACACGGCATGGGTCCTGGCGTCCGCCGCGCTGGTCATGCTGATGACGCCGGGCCTGGCGTTCTTTTACTGCGGCATGGTGCACCGCAAGCACGTGCTCGGCACCATCATGCAAAGCTTCGCGTTGCTGGGGGTGATCACGGTGCAATGGATGTTGTGGGGCTACAGCCTCGCCTTTGGCCCGGATGTCGGCTCGGTGATCGGCAATCTCAGTTGGGCCGGCTTGTGGGGCGTGGGCGCCGCGCCTAATCCCGATTACGCCGCCACCATCCCGCATCAGGCCTTCATGATTTTCCAGATGATGTTCGCCATCATCACCCCCGCGCTGATTTACGGCGCGGTCGCCGAGCGCATGAAGTTTTCGTCGATGTTGCTGTTCTCTCTCCTCTGGGCCACCTTCGTCTACGATCCGATTTGCCACTGGGTGTGGAACGTCGGTGGCTGGCTCCACAAGCTCAATGCCCTCGACTTCGCCGGCGGCACGGTCGTCCACATCAGTTCGGGCATGACGGCTCTCGTCTGCGCGTTGGTGCTCGGGGCGCGCCGCGGCGAACGCCAAATGGAACCGCATAACATGACGCTGACCGTCCTGGGTGCCGCCCTGCTGTGGTTCGGCTGGTTCGGGTTCAACGCCGGCAGCGCGCTGGCCGCGAACGGCCTGGCGGCGCAGGCGTTCGTCAACACGCACATCGCGTCCGCCGCGGCTGCGATGTCGTGGATGTTTGTGGAATGGAGGTTCCGCGGCAAACCCAGCGTGCTCGGCATCGCCTCCGGATGCGTCGCCGGCCTGGTCGCCATCACCCCCGCCGCAGGGTTCGTGACGGTTCGCGGCGCGCTGATCATCGGCTTGCTCGGCGGCGCGGTTTGCTATCTTGGCGTCACCGTCAAAAACAAGTTCGGCTTCGATGATACGCTCGACACCTTTGGGATTCACGGCGTGGGGGGAATGCTCGGCGCCTTGCTCACGGGCGTGTTCGCGACGACGCTCGTCAACGATGCCGGCGCGGAAGGCTTGTTCCGGGGCAACCCCAAACAATTGCTCATCCAGGCCACGGGCATCGTGGCCACCGTGGTCTATGCGGTCGTCGTCAGTTGGATCCTGTTGAAGATCGTCGACATGATCATGGGCCTGCGCGTCACGAACGAAGAAGAAGAACAGGGCCTCGACTGGACCCAGCACGGCGAAAGCGGTTATAACCTCTAAAGCGTGCCGTGTCGTCTCCGATTGTAGGGCAAGCGCCCCGCTTGCCGCTGGTGCCTCGGTGGCGCAAGCCTCCGTGCTTGCCGTCGTCGCCCCCATCCCCTCCTCGGAGGGGAACAAGGGGTGGGTATTTGAATCGCCGTTGTAGCCGCGCGCGGTGAGCGCGGACGCGCCGCCTTTGTCGTTGTAGGCCGCAAGCCGAATTGGACGAGACGCGCCGCAGACTTGCCGGTGGCGCAACCTTCACGCGGCGCGGCGCCAATCCCCTCCTCGGAGGGGAAAAGGGGTGGGTATTTGAAGCACCGCGTTCGGACCGCCCCCAAAATTCTTCAGGACTTGTCGAACACACATTGTCTGACTACACTTCACAGCTTGGCCAAGTTTGTCGACTAAACACGAAACGCTTAAATGTTTGGAGGAGGATCGTGATTCCGACGCTGCCGCCATTCGACGCAAGGAAGCTCACCCGCGCGTATTCATGGGCGCGTGTGCTCAACTTTCCGGAGATTCGTGACGCGTGGCCTTATGCGGCTATCGACAGTCGCTTCGACGCCCGGACCGAACCCCATTGCATCGCGTTAGACTGGCGGTCATCGAAGACCGTGTTCAGCATCTTCGACCCGATCTGGATGAAGATGAATCCTCCGCATCGTGGAAAATGCTTTTGCGCCGTGAGGTTCTTTTCGGCGGCGGATGTCGCGTCGATGGGCCTGAGCATTGGCAAAGGCGAGGACTGGTATGGGCGTGAGATCGAGGTGAATCTACCAAAAGTGGGAACCGTGAAGACCTTTGTCCTGCCCCATCGTTTGGCCCAGAAGACATCCTCGCGTCGCGGTACTTGATGGCGGGAGGAACAGAAATGAGAGAAATCCCGCCCACGCCCTCACCGAGATCGCCCACTTCTTCAAGAAAAGCGCAAAGGCGTCGTCCCGCTCACCGTTCACGAAATCCTCGGCGAACAGATTCCGAAGCAACTAGCGCGAATTCCGCAAAGAAAGTTACGCAGCTGTTGAGTGCGTTTGAGATCGCGTATGAACGGGCGCTCCGAGCGACCGATGATGACTTCGAAGACGTAGAGGGTTGCGCGCTCAGAATAAAGAACTCGGTCAAACACACCCTCGACCTTCGTCCGCAATTCGATACTCAAGAGAACGTAGTTGATGCGTTTGACCATCTTATCGACCACTTGCGGCAAATTCGCGAGACGATGATTTGCGTTTTCATAAAGACCCTTGGCGGATCGCTGGAACTCGAGCCTGTTCAAGCCGCTATAGAATCAACCCTTGATGCCGCATATAATGGCACCTTTAAGGACACTCTGCTGCGCGGCCTCGAAGGCAAAGAAGAGTGGATCGCGTGGGTCACAGAACTTCTGTCAACACGTGAGTGGCAAGCGGCTCATTTGATAGAAGACGTTTCAAAGGAGCTGCAGATAGCAGCCTTTGATGTGCTGAACAAGAAGCCGCGACCCAAGGAAGCTTCTCAGAGCCAAGACAAAACCAGAACGTCAGCTCCCAACGTATCGTTCGTGAGGAATGAAGCACTTCAGACCTTTGTGTCACGCGTGTCTCAAGAGGCTTGCCGTTGTTTCGACTCGAAGTGCTTCAACGCAACATCCGTGCTTGCGGGTAGTGCGACCGAAGCGATCTTACTCGATTTGCTCCGGCAGCAGGATGCGAGTGTCATCCAGAACGCGACCAAGAGTAAAGAGCCGTTGGAGAAATGGCGACTAGACGATCTTAT
>JBEKLM010000079.1:0-10357 GCA_050010195.1 Verrucomicrobiia bacterium
CCTGGCGGACGATCTGATGGATCACGGTGGCGCGACGGCCCAGGGGTTTGGCGCGGTAGAGGTATTGCAGGATCGCGACCCGCAGGTCGCGGAGTTGTTCAGGGTTCATCGGGTCACCCACCCCCGGCCCCTCCGGTGGAGGGGAAATCCGGTTTTGATCTCTCCCGCCGGGAGAGAAATAAAGAGAGGGGTTTCAGTTTTCATCACTCAGTTCCCTTTCATCGGCCGGGTCGCGCAGTTGCGCGGTGCGTTGCAGCAGGATGTCGAGTTTCTTGTTCACCAGGCGGCGGTCGCGTTCGGACGTGTCGGTGTAACGGCGAAAATCATCGACCGGCATCGCATCGCGTTCGAGTTCGCGCACGCGGCACTCGTGGTCCTCGACGCTCTTTTGCAGGTGGGCGAAATTCAGTCCGTTGATCTGGCATTCGAGATGGTCGATTTTCTTGCCCGCGCCGCGCAGGGGACTGATAAAGACATAGATCACCAGGCTGCGGAAGAATTCCAGCAGTGCGATGATCGCCAGCACCCCGGTCCAGTTGATTCCATGATCGTTCATAGGTTGTCCCAAAGCCCACCCTTCATCGTTAAGCCAGACCCACCCCCAGCCCCTCCAGAGGAGGGGAGACCGGATTGTTTGTTCCCCTCTTGGGAGGGGCCAGGGGTGGGTTCAGAAGTTCTTGTTGCAAGTGTCATGGAATTGCCTCCCTAGAATTTCCGGGTGATGGACACGCCGAGACGGTTCTCGCGCCAATCGATATGGCGAAACACCCGGTAGTAATCCTCGACGGGCAGACCCCAGTTGACCGTCCAATCGATGTCGCTGGCGTTGAACAGGGCGAAGCGGAGGATTCTGGGCGGAGAGTTCCAACTGCCGCTGAACGACCAGCCGACCTGTTCCTCGTTGGCGGCCGGCAGGAAAAACGTCGCGTGGGACGGCCCGGTCGACCACGAGGAGTTGGTGGTTGAGTGCCCGAAGAGCGAAAGTTCCTGGGACAGCAGCGGCGCGATCTTGCCGTGGAGATTGACGCCGACGCCGCTGCTGAATTTGGTGACACTGCCAAAATCGGAGACGAGCTCGGTGAACAGCGCCGTGGCGTTGGTGACGTTGTTTGGTAGCGCGACCGTCCCGGTTGCGGTCGTTGGAGCGGCCGAGCCGTTCGTCGTGCCGGTTTGTAGGGCAACCGGCCCGGTTGCCGTCGTTGAAACATCGGCAGGCGGGCCGCCTGCCCCACAATTCAGTGGACTCACCACGAAGAACACGAAGGGCGCGAAAAGAATCATCAGCGTTGTCACGGTGCTGGAAATGCCGGACACCTGACGAGCCGACTGCACCGCCGCGTTCACCCGCACATCGTGTTTGCTGATGGCGTGGCGGACCCAGATGATGCACAGCGCCGTCAGCACCAAGAGCAGATGCGTGGCGAGTTGCTCGACGGTCTCGGTCCCGCGCAGGACGTTATCGACCGCGTGGGCCAGCGAGCCGGCGATCAGCGCGGCGGCGCCACGTGTAGGGTACGTATCGAGCGTGTTCGCAACCGCGAGCGCGTCATCGGGCAGTTGGGGATTGGCCTGGGCAAAGTCTTCAAACTTTTTTCGTCCGAACAAAATCGCGAGCTTCGTCATCCAGTTCATTTTTTATCTCCCATGTTTCACAACGGGCGGGAGATTACGTCCGAACGAAAAAACCCGTGAGCGCACTTTGGAAGGTTTGTGAGCTTTGGAAGCTTTTCTTCGGAAACGGCAAAGACTGGCCTGAAATAAACGCAAATAGTTACGCAAAACCACGATTGGTAGTAGCGATTATCCCCTTGGCATACGTAAATTGGACTTTACGATGATGGACTAATCGGTGAAACTGGCGTTGATGCATCTGAAAGAGGCCCGAGCCAAAGGCAAGCTGGCGGAGTTCATCCGGCAGCGCGAGAAGACGCATCCGCATACGCGGAAGTACCGGTTTCGCGTCGTGGTGAAGTTAATGGCGTTGAACAAGCCGCGAGCGAACCGAAAGGGGTAGGGGGCGAGTTGACGCCAGCAATGCAAGCGGGCGCTACCACTTCCCGGTGGACGGTTCGGCAGCTTGTGGATATGATTGGGGGGTGAGCAAGCGCAGAACTGAGGCCGTGCCACAGGAAGGGCAACCGTGAAGATTTACCTGCTTGCGAAACAGATTCCAGAATTGGCAAACCTTTCTCGGTCTGACCGCCGCAAGGTGTGGCGACATTGCTATTGGGATATGTTGGGCTTCTGGCAGTTTTGGGTGGGTCTGGCCGCCCTCATCGTTTTCGCGACTCTCGGAGACATTATTGGGCTTGTGCTGTGGGGACAGTTTGGTTTTTCCGAAACAATCTCTTACGCCTGCGCGTTGGTCGGCGGCCTGACCGGTTGCCTCATTGATGGGTGGATTTACTGCACGATCGTGATCGAGCGCCTTCGTCCGCGGTTTCGGGACTACATCGCCGCAAACAAGATTTCAAGTTAGGACACTACCCACCACCGGGCACGCGCTTGGCTTGGTAAACGCTCGGGTGCTTGACGTAGATTAGAGGACAAGCACCTTGCACCTGAAAGAGGCCCGGTCCAAAGGCAAGCTGGCGGAGTTCATCCGGCAGCGGGAGAAGACGCACCCGCACACGCGGAAGTACCGGTTTCGCGTCGTCGTGAAGTTGATGGCGTTGAACAAGCCGCGAGCGAAGCGGGGAGGATCGCGACTCACGGCACCGCGCCGTCGACGCCGGCCATGAACCGGCGGATGCGGCGGGCCATGCGCCAGGCGGTCTTGTAGGTCACGCCGAGTTCTTCCCGGAGTTCGGTCGCGGGCACACCGTACCGGGACGTGGCGAACAGATAGATCGCATAGAACCAGAGCTGCAACGGCGTCCGGCTGTCCGCGAACGGCGTGCGGGCGGTCGGGTGGAGGTGATGACCGCACCACTGGCAGGAGACGGCGCGTTCGGCCCGGAGGCGATACCAATGAGCGCGGCGTCGGCACTTGGGACACCGATAACCCTGTCCGTAGCGGACCGTGAAGATGTATTGCAGGCACGCCTCATCGTTCGGGAACATCTGGAAGAATTCGCGGAGGGTGATCGTCGTCTTTCTTCGCACGCCACCAGAGTAAGCCCGCCCCATACCGTATGGCAACGGGATAGTGCCGAAACAAACTGAGCCACCCACCCGGATGGCTCAATCGGTTTGCCAGATGATTGACCGGGCTGCCCTACGCCTTTGTCGTTCGCCGCCGCGCGACGTAGGCCAGCAGGCCGATGGCTCCGATGCCGAGCAGGGCGAAGGTGGACGGTTCGGGGACGTCGGAGGCGTCAAGTTCCTCAGAAGTGCCGGAGGTGATGTTGACTGTGGAGACGCCATCCGGGACGGTGAAGGTGCCATCAATCTCTTGGCCTGCAGGATTGAACGAGTAGGCCCCGTCGCTATAGCTGAATCCACTGAGCAGGTTGGCTGTGATCGCAGCATCGTTCAGCCCGAGAAGGGGATTGCTCATGAAGTTGACAGCCACGTCACCCGGGTTGGTGCTGGTCATTTGGATTGACAGCGAAAAGAGCGATGAGAAGCTCGGAATATCCGTCTGCGCAGAGGCGGTGAATGTGGACGTGTAAACCGCACCCGGATCATTAGGGAAAGTCACCCCGAGGTCCGAGCTTGGTACGAACGAGGCCGTTATCGGATCGCCAGGGCTGACGGCCACCGTCGCAGGGTCTACAACCGCAGCATGTAGAGTTATAAACTCAAACGCAAAAGGGCCGGAGGGATCTGGCGCAGGAAAGTATTGTGCGCCCCACTGCACCCCCCCCGCCGCGTTTGGATTGACGCTGATAGTCGCCGTGCCAATTGCTAAATCCGAGGGCAGCACAAAATGATACCCTTGTACCTGTGCAACTCCCGAGATAGCGACACCCGGGTACGGAATAGGAAGACCCCCAGCGTGCACGCTATCGTTCTGTCCAGTATAGGAGTCGAAGGCGCTGGCACTGCAAACAGCGAAGCTGCCGCTCCAAGCACTGAGCGGGATGATGTTAGTGGGGGACAAAAAAGCCCAGCCAGTCTGGCCTTTGGCGGCTGAAGCCGCCAACGCGCAGCTTGATAACGCAATGAATAGTTTAAGTTTCATCTTCATTTGATCTCCTTAATCCGCCAACTCGCGTGGCCCGCTCTTTAACACACCGGCTATTTCACCACCAATGGCGCGGTCCCGCAACGGATAGTTCTTTGGAAAAGCGGATAATTCTTTGGATTTGGGGCGGTTGTGGGGGCGGTAAAAGGCCAAGCGGAACGCCAGTAATGTCAAATTCCCCCTGGTAGTGTGGTGTCCATGGGTGACCCTTTCACAAAACGAACTGAGCCACCCTCACGGATGGCTCAGTTGTCTTGTCAGATGACTGACTGAGATGCCTTACGCCTTTGCCGTTCGCCGCCGCGCGACGCAGCCGGCCAGCAATAGACTAATGCCAACGAGGGCAAATGTACCCGGCTCGGGCACTACCGCGAAAGTGAATGAGTAATTACCAGGACCGGAAAAGCCAACGGTCATGGAGGCTGGGCTGTTGGCGTAGGCCCCTGCGGTGTCGACAAGCGTTCCCTGTCCCGCGAAAGAATACGCACCACCGCCATCGCCCAAGTACTGAAGTGTGGCCAGGTTGAACTCAAACCGGTTGTTGGGCGTCGTCCCCGAACCCCCGAAAGTGGCGTCGGGCGTAGCAAAGACCAAATAGTCATTGATATTCTCTGTCGTAGGAGTCGAACCAATCCCACTGATTGTTGCGCTGTAGGCCGTAAGGTCGCTGAGCGGGAGGCCCAAGCCAACAAAGGAACCTTCTACCTCTTCCGTGATTAGCGCTCTGGGGAACAGCGTGAGCGTCGTTGCACTAGCAGAACCCCCACCATAAAAATCGCTAACGCCGAAGGATCCAGCCCCCATCGCTGGTGGATCCTGCGCATTTGCCGCAACGGCGAACACCAAACTGGCCACCGCTACCAGCAGCAGTAGTTTTTTCATGATCAGATTTCCCTTCAGTTGCTGACCGCCCTCCTGGCGCTTTGGATCTCATCGCAAGGGCTGTTGACCCGCGCCAGAGTCTCCGCCAACTCGCGTGGCGGGTTCTTTAACACGACCGTTATTCGACCACCGATGGCGCGGTTGCGCAACGGATACGTTTTTGGAAAAGCAGATAATTCTTTGGATTTGGGGCGATTTTTGGGCGGTAAACGGCCAAGAGCCGCGCTGGGAATGGGGAGATTCCGCCGGGTAGGGCGAGACTCCAAACCCGGATATTGCATGAGCATGCTGAAGGACCGACAAATCGTTCCGAAGTTGTAGGGCGCGATGCCTGTCGTTTAGGTATCGCGCCGCTGGCAATGACCACAGCAACGGCGCGATACCCCGAAACTACGCGGGGCATCGCGCCCTACAACATCTTGGTGGGCTATTGCCCCGCCCGCCAAGCCTCTGGCGAAAGGCCTTCGTGGGCCTTGAAGGCGTGACGGAAGGCGTCCGGGCTGGCGTAGCCCGCCGCGCGGGCGACTTCGCCAATGCGGTTTCGCGGATCGCGGAGCAACTCCCTGGCCTTGGAGAGCCGGACTTCTTCCAGGAAGTGGTGGAAGGTCACACCGGTGGTTTGACTGAACAGGGCGGAGAGATAGGAGGCGTTCATGTTCATGGCCGAAGCCAGGTCGTCCAGGCTGATCGGGCGGAGGTAATGCTGATGCACGTAGTCGAGCATCGCGTCCACGATCTTCTGGGCGTGGCTTCCCAAAAAAGGTTGGACGGTGGATTCCGGGAGGCCGGGCAACCGATGGCGCAGTTCCCCGCGCAGGCGCGTGGCCTCGGTTCGAGTGGTGTTCAACCTCCGCAAGGTGTTGTCCAATCTGTCCCTGGCCATCCGGGCTCGGGCGCTGGATTCCAAAACGTGGAGGATCAGACGCGCCAACGCCACCGCGTGATCGAAGGCGGCGGGGGAGACGGGTTCCCCGTCGTGCCTCGCCCGGAACCGGGTGTTTTTCCCCTGGCTGACCCTGTGGGGTGAGGGAGAACGAGACGCGACCCTCGCCTGCAAGACCAGCGTGAGTGGGCAGACCTTATCCACCTGAAGGCAGGCGCAGAAGTTGGTGGTGCCACACGGTCCGATGAACCGCCGGCCCCGGTTGTCCGGGGACAAGGCGCGTTTCCAACGCCACCGCAAGCAGAACTCGCAGCTCCTGGGCGGCCGGCCATTCGCAGCCGTTCGTTGGCGCGCCCTCGGGCAGAGGACGGGCAGTTCATCGGGTCCTTGAAAGTCCAGCGGGCGGTGCCACACGACGTGGAGGCGCAGGCCGGTCAGTTGGGGAATCAGCCGGAGCATCGGCTCGCGCAGCCGATTACGGAACAAGTCCTGACACTCCTTGAAGGCGAAAAGCTCCGAGGGTTCGGCCTCCGCCACCGGTGCCGCGCCCAACGCTTCGTCCGTGATCTGGGAGGAATTGATCTGGGGGGCACGAGGGCACAGGTTGCCGCTCGTCGTGCGAACGTGGCGCGATCGCCCCCTACAGTTTTGAGATGCCTGTCTCAAAAGCGCTCTGCATCCCGCAACGGACTGGCGCAGACAGGGCGTCAACTCGCAGCTTCTGACTTGGTGAACAATATCACGAAGTCAACCCTCCCGTCCATCAAATTCTGGCGGTGCAAGGGTGGCTGAAGGGGCTTGTGAGTGGGGTACGGTTTCGGAGAAGGGGCGGCGGTAAAATCGACCTCAACCTTCAAACACGTTCCGAGACGCGGTGTCCGGTCACGCGGTCGAATTCCATTTTCAGCTCCGGCCGGTTCGTCAGGCTGACTCGGCGCAGGGCCCCGGGCGGCGCTTTGCGGACGCTCGTTCCCCCGTGTTGGCAATAACGGATCGCGAGGCCGGCGTCGGATATCAGGGTCGACCCGATCAGGTGAACCCCATAGTCAAAGAACAGCGGGTTACAGGGCACGGTCGGTCCCAGCAGGACGCGGTACTTCGCCTGGGGCGTGCGGCTGACGACCTCCAGGAACGTGTCATTGAGGAGCGTCAAGCCGGTGATGAACACAATCTCGGCCTGGCGGAGCGCGGGCTTGGAGTCATTCCAGTGGATATCGCCGGGGCGCGGCTGGAGTTCGATAATGGTCACGGGATGTCCCTGGTCACGCCAGATTTCCGCCTGGGTGAAGTGTCCAATGAAACAGCTCGGGCAGTGTTTGATCATTTCCGCGAATGGGGCCACCGCGTTGGCTGTGAAGATGTCGTTCGGGAGCGGCAGCGACCCGTTGAGGCAGGCCTTGACCGTTCCCAATCGGAGGGCGTCATCGGAATCGGCGAACATCTCGGCGATTTCCGTGACCGGCCGACCAATCAGGTCCCCGAGATACGAACTCTGGTAACACGTGTCGCCGGCATTGTACGGTCGGAAGAACGTCGCCATGCCATAGCGGTCGGAACTGGCGATGACCCAGTGCAGAAAGATGTGCAAGTCCTTCAAGCGGGGCGCGGGTTGGGGCAGTTGCGCCAACAGGCGTGACAGGATTTCGCGGTTGATCGGCATGTGATCTCTCCTTTACAGCAGCGTCTGGATGCAAATGGCCAGCGCCAACCCGAGGACGAGCCAGTCCGCGGCTCCCAGTTTTCGGGCCGATGCGGCCCCGGCGCCCGGCGCGATGCGGCGCACGACGAGCATCACCGACGTGTCATGCGCCCGGCACATTTGCGATACAAACAACGGGACAAGGATCGGCAACCAACTTCGTGGCACCCACGGGCGCAAGCGCAGCCCGCGACAGCGTTGAACGTCGTAGATCCGCCGCGCCTCTGTCAATGTCAGAGGCACGAAGCGCACGGCGGTGGACAGCAGCGTCCCGGCCGCCGCTGGCATCCATCGGTGCGAGAACAGGGAGATGATTTCCCGCGTGCTGGTGATGCTGATGAACACGAGGTTGGCGAGGAAGAGGCACTCCAGCCGCAAGGCGTATCTCGCGCCTTCCACCACGCCCCAGGACAGGGCCTGGGACCACACATGCGTGGTTTCGTATCCGATGGCGACAAACAGGAGCAGTGTTCCCGGCAATCCCAGTGCGTGCGCCCAGATGAGCAGCCGATAGTGAGACCCGGCCGCGCCGCAGGTGAACAAGAGCAGGAGAAGTCCACAGAACAACAACAACTGGGGCAGGAACTCCTGTCCCAAAGCGGCGTCCAAGCACACGGTCAGGAACAATGCCAGACGTGTCAGCGGGTGCAGCTTTGTCCACCACGCGGCCGTCACGCAACACCTCCTTGTCGTGCCGTATCCTCCACGATGTGGCCGGCGCGAAGCGTGACCACGCGAGTGGCCACGGCGTTTACAAAATCGGAGTCATGCGATGCCAGCAGCACGGCACCGCCTTCCGCGCTGATTTGTCGGAGAATTCCGGCGGCTTGGCGGAGACAATCGCCGTCGAGGCCCACCGTCGGCTCATCCAGGCAGAGCACGGTTGATCGTCCTGACAACGTCGAAGCCAGTGTGAGACGCCGCTTCTCGCCGTAGCTGAGCGAAAATGGAACACGTTCGGCCTGTGACTCCAATCCCACTTGTACCAATGCCCGCCGGGTTCGGCGGGACACTTCCTGCGTGGGGAGATTTTGGTTGCGCGGCAGGAACGAGCACTCCTCAAAGACGGAATGCGCAAACAGCTGGCTGTCGGGATTCTGGAAAACCAGGCCCACGGCATCCATGCGCGGGGCAGGGCTGGCACAGATGATCCGCCCGGCGTCAGGCTCGAGCAGTCCCTTGACCAGATTGAGCAGCGTGGTTTTGCCGGATCCATTCGGGCCGACCACGGCGACGATCTCGCCCGCCGCGATCGAGAGCGAGACGTTATCCAATGCGGCCCGGCAACCGTTGTAGCCAAAGTTGACCCGCTCGATCATAAGGACGCGTTCCCCACCACCGCCGGAATGCCCCGTCCCAATGGTGTTGGCGGGTTCCGTGAATAGTGTGGATGGGGATGAGTAGGTTGCTGGTGAACCGTCGAACACGATCCGGCCCTGCCGCATGGCCACCAAACGCAAGGCCCAGGGCATGAGCCGGGGCAGATCGTGTTCGATAAGCAGGACCGTCAGCCCGGTATCCTTCGTTTGCGCTGCCAGCACATCGAACAGGAGATCGGCCGTTGCTTCGTCGAGGTAACTGGTGGGCTCGTCGAGCAATAGGACTCTCGGGTCGAGGGCCAACATGCTCGCAACGGACAGACGTTGTTTCCACCCCAATGACAGCGTGGTCACGGCCTGGTCGCGCACGGCCCCGAGACCGAGGAGATTCAGACAGCGGTCCATCTCACGCTCACGATCGAAGTTTCCCGTCCGCTGCTGCAGGCTCAAGGACATTTCCTCCTCAACCGTTTCGCCAAAGAGTTGGATCTCGGGGTTCTGAAGCACGACGCCGGCGAATCCCTCGCAACCGTCCTGGGTGCAGTCGCGCCCGTTCAGCCAGAGGCGGCCGGACGTGTGGCCGAGGAGGGCCACACGATGAAGGCCTGCCAGATGCAGACCCAAGGTTGTCTTGCCGGAGCCCGAAGGGCCGATGATGCCGACGCGTTCACCCGGTTGGATCCGCAGGGATATATCTTCCAGAAGCGGCGCGTCCGTGCCGGCCGCCTGGAAGCCCAACTTTTCGGTGACAATCAGGCGTCGACCCTCATCATGCGCGTGATTTGCAGATTGCGAATGCGAGCCCAGACAATCAATGCGAGCCCGGCTGCGGCAGCATTGACGACGGCGGAGGTTGCTGCCTGGACGCCGAACAAGGCTTGCGTGACCTTCGTCCATGGGAGATGCAGCACTTGAACACGGAGGACAGCAGTGGAAACGCTGCTGAGGAACCCGCCGACGATGGCGGAGACGAAGACGCGGCCACGGGGGAAACGGCGGCACAGGGAAAAGCCGGCGTCGTGCAACAACCCCTGAATCACGGCCGGGATGAGTTTCAGCGGTCCGGGCAGCATCGCGCCGGGGTACGCAAAGATGGCCAGCGTACCCCAGGCAAACTGGTAGGCCGTCAGCACCCCGAAACGGTCGACGATGAGCCGGGTCAACATCCACAACACGACGGGGAGGAACATGTCGAGGCGGACGAAGTTGGTGATTCCCGAGGCGTGCAGCAGGGATTTGGAGAGTTGACCAACGGCGAAGTCCAGAGCCACGACCGAGCCAATAAACACCCAGTGTCTTGTTCCCAGGCGTCCAGTGCGCTTTTCGGTTTGAATTGCATTCATATGTCAGAGGCGATCTTGCATGGCCTTACGTTTTGGTACAGCGATAGTTTAGAACTGGCTGAGAACCCGGTAAAACGCATTTGTCCAGCCCGGCTGAATCGT
>JBEKLM010000080.1:0-10317 GCA_050010195.1 Verrucomicrobiia bacterium
TCTCCCCTTGGGGGAGAGGCCGGGTGAGGGGTGTGTCTATTGTCTCATTACGAAATTAAATTCTATCGGCGACGCCACGCTATCTCTCCGTTTTCGCCTCATACTCCACTCGTCCGCCAATCACCGTCTTCAGCACGTCGAACTTGTCCGTGAAAATCACCATGTCCGCGTCCTTGCGGGGTTCAATGCTGCCTTTGCGACCGCCAATTCCCAGCGCGCGCGCGGGGTTCAGGCTCGCCATCCGCACCGCGTCGGTCAGCGTCGCGCCCGCCAACTCGACCACGTTCCGGACCATCTGCACCATCGTCGAGACGCTGCCGGCCAGCGACATGCCATCCGCGGTCATCCCCACGCCGTCGCGAACCACAGCGCTGGTCTCCCCGACCGAAAACCCCGTGCCCTCCGCCAATCCCGCGCCCGCCGTCGCATCGGTAATCAGGCATACCTTGTCCACGCCTTTTGCCCGCACCGCCAGCCGCATCAATTCCGGATGCACGTGCTTGCCATCGGCGATCAATTCCACCATGACCCGCTCGTCGGCCAGAAACGTCTCCAGCGCGCCGGGCACTCGAAACGCGCCCGACTTGGTCGCGCTCGACATGCAATTGAACAAATGCGTGGCGTGACATAACCCGCGATCCACCGCCGCGCGCACCTGTTCGTAACTGGCCGCCGTATGACCGCCGCTCGGCAGGATCTCCCGCTCCAGCAACGCGTCGATGAGTTCCAGCGCCCCGGTCGCCTCGGGCGCCAGCGTCATTTGCGTCACCAACCCGTCGCGGTCGAGCCACGGCAGGTACTCCGCCGGGTTCGCGTCGCGGATGTATTGCACCGGTTGCGCCCCGGCGCGGTCCCACGAGATATACGGCCCCTCGATGTGCGCCCCGACGATTTGCGCCCCGCCAAAATCATGGCCCATCGCATCGGCAATCGCCTGCAACGCCGCCGAAATCTTGTCCGTCGAATGCGTCGTGGTCGTCGGCGTCATCGCCGTCGTCCCGCCCGCCGCGTGGAATTTCGCAATCTGCGCCAGGGCTTCGACCGTGCCATCCATCGTGTCACGGCCCAGTGCGCCGTGAACGTGCATGTCCACAAAGCCCGGCGCAACGTAGTTGTTTTTCGCGTCGATCACCTGCGCGTCTTCGGGCCACAACACCTGCGCCGTCGGCGCCACCTGCTTGATCTTGCCGCCATCGATCACCACACAATGCTGCTCCAGCACGCTGTGCGGCGCGACCACCCGTCCATTGATGATTACCACCATATCCCGGTCAGTATGGCCAGCCACCGCCGGTCAGACAAGCCGGAATGATTCCCTGACTTCACCTACAAAGAGCAATCGACGCTGCGTCGTCACCCCACTTGATCGGATGTACTTCAACGGCGTCACCTTCTTTGATAACAAAGTAGATGTTTCCTTCAGCATAGCCTTTGGGAACCGTGCCATCGAATTTGGCGTTGACGGTGTGATGTTTGCCGTCCTCATCCCACCGCACCTCGGCTTCCGGTGGGATTGAGGACGTAACCCAGTTTGAATATCCGACTCTCACTCGTGCCAGTATGTCCCCAGCGACGCCGGCCTGCTTGTCACCATAATAGACAGACACGGCCTGAAGATCGTGTCCAGTCCTGTTGACGAAGCCGAACTTGTATCCACCCTTTGGGAGGACCGACCTCCCAAGCTCGAACAGTGCGTTCGTATCTCCAGCCTTGAATGCCCTGACCTCAACCGTGCCGTCGGCATTAAAGACGAGATAAATATGGCCGTCGTCGAACCCGCTCCTCGGAACATCTTTGAGGCTTACCGTAACAACTCTCTGCTCCCCATGGTCAACTATTCTCACCTCTACCTCGTCGGGAATCGGCATTGGCCCTAGGTGTTCCGTCGCATTACCACCGGTCACCAGCGGTGTAGGAAGGGCCCACGCCTTATTGCCATTGTAAGTGGACACCTCGTCCAAGTCGTGGCCAGTCTTGTTCAAAAACCCGATTGTGTAGTCCACATTCCCGTATTCTCCGCAACCTCCGTCAGTTAGGAGCATCAGGCCTAAGACGCTGACATAAGCAAGCATCCTGCCTAGCCGAGCGAAATAAACATCCGTCATAGTCGCACCTCACTTCATGAACGTATGAACCTCACAACCGCTTCTTGTCAACCGGATCGTCACGGCGCCATCGTCGTCGGTGCGGAGATAGGTGATGCCGCGCGCCGTCAGCCGATCGCGCAACGCCGGTTCGGGATAACGGTGGCTGTCGCCGGTGTTGACGATTTGCACAACGGTTTCAGGACGCACCGCGTCGAGAAATTCCGCCGTGCACGACGATTCCTTGGAATGTTGTCCCTTCACCACGACCTCGGCGCGAAGGTCGCTGTAGTCCTTCAACAGCCGTTTCTCCACCGTCTCGCCGGCATCGGACATCAACAGCACCCGCGTCGGCCCGTACTCGACGGCCAGCACGAGCGCGTTGTCATCAGCGCGGCTGGCAACCACGCCCGTCGGCGGGCTGAGCACCCGGATATGTACATTGGGCGCGGAACCAAGTTCGTCGCCAGCTTTCACCGCAAGCAACGGAATTCCACGGGCCTTGATCTGGTTGACCCATTCCGAACAATACTTCGATCGCGAGGGAATCCCACTCCAGATCGCCTGACGGGCCCCAACTTCGCTCGCGACGACGGTCAACCCCGCCGCGTGGGCCTTGTCGCCGCAACTGAGCACGGCGGCGGCCAGGCGATTCACGCCTTCCGACCGCAGGAACGGAACCACGACATGCATCCCATCCCAACCGCCGCCCCCGTCGATCAACAGGTCATGGTGACTCCCGGGCACCCGGGCAAAGATCGATGTGCCGTCGCTCAATGACAATACGGTGAGATCGACTTTGTCGGACGGTCCATCGTGCACGAACAGCGCTGCAATCATGACCGGCACCGCCAACGCCGCGATGAGCCGCCGACGTCGCACGGAAATCCTCTTGCTCAGCGCGAGCACGCCGATTCCGTAATAGACCCACACGAACCACACCGGCGGCGCCTGGACAAACCTGTGACCCAACGGCACGGCTCCGAGCCATTCCACGCCGTGGACCATCGCGGCGATCAGCAGACTGTTCGCGTTGTTCAGGGTCAATGCCACCCACGCGCTCGCCGCGTGCGCCAGTGCGGCCAGCAACCCGAGCGCAATGATGCACCCGAGCAACGGGATCACGAGGAGGTTGGCAACGATGCTGATCGGCGTGAACAGATTGAAATACAGCGCCATCAACGGCACCAGCCCGAGCCACGCCGCCACGGAACAACTCAGCAGTTGGATCACCCGCCGCAACGGTCGCTCAACTTTCTTCCTCCACTTCGGCACGAATTCCTCGGGCAGGAACGAGTCCGTCGCAATCCGCGGCGTCAACCGCGCTTCGATGATCGGTGTCAGCGTCACGATGGCCAGCACAACGGAAAACGACAGCAGGAACCCGCTGTTGAACAGTTGCGTCGGGTCGTATAGCAGAATCACCAACGCTGCCGCAGCCAGGCTGTTCAAGGTGTCGGCGGGACGCACCAACATCCACCCGACCAACAACGCGCAGGCCATGATCAGCGCCCGCACCGCTCCGGGATGCGCGCCCGTGGCAAACACGTAGAGCACCAGCACCGGCACCGCCGCGACCGCGCACCATCGTCGTGGAATCCGCACCAGGCGCAACACGATCAGCAGAATTCCCGTGACCAAGCCGACGTGCAGTCCGTTGATGGCAAACACGTGGAAAACACCCGTGCGTTGGAAATCCTTGTACGTCTCCGTCGGGATTTCCGAGCGCTCGCCGATCACCATTCCCGCGAGCGCCCCGGCCACCTTCGGCTCGTCTTCGAGGCCGAGGCGCAGCGAGCGTTCGAGATACCGGCTCAACCGCAACGACATGGCGATTACGGGATTGCCCCGGTCATGGGCTTCCACATCGAGAGCGTCGTCCTTGCGGATCGTCGCGGTGAAATGAATCCCGCGCTGCTCCAGCCACCCCCGCCAATCGAATGCGCCCGGATTGCGCACCGGCGCCGGCACGCGCAACACCCCCGAAAACTGGATGAGATCGCCGTACCGCAACGCCGCGACCTCGCGCGCGTCGCTCACAAACACCAGGACCGTCCCGGTCGCGGGAACCCATTGCCCGTCGCGCTGTTGCGCCTGCAGTTCGAGAGAAAAGCGCAGTCGCTCCGAATCGGTTTCGCTCGCGGGGGTGTCGCGCTCACCCGTGTCCGTGACGATCACGCCTTGCAAACTGGCACTTTGGTCGCGCAATTCGAGCAGGCGCGTGATGTCGATCGGGGACAAAACCGTTATGGCCTGGCGATACCCGGCGATTCCCAACACGAACACCGTCGCGAACAGCGCGATCCGGGCCAATGGCGTGCGCCGCAAGAAGAGGAAGAGAACGAGGCCGCCAGCCGACGCCAGGAACAACGGCGTTAGCGCCCAACCCACGAGCGACCCGATCCAAATCCCCGAGGCGAACGTGACCACGAGCCCCGCGAGTGGACGTTTCATATTCTCAGAGCGCGGCGCCCCCCCACTTTCACGGCATCGCGAATGGCGACCGTCACGAATCGTTTCGCGCGTGCGATGGATGCGTTCAAACCGTAACCCAGCGCCAGATTGGCGGCGATCGCGGCAGAAAACGTGCATCCCGTGCCGTGGGTCTTGATCTTCGGCACCATCGCCGCGCGGTATTCGTAAAAGCGTTTGCCATCGAACAACACGTCCACCGCGCGGTTTGCCCCGGACAGATGTCCGCCTTTGACCAGAAACGGGACGCCGTATCTTTCGGCGAGCACGCGGGCCGCCAAGCGCAGGTCGTCCAGTGTACGGATGGTGCGACGCGCGAGCACTTCCGCCTCGGCGAGATTCGGCGTCACGACCGCCGCGAGCGGAAAGAGTTTCGCTGTGAGCGCGGTGACGGCGTTTTTTCTGAGCAACAGCGCGCCGCTGCTGGCCACCATGACCGGATCGACCACCAGCTTGGCGAACCTGCGGCGGGCAAATCCGTGGGCGACCGCCTCGATGATCGCCGCGTCGTACAACATGCCGGTTTTCGCGCCGCCGACGGGGAACGCTTCAAAGACGCGGTCCATCTGCTCGGCCACGAGGCGCGGGCTGATCGGCTGCACGGCGCTGATGCGAGCGGGATTCTGCGCGGTGATGCACGTGATGGCGCTCGTGCCGAATACGCCGTGCGCATGGAATGTCTTCAGGTCGGCTTGAATGCCCGCCCCGCCGCCGCTGTCGGACCCGGCGACCGTGAGCGCGACTGCTGTTGTGCTTCTCCGTTTCACCCAGTCTCCGTGGGGGATTCTACCGTGCGGGCCGTGAAAAGCAACGCGGGCAAATCGTCAGAGCCGGGCGAGGACGCCGCGGTTGACCTCGGCCGCTTTGTCGGTCCAGCAGAGGATCTCGACGAGGGCGAAGGCGAATTCCATGGCGGTGCCCGCGGCCTGGCTGGTGACAATGGGTCCGTCGATGACCACGCGTTGATCGGAAATTTCCTTCGCACCGGCCGCCACTTCCGTGCGAACGCTTGGATGACTGGTGGCCGAGCGGCCTTTCAAGATGCCGTACGCCGACAGGATGCTCGGCGCGGCGCAAATGGCCGCGATCCAGCGGTTTTTTGCCTGCAGGGCCTCAATAATCTGTTTGATGCGTGGATCGTGATGCAGATTGTTGGTGCCCGGCTGGCCGCCCGGCAGGACAATCATATCGAAATCCTCGGCACAAACGTCGTCCAGCGTGCAGTCGGGAATATGCCGGGTCTTGTGCGAAGCTTCGATGGGGCCCGGCTGCGTCCCGGCAACCACCACGTCCAACCCGGCGCGCCTCAGGATGTCAATCACGGTGATGGCTTCAATTTCCTCGAAGCCGGGCGCAAGGGGCACGAGGACTTTTTTCATGGCGACGCGTTGGGCAGTTGGTTGGTGGATATGGGCGGACCTGGCGGCGGGCCGTCGGTGGTGGGTGGGCCGTAGGCTTTGATGCGGACGACGGTGCTGACGCCGTCGCGGTCGGTATTGAAGCGCAGGGCAATGATCTCGCCCGTTTTCAAATTATCCACCGCGACCCTGGCTTTGTCCCGAAAGATGTACGTTTGCGGCGTGTAGGTGAATGTCCGCACGCCATCGACCGTCTTGAGCTTGAGTTCGTGTCGCAGAAAATCAATGTCCTTCAGCGTGCCCTTGGTGAACGTCTGCTTCTGGCGTTGCTGCCGGGCCTGTTCGCGCGCGAGGTCTGCGGCCGATCGGACCTGGTTGGTGGAATCTTCCGATCGGACCGTGGTGGACACAACACACATCAGCCCGGCCGCGAGCAACAGGAACCGCACCGGCTGTCGCGCCACGTTCCTGGGGCGACGGGGAAAGGTCACTTGGGCTTGACGCTGGGTGATGCCGGACGACTTGCCGGCGGGTTCACCGGCGCGGTCACTTGTTTGAGGTCCGGGCGGGGCGGCGTCGATCCTCCGACCGTCAGCGGCGGCGCGACCATCTGCGGGATCTGCCGCAGGGACGCGTTGTGGTTCTTCGAGTCGATCTCGAACACGAGCGTCGTGTTGCCGACCTGGATTTTATCGCCCGAGGAGAGCGCGCACTCGAACACGCGGGCGCCATTGCGGTAGGTGCCGTTGGTCGAACCGAGGTCCTTGAGCGAAAACTCGTTGTTGGCGTAGGTGAATCCGCAGTGCACGCGCGAAATGAACGAGTCGCGCACGGAAATCTCGGACTCGGGCAGACGACCAACGATCAGGGGTTTATTGCTGAATTCGAGGGTCTTTTCCGTACCATCGGGTCGTTTATGAATGAGCAAGGGCATGATCGGCTAGCATCTCCAAGATTTCTTCCCGTTGGGCGCTATATTCAACATCTGGGAGCACTGGCGTCAAGCCTTCAGTGGATAACGCACGCTCCAGATCCACCCAACTCTTGCAACCGCCGTAGGTCTCTCGCATGGCAAACCTCTCGGAGGCCGGCCGACGATAGACGCGCGTGAGGAGCGCATGCAACCCCGGTTCCCGCCCGAATTGGAAACGCTCCCGCAGGATTTGCTCGCTCCAAATATGTCGTCCCTGCAGGCGCTTGAGCACTTCAGGGCCGGTGATCTGGATGACGGAATCGGCGACCGCGTAGTATTCGATGTCGACGGCGTCTTTCGGCGCGGCGGCGGCGATCTCGCGCAACGTGGGGCGTTTGGACGGAATGATGGAGCGCTCGGCCTCGTGATATTGCGTCGGGAACAGCCAGAATTCACGGTGTTCGACGTGAAACTCGCCGCGTTGCTCGCGAATGCCGCCTTTGCGGAGGATCAGGACCTGCTCGCCCTGGCCCAACGCGTCCACGACGACCGCCCATTCTTTAAATGCGATATGGCTGCTCGGTTGCATTGCCCGGTAATTACTTAGCGCATCTGCCGCACCCTGTCCATCGGAAATCCCGCCGCTTGACAGTAATTGGGCGGCACTGCTACAAGAAAGCCCGAGCTGGCGCCGGTTATCAGCGCCGCGCCAGAACAGGAGGAACGTTACATGAAGGATCGCATTTCCAGTCCGGCCATCATTTTATGCTCACTGGCAGCATGTCTTCTCGCGCTCACGACCTCCTGTTCCAAACTCGACGACATCCAGCAACAGGCCGGCAAGACCCGGGACGAGGTCAACAAGACACAGGAGCGTCTTACCCGCATCGAGGAAAAACTCGACCAGACCGGCACGGGCCGATTTCAAATCGTCGTGGCCAACCAGGGCGAACGCGGGACCGTGTTGTTCCTCATCGACACGCAGCGCGGCGAGACGTCCATCTATCGTCCGCCCATCGGCGGCATGATCAACGGGTTTTGGAGCAATATCCCGAAGCTGACGTACTCCGACGACTACTGGCAGAAAGCCATCACGCAAGGCCAACAGCCCGCTCCCGGGGCCACGCCACCGACCCCCGGCACACCGCAAAAGTGACCGGGCGCGGCTGACATTCGGTGACGCAGCGGACCACTCCCGAGGCGGTTCATCAACCGGCTTGTGCACTCCCACTGTTCTGGGCTATAAACATGGCGGTGACAGATCTCGGGAATCGCTATGAAATATCGTGTTCTAAAAGGCACAAAGCTCAAGGTTTCTGAAGTAGGTTTTGGCGTGTGGACGGTCGGCACCAAGATGTGGGGTGTCACGGATGAGGATTACGACACCGGTGTCCGGCTGTTGCGCCAGGCCCGCGATCTCGGCGTGAATTTCTTCGACACGGCGGATGTCTATGGCGACGGCAAGGGCGAGGTCGTGCTGGCCCAGGCATTCGAGGGGCGGCGTGACGACATCGTGATCGCCACGAAATTCGGCTACGATTTCTATAATCACCCCGGCGTGCAACCCGGCCAGCGCGAGCGGCCCCACAACTGGTCGCCGGATTTCATCCGCAGGGCGTGCGAGGAAAGTTTGCGCCGATTGAAGACCGACCGCATCGATTTCTACCAGCTCCACAACCCGCGCCTCGAGACCATCCGCAACGACGAGGTGTTCGCGACCCTGCACGAGCTGCGCGAGGCTGGCAAAATCCTTGCGCTTGGCGTCGCGCTGGGGCCGGCCATCGACCGGCGGCAGATTGCCGAAGGAATCGCGGCGCTACGCGAACGCAGCGCGCACGTGCAGATCATTTACAATTTGTTCGAGCAAATGATCGGGGAACCGATCTTCCCCGCCGCGCGGGAGTGCGATCGGAGCGTGTTTACGCGCGTGCCGCACTGCTCGGGCCTGCTCGAAGGCGCCTATTCCGAAACCACGACGTTCCGCAAGGACGACCACCGCAGCTTCCGTGTGGCCGATGACGCCAAGCGCAAGGCGTGGCTGGTGGACGGCCTGAAGAAGGTGGAACAGGTCGCGTTCCTGACCAAGGACACGGGGCGGACGCTGGGTCAGGCGGCGATCAAGTTTATCCTGACGGAACCGAGTATCTGTTCGGTGTTACCGAACATCTACAACGAGCGGCAACTCCACGAATTTGCGGCGGCCTCGGACACGCCCGACCTGACGGGCGCGGAACTGGCCCGCCTCTCCGAATTGCACGCGAAGAATTACGGCCTCGTTCCCGCCGCGTAGTGCGGACGGCGAGCGCACCGTCATCGCGCAATGCGGCCCTAAAGCCGACGCCGGCTGCGATCCCGATGGCGCACGGGTCACACCCGCCTGCGTTTGACGAACGCCCACAGTGTTACGACGCCCAGAACGGTCAGCAGGAGCGAGGATGGCTCGGGAATGAACTCGATGGTCATGTTGTCCATGACAAAGTTCGGAGAGTCGTTACCAAATGCTGGTTGGCCCCCATAGGAATCAAAATAAAGGCGGTCGATGTCCAAGTAGTCGAACGTGAACAGCGTCGGACTTGTTGCGCTGGCTACGACCGTAGTGTTGTACAGTAATGTTCCGCCTCGAAATCCTTGGACTTCGATATTCAGATTGCTGTTCCAAGCACCGGTCAAATACGTGCTGATCAAGTCAAAGTTGGTGCCCCGCGCGTCGATCTCGGCAGGATTGCCGGCCCAATTGAAGCACACGTTCGAAGGCGATACCATTCCGTAGCCGTAGCCTGCAGAGTAGCCGCTGGCGTTCGATGCGAGAATGGCATTCACTACTCCGAAATTGCTCCACGTGAGTCCTTGGTAGGCATTCGTAATCAATGTTCCGGCACCATTGTCGACAAGGTCATCAAAGGTGACTACGGTTTGCGAACGGGTCGGAGTCGAGAGCAAAATCACGAGAGCGAACACTGCATAGAAACGCATGAGCGTTGTCGTCTTCATGTCACATACTCCCTCTATAATTGTAGCAAGAATGCATCAAAAGTCGAGATGCTTCGGAGCGTCTTCATTACTGAATCTTGCCCACGAGCGAATAGCACTTGAGTGCGGGGCAAATGGAATTGGTTGGATTGACATACCAACTGGATGAAGCAGAGCAGTCCACCTGAGTCCCAGTGAAAAAGTCAGTGCCATCCGCAGTGGCAAAGAAGCCTCGACCGCTATCGTACGCACAGGAGCCGCTCGAACTGAAAGTGTACACATTGCCAATGGTCACCGTGCCGACGGCGAGTAAGGGGTCAGTCATTGACTATTGACAATTTCGCCAGCTCATTCAGTTTGTTGGCAACGACTTTGTCGGTTGCCGCACGGGCTTGGAGTCGTTTGATGGCTTGCGTGACGCCACTGCCGTCGGCATACCCATATTCCCGCGCCAGCGCGACGCCCCGCTCGCCTCCAAGTTGTATCCGCGCCCACAGCTTCACGCGCTCGTCGGTCTCCG
>JBEKLM010000081.1:0-10235 GCA_050010195.1 Verrucomicrobiia bacterium
TGCCCAAGCCGATCTGCTTCAGGTTACTCAGGCAGTTTGCCCGACGCGCCTTTTCACGAGCCTGATTCAGCGCCGGCAGCAGCATCGCCGCCAGAATCCCAATAATCGCGATGACCACCAGCAGTTCAATCAGCGTAAAGCCGCCAATTCTGTGTTTCAGCAAGCGTCTCATGTTTTGGTAATGCCTCCGTACTGTTGATTAAGAATGTACTGCTTTCCCGCGTTACTCGGGTCCACCCCGCTTCGCGACGGGTACGCCGTTAATATTTGATCAAGCCCGAAACTACCAGTACGGTCAAATGCTGTCAACATAAAGTGGAATTCGTGTTCGAGACGGTCATCCTCTAGCAGATGAAACACGGGCGCGGTTCCTGTTCGCCTCCAATCAATTAGGGATGTGTCTGTCCAGCCATCACGCCGAGTTGTTGAGCCCGGACAGTTCTTCATCACGATTGTACAAATGCGGTGACAGGCGCAGACACTTTCTGCCGTCGCGCGCGCAACGCAGTGAGGTAATGACATTGGCCGCATTCAGCCTCGCATGCAACCTCGCCATGTCTAGGGTTTCTGATGATAGCGATACGATCCCCGATAACCCCGCCCCCTCCATCGGGCCGATGACCGTAAACCCGGCCCGAGTGGCCTGTGTAATAATCTGTCGGGCCAAATCGAGCACCCGAGCCTCCACTGCTTCCATCCCGCATTCGAGAATCAACTGCAATGCCGCCCGCAATCCGATTATACCTGCCAGATTCAAACTGCCCGGCTCGTAACGGCGCGCGTCGGGTTTGAATACCAGCGACTCTTGCGCGATAAAATTCGGACTCAACGCGCTGTGCCACCCAACGAGCGGAGGATGAAACCGGTCGTAATGTTCCTTCCTCACGTAAAGGATGGCGGTCCCCAGCGGTCCCAACAACCATTTGTGCGCGTCCGCCGCGGCGAAATCCACAAACTCCATCGACGTTCGCAACGCGCCCAGACTCTGAATGGCATCAAGGCAGAACAGTATCCCCCGTTCCCGCAGGAACTTGCCAATTCGATCCACATCCAATCTCCAACCACTTTGAAAATGCACACTGGCCAGCGATACCAGCCGCGTCCGGTCCGTCAGGACCCGCTCGACATCCTCGACCGTGATATTTCCGAACCGACGCGGTTCTACAAACTTCACGTCCACCCCTCGTCGTGTCAGGTCCATCCACGGATACACATTCGCCGGGTAATCGTCCCGGTAACACACAACCTGGTCGCCGCGCTCCCACGGCAACCCGACAGCCACCATCGCCAGACCCATCGATGTCGATCCCACAAATGCGATTTCCTCCGGCTGGGCGTTGATCAGTCCCGCCGCCAACGCCCGCGTCTCGCTGATCGCCTCATCGGACACCACGTTTTCCTGGTTATCACGTGATGCCGCTTCGACATGTTGTTTCATTGCCTCCGCCACGCGACGCGGCAACGGGCTGACACCCGCATGTGCCAGGAAAACCTTGCTCTCACAGACAGGAAACTCACGACGTCGCAGGGTCTCGTCTCGCAGCAGGTCGGAAATGGTCAGTGGATTCATTGCGGCTTGAATTCTAGGCTGTCTGCCGTTACAAAGCAAACGCGGTCTGCCTTCCGTTTCGAAATGCCCGTGCGCGCGGAGGCATGACGCAAGGCGCCCAATGACGAGATTTCGATGGTGGATGCCCGTGGTTCTCGCGGCGTTGTGCGCCGCCGCCTACGCCAACACGCTTCACGCACCCTTTATCTTCGACGACTTCTTCACCATCGTCAACAACCCGGCCCTCCGCCGGTTGTGGCCGTTGTCGGACGTGACCGCGACCTCCTTTCCCGCGCTCTGGGGTCGTCCCTTGCTCGGTCTGTCCCTGAAAATCAACTATGTCTTGGGCGGCTACAGTGTCGTGGGCTACCATCTCTTCAATCTCCTCGTCCACCTCCTCAATGCGTTGCTGGCTTTCGGTGTCCTGCGTCGTACGCTGGTCAATTCCTCCAAAGCAAATGCCGATCGCGACGAAACGACCTCGCTCGCGTACACAGCAGCCGCCCTGTGGATGTTGCACCCCCTCGCAACCGAGAGCGTCACCTACGTGACGCAGCGCACCGAGCTGCTGATGGGGCTGTTTCTCCTGTCGACCCTCTCCTGTTTCATCCGGGGCACCGAGTCGCCGCATCGAACGCTTTGGTTTGGGCTGGCCGTGATCGCCTGCACGCTCGGCATGGGCGCCAAGGAAGTCATGGTGGTCGCCCCGCTCCTCGTATTCGTTTACGACTACGTCTTCGGCATGTCGTCGGTGCGCGCCACGTTCCGCGGTCACGCCGCGCTTTACGCGGGTCTTGCAGCCAGTTGGATCGCCCTCGCTGCCCTCCAGCTCACCACAAACCTCCAGTGGAAATCCGGCCTCGACGTGTCCCCGATCGGATGTTGGGACTATCTCGCGATGCAATGCGGTGTCCTCACCCATTACCTCCGTCTCGCCGTCTGGCCCGGCGGACTGGCGCTCGATTACTCCGACTGGCCGCGAACAATTCCCTTCTCGATCCTCTTGCCCCGCGCGCTCCTCTTGTTGTCGTTGCTGGTCGCCAGCCTGTGGGCCGTCCGCCACCGGCGCTGGTGGGGATTCTGGGGCGCATGGTTTTTTCTGCTGCTCGCGCCCAGTTCCAGCCTCCTGCCTCTTCCCACCGAACCGGCCGCCGAACGCCGCATGTACCTGCCTCTCCTGGCCATCATGGCCGTGACGCTCGGCGCCGCGTCGCGCTCTTGCCGCCGCATCTGGAGGCGATTCAACTGGCCCGACCGCGCGCGCCTCTGGCTGCAAACCGCCATCGCGTTGGCACTGGCTCTCGCGCTCGGCGTGACCGCGTTCCACCGAAACGCCCAGTATCACACCGCCCAATCCATCTGGGCCGACGTCGTCGCCAAACGCCCAAACAACCCCCGCGCCGAAACCAACCTCGCCCTCGCCCTCATCGACGACGGCAAAACCGCCGACGCCATCCCCCATTTCCTCGTCGCGCTGCAGCTCGACCCGAACGAACCGATCATCCGCAACGATTACGCGGCCGCGTTGCTCGACCTTGGCCAGGTGGACGAGGCCATCGCTCAACTCCAGGAAACACTCCGCCGCGCTCCCGATTTCGCCCCGGCCCGCAAAGCACTCGGTCTGGTTACCCAGCATCATTTCCGTGCCGACCTCGAACGCACCCAGGCCGCGCTCGCCGCTCACCCCGACGATCCATCCGCCCACATCAGCTTCGCCCAACTCCTCACCGAGATGGGCCGCCGCGACGAAGCCATCACCCATTACCAACAAGCCCTGCGACTCGACCCATCCAACGCCACCGCCCACTACAACCTCGCCAATCTCCTCGCCGAGTACGGCCGCGACGACGAAGCCCTCTCCCATTACACCGCCGCCGCGCGCCTCGCCCCGAACGACCCCCGCATCCAAATCAACCTCGGCAATCTGTTCCTCAAACAGGCCCATTGGGACAAAGCCATTGCCGCCTACGCCGAGGCCCTCCACCTCGATCCCGCCGCGTTCGAGGCCCACAACAACATCGCCATCGCCTTCGCCAACCGCGGCGACCTCGCCCAGGCCACCGCCCACTTCCGCGAAGCCGCCCGCCTCCGCCCCCAACAACCCGAGATCCACAGCGAGCTGGCCGAAATCCTCGAACGCCAGGGTCTCCGCACCGAAGCCCAACGCGAATCCGCCGAAGCCCAACGCCTCCGTGTCTCGCCCTAGCCTTGGCGAAGGCGGAACCCTCAACCTCACCACCGAAATAGCACTAGCAACTTGGCTTCGTTTCCCACACTTTTCCACACCGGACTACGTAGATTTGGGTTCGTTTCGCAAAAACACTTTTTTCGCTAGCCACCCCTTTCTACATATTGTGGTGTCGATTGTGTCAGCCAAGACGAGTGCACCTCAATATCCCTATATCAAAGAACAGCGACAACCGCCTCGCTGTCCCGGCCCCCCATTTCAAAGCCGAGCCGCTGGGAGCGGCGGAGCCGAAAGCGGCACTAGCCGCTGAGACGCGCCACAGACTTGCTGGTGGCGCAAACGCAACGCCGCAGGCGACCCGTCAGGGCGAGCCGAGCGGGCGCGAGCGAGTGCAAATCGCTTTCAAATTCCAAGTGTATCGGAATACCGATACACATGTCAACCCCCAAATTTCGATAAATCAAGCCGCGCGTCAGGCAATAGAGGGGGTGCACCAACAAAACTTCAGGTCGAGCGCCAAAAGCGTCCAACAACACCTGCCTGTGATCGTAGCCGCACCCTTTGGGGTGCGTGAAAACCACATTCCCAGCGCAGGCTAAGCCGAGCCAAAGGCGGAGCCGCGCGCCAGTCCGGTACGCAACCCTGCGGTTACCGGTTTTGTTTGGGGTTCTAACCGATCCGCCCGCGGCGTGCGATCCATCAAAATGCTCAGTGTCCACGAGTTGGAAGTGTTCGCCATGACCGGTCGAGGATTGGGAACGCGCCACATCGCCGCGATCTTGCATCTCTGCCCCAAGACGATTCAAGCCTACCCCGGGCGCATCAAGGACAAGCTCCAGTTGTCCGACGCCCACGAATTGATCCGCGAAGCCATCGGCCGGGTCGAAAGCGCGGGGAAACGGAACCGCCGCACAACCCGCCAGCCTGACGCCCCCGAAATACAGAAGGCGTTCTCGATTGCGTGTGGGCGGGACGTGTGGTTGGATTCGCTTGCATGATGGTCAGCCGGACAAAATTGGTCGGAATAGCTCTGGTGATTTTTGCGGCCACCGTCTGGCTGTTTTGGCCGAGCGTCCACGGGGAGTTCCTGGGTGAAGACGACCGCGGATACCTGCAACAAGCGATACAATGCAACGGCCTGACGTGGAATGCCGTAAGATGGGCTTTTACCGAAAGGGAGCCGTACTATCACCCGTTGCCGCGCTTATCTCACGTCCTCGACTATGAGATTTGGGGGACGAACGCCGCGGGTCACCACCTGACCAGTATCGTCCTGCACGCACTCAATGCGGCACTCGTGTTCGGCTTCCTATGGACGCTTTTGGGCGCCGCGTCGTTGACGAACGGCGAACGGGTGACAGTGGCCCTGGGGGTTGCCGTGGTGTTCGCCATCCATCCGCTGCAAGTGGAATCGGTGGCCTGGATTTCGGGCCGGACACAACTGCTCTGCACGATGTTTTGCATTGGCACCCTGTGGGCCTACGCCGCCAGCGCGCGGCGCTGGGCGGTTTCGGCGTTATTCGTCATGGCGCTGTTGTGCAAACCGATGGCAATGTCGCTGCCCGTTGTCATGCTGGCGATGGACTACTATCCGCTGCGGCGACATGAACAATTGGGTTGGGGCCGGCTGCTCCACGAAAAGATCCTGCTCATCGGACTTGCGGCAGCCGGCGCGGCCCTGGCAATGGCCACGGTCGGATCCCCGATACCCTTGAAGATGTTCCCCCTGTCTCGCCGCGCGTTTTTAATCTTCCAGAACCTCGCGTTTTACCCGCGCAAGCTGCTATGGCCTGCGCGGTTGTCATCGTATTACCCGTTGAACCTGGGCCTCTCACTCGACCAATTACCAGTCCTGCTACCGGTCTTGTGTGTCGGCGCAATCACGGTGGCGGCGGTGTGGGCGTGGGGGGGGGGGTACCGGCATTGGCAGCGGGTTGGGCAGCGTATGTGGCATTGGTTCTTCCGGTCTCCGGTTTTACACCAATGGGCCTTCAGTCAACGGCGTTGCGCCACGCCTACGCAGCGATCCTGCCGCTGCTGCTGTTGCTGGGCGGAGCGGCGGTATGGGCCTGGCGGCGAACGGGGACGATCGCTCATGTAACCTTCGCCAGTTTTCTCGGGTGCGCGTTATGCGTCCTCGGATTGCAGAGCCGCAGCCTGATACCCGTTTGGCACGACGACGTGACCTGGCGGCGACTCCCAGTCGAAGAATTTCCCGACTCGGAAGTCGTCAACCGGCTGCTGGCAGGCGCATTGTTGGCTCATGGCCGGGCCAGTGAGGCGCTCAAGTACGCGCAACGGGACGTCCAACTTGCGCCCGCGCTAAGCGTAACGCACATCGATCTGGGAATGGCCTTATCGCAAGCGGGCAGAACACGGGAGGCCATCGAGCAATACGAACAGGCGCTCCGGATCAACCCGGATAACATCGTGGCCCGCATGAATCTCGGAATCGCTTTGTCCCAGTCCGGCAGAACGACGGAAGCCATCGACCAGTACCAGCAGGCACTGCGGCTCAGTCCTAATGACCCCGAGGCGCACTACTATCTTGGCCTCGCCTTGGAAAAGCTCGGCCGCACCCCGGAGGCCATCGCGGAATACAGGGTGGCCCTAAAGCTCCGACCGGACTTCGCCCCGGCAAAAAACGCGCTCACACGACTCGGAGACGGGCGATAAGTCTCACGAGCTTGCACCGCAGCCCCAAGACGATTCAGGCGTACCCCGGGCGCATCAAGGACAAGCTCCAGTTGTCCGACGCCCACGAATTGATCCGCGAAGCCATCGGCCGGGTCGAAAGCGCGGGGAAACGGAACCGCCGCACAACCCGCCAGCCTGACGACGATTTTGTCGTTCACCGGCCGAACCGCGATCGAGAGAGTGCTTATTTCATGGTTCCGCGATGTAAAGTGAATTGAGAACACCCCTTCCGAGTAGTCTCAGGTGATATCCCCTCTCGATAAGATACTGAGTGAACCAATCGCCACGGCCGCCCGAGAGCAATATAAACTTCTGGTGTGCAGCTTGAAACGCCGCAAGATCTTCGACATGCAAAGGAATGAACTGGGCTAGCAGGCGATTCGTCTTATCGGCCGTATCCGTCCCGACCACGCGCGTAGCGACATCCGCATCAACAACCTCAACGAGCCGGTCACGCAGTTCCGGAGGCGAGTACTCGACCGCCTCTAAGTATGTGAGTGGACTGCCAACCACGACAGGGATGCTCGGTTCACTCCGGCTCAGTTCCACCAGACCGGTCCAACGTTTATCCACTCTGATTGAGCCCGCCTTGTATAGCCCCCGGACATCACTGCTGCCTTGATAGGCGAAAGCAATCAGTAAAGCCACCAGAAGGTAGGCGGAAGAGGACTTGAGCCAAATGGTTCGAACCAAATACACTGATCCCAAAACTAGACCGAGGATTGCCGGCAATCCGTATCGGGAGGTGTAGCCGGAGTGCAGGAGCTTTGTCAGCACAACCAGTAAGGCAGGAAAATACAGAAAGCCACCGACAAGAATGATCTCGGGTGGGCCGAAATCGCGCTCGTCAAGTAGCCCCCCCTTTGGTGTCCAGCACATCCGTAGGAGCGAGTCGCCAACCACTATCCCGAAGAAAGCGATAAGGACAAGAGCAAGTGTGGAGTCAAGCCCCAGGTACGACCCATAAGTCGAGATGACCGTGTCCCAATCCGGTTGCGACCAGAAGTTCTTGCCGAAAATGTCCCGGTAATGCAGAAGGATGGGAAGACTCATGAAAAACGGAGACGTCGCCAACAGACAGGCGGCCCAAACCCCCCACCGGATTCGGCGCGACTGGAGGGTCCAGGTGAGTTCAGCAATGCCAAAGGATGAAATTGCGACGACGGCAAGATGGTGACAGGAAACGGCCAAGGTTAGGAATACAGCAAACAGCGGCGTCATGAACCGCTTTTTGTCGATCCTCTGCCAGAGGATAGCGGATATCGCGAGGAAACCTACCAGCAAAGAATAGGATCGCGCCTCCAAGGCATACCCGCGGAACGGAGACAGCGCTATCAAAACCGCGGCTACCAGACCCGCTATCGCTGGCAGTCTTTTCCGCGCAAACCAGTAGACCCCCAGCAAAGTCATCAGGTACCCAAAAACGGAAGGCAACCGGAGCATGATGTGTGGATCACCAGGGAGTATCCTCGCGGCCCGAACGAGTAAGTAGTAGCCGAGAGGCATCCCGTCTACTCCTGCCTTGAGTGCTCTCCAAAAAGAGGAAAATGGCTGAAGACTTGAAACATGAAATGTAAGCAGCTCGTCATACACAAAAAGTTTTCTGCGCGCCTCGAAAAGCAGGACGCCGAACTCCCATACGAGGACTGTTACAAGCACGGCCGGGGCGAAACGGGGAGACGTCATCACTCGGGCGCAGGTATATCCCGCCCTACCCGCCAGGGCGGACAGCTTCAACTTCGCTTTCGCGTCTTCTCCGACTGTTCCCATATGACATGCGCCCCGCGACCATCACGGGCCATTCAGCCTCATTGACCAACATCGTATCCTCGCTGAGATTGATAGCAAGCCTCTTCGCGGCTCCAAGACCCACTTTCTGACCCCCGGGGGAGACGGTTTCTGCCTTCCGGCGCGTTCCGCACCGGTCTTGACGCTTGGAAGAACCCTCGTAAGTACCCGCCTTCGCCTTGATCGTTGTCTGGATCAGGTATAAATGGTCCACGGCGCAAGGACTTGGCACCCACGCCGCGCATTGGTGCTCACCGACGCCCCAACACGACTGGTAGCCGTTCAGTAACCCCTACTGGATTCCGCCGCAATGGGTTATCGCGCTTTCTGAGAATTAGGCTTGCCTAATTCATGTAAGACGGCGTCCGGCACGAAAGCCAGGTTCTGCGCGGCACACGCGCGACGTCTGTGGCGTCTTATTTCGAGAACTATTAAAGCGTTTCTCCGTTTCTGTAATGCAAACGTCACAGGAAATGTCTTGTAATCCGAGGGCTCACAGGTGTAAGAACCCGCTCGTCACACCGTGGGGCTGATTCTGATGCCCCCAAGCGCCTCGTCTGCGCGAGTTTCACAATATCATCGGGACAAGATAACGCCTTCCCCGTCTTGTCCCACAATTGGCGATTGAGAATGGAGAAACTCTGATGAAAAGATTCAGTCTCATTCCGATGATCGTGGCGACGCTCTTGGCGACAAAAACTCTCGCCGGCAACCTCACCGTGAACGGAAACCTGACCGTCACCACCAATCTGACCGCCCAGTCCGTTACCTTGGGTGGCGTAACACAAACAAGCTGGCCGGCCGCACTGGCCGGAGGCTACAAGTACGTGATCGTTGCCGAGGGCACCAACGACCTTCAGCGCGGCAGCAATCTCCAAGCGGCTTACACGACAGCGACGACGCTCAATCCGACATCGAGCAACCGCGTCGTGGTGCTCGTCTCGCCGGGCAGCTACAACCTCGGATCGAGCGGCCTGACCATGAACACCAGCTACGTCGACCTCATCGGCCTCGTGCCGTCTCAAATGACGACGAAGCAGGTCTTCACGGACAGCGCCGGGATCACTCGTACGAAGACCGTCGCCAACGTGCAGTGCCCCGTCCTCGTCTACTCCAGCGCCAGCGCCGGCACCCTCGTGCAGAGCGTTGACTACATTCGAATCGAGTCCGTGATCCTTACCAATACCGGCTCGGGGGTCGCCTACGGCCCGTCCGTCAACGGCATCAACACGGTCCTGCGGCATGTGTCAATGTCTTCCATGCCGAGCGACTTCGACTATGACGGAGAATACGTCGATTGCGTCGGCGGTTCTTCGGCCTTCGGCAACGACACGGCTAACAATAGCAACTATGCGAACGGCACCTTTGTCGACTGTGTCGGCGGTGATAACAGTTTTGGTGCCGGGAGCGTCGCCAGCGGCACCTTTATCGGGTGCACAGGCGGTGATTCCAGTTTCGCTGGCAGCCAAGGCTTTAATGACGCTTTAGGCTACAATGACAGTGCTTTCGCCTCCGGCGCGTTTATCAACTGCGTGGGCGGCGACGAAAGTTTCGGCGGCGAAGGCACCGCCAGTGGGACTTTCCGGGGATGCGTGGGCGGCTATGAAAGCTTTGGGGGTGACGGCGAAGCCAACGGCACGTTCATCGATTGCGTGGGCGGTGATGTCAGTTTTGCCGGCAACGATGGCTGGACCCAACACGCCGGTTATGCCGATGGCACGTTCATCGACTGTGTGGGCGGTAGTAACTGTTTCGGCGGAAATGGAGGATCTCTTGATCTCTCGGCCAAGCTACAGCACTGCCAGGCTGGTGCTGGCAGTTTCTATTTCGGGGCCAGCGCCGACTTTAACTACAACGTCGGTGGCTCTAACACGTTCCTGATGCTACCGCAACTGCCGACGAGCACCAACGGGTTGCCGAGCGGCACGGTGTATAACAGCAGCGGCACACTCAAGGTCATGCCCTAAACGCCGGCAAGGAGATCACCATGAAATCTCCCTGGTATTGTTGCAG
>JBEKLM010000082.1:0-9402 GCA_050010195.1 Verrucomicrobiia bacterium
GTCTGGCCTACACAATGGGTGGTTCGCAGCAGCCAGCTCCCACGGCTTCGCCACCGGTTTCCACTGTGTATGCGGTTCGCGAGGAAAACTCCACTTGCTACTTTCTGAAAGGCAGCCGAGAAGCCGGGCAAACGGGGAGTTTCAAGCAGTATTCGTGGCCGTGATGACTCGGGAGGCGCTCCCGGGTTGGAAAGATCGTGACGAGGACAGAAATCGGCATCGTTCATCGTGTGGGGGAGTGGCTCCTTGACAAGGATTCTGGTGTTGGCCAGTATTGGGGCGATGATGGCGATTGGTTTGATGAGGTCGACCCTGGCTGAAACGGCTGGGAGGTTTTCAGACGCGATGCATATATTGAAGTCCTTCATTGCCAGTCTGGTTCTACTCGCCTTTCTCGCCAGCGGCTGCGGCAAGACACCGACAGCGGTTCCTCCTTCGAAGACAGCACAGGGTACCGGTCAGACGGAGAACGCTGAGTCGGCCCTGGCCATGGATTCGGGATCGAAGGTTGAGGAGACGGGCGCGGCGGTCGGTGACAATTCCAATGTGGTCGAGCAGCCAATGCCCGCAGACAGTCCGACACAGGCGGAGGCGGTTACAGCGGCGCCGTTGGCGAGTGACATCCCGGTGCAGAACCTGGATTCCAGGTTGCAGGACATGCTCCGCGATTTCCACACGACGGGGGACCGGATCCAGCGGTCGGCGATGGCCACTGAGATGGAAAGGCTGGCGGATGCCGGGGTTCCCAAACCGCAGATTGCCAGCGCATTGGGCTATCTGTTTCGGGACGAGAATAGCACGGACGTCAAGACGGATATCCTGAACGAACTGGGGAACCTGGAGGATCCGTCGGCCTACGATCAGATCGTTGCAGGGCTGGATCAGCACCAGCCGGATGAGGTCCATACGGCGGCGCTTCAGGAGCTGGATGACTTGGGTGATAAGCGGGCCATCCCATTAATTCAGCCGTTTCTGACAGATCGCGATGAGGACGTCCGCAACGCTGCCAAATCCGCCACGGATTCACTGAACGATCAATGAATTGACCGTAGCGGGTTACCGGGCTTTGTCGTTGGTTTAGCGAACGACAGGTCTGGGGTCGAGTAGCTGGTTTCTTGTCGGTGCTTGATAACGACCAAATAACGTGCTCGCAGAAAGTCTTGACGGGGGGTTGGACTTGTGAAAACATTCACAAGGCGGGTGTTGAACAAAGTTAACGAGATGCCGGATCGGCGGGGAGGCGCGGTGTTAGACAGAAACGCGAGCCTGTTATCTGGCACCAACAACAAAGGAGACACAAATATGAAGAAACACTTTCGGGTTGTTTCTGTCATGGCGGTATGTATTGCGGGATTCATTGGGCAGTTGTCGGCGTCCGGCGCCAGCACGAACTCAGTCTGGGACCTGACCTCAATATCCGTATTTAAGGTGGCTAAGATCACCAAAGACCTTACGAATTCGGCATCGGCCTTGTTTTTCAGTGATGGGACCTGTGCTCTGCAGGTCGGGACCAATAGTTTCACGGGAAACTACACGGTGGCGAAGAAGGGCAAGTCGATCACGCTGACCCCTGATACCGGCGGCGAGGCAGCCATCGGAAACTATATAGACAGCGCGATTGAATCTTACGATTCCTCAGTGACGGCCACTGCCAAGAGCGGTAAGTTTTCCAAGATTACGCTCAGCAAGACAGGCCTTCCGTTGAAAGCGACGGATACGGTTAGCGGAAAAATCACCTATACCAACGGAAAAGGGAAGCTCGTGAGCAAGAGTTTCAGTGTCAATACCCTGTGGACGGACTGGACGTGGTCGTCGGGCACGAGCACGAATTTTTAGGCGGATAAAGCTGTTTGCGCGACGAGTGTAGTCGCGGAACTGTAGTTGCTGCGCAAGGAAGCGATCCATCGCCGTACCGGAAGGCGGAGAGGGCTGTGCAAGCCCTCTCCGCTTTTTGTTTAATTGCTGGTGATTACGGTAACGGGGCGGTTGAAAAGCGCGGCAAGGAGCGGTGAAGCGGTGATCACAGCTGGTTCTGGAGCCTTGCCGTGCATCCCGCCCGGCGTTACCATACGGATGACGTAACCGGAACAAGCCACTATGATGAATCGCCTGCGAGTTTGTCTTCTGCTTGTCGCTTTCACTGTTGTCGTCGCAGTTCGCGCCGAGGACACGAACGCGCTGCCCAGGACGATCACGGTTGACGGCATCACTTATTCCAACGTCACGTGGGGCACGGTCACGCCAGCCGCGGTTTCCATCATTCACAGTACGGGTGCTGCCATGATCGCGCTGGAGAAACTTCCGCCCGAACTCCAGAAGCGATTCCGCTATGATCCGGAGAAAGCGGCGGAATACCGAGCGGCGGAGCAAAGCGCGGAGGCTGCCAGGCAGGAAGCGTTGCGGAAGCGATATGCCGAAGAAGCGGAGGCGCAGAAGCAAGCAGCCGAAGCACAGGCGAAGCAAGAGGCGGAGGCTGCGGCCACGAAGCAGGCCGCCGAAGCGGCAGCGAAGAAGAAAGCCGAGGATTTCGCCCAGAGCCTTGGTCCCGTCGTGACGCTGAAATTCGCTTACGCCTCCAACATTCAGGCGCTCCCCGATGGCACGAGCACGGCAAATATTTTCGATGCCGACAGCAACCGCGAGGTTTTCGTCAGGATACCAAGCGCGGGCTTGCCATACATGAGAAACGCTACGCAGACTTGTCCTGTAAGCACGACCGACTCATACTATGGCGAGAGCGCGGATGCTCCCCAAAGAAACTGCTATTCCGTTTACGGGCGATCATACACCACCGATCCGCACAAAAGCGCAGAATTCGACAAGACGGCGTACTGGCTCGTAGGTGTGAATTTAAGCAGCGACGGTTTGCCCACTTGGTGAAACTCTGGCGTGGCTGCACGCCGAAACGGAAGGAGAAATTGCGATGAATCACCTGCGAGTTTGTCTTCTACTTTTGGCCGTCACTGTTGTCGTCGCCGCTCGTGCCGGGGACACGAACGCGCTGCCCGGCACGATCACGGTTGACGGCATCACCTATTCCAATGTCACCTGGCGGTCGGTCACGCCGGCGACGGTTTCCATTTTTCACCGGACAGGCGTGGCGTCGATTCCGTTGGAGAAGCTGCCGCCGGAGCTGCAGCAGAAGTTTGGGTACGATCCCGCCAAGGCAGCCGATTGGCAGAAGCGGGAAGCGGCGGCGGATGCGGTGCGGCGCGCGGATTTGGCCAGGCAGCAGGCGGCAGCCAGTAACGCCCACGGGCACGAAGTTTTGGCCTTTTACTACCCGTGGTATGGAAGCAACGGGCGGCATTGGGGCGGGAGCAACCCGGCCCAGCATGAGATCCTCAATGCCACGCATTATCCCGTGGCGGGCCCGTATGATTCCCATGACCGCGGGGTGATCGATTCGCAGATCGAGATGGCGCGAACCCACGGCCTGACCGGTTTCGTGAGCAGTTGGTGGGGGCAGAAGACGTTTGAAGACGAGGCCATGCCGCTGCTGCTCGATGCCGCGGAGAAGAAGGGTTGCCACGTCTCGGTGTACTGGGAAACGGCGCCCGGCAAAGGCACCGGACAGATTAGCCAAGCCATTAGCGACCTCGTGTACATCGTGAACCATTACGGCACGAGGAAGGCGTTCCTCAAGGTGGACGGGAAACCGGTCATTTTCGTGTATAGCCGGGTGATGCAGCAAGTGCCGCTGGATTCGTGGCCGGCCATCTTGAGCGGGGCGCGGGCGAAGGCCGCCGATTTCATACTCGTGGCAGATGGTTGCGATGACGAGCACGCCCGCGTATTTGACGCCGTCCACGTGTACAACTTTGCCGGCGCGCTCGAACACATGAAGTTGGCTGATTTGCCCGCGTGGGCCGGGAAAAATTGCGCGTATGCCGTGAATCAGGCGCGGGACCGCCAGTCGATTGCCTGCATTACGGTCATCCCCGGCTATGACGATACGAAGATTCGCCACTCCGGGTTCAAGGTCGACCGACAGAACGGAGAGGTCTATCGTGCGCTCTGGCAGGCGGCGCTGGATGCCAACCCCGATTGGGTGCTGATCACGTCGTGGAACGAATGGCACGAAGGCACTGAGATCGAGCCGAGCATCGAATTCGGCGATACGTATCTCCAGTTGACCAAGGAGTATGCCGCGCGGCTTCGGTAAGGCGAACTGGAGGGGTAAGGTGAGCGCGGGCACGAGTTTTAACGCCGTTCGACCCAAAACAGTTCACCAAGGCGCTGCTCGCTGACAGCTTGGAGGCGCGTAGGTTGAGCCACCGGCCGACGTTCCGTAGTCGTCGTTGCTTGAGGACAGGGACCTTACACTTGCGGGTACATTAACGAGAGGATGTCCGATCCGGACTATTTCATTTTGTTCTTGCGTTACGATATATTTCGTGAAATATAACGCCCCCATGAAAATCACATGTCAGGCGTTTCGGAGGGGGTCGCACTCATTTCGGTTGCTATCATCGCTCGCCGTTCTCCTGGCGGTCGCCCTGCCGCGGGGCGCGGCGGCTCAGGATGCCGCCAATCCAGCTCCTCCGGTGTCTTCTCCTGACGAGGACTATTTCGGCAACTGGTTTGCGCGCGTGACCAAAATCCAGTCCGAGCAGCCCCACTGGATCACGCCGTTGACCACGGTCACGCCCCGGCTGGAGGAGGAGGTTCGGTACGATCAATCCTGGGAAACGACAGACTCGGGCTACCACCTGACGAGTTACGGCGGCGGTAAGGGGCTGGAACTGATTCCCATTCAAAACGTGGAAGTCATTCTCGGTATTCCCGCGTACCAGACGCGGAACACGCCGGGAACGGACGGCTTTGCCGACGACAGCTTTCTCCTCAAGTATCGCCTGGCATCCGCTAACGAAGAGAACGGCAATTACATTGTGACCGCGTTCCTGGGCCTGCAAGCGCCGACCGGCAGCGAACAAAACACCAAGCATCATTACATGGTGACGCCGACGATCGCGTTCGGCAAGGGCTGGGGCCATTTTGACGTCCAAAGCACGTTTGGAGTGACCGTCCCCGACGATGGGACAGCAACCGCCGGTCCGGGCACGCCACTGGTACTCAACACAGCGTTCCAATATCGAATCGTCAAGGTGCTGTGGCCGGAATTCGAGGTCAACTACACCTACTGGCCTGACGGGGAGCACGATGGCAAGAACCAGGTGTTTCTGACGCCGGGTTTTATCATTGGACGGCTGCCGATTTGGGAGCGGCTGGGATTGACAATCGGGCTGGGCTACCAGGTCGCGGTGACCAGCAATCCGACCTACAATCACAACGTGGTCCTGTCAGCGCGATTGCCATTCTGATCGGGGGTGCGAGAGTGGTCGGCGACACGAAATCGTTACGGGTGTGAGTATCCACATGCCGTGCGCTGCCGACACGCGCTGTTGCATCCTGACGACTCGTTCCGGTCAGCAGACGGGGCGTGAGACGCAGTGTCAGGAGTGCTCGGACGAGCAGGTCCAGCGACACGGATGGGGCGCGGCCAAAACGGCGGCGCGAGAAAACGGCGCGATACCTATGACGGGCATCGCCCCACAATCCGGAAGGCAAAAAGGCAGCCGCGTCGGCTCGGCGGGAGCCTCGCCCTCCTCATGAAGGTTGTCGGTGCACTGGGGATGGCAAACTGGTAAAGTCGGAGCCATGGCTTTCGGCAAACAGGATGAACGGTTCATGCGGCGGGCGCTGGCGCTGGCACGGCGCGGGTTGGGAAAGACCAGCCCGAACCCGGCGGTCGGTGCGGTGCTTGTGCGGAAGGGAGGCGTTGTCGGCGAGGGATGGCATAGGAAGGCGGGTGGACCGCATGCGGAGGTGTTTGCGTTGCGTGACGTGAACGCGCGAGGTGCGACGTTATATGTGACTCTCGAACCGTGCAGCACGTGGGGCAGGACGCCGCCGTGTACGGAGGCGATTATCGGGGCGGGGGTGAAGCGGGTTATTGTTGCGGCGCGAGATCCGAATCCGAAACACAACGGACGCGGATTGAAAGTGTTGCGGGGCGCCGGGATTCGCGTCGAGGCGGGGTTGCTGGCCGAGGAAGCGGCGGGGATGAATGCGGGCTTCAATCAATGGATTACGACGGGGATGCCGTTGGTGATCGCCAAGGCGGGCATGAGTCTCGACGGGAAGATCGCCACGCGCACGGGCGACGCGAAGTGGATCACGGGCGAAGCGGCGCGGCGCGAGGGGCACCGCTTGCGGGCGCGGGTCGATGCCATTTTGGTGGGCACGAACACGGTGGTACGCGACGACCCGGAATTGACCGTGCGGCATGGGGTCTGCGGCCAACAACCGTGGCGGGTGGTGGTTGATGCGCGCGGGCGTGTGTCGAGGACGGCGAAGGTTTTCCGGGACGCGCAACGCCGGCGTACATTGGTTCTCACGACGAGCCTGTCGTCGGCAGCGTGGCGGGGATATTTGTTGCGGATGGGCGTCGAGGCGATCGTGTTGCCGCACAAGAATGGACGGGTGGATTTGCGGGCGGCGTTGAAGGCCCTCGGGCGGCGAGAGATTACGAGCGTGTTGGTGGAAGGCGGCGGCGAATTGCACGGGTCGCTGTTTGATGCGCGGCTGGTGGACAGGGTGGCGCTGTTCTATGCGCCGATGGTCATCGGCGGACGCGGGGCGGTCGCAGCGGTTGCGGGCGAAGGCGTGGCCAGGGTCGGAAAAGCTGTGCGGCTTCGGGATTGTCGTTGGCGGCGGATCGGCAAGGACGAGATGCTGTTGGAAGCGAGCGTGGCGCGATGATTCTCGTGGTCGGTTTGTCGCCCGCGTGGCAACGGACGCTGAGGTTTGAAGAACTCATTCCCGGGAATGTCAACCGCGCGACGCATGTCAGCGAAACGGCATCTGGGAAAGGGGTGAATGTCGCGCGCGTGGCGTCGATTCTCGGCGCGGACGTGCGGCTGTTGACGGTGGCGGGTGGCGCTCGGGGACGGTTGCTTCGGTCGAAACTGGGACAGCAACGATTCGGGACGCGCATCCTGCGAGTGAAAGTTGAGACGCGGATTTGCCAGACGTTGCTGGGCGGCGATGGCGCTACGGAACTGGTGGAAGAAGCGGGGGCGTTGACGTCGGTCGAGGTGAGAAACGTGCGGCGCGCGTTTGGAGCGGAGGCGCAGAAGGCGAAGTTGGTGATCCTGACGGGGACTGTGCCCAATGGCTGCGGTGACGACTTTTATGCGCGGTTGGTCACCGAGTCGCGACGGCTGGGTGTCCCCGTGCTGATCGACGCGCAGAACACGCAACTCGTGAATGCGTTGAAGCGGCGACCGTTTCTCGTGAAGATCAATCGCGATGAACTCGCGGCGGCAACGCGGGTAAACTGCGATGACAAGGCTGCCGTGTCGCGGGCACTACGCGAGTTGGTGAGGGAAGGGCCGCAACATGCCGTGATCACCGATGGCGCGAAGAGCGTGTACGCAACCGGGAACCCCGGTCGTAGTGTGACGATGTGGAAGCCGCCGCGCGTGAAGGCGAAGAACCCAATCGGCTCCGGCGACGCGATGATGGCCGGGATTGCAGTTGGGTTGTGGCGCGGCGAGTCGATGGCGGAAGCCGTCCGTCTCGGGATCGCCTGTGGCGCGGCGAACGCGATGACCGTGGAGCCGGGACTCGTGCGACTCGCGGATGTGAAAAGACTTTGCTCGACACACCAGAAGCGCGTCCTTATCGTCTGAGCCATGTTTACGGGAATCGTTGAAGAAGCGGGCGTCGTGGAGAAGATCCGCGCAGGAAAGCGGTCAACGGAACTGACCATTCGCGCGCCAAAGATTGGCCGGTCGCTTCGCGTGGGAAACAGCGTGGCGGTCAATGGCGCGTGCCTGACGGTCGTCGGATCGCGTGGCGTCACGCTGAAGTTTGACGTGCTCGACGAGACGCTGCGACGGACCAATCTCGAATTCGTCCGAAGCGGGTCCTTCGTTAATCTGGAGCGACCGCTTCGCGCCGATGCGCGGCTGGATGGGCATTTTGTGCTGGGCCACGTGGATGGACGGGCAAAGGTGCGGCGGTTTGAGCGGGAGGGCAAAGACTACGTGCTGGATGTCGAGGCGCCGCTTTCGGTGATGCGGTATGTCGTTGAGAAGGGGTCGATCGCGGTCGACGGAATGAGCCTGACCGTCGCGGGCGTCTATCGCAACTGGTTCCGTATCTGGATCATCCCGCACACGTGGGAGGTCACGAACCTGCGGGCGTGCCGGGACGGTGATTTGGTGAACCTGGAAGCGGACATCCTGGGCAAATACGTCGATCAACTTCTTGGAAAGCGGGGCCGGGCGCGGCGTTGACACAATGTGCGCGTCCCTTTACACTGATTATTGTAAGAAGGATGTCATGCTACCAGCTGTCGAAAAACTCCTGTTAGTGCAGGACCGGGATCGGCGGATTGCGCAACTCAAGATGGAGCGGATGCGCATACCCGAGCAGGTCGCGGCGGCCGAACAACGCCTGAAGGCCGAGTCTGCTCGTCTGGAGGGGTTGCGAGACGAGGCGAAACACATTGAGGCGGAGCGCAAAAAATGGGAGATCGATGCCGAGGCCAAGCGCACGCAGATTGCGAAATACCGGACACAGCTTTCCCAGATCAAGTCGAACACCGAGTACCAGGCGTTGCTGAAGGAAATCGCCAGGGTCGAAGGGGAAATCGACGAGATTGAGACGCACGAGCTGGAAGTGATGGAGAAGGGTGACCACCTTCAGCCTGCGGTGAAGACAGAGCAGGTGACGCTGAAAGAGATCACGGCCAAAGTGGAGGCGGAACGGGCCGACCTTCAGAAACGCATTGACATCATCGATCAAGACCTGAAGCAAGTGCTGGCCGAGCGACAACAACTCGCGCAGGAAATTGATCCCGATGCGTTGAACCGCTATGAGCGGCTGATGCGCAGCAAGAATGATTTCGCGATCGTGCCGATCCGCAACGGGAATTGTGGCGGATGCCATCTGAATATCCCACCGCAATTGGTTCATAACGCCAAGCATGGCAGCGAGCTGACCAGTTGCGATTACTGCGGGCGCATTTTATATTGGCAGCCGGAATGATGGCTGGCCGGACTGTTATTTGATTTGAATTCGATTTGGAAGGGCGGATAGCCGCTGAGCTCGAAAGGGCTGGGAGGAAAGTCCAGACTCCCCAGGGCGCGATGCCCCTCGCAAGCGGGGGCAGCCCGATGTAACGTCGGGTTGACGGACAGTGCCACAGAAAACAAACCGCCCGCCTCGTCAGCTTCTGGGGCGGGTAAGGGTGAAATGGCGGGGTAAGAGCCCACCGCGCCGATAGCGATATCGGCGGCACGGAAAACCCCATCGGGAGCAAGACCAAATAGGCGGCGAGATGTGGCCCGCATCAGTGCCTCGAAGCAATTCGAGGCGAAAGCCGCGGGT
>JBEKLM010000083.1:0-9309 GCA_050010195.1 Verrucomicrobiia bacterium
GCGACCATCCGTGGACCGTGTTCCCGCCAGTGTTCCTCTGCCATCAATCCGTATTGAGTCAACGTGCTCATGTTCGTTTCCTTTGCGACCGAACAAGTCTAGCTGATCGTTTTGCCGCCCCTTTGACCGCTTGAGTGCCATATGAGCTTAAATCCAACATGTCGAGCCTTCCACGCAAAAGAGCATGGCTGCTGCGGGAGATTTAGCCACAAACGGCTGCGCTAGTTGTTCCCATATGGGAACAAAATGACTGATGGGTTCTCGGCGTGACGTTTCTCTAGCGTAACGCCTTAGAAGCCAAGCGGTTGGCGGAGCGAGCACACTCAAGGAGGAACGGAAGCCACGACCCGTAGATCCTTGACTGCGCGCAGCGAGCCGTACAATGGAACGGTGCTGTGCGCAAGCCGAGTGAAAACAAAGCGCGAATGCGCCGTGAATTCCGGTGGGGGGAGCGATGTGGCCGCGAGAAAGAGACTGTGTGAAAAAGGCTTTCAGTTCGCCCTCAAACCGGTGAGTCCTCCGATTCGGCTTCGGTTTACTCGATCAGACGGTGCTTAACGGCGCCGGGCCGACGCAGACCCAACAGCAGGCGCTCAACTCAGTGCCGCCAGCAGGGCCGGCACGCCGACGAGGTTGACCACGCGCTTGAAGTTGTACGCCCAGTGCGCCAAGCTGACTTCCGCGCCCACTTTCTCCAAGCCCCGCACCAGAAACCCACCGGAGAGAATCCGCGTTTTGATCGTGCCCAGCGGATGCTCCACCAGCGCTTTGCGCCGCGCCAACACCGCCGGCTCGCGCGCCAGTCGTTCGTCCATGCGCTCCAGCCGCTCTTCGTGTTCCCAGCGCGTCAGCGTCCGATACCGGCCCGGCGTGCACAGATGCTTTTGGGCGCAGCGCACGCAGATGGTGGGCGCGCCGTATTCCCATTCGATTTTGTCCCCGCGATCGGAGGTGCGGCGCCGCTTCAGCGTCGCGCCAGCCGGACAGCGATACGTGTCCGCTGCGGCGTCGTAGTGGAAATCCGCTTTGCCGTAGAGTCCTTGATGTTCACTCTGTGAGTTGTGGCTGCGCGCCACGTACGGCTCGACGCCGGCATCCTGACAGTCTTTGATGTCCTGGCTTTTGTAGTAGCCGGTGTCGGCAACCACTTTGGTCGCGGGCGGGTTCGCACTCGCTGCACCGGTCGCGGCGACATCCGCCCGCGCTTGCGCGAGCGTGGCTTGCGCCGCCAGCGTCATCGGCGCTAATTGGCCGAGGTCGTTGACCGCATTGGTCGCGGCGCTTTCCACCAGCAACTTGTGTTTGGCATCCACGACCACCTGCACGTTGTAGCCCACCACGCTCGCGCCGCCTCGGCTCATGGCCCGACTGTCCGGATCCGTCAGCGAAACCTGCGACTGCCCCGTGACCACCAGCGAGTCCAACTGCTGTCGGCACGCGGCTTGGCTCTGGCGCAACCCAGCGAGTTTCTCCCGCAACTCAGTCACCGTTGGCAGTGCCTTCGGCGTGGGCGAGGCGGCGTCGGCTTCGGCAGCATCGGCTTCGTCCAACGTGCGCAGATAGCCCTCAATCTGCTGCTCCAGCGCCTCCAGTTGCCGGCGCAGTTTGCGTTGGCTGGTGTTGCGGCCGGGATGATTGGACGCCTTGAGCTTGATGCCGTCCACCGCCAACAGTTCGCCGCCGAACAACTCCAAGCCCTGGCACAGCGCCGTGAATTCGCGCAGCAGATTCTTGAAGGCCGCACGATTGTCCTTGCGGAAGTCCGCGATGGTCTTGAAGTCGGGCGCGAGCTTCTGCACCAGCCACAGCACTTCCAGATTGCGCCGGCACTCCGCTTCCAGTCGCCGGCTGGAGCGAATGCCGTGGATGTACCCGTACAAATACAGCTTGAGCAGCGCCGCCGGCGGATAGGCCGGTCGGCCGCGCCCCATCGGATCGTCCTTCGGCAACCGAAACCCCTCCCGCGCCAGATCGAGGCTCTCCACGAAGGCGTCGATCACTCGCACCGGGTTTTGTTCGCTGACGTAGTCTTCCAGCCGCTCCGGCAACAACAAGGTCTGTTTTCGATCCCAGCCGCTGATCCAGTTCATGCAGTGAGTTGATGTCTCCAGCTTGGATCAAAAGCAAGTCCGATCACACTCGCACGGCGAGTTTTTCACACAGTCTCGAAACGACGGCTCGCAGCGGCGACATCGGATGCGGCATCGGATCGCCACAAGCAAGGCAAAAGTCTTCGGGTTTTGAAGCGGAGCACCGCTGTTTGTGCGGCAGCGAAAAAAACGAAGTCTTTGACTGCCGGACCGGTAGTTGGAGTGCCGGCAGTCAGTCAGCCGGGCGCAAAATGCGATGTGAGACACGAAGGGTAAGGTATTGGCAGGCGATGTGGCCGCGCGTGATGTGCAAGCGGCGACATCGCCAGCGTCTCGAATAGCCCGTGCCGGAAGAAAGTCTTGGCGCTTTGCGGGCGACGGCTCGGGGGCAAGGGGGGAAAGCCGGCGTGGCAAAGGCCAAGTCTTTCGACCGCTTTCCGTGTAGGGAACCGGCGGTCAGCAATTTTTCTGCGATGTGGCCGCGCGAAACCACGGCTTGCAGCGGCGACATCGTTGCGCGGTACGGTGGCCAAAGGCAAAGCCAAAGGCTCTGGGTTTTGACGCAAGGCACCGCCCGGAGCGGTTCAAAGCGAAAAACCTCAGAGTCTTTGGCTGCCCAACCGAGTGGTTTTGGTGGCGGTCAGACCCGTGCGCCGGCGACGGACTGCGATTGACGCGGTGTAATGCTCCGCATCGTCCGGCTGGCGATAGAGACCATTACCTTCTCGCGTTGGTCTTCCGGCAGATTCTTCACCAGCGTCTCGTATGCCTGCTTGAGTTCGGGATTCTGCTCCAGCTTGCGCAGAATGCCGTCCTTCATCTTCTGCAGCCGGTCGAGTTTGTTGACCTCGCTCAGAACGAGTGCGCGCTCCAAGCGTTCGCGCGGCATGGCCTTAATGTAGTCCCAGTGCTTGGGATTGTTCTTGATGTAATCGTCGATGCGAGCGTTGACCTTCGGGTTGTCCCGGTACTGGCCGGGCTGTTCATCGGACCCATCTTGGGCCTTGGCTTTACCTTTGAGCATTTGCTCTCTCCTCTGGGGATTATTCATGTGGGTGAATGTTCACCAGTTCTGGTTTGTGTTTTCAGGTGTCCCGCGTTGTGCGGGGCTTGCCTGTTGCTGGCCGCGGATTTCCGTTTCCAACAAATCGAGACGCTGTTTGGTCATGTCGATTTCCGTTCTGAGTTGCCGATTCTGCTCGGCGACCTGCTTGCTGGCGTCCAAAGCTGACGAAATGTGCATGAGCGTGTCATTCAATCGCTTTCCCTGGTCGATGACCGTTTGGGTTGCGGCCTTCTGCCGGTTGACCTCGGCGATGACCTCCGCCGTGGTCGGCCCGTCTTTGCGGGCCGGATCAATGATCTGCACTGCCGGCCCCAGTGCGACCGTGGCGGGCGCGTTGGGATGCAAGTTCCACTTGGCCGTGGTTTCCACGCGGTAAACGACATGGCGCTCGTGCATGACCAAAGCGTTGTTGGGGTCAACATAGCGACCGACGTTGTACGCCTTGATGTTCTCGGAGTAGCGGACCGACTCGATGTCGTCGCCAGGCAGGGTCGTGCCGGGAACTGGACGCGACATGTTGAGCAGGCGCGGGGTGCGGTTTGATGCGCAAGCCGAGAGCAACAGCAGAGGAATCAAGTAGATGGTTTTCATGGGATGATACGGTGTGAAAGACGAGGCATAATGGGCGGCGATGGATCATTGGTTTCGGTCATCACGAGGCGAGTACCGCCGAGGACGGCATCGGACTTGTCGATGGTCTGTGTGACGTAGAGGTAGAATTCTTTCCCGGCCGGCACGCGCACATAGGAGCCGTCGCGTTGGATCGTGTCGAGGATCTGCTGCGCGTAGGTGGCCAGGACATTCTGTGCCCCCTGCAACGGGGCGTTTTGGAGGGTTGGCAACAGTTCTGTGCCAAGGGCTGTCTGCCTCGTTTGAGACAACCCCGAAGCCGCCCCGCTCAGCAAGGTGGCCGCGAAGAGTTTGATCTCGGCCATGTTGTCGGTCTTTAACACTTGTCCCCGCAAGCCGGCGCTGCCATCGGTGATGCCCCACCCTTCGCCGTTGGGGTCTTTCTCGCGGTCGAGAGCGACGCCCTCCAAATGGAGTTCCTCACCCGTTCGCCACACCAACGTCCAGCCGCCGTTACTGGCGATACGTTCCCGCTTGCGGTCGGTCTGAGCCGTCCCGTGGACTTCGGTGCCGGCAGGAATGATGAGACGGCCATCGTGGTAAATGTCATCGGTGACCAATGCGATAATGGGCGTTTGAATCGATGATGAGTCAACGGTCACGACGAGTTCGCAGGGAATCAGTCGTCCATAGGGCGCGTAGAACTTGCTCAGTGGCTTCTGCTCCGGCTCGGTCGGGGCCAGCTCGGCGAAAAGACTGATGGGAGTGAAGCCAAGGTCATTGATCTGCTGTGGGTGCATGCCCGTTGATTGCGCGAACATGGCGGTGGGAGGGGTGGCGGTATGAGGCGGTTTGAAGGGAACGATCTCGTTCTGGATTGTCTGAATCACCTGGGATGTTCGGTTCGTTTTCTCGGCCAGCGTAAGCGGGGACGCCGCAATCGGCTTGTGTTTGCTCGGGTCGTAGAACCCTTTGACGAATACAATAGCGACGATCAGCAGTACGACGAACGACAGAAGTACGCCGGTCGGAGTCCGCAGAAAAGTGATGGCGTTGCGCGGGTTCATTCTGACGGTTTCGGGTCGGGCTGCGCCGATTGCGGCGGTGGTGCGTTCGTCTCCGTGCGATCGAGAAGGACCGTGAAATCGTTCTTCAGTGACAGGTCATTGCGTCCGCCGTTGGGTGTTCCGGTCACGGCAAAGTATGCGGGCGCTTCGCCCATCGGCGGTATCGTGCCGCTGGCGTCGCTGATGGATTGTGGATACGTGCGGTCGCCCACACGGAGCGAAAACCCGTCGGGCCGGTATTGAATCGGCTGGTCGGTCTTGTTGAGGAGCAGGATCCGGAAGATGAGCGTGTCCTCGGGGTTAAACCGGAACACCTCGTCGAGTTGAACGTCGTAATCCTTGTAATTCAGGATTCGCGGGTTGGTGCGGAAGTTCATGTATTCGACCTGGGCAACCGCGTCCGCGTGATACTCTTTGAGAAGCGGATAGGCCTTGGCCTTGTCCAACAGGGCCAGCAGCCGATTCGGCGTGATGGCGGCTGAGGCAGGGCGAATGTCGGAGTCGGTGTCGTCCTCAAAGATCACGGAGTAGAGCGGCGAGGAACTCTCGATCAACTCGATCACGTAGGTTTTTCTGTTCCAGCGGATGTTCATGTTGGTCGTAGCCCGCTCGACCAACGCCCTCACCGACAGGAAGTACGAACCTTTCGTGTGGGCGATTTGAAACAAGCCGGGGATTTTGGGGTCGCTGGTGACGTTGGCGGCATCAACCGCCGAGATCGGCCCGGGAAAGCTGATGGTTGTCACGCGGCTGCGGGATACCGGGATTGCGTACACGGTGCGTTCGTCCAGGCGGTATTCCGCGATGGGGCTGGCGGCTTTTGCGGAGCTTGAGTGAACGCACAGCAAAAGTAACACGGCGATATGTTTAAGGAGTTGTTTCATATTTGAAATCGTACACGGCGGACGGGAATCGTCCGTTCTGGACCATGTTGGGATTGCGCTGGAACTTGAAGGCGAGTGTGAACGGGACAGCTTCGGCGAAGGCTTTGTCGTCGAAGATCCCGGTACGAACGAGTTGTCCGGTCACTTGCGTCAGAACGAAGTTCTCGCGGGTCTGGAGGATCGTGATCTTGGCAATCTCGGCCTTTTGGTGCAATTGCTTCGCGGCAAATTCCGGCTCTTCGGAAGAGCGTTCGGCTTGGGCTTTGACCAGGGCATTCTTCAAGAACATTTGCTTCATCAGGTCATCGTGGTCGAAACCTTTGGGATTGCGCTCCAGGAAGGCGATGGTAGCCAGCGTGCTTTGCGCGGCGTGCAGGTCTTTGGCCTCGTCGAATTTCAGGAGGGGCGCGACGTGGTATGTGCCGGAGGGATCGAGGACGACCACGCGCTCGCGTTGCTTGAACGATTGGACGAGAACGAAGCGGTCAATGGCCGCTCCCACAAGAATCAGTCCGGCTACGATAAACCAGAACCACGCGAGGCGGTCCCGGTCGACGAAGATACGCGTCGGGTCGAATTTCTTACGGGAGAGATTGGGGCGCTCGGTCTTCGGCACCGGCGTTTCTCGGACGGTTGTGTCCACGGCATTCATGTTGATGGGGAGTGCGGGTTCTTGGTCTTGCGCAGCAACGCTTGCACGGCATTGTCGCCGCTCACGTCCATCGAGGACGGCGTTGAGGCGGTTGTGCTCGTGTCGTCACTTTCAGGGTTCCTCGTGTTCGCGCTTGTGGAGCGCATCTGCCCCAAGGCCGTGATCATCGAGCCGGTCGGCGAATACGTGCTGCCGCTGAGTGATGAACCAACCAGCGTCGCCCCGGCTGCCGTGAGACCGCCGGCGGTGGCCATCGCCGCACCGGTTAGGCCGCCACCGGTTCCAAACGTTCCGGCAGTGATGAATCCGCTGGCGGCGGCGGTGGTCGCGGCGGTTGTCACGCCACTCATCAGGGCCGCGCCAGCTTGAATGCCGTGAGTGATGACTCGTTGGATGACGATGGGCGCAGCGATGGTGCTGAAGATCACCCACACTCCGAGCGCAGCGACGCCGATGAAGTTCTGAAACGCGTACCCGCCGGCCCCGCCAATCGACTGATTCCAAAGAAAACTCTGATCGGTCATGAAAGTGATCAGTCCTGCTGTGACCAACGATGCCGCGCCCCAACCGAGCGGCCAGAGCATGACGCCGACGAGCGACAACAGGTAGTTCGTGCCGATTGAATTCAGGGCGCGTATCGCCAGAAAGCCGATGAAGATCGGCGACAGAGCGTAGCCCAGGTAGAGAATGAACTTCTGGACGAGGTACGCATAGAACACGATCACGCTGGCCAGCAAGCCGAAGATCCAGAGCAGACCGGAGATGAGCGCCTCGAAGATCGACGTGCCGGCATTGAACAATTTTTGCCACCAACTGTTCTGGTTTGTGGTGGATTTCTGAACCTGCAACGCCTGATTGTACTGCTGGTATACGTTGCTGGGATTCGCGTGAAGAACATCGGTGACCGTACTGTTGGTGATGGTGGCAATCTGATTGCCCCAGTTCACCAACTGCGTGAGCACGATGATGTACACGATGGTACGGCCCAGGGATTGCAGGACGGCCTCGGCGCTGCGGCGACCCGCGATCGTGGACAACACCATGCCGGTGACGAGAAACAAATACGCCACCGGCATGAGCAGCGACCGCAAGGCGGCGCAAGTCGAGGCGAAGTTCGGGAACATCGTGTCGAAGTTGTTCATGGAAGGCCCGCTAGGGGATGTGCGGCAGCGATGTGTCGGGATTCAGCGCCTTGTTGGGTTGCGCGGCTGGAGATGTCGGCCGCCGTTGCGTTGTCTGCCGCGCGGTGTTCACGGCGACCACTACCGTGAGAATCACGAACGCGGCAACGGAGACGATGATCAGTTTCTTAATCATTGGTGTTCACCGGGAACGCCGCCGGTTCCGTGCTGAGGGTGAGCGTGGTGTTGTACTTCTGGATTCCTTCCGAAAACTCGGCCTGTTGCTCCTCGACACGTGCCTGTTGCTGCTTGGCTTGGTCGTTCTGGTTCTCCGCGTTCTGGACGAAGCTAACGCTGGAGGCATGGTCGAGTTCCTTGTCCGTGGCGGAAAGTTCGGCATTCAGCCCGATCAGGATGCCTGTGAGCTTTTGCACCTCCGACGCGGTGGTGGCCGCCCGGAGTTGTTCGGTGGTCTCGGCAATGTCTTGCCGGAGCGAATCGCGGCGCGACACCACGTTTGCATACACGTTACTGAAGTTCCTGGTTGTCTGGTTGATGGCGGCGAATTGACGGTAAAGATTGGCGTCACGCGACACCGAACTACCACCGGGCGTGGTGAACGTAGTACCCACGTTGTGGTAGAGGCCATTCGCATCGTATTGCTCGGCGTCAGTCCCTTGGGACAGGTTTTCGAGCTGGCCAACGGCCTGACCGACGCCGAAGTTTTCGAGGTCGGAAATCAGGCCGGTGAAGCCGGCCAGGTTCAGGATTTGGGACGGAGTGCCAAAGGCCTGGTTGTACTGTTGAAGTTGCTGCAACTGCGAGGTCATCGTGCTGATCTGCTGAACCTGGTTGTCGATCATCATCACAAACTGGGCGATGTTCTCGGCTTCATCGATGATGTTTTGAGCGTGCAATGCCGGGTCGTACACGACGTACTGGGCGCGGCTTGATGCGGCGCACAGCAAGGCTGCGGTGATAACGGTGAGTATGCGTTTCATGGTTTATTCCTCGATTCGTAGGAGTTTGGTTGTTGGGTTTAGGATGGCCCCGTCGATTGTCTGTTCGGGGACCGGGATTTCGTAGTAGCGGACATTCTCTTGGTTTTGTTCAGCTTTCTCCTTTTGTTGGTTGACCAGTATCCAGTACTGCTGTTTCACGGCGTCGCTGCGCCCTTTCTCGTAGCCGGTGTTGTAGGAGGTCTGGGCTTGCTTCTGGCTGGCGTAATGCAGCCCCTCGCTGACAAGAACCCCGCCGGCGGCACCGGCTGCGGTAATGGCGGGATTGCCATGCGAGAATTCGCCGGCGAGTGCTGCGCCGCCAGCACCCAGGGCGAGATCGCTTATGGGACGGGTGGCGGCGCAGCCGGTGAGGAGGGCAACGAACGCGAGAGCGATGAGAGGGTGTGTTTTCATGCGGGTTCGGCTACCGGGGTTGGGTTGGCATGATGGATGATGCCGTCGATGATGTTGGCGCTGCCGCGCAGTTCCTTGGCCCGCTTCTCGAAGTGCTCGCCGCTGGAACTGCTGCAATAGAGCATCTCGGGTGACGCGATGTTGTGCACCGTCCCGCAAATCGGGCGGAGCGAATCGATTTGCAGGTAGGTGAACGCGGAATACTTCTGTCCGACCTGGTGGTCTGGAAGCGGGTAGTTCATGAGGGTATGCTTCGTGATCTCGGGGAGGGCGATGTCCTGGGCGATGTCGTCGATGTCGGCGCGGTCGTTTTGGCGCATCAGGAAGAATTGCCGGCTGTTGCCGAATACCGCCGACCGGATGCGGCTCTGCTTGAACCGCGCGTACTGCTGCACGATGGAGATATTCCAGCAGTTGAACTTGCGAAGCTGCGCGTAGCTCTCC
>JBEKLM010000084.1:0-9199 GCA_050010195.1 Verrucomicrobiia bacterium
CAATAAATGGTGGCGCCGGAGACGGGATACATCTCGTTGTTGTCGTCGGCATACTGGGTCATGCCGACGTAGATCTGGTGGAGATTGGAGCAGCACTGGGCGGCGGCGGCTTTATCCCTGGCTTTGCCCAAAGTGGGCAGCAATAGCGCGGCGAGAATGCCGATGATGGCAATCACAACCAACAACTCGATCAATGTGAACGCCTTACGGTTCAAACCGGGATCTCCTTGTTGTTTGACCGTCCGGACCATGGCACAAACCTGTGAGGTAGTCCAGTTCAAACTAGGCTCTGGGACGATTTGTGCCGTCATAAGGAGTCCTTTCAGATTTATGAAACATTCCGGTGGGTTGCCGCGTCTTACTGGGTAGAGAAAGAAGGTGGAGACATATGAAACGAGGGTATCTTGGCGTACTGCTAGCGTTGGTCCTGCCTGCGATCTCGGTGTGTGCGCAGGGGGCGAGAGGAGGGGAGGCGCGGGGCACTGAAGGAGGCGGTGGTGGGCACGTGGCTTCTGTGTCCCACGGTTACTCTGGCCACGGGGCGACGGTTTTTCGACCAAGTTTTGGTCGAGGAGCAACGGTTTCGCATGGGGGCGGTTTCCATGGCGGTTATCACGGCGGTTATGGAAGAGGCTATGGACGCGGTTACTATTACCGGCGCGGGCGTGGCGGTGTGTTGATCGCGTACGGATACGGATTGCCGTATTACTATCCGTATTACGCCTACCCGTATTACGGCGCCCCGGCGTACGGCGATTACACGACCCAGCCGGATGACACCTATGCTGTCCAGCCGGATTACCCGTACGACGCACCCGTTGCCACATCGGACGACGACAGTTCACAGACCGCCGCCTACACGGCGCAGGACGCACAGGGGTATTATCAGGTTGGCGACCAGTGGGGCACAGGGATGAAACAATACAAGCTGACCATGAACGAACTGGTTACGTACCTGCAATCGTATATTGTCGATGCGTCACCGGCCCAACAGGACGCGTTTCGCAGCGGGTTCATCGCCAGCGCAATCCCCAATGCCGCCGCGACATTTGACCAGGCGATGCAGCAGGCTGTTCCGCAGAGTTAATCGCAAGACAGAGCGGGAACAGGCGTGAGGTTCATGCCGTGGATGGCATGGCGAGGAGAACGTCTCTGGAGAGTTTTGTCGCTTGAGGTGGCGGGCGGCTCCGCGTAGCATGTGATCTCCATGGGCCGCTCCAACAATCAGCACGGTTTGATGCAAGGGGCCCGCGTGTATTTGTCCGGGCCGATGGATTTCGTGGCGTCACGGGCCGCGGAAAAGAAATTCGGCTGGCGCAACCGCGTTGGCGAATTCCTCGAAGCGATGGGGGTGACGGTATTCGATCCGTGGTTCAAGCCCGACGTGCGCGGCTTGTACGAGTATGGACGCGAGGACGTCAAGAGCGGCGAGCGGATCAAGCAACGCTGGTCGTACGAGTCGGGTCGCAAGGCGGCGGAGACGCGGTCGTGGTGCGCGAGTCAGTTTTGGGAGACACTGCACATCGACCTGCGGATGGTCGACACCAGCGATTTCACGATTTCGTATTGCCCGACGAACATCTACAGCGTCGGCACGCCGCACGAGATCATCCTGGCGACGTTGCAACACAAGCCGGTGTTGTTCGTCAGCCCCCCAATCAATTTCCCGACGCTCCACGAGTTGCGCGATCATCTGAAGAACGATCCACGGGGCGCGGAATTGCTGACGCGGTTGGAGAGGGAGATCCCAATTCGCGAGAATCCGCGTGGTGTTCCGAGCCTGTGGTATATCCCGTTGGTGGGTGGTGAGAACTTCTTCGACGGGTTTGGGTTCGCCGCGTACCGAAGGAAGCTGGGTTGGAAAGACGAGATCGCCGTGGATGAGCACGAGCGCCGCCACAGACCGCGGCGGCCGCTATTGCCGTTTCTCGAGAGACTGAATCGAGAGTTACCGAAGAAATGGGATCGCAAACTGCGCAAGTTTATTCCCGACGATGATTGGCTGCTCTGGGATTTCAAGCAGGGTAAGAAGCGCGGCAAGCATCTCGAGGGAGTGCGACGGTAGCATGGCCACCGTCGAACAAGAATTGCGTGACGCGCTGACAAAATTCATGCGAGCGGCCGCGGAGAAGGACAGGGAGGCCGTTGCGACAGCACTGGCTCGTGTGACGGAATTGCAGCAGCGACTTGGTTCCGATGCGTCGCCGATGTTGCGGCATTACTTGGAGCGGCGAAGTTATCAGAAGGCGCTGGATTTTCTGAACTCGGGTCGTCCCGAAACCGAAACGCCGCAGTGCGGACATTGACCGTACTACTGGCTGGCCCGCAGTGATAGCACGGGGCAGTACGGACCCAACAATTCCCGATGCCACCAGGCACCGGTCTTGCGTCGGGTGGCGAAGTCGGTGAAGTGATAGCTGTAAACTGTCGCGCGGATGTAACGCGGCGGCGCATGGGGAAACGGGTTTGTTTTGAGGAGCGCCAGGGCCTCGGGTTGACCGCGAAGGAGCTTCTCGCAGAAACTGAGAAACCATGGGCTTGGCTCGGTCCTTGGACGCGCGACGCGCAGGGCCTCGAACCACATCTGCCAATCGAGCCTCGGTTGGAAGGGTTCCACGAATGAGGGACGGCGCAGGGGATCGCCGGGTTTGTATTTGAATTCGTAAGGCAGCCACGTCTGGCCGTCGTCACTTCCTTCGATGACGATCTCCGGGCGCGCCGTGGTCATGGATGCGAACAAGCCATAGCCGTTGAAGCTTCGTGTGGCGGACAAGAGGGAGTGCAGTTTCACCAGCGGGTTGGGCCATGAGATTTCTTCGCGGAACGCACCGAGCAGGTTCATCGTTGTGACGATGAACACGACGGTGGCCAGCGGCCCGATGATCCAGTTCGACCAACGCAGCCGGTCAGGGTTCGGGCGCGCTTCCCGCCACTTTGCGGGGGCGAATCGCTGTAGCGCGGCATCATCGAGCAGCAGAACGCACAGCGCCACGGTGAGAAGATTGAAGAAGCAGTAATTCCCTGTGGCGGCGATCAATATCATCAGGATTGTGATGGCGCCTGCGGCGACGAAGCGGGGACGGCGCGGTGCGAAAATCAGGAAGGGAGCGCCCAACTCGATGGCGAACAGGACGCCGCAGGAGAATTTCTGGAACCACACGGGACACTGGTGCGCGTACCAGCCGATCCATGTTGGTAACGGCTGGGTTTCGTAGTGGAACGTCAGGGCCGTAAGGCCACGCCAGGTCGGGTCGTGCGTGGCGAGCTTGACGACGCCCGAGGCGAACATCAGCCGAAAGAGGAGCCAACGCAGCAGCCACAACATCGTGCGGGATGGTGGCGCTTCTCGCGTGGGGCCCGGCCATAATTGCAGCGGCGCGAAGAACACGGCAAGGAGTCCGGTTTCCAGCAGGAGCGCATCCCATTGGTAGCCGAGGAAAACGTTACTGACGACCGAGAGCGAGAGGTAGAAAAGCCAGAGCAAGGCCAACGCGGGCGCGGGCACGATGCCAAAAATAAAAAGGACGGAGAGGATGATGCCGCCCGCGCAAAGAAAATGGAGGAAACCATCGTTGGTGCTAAACCAACAGAGTGTCGGCGCGATCAGGTGAGCATCCAAATTGTTGTGTTCCCCCGCCCAGTTGCGCACCAGTTCCATGAATTGGGCGGCCGGCGTGATGCCGTGGCTGCCAATGAGGCCGTCGATCTGCGTCCACAGCGACACGAACGCAAACAGGTAAATGAGGCCAAGAAACCGGAGGAAAAGCCAGCGACTGAAGAGATACGTGGGTTGCTCAACGTGTTGACCCCACAGAAAGCGCGTGAGCAGTGAGAACCCGGTGCGGTGTTTGGCAACGGAGCGATAGAAGAACTCCGTGACGGGCGCGATGCCAGGCACGTGTTGATAGAGCCGCAACGGCCAACGATTGCGCGGAGAGAATGCCAGCGCGCGGAAGACCGCTTCGGCAGCCGAGTGAACCGACCCGTCGGTATCAATCAGTTGAACGGCTTGTTCACATTGCTCGCGAGACAACTCGGGAAACCGTACTGCGACGCTCGGGTCTTGAAAGGGAACGTACTCAACACGTTCACCTGTCGTCTCGCGCCAGCGTGAAATCCACCGCCTGCAAAAATTGCAATCGCCGTCGAAAACTATCGTTGGCTTGGCAGGAGGTGAGGCGATACGAATCACACCAAAGTCTTAACCGACTCGCGGCAGAGGGTCAACTTGCAGGTAAAAAGCGCGCCATGCTCCACGTCAGTTCGTTCCGTGTTTCCCGCTGTCTTGCTTCGAATTATAGTTGAGACAGTCCTTGAGGACGCTTTCATAATAACTGCCGCCGGAGCCGCCGGTCTTTTGGTGAGCGAGGACGTAGGCGATAATGTTTTCACGGACGGCGGCGGCTTCGGGGAAATCTCGATTGGTCCAGAACCTCTCTTTCTTGTCGAAGAAACCGATGCGGGCGAGAAATGACGTCGCGTAATACTCACCTTCTTCGAGCGAACCGTCGGCGACGTGTGGTTTGAACGTGCCGTCGGGTTGCAACGATTCGGTCAGACACCAGTGAAGCATCTTCTCGATTTCAGTACGCATGGCTTGTTTCTGCGCGGGGCTCGCGTGCGGCCAGCCGGCTTTGAACAGCGCGACAACATCCATGTTGTTGTGGTTCCAGTATTGCCCTTTGAAGAGCCAGCCGACGGGGTAATCGAGGTCTTTCACTGCCAGCGTAGTATCGATGACGCGGGGCATGTCAGAGACGTTTCCGTGAAGGTAGGTGACGATGTGAAACGTCGTGCTGAGGTCGTCCACAAACACCACGTGGCCATCGCGAACGTAATGCTCACCCCACCAACCGGTCGCCGGGTTACGAAATCGATGCAAGAGATGTCGGAGCGTGGTGCGCAATCGCGGATCCCACGGGTAGTCTCTCGGGCGATCACGCAGAATCAGCCGCAGCAGGTTGGAAAGCGACAGATTGAATTCGAGCAGGTTATCCACACCCGTGTGAGGAATGTCGGACACCGAGACCAAGGTGAGGTAATCCGTGAGTTTCTCGGGCGAATTGATCCGGGCAAGAAACAGCGGCTGAATATCCAGCGTGCGATGTTTGTTGGCCACCTTCATGAGCTCATCGGTGGACGCGTCGAGTTTGCAATACCACTCGGTGAAGCATTTGCCCCAACTGCCGTCCTGGGGGTCCTGCTGATCGGCGGCGGTTTCCTGATCGGGATGGTCGAGACTGAACTGCAGATCGGCGAGGCGCTGGTCGATCAGTTTGAAGTCGGCGGTTTGGGTGAGGAGCGCTTTCAGCTCCCAAAGAATCTGGTGCGAACAGGAGGTACTCTGGCCGGCGGCCTCGCGCTCCCGGACCGTGCCATAGAACGCGCGCGCCTTGGCGATTCGCTCGGCCTTCTCCTCTTTGGAATGGGGATCGAAGGCGATGAACTCCTGTTCCGTGCGCGCCTTGTGTTCGAGATCGGCCTGCGGGGCCTGAAGAACTCTCGGGGCACAGGTCGTGCACGACGACAGGAGAAGCGAGGGCAGGAGTCCGATCAGGGTTAGGATTGTTGTCGAGGAGAGACGTGCGGGATTGGGAGGTCCTGTCTTCATATCAGCCCATTCAGGTGACGGCGATGGTTCGGCCACAAGCAGTGCAGGTGATGTGGGGTGCGTCGAAGGCGGGGCTGAGTTGGATGGTGCGACCACAGGCGCAGCGGAAGGATTCCCAACTGTTGCAATCTGTGCGATGGAATTGAAGCGCGCCAGCGCTTGAGAGCACCGGCGGTGCGATACCCGGGATGACGGGAGGAATGGCGGCGGCTTTTGGCGGCGAGGGCGATGCGGGTGCCGCGGCGGGGATGGTCAGGACGCTGCCGCAACGGAAGCAACGGATGGTGTCCTGTTCGTAGCCCTCGGGAACAGAGATATCAAGGCCGCAGTTGCAGTGAAGGCGCATGTAGCCGTGGTAGCGGCGGACCACGTCGTGCGTATCGCGGCGGGTTTGAATCGGGCCTTCATCCGACGGCGCGCGAATCGTCTGTTGGGACGCGGATTTCAGCGTCTGGGAACCGATGAGCGCACCGCCCTTGGCGCGGCGGTAGGCGGCTTCGTAGTCGGCAAACGACGCGCCGGTCATCGCGCGCAGGACGCGGATGCGGTCCTGGGTGGGCGGATGAGAGGAGAAGACGCTATCGGCTTCTCCCGTAGCGGCGGTCAACGGATTGACGATAAACATCGGGGCGGTGGCCTCATTGGCAAAACTGAGCGATTCATGGGCCGCGGCGATTTTCTCCAGCGCGGAGGCGAGTCCTTCGGGATAGCGGGTGAACTGCGCGCTGGAGGCGTCCGCGAGATACTCACGTTTGCGGGAGCAAGCGAAGTAGAGGAGTTGGGCCAGGATCGGCCCGAGGATGGCGAACAACAAGCCGACGACCAGGATAATGATTTGAGCTCCGCCATCGCCATCGCGAGAGCTGGATCGGCTGCGCACCCGTCCGCCATACCAGAAGTATTGGCGCACGATCACGGAGAGAATGACGATGGTGCCGAGCATGACCACGGCGAGCGTCATGAACTGCACGTCGTGGTTTTTCAGGTGGCCGATCTCATGGCCGATGACGCCCTGGAGTTCGTCACGATTCAACCGATACACCAAGCCGGTCGTGACGCAGATGGCGCTGGTCTCGGGTTTGCGGCCGACGGCGAACGCATTGGGGGCGGGATCATCGATGAGATAGATTTTGGGCATGAATTCGAGGCCGGATGCCAGGCGCATTTCGTCGACGATATTGAACAACTGCGGGCTGTCGTCGCGTTTCAACTCGCGGGCGCATGTGCCGTGCATGAGAATGGACTCGGCGTTGGTGAAGTAGGCGATCATCATCCCCGTCAAGATCACCAGCGCGAGACCGACGCCGATCATTCCGCCGGTGCCATTGTCAAAGCTATTGTTGAAATCCGTCTGGTCGTAGGACTGATAGGTGTAGCCGAAGCGGTGACGATACTGGTGGTGGTGCGCGATGCCCCAAAAGATCAGTTCACCGCCGGTGTAACCGATGATGACCAAAACCACCGCCATCCCGATGATCAGCAGCAGGGAACGGCGGCGATTGGATGCGATGACTTCCCACATGGTGCAAGCGGCTATTTAGGGAGTGCAACCACGGCTCGGCGGGAGCCTCGCCCTCCCGGCGAAGTTAGACGACGCACTAGAAGCTCACCTTGGGGGCTTCGCGTTCCTCCGGGGCCTTCACTTCGAAGAAGTCGTGGCGTGTGAAGTGGAACATGTTGGCGATGACGTTGGTCGGGAAGACTTCGATGCGCGTGTTGAAGGTCATGACGGTATCATTGTAGAACTGGCGTGAGAAGGAGATCTTGTTCTCCGTGGACGTCAGTTCTTCCTGGAGGGCCAGGAAGTTCTGGTTGGCTTTCAGGTCGGGATAGGCCTCGGCGACGGCGAACAACGATTTCAATGCGCCCGTCAGAACGTTCTCGGCCTCGGCGCGTTCCCCGACGGTCTTGGCGCTGACGGCCATGTTGCGCGCCTGGATGACGGCTTCGAGGGTCCCGCGCTCGTGCGCGGCATAGCCCTTGACGGTTTCGACGAGATTCGGGATCAGGTCGTGGCGGCGTTTGAGCTGGACATCGATTTGCGCCCAGGCGTTTTCGAGTTGGTTGCGCAGGCGGACGAGGCCGTTGTAGGCGCCGGCAATCCACACGAGGACCACGAACACGAATCCGACCAGAACCAGTAGCAGGATGATTACAATAGGCATGATTTATCTCCTCATTCGTTTAAGGTTTTGATTGCACACCAAAAAGTTCGTTCAACTGCTCGATGGTTTTTCCCGCGCTGCTGTCGGGCGGGAACATCGCCAGAAGCTGCTGCAATTCGTGATCGTCGAACCACAAGCCGTGGCCGCGGGGACATTTATCGAGGGTCAGGGTGGGGGAGCCGGCGTGTTCGACCTCGATCTCGTGCAGAGCGGTATCGCAACGGGGGCAAAGGTGCGGACGGCCTTTGGGTTCCGTGCCCGGTTGGTTTTGAAATTTCAACAGGCGATCGGTGGTCTGCGCGCCCGTTCGCGTCATGATGGCTTCCAACTCGCCGGCGTCGAGCCAGAGACCGCGGCATTGATGGCAAAAATCGACGTCAAGGTCCCGGAAATGCAGGATGAACAGCGGGACATCACATTTTGGACAGACGCGTCTCATGTCATGCAAAACCTGGTGAGAAATGATGGGGCGAGCGGGGCTGATGCGTCAAGCACTTCCCGCGTAACGACGGTCTCTGGTTCTCGAACGTTCATCATCCGCTAATCAACCAGAAGAAAGCGGCGGCGTCATTTACAAATGCGCGGTATATTTGTAATCGGGTGATTGTATCGTCACGGGTGCGGTGCGGGTATGTGAATATTCGGGGCGATGCCGCGCATTCCCCGCTGCTGAATGAGGGAGGGCTCCGGCTGGATGCCGTCGAACCATTTATACGAGCGCCTCGCTCGCCGGAAAAATGAGTGGATGTCTTGAATACCAGCAGTCCACGCACGGGCGGGGGGGCTCGACCTTCTCATTCTACTGTTTGGGATACGCTCAGGTGACATATGGCACCAAAGCCGCCACCTGTCGAGAATAGGCTTCATACGACTCGCCAAACTTTGCACGCATCCATCTCTCCTCAAGCCGTAGTTTGCGCCATAGTGCTCCGAAGACAAGGGCTACAGCAAGTAGCCCGCACCACTCGCCACGGGCCACTGCGGAACCAACAAGTGCCAGCAGAAGCCCAGTATAGATGGGGTGGCGAACCAAGGCGTAGGGGCCACTTGTAATGAGTTCGTGACCTTCCTTGATGGTGACGGCCTGGCTCCAGTTTCTGCCGAGGTGACGACGCGCCCAAACTGCAAAGAGTAAACCACCTGCGGTAATCGCCGAGCCGCTCCAGAACCAAACGGCGCTACGCGGAAGGAATCGCTCGCCAAGCAGTGAAATCGGAACGCTTGGGTGCCAGAGAAGCGTCACCGCGCAAGCAAGCAGAACAAGGCGGGCAAGCCGCGACGGCACGGACTCGCGGCGCTCGGTTATCTTGACATCCCTGGATATCGCCCACCAATAGGCTACATAGCCAAGCCACATTGCTGGGAAGCGATACTTATATGCGAGTGGCATGAAGCACTCCTCTGGAGTTAACTTTTATCGCCG
>JBEKLM010000085.1:0-9157 GCA_050010195.1 Verrucomicrobiia bacterium
CCGATCTTCAGCGCCGACGGCAAGCGCGTGGCGTATGGCGCCAAGAAAGGCGATAAATGTATGGTGGTGGTGGACGGCCAGGAGGGCGCGGAGTACGACGCTATCCGGGAAGACACCCTGATTTTCAGCGCCGACGGCAAGCGCGTGGCGTATCGTGCCTGGAAGCGCGATAAGTGTTTGGTGGTGGTGGACGGTGAAGCGAGCGCGGAGTACGACGCAATCGCTGAAGGCTCACCGGTCTTCAGCGCCGACGGCAAGCGTGTGGCGTATCGTACTTGGAAGGGCGTGAAGCGGTTGGTTGTAGTGGATGGCCAAGAGGTGGGCGCGGATTACTACGACGGAATCGTCAAGAACGGCCCGACCTTCCATTCCGATGGCGTTCTGGAATATCTGGCGGTCAAAGACAACTCGCTTTACCGCGTCAAATACATCCCCGTGCCATGAGCGGTGGCCCGCCATGTCTCCAACCGTCGTGACTTAACCGTTTCCTGCGGGAGTTTGGCAAGCTCACCGCCGCCGAGCAACAGGAAGTTCTTCGGGCGTTGGAAGCCCGTATCGCGCAGCATGACAACCGGGGGGATGGAAAACGGCGGGGAGGGGCGGGGCGGGTCAATGGGATGGTGGGGTGACGAGGTCGATTTCGCTGATGTCGATGCCGGGCTGTCCATTGCGGGGTTCGCAGAGGGATTGCATTTGATCCCAGAGTTTGCCGACGGAAGCGGGGACGTGTTCGGGAGCGGAGTGGCTGACCCACGTGAAGATCTCGACGAAGCGGGTGTTGCCGGGTCCGTCGTCAGAGCGGGCGATGAGGTGGGGCTGGGCGAGGACGAGGCGTTCCTTGCGATAGAAGGCCCAAACGTCGGCGAGGACGTGCTGAAACTCGGCTTCTGTGCCGGGCTTGACGTGGTAAGTGACCATCACGGATTCGGGGGGCGATTTGGTGTTGTGGGCATCGCGTTGGTCAAGACGGGTGGTGGAGCAGGCGGTGACGAGGGAGAGGAGTGCGAAGGTGATGGCGATATGGACTGGTCTCATTGGGTGATGCTGCGGAGACTAACGGAGGGTGGCAGAGGTCGCAAGCCGGAAGGGGAGACGGCAGCCGATGTGTTGTTGTCGACGTGATCAAAACCGGTTGGGGCAACGCGCCCTTGAGAAGCCGTTGACCCCGTTTCCGAGTCAATTCTGCACGATCTGGATTGCGCCGCCGCGATGAATCAGGCTGCGCCGAGCAGGGCGTGAACCTTGGGCATCCATTCGCTGATCGGAATTTTCTGGGGACACTTGTCTTCGCATTCGTGGCAGGCGGCGCAAACACTGGCCCGCGCAGCTTCCGGGACAAACACCTGATACTTGATGCGCGCGCCCGGAATGTCTTCGTAGAGATGTGCGTGGTTGTAGATCTCAAAATTGGCCGGGATATCGACTCCATTTGGGCAGGGCATACAGTAACCGCACTTGGTGCAAGGGATAACGGCTCGTTCCCGGTACATTTGCTGCACGTCGGCGATAAGTTTCAGGTGCGCCGCCTGAAACGAATGGCTGCGAGCGCGCGACGCCGAATCCAGGTTGGCGTTCACCTGGTCCATGGTGCTCATGCCGCTTAACACCACCGACACTTCGGGCTGGTTCCACAGCCATTGCAACGCCCAGTCGGCCGGGGACCGCTGCACGCTGGAGCGTTCGATCACTTCGCGAATGGACGACGGCGGATGGGCCAGCCGGCCACCGAGCAGCGGTTCCATGATCACGACGGCCAGACCCTTTGCGGCGGCGAGCTTCAAGCCTTCGGTCCCCGCCTGGTTTTCCGTGTCCATGTAGTTGTACTGAATCTGGCAGAACGCCCAGTGATCGTAGCCGTTGATGATGTCCGGGAAGGTCCCATAATCGTCGTGAAACGAGAACCCCAGGTGGCGGATACATCCATTGCGAATCGCGGCCTCGGCCTTTTCCAGGAGTTTGTATTTCGGGACGATTTCGGTCCAGCGCTTTTTATCGAGGGCATGGAGCAAATAGAAGTCGATGTGATCGGTCTGAAGCCGGTGCAGCTGTTCGTTCAGGATGCGGTCGAAATCGGCTTCCTTCTCCATCATCCATACGGGGAACTTGGTGGCTATCTTTACTTGGTCTCGATAGCCGCGCAGCGCCTTGCCGAGAACGGGCTCGCTGTTGCCTCCGTGATACACGTAGGCGGTGTCGAAATAGTTCACGCCCTGATCCAGGGCGTGGCGGATCATGCGCACCGCTTCCGGTTCATCGATGTTTGGGCCTCCGTCCACCGTCGGCAGACGCATACAGCCAAAGCCGAGGACCGAAGCGTTCCAATCCAGCTTGCCGAACTTGCGAAATTGCATGGCACAGGTCCGAGGATGGGCTGCGGGAGGACTCATTCGGACACCATGGCAGGCGTGCGGCTTCCCGAATGTTGCTGGATGGCTGCGCCCAGCCAGGCGATGGTTTGACCCAGATCATTCATATTGCGGGAAGCCTCGTCGTCCTTGGCCACGTCGCCCTTATCCAACCCAAATCCGAGGTTCCAGTACGTGGATCCCGGCACGATGACGCCGGACATGAGGAACATGTGATTCATCGTGTCAAAGGCGTGCGTGCCGCCGCCGCGTCTGACCGCCACCACGGCGGCGCCGATCTTGCCGCGGAGCAATCCGCCGTTGGCCAGCGCCACGAGCCCGGCGCGATCCAACAGCGCCTTCATTTCCGAGCTTACATCGGTGAAGTACGTGGGCGATCCGAGGATGATCGCGTCGGCCGCGACCATTTTCTCGAAGCACTGGTTGAAAGGATCATCCTTCTGGCTGCATCGGGAATCTTTCTTCTTGAAACACTGGTAACAGGCCTGGCATCCGCGAATGCGCGCCCCGCCCAGCTGGACAAATTCGGTTTCCCAACCAGAGGCGGCGAGCGGCGCGAGCACCTTCTTCAAAAGAATTTCAGTATTCCCGCCCTTGCGCGGACTGCCATTGATGGCGATAGCTCTCATGACTCCAATCCATAAAATCACAAACGATTCAAATTTCGTGCTTTAGCCGGACCGTGTCAATGACGAACCAGAGTGGAAGGGGTTCATGAACCGGAGCCGGATTTGAGTGGTTACGGGGATTCTGGAATCGGACCGGGGAAAGTGGTAGGGTGAGTTGGAGCTTGAGAGGACATGCCGAAGTCAGACCCAGTATTAGCGGAGAGTCGCGGGACGAGGGCCGCGGGTTCGCTGGGGGAAACACTCTCGCGGCTGACGAGGGAAGGCGAGCTGTACGAGAAACTTCCCGAGGGCAAGGTGCGATGTTACGCGTGCGGTCATCGGTGCCTGATTCTGGACGGACATGACGGCATCTGTCGCGTGCGGTTCAACCGGGGTGGGAAGTTATTCGTGCCGTGGAACTACTTCGGGGCATTGCAGTGCGATCCCATTGAGAAGAAGCCATTTTTTCACGCGCTGCCCGGGACGCTGGCGATGAGTTTCGGGATGCTCGGGTGCGATTTGCACTGCGGTTATTGCCAGAACTGGGTGACGTCGCAGGCGTTGCGCGATCCGCTGAGCACGGCGCCGCCGATACCGATGACGGCGGAGCGGTTTGTGCGGCTGGCGGTGGAGAATGGCGCCGACACCGTGACGAGCACGTATAACGAGCCGCTGATCACGAGCGAATGGGGTGTGGAGGTTTTCAAGGAGGCCCGCAAGCGAGGTCTGCACACGTCGTACGTTTCCAATGGCAACGGCACGGAGGAAGTGCTCGATTACATCAAGCCGTGGGTGGATTTCTACAAGGTCGATTTGAAGGGGTTCGACGACAAGGGCTACCGGCAGCTCGGCGGGAAACTCGACAACGTGCTCAAGACGGTCGTGATACTGCACGAGAAGGGGTTTTGGCTGGAGGTCGTCACGCTGTTTATCCCCGGGTTCAACGACAGCGAGGCCGAGATGCGGGGGATTGCGAAGTTTCTGGCGGGCGTGTCGTGTGACATTCCGTGGCATTGCACGGCGTTTCATCCGGATTACAAGATGGCGGACCGGGATTGCACGGGTGCGGGAACGTTGATCCGGGCCTGCGAGATCGGCAAGGAGGAGGGTTTGCGATACGTGTACGCGGGCAATCTGCCCGGGCGGGCGGGCGACTGGGAGAACACGCGTTGCCCGAACTGCGGCGAGATGTTGGTGGAGCGTGCGGGGTTCATGGTGTACGGATATCATCTGACGGACGATGGGAAGTGTCCGAAGTGCGCGACGGCGATTGCAGGGCGGTGGGATGCGAAACGTACACGCGCCGCCCTCAAACGCTTCGATTCCCTCGACCGCATCCCGCATGCGGTCAGGCCGGTCTGAGGCGCCGGGCAACCCGGGAAGTCTTGGGTAGCAGGGGGAACCGCACGGAGGCGGGTGGGGGTCAAAGATTCGGGTTGCAAAGCGGGGAGGGATTCAGTAGAAGAGACGACGCTTTCGAGGCCACAGGATGCGGGTTGTGGCCTTGATTTTTGGGCGAAAACAACAGCAGTCGAAATTACGGTTGTCAGTCGTGGAGTCGTCAATTCAATTGAAGATTTTTTCTGGCAATGCCAATCGACCCCTCGCGCAGCGGATCGCCGATTACATCGGCGTGCCGGTGGGCGACGCGTCGGTCTCGTCGTTTCCCGACGAGGAGACGTTCGTCAAGATCAACGAGAACATCCGCGGCCGGGACGTTTTCATTGTGCAACCGACGAGTCCCCCGGCGAACCAGCATTTGATGGAGCTGTTGATCATGATCGATGCGTGTCGTCGGGCCAGCGCCCAGCGCATCACGGCGGTGGTCCCGTTCTTTGGATATGCGCGGCAGGACCGCAAGGACCAGCCGCGGGTGCCGATTACGGCCAAGCTCGTGGCCAACCTGATTACGGCGGCGGGGGCCAACCGGGTGTTGACGCTGGACCTGCACGCGCAGCAGATCATGGGGTTTTTCGACATTCCGGTCGATCATCTGTACGCGGCGCCGGTGATGTACCGGTATTTTACCAAGAAGAAGCTGAAAGACTTGGTCGTGGTATCGCCGGATGTTGGCGGCGTGAAGATGGTCCATGCGTACGCGAGCCTGTTTGGGGCGCCGTTGGCGATTGTGAACAAACGGCGGAAGTCCCCGACCGAAGTCGAGATGCTCAACGTCATTGGGGAGGTGGACGGCAAGAATGTGTTGCTCGTGGACGATTTGACCGAAACGGCGAGCACCGTGACGCGGGCGGCGGAGATTTTGAAGAAGCACGGGGCGAAGAAGGTCTATGCGTCGGTGAGCCACGCGGTGTTGAACCCCGCGGCGCTGGACCGGCTCAAGGCATCGGAGTTGGAGGAGTTGGTAACGACGGACACGGTGCCGCATTCGAAAATGAGCGGGTTCAAGCTGACGGAGTTGACCGTGGCGCCGTTGCTGGGCGAGGCGATCAAGCGGATCCATGATTCCGAGTCCGTATCCTCGCTGTTCGATATCAACGGGGAGACATCGTCGGACTTGAGCGCCGCGGCCGCGGTCCGGGCCACGGAAGTGAACTGAGAGAATTTTGCAATTGGTCGTTTGGAGGAGAAACCTGGTATGGCAAAGAAAGTACAATTGAAAGCAAAGGCGCGCGCCGGGAGCGGACGGGGCGCGGCGAAACGGTTGCGGGCGGAGGGAGTGGTTCCTGGCGTGATTTACGGTGCCCGCACCAAGCCACTCAACGTCGCCGTGGTGGCGGAAGAATTGGAGAGGGTGCTGCAGGATGCGACCAGCGAGAACGTGCTGGTGGATTTGCAGGTGGACGAGGGGGGCACGATGAAGAACCGCCTCGCGCTAATCCAGGAGGTCCAGCATCATCCCTATGAGGACACGGTCCTGCACATTGATTTTCATGAGGTATTGGCGACGGAGAAATTGCGCGCGCGAGTGCCCATTCGGCCCGTGGGCGAACCGGCGGGCGTAAAGAATGGCGGCGGCGTACTCGAATATGTGATGCGCGAACTGCACGTCGAATGTCTGCCGCAGGACCTGCCCGATGTGATCGAGGTCAACGTCGAGAAGCTGGAAATCAGCCAGAGCATCCACATCGGCGACATTGCGCCGCCGCCGGGTGTGGCGTTGCTCGACGCCAAGGGGCAGACGGTGTTCCTCGTGGCCGCTCCGATCACGGAAGAGGAATTGGCTGCGATGACCGAAGCGGCGGCTGCTCCATCGGCCGAACCGGAAGTCATTACCGCGAAGAAGGAAGAGGGCGAGGAAGGCGCTGTCGCCGCCGAAGGCGAAGGCGAAGCGAAACCGAAGGCCGAAGCCGGCAAGGCCGAGGCAAAGGCCCCGGCCGCAGGAGCCGCTGGCAAAACCCCCGCCGCCGGTGCAGGCGGCAAGGCACCAGCAGCCGGAGCGGCTGGCAAAGCGCCAGTAGCCGCGGCTGGGAAGGGCGAAGCCAAACCGGCAGGCAAATCGGCAGCCAAACCGGCAGGCAAGCCCGAAGCCAAGAAGTAAGGCGAGCGAGGCGGCACGACGGTGTCGGCCAGGCCAAAGCTGGTGGTGGGGCTGGGAAATCCCGGCCGGGAATACGATGGCACGCGCCACAACATCGGCTTCGCAGCACTGGATGGGCTCGCGGACAAGTTGGGTTGTTCTTTTCGAAACAAGTCGCGCTTTTCAGCGCAGGTCGCCGAAGCGGGAGTGGGAACGGGTGACGCCGGCAAGGTTACGCTGGCGAAGCCGCGGACGTTCATGAACCGCAGCGGTTCCGCCGTGCAGGCGCTGCTGGTCTGGCTGAAGATCGAGCCGGGGCAGTTGCTGGTCGTGGTGGACGATGCGGATCTGCCGCTGGGCCAGATTCGGTTGCGGCCCTCGGGAGGAAGCGGGGGGCATAACGGTTTGCGCTCGATCATCGAGACGCTGGGCGGTAACGAAGAGTTTGCGCGGCTGCGAATCGGTATTGGACGCACTGCGCCGCTGGGCACGGACATCACGGGCCATGTGCTCGGGCGGTTCGCGTCCGCGGAGCGCAAAGTTGCGGAGGAGGCCGTGGCAACGGCGGTGGAGGCGATGGAGTGTTGCCTGCGGGATGGTCTGGCGGAGGCCATGAATCGGTTTAATCGGAAACGTCCGCGCCCGGGCGCGGAAGAAGGAGAGTAGAGGTTGAAGACATACGAAGGATTGTTTATTCTGGACACGGGCGGCAAAGAAGAGGTGTCCAAGGAGTTGGTGGACAAACTCCAGAAGACCATTGAGACCGCGGGCGGGCGTGTGGACAAGGTGCAGCGCATGGGCGCGCGGCCATTTGCCCGTGATACGCGCAAGCGCACCTCGGGGTTTTACGTGAATTTCGTTTTTGATGCCCCGCCCAAGACGGTTGCGGAATTGGACGCCAAACTCCATCTGGAGACGGAAGTGTTCCGGTGGCAGTTTACCGAGTTTGTCGAGCCGCCGGTCCGCAAGCCGCGCAAAATCCCGACCACGGGCGTGGTTGAGTAACAGGAACCATGGCTTCGTACAACAAAGTGTTGTTGATGGGCAACCTGACGCGTGATCCGGAAGTGCGGTACACGCCGAAAGGCACGGCCCTTGCCAATCTCGGTCTTGCGGTGAACCGCGTCTACACGACCGAAGGCGGAGAGCAGAAGGAAGAGGTTACCTTCATCGACATCGAAGTCTGGGGGCGGCAGGCTGAGACGGCGGGGCAATACCTCGCCAAGGGCCGGCCGGTGTTCGTGGAGGGGCGGTTGAAGTTGGATAGTTGGGAGGACAAAGAGTCCGGCCAGAAGCGCAACAAATTGAAGGTGGTAGCGGAGCGGGTGCAATTCCTGGGAGCACCGCGGGGCGGGGCGGAGTTTAAGGATCAGCCACCGTCAGATGAAGGACCGTCGCGGCCGTCGGGTCGCGGCCCACGCCCATCGGCGCCACCGCCGCAGAACAAGGGAGAACCGGAAGCACCGGCAGTCGAGGACGACAACATACCGTTTTGAACCGAGTAGTCAGAACATTTAATTCAGTGAGGAAAACCAAGCGATGATGGAAAGAACTTTTGATAGTCGGGAGAATCGAGAAGGCCGGGACGGCAAGCGGTCGAAGCGGGATATCATTATCAAGCGGGACTGCAAGTTGTGCATGGACCAGATCGATATCGATTACAAACAGGCGGATTTGCTGAAGAAATTCATGACGGAACGGGGCAAGATTTTGCCGCGACGGATTTCCGGCAATTGCGCCAAGCACCAACGGCAACTGGCCACGGCGATCAAACGCGCGCGGGTTATGTTACTCGTGCGCTAGGACGGAGTCACCACTACCATGAGCAAGCAAATCATTTTGACCGCCCTCGTTGACAACCTGGGGGCCGAAGGCGACACGGTCACGGTCGCCGACGGATACGCGAGAAACTTTTTGATCCCGAAGGGGCTGGCGATGCCGGCCACGCCGGGCAACCTGCGGCGGGTGGCATCGCTGCGCAAGAAGCGCGAGGCCTCACTCGCGGCCCAACTGGAAGACGCGAAAACAGCGGTCGCGCAGTTGGTGAAGCAGTCCTACACCATCACGGCGGCGGCGGGAGAAGACGGCAAGTTGTACGGGTCCGTCACGGCCTCGGACATTTCGGATGCGCTCAAGAAGGAAGGGATCGAGGTGGATCGGCGAAAGATTGTGCTGGAACACCCGATTCGCGAGCTGGGCGTGTACGACGTCGATGTGAAGCTTCATCCCGAGGTGGCGACCAAGGTGAAGATCTGGGTGGTCGGCCCCGAAGGCGGAGGAGTTCCCGCGAAGAAGCCGGCGGCAGCGGACGAAAAAGCTGGTAAGAAGACAGCGAAGGCTGAAAAAAAGAAGTAGCTGCTAGATTAATTTTGGTTTAATAGAGGGGCGGTTCTATGTCTTCGACCAACCCTGCATCCGAACCCGCTGGCCAGACAACAGCGGCCAGTGAATCTCAGCGCCGCGCTCCGGATAGGGCGGCGCCCTTGGGGAGTGCGAGGCCCTCCCGGGACCCGGCTCTCGACCGGGCTTTACCCAACAGCAAGGACGCCGAGATGGCTGTGCTTGGGGCGGTATTGCTCAGCCCTAATGAGGCTGGCGCAGAAGTTCGTGATCGGCTTAGCGAGAACCATTTTTACTATTCCGCCCACCAGGCCATCTTCCGCGAAATCGCGGCGCTACAGGACTCGCTGCAGGCGGTGGATCTC
>JBEKLM010000086.1:0-8620 GCA_050010195.1 Verrucomicrobiia bacterium
TGTGGATGCCGCCGCGCTGGGCTCTCGGCTTTCAGCAGAGCCGCTGGAGTTACGGGAGCGCGGACGAGATTCTGGACGTCGCGACGAGTTTCCGCAAACGCAAGATCCCCTGCGATGTGATCTACTGCGATATCGATTACATGGACGGCTTTCGCGTCTTCACCTGGAACCCGAAGACGTTCCCGCACCCACGCGAGATGATCCAGAAGTTGCGCAAGATGAGTTTCCGCCTGGTCACGATCATCGATCCCGGCGTGAAGAACGACGACGGCTACATCGTGTGCCGCGACGGGAAAGGGAAGGGGATGTTCCTGAAGAATCCCGACGGTTCGTGGTTCACCGGCAACGTCTGGCCGGGCGAATGTGTGTTTCCCGATTTCACAAACCCAACCGTCCGTCAATGGTGGGGGCCATGGCACAAGGAGTTGCTCGACGTCGGCGTCGCGGGCATTTGGAATGACATGAACGAGCCCGCCGTGTGGAATCATCCCGGCGGCACGATGCCGATCGATATTCCGCACGAGTACGACGGGCAGTGGACCACCCACCAGCGCGCCCACAATGTCTACGGCTTCAACATGGCCCGCGCCTGTCACGATGCCTTGCGCAAGTTGAAGCCCAACGAACGTCCATTCGTCATCACGCGCGCCGCGTACGCCGGCATTCAACGCTATTCCATGGTCTGGACCGGCGACAACCAAAGTCTCTGGGAGCAGCTCGCCGTCAGCGTGCCCGAATGCCTCAATCTCGGTCTCTCCGGGGTCCCGTTCTGTGGGCCGGATGTCGGCGGGTTCAGTCGCGATTGCACGGGCGAACTCCTCGCGCGCTGGACGCAAGCGGGCGCATTCTTCCCGTTCTTCCGCAACCACACCGCCATCGGGACGCGTCATCAGGAGCCGTGGACGTTCGGCAAGGAAGTCGAGGACATCTGCCGCCGCTACATCAGCCTGCGCTACCAGCTCCTGCCGTATTTCTACAATCTCTTCCACGAAGCGGCGCACGACGGCACGCCAATCATCCGTCCATTGTTCTGGGAATTCCCCGATGATCCGAACGGCTACGCGGTGGAAGATCAATTCCTGCTCGGCCGATCACTGCTGGTGGCGCCTGTTGCCACCCCCGGTGCCCGGCAACGTGCGGTCTATCTCCCAGCCGGGAGCGAGTGGTACGATTACCGTACGAAGCAAAAGCACGCGGGCGGCCAATACGTCACCTCACCCGCGCCGCTCGACGTCATGCCGCTCTTCGTGCGCGCCGGTTCCATTATCCCGATGACCGAGCCGATCGAATACATCGACCAGAAACAACTGAACGAGATCATCCTGGACATCTATCCCGGCAAGAAAACCACGGGTTATCTCTACGAAGACGACGGCGAGAGCCTCGACCACGAGCAGGGTGCGTATTCCCTGACGCACCTGACATGGAAAGATGGAGAGCTGAAAGTGATTAAGAAGAGAGCGGGCTACACCTCAGGGGCGAAGAAGTACATCGTACGCGTGCTTGGCAAAGAGGAATAGGTTTCAACACGAGGACGCCGATGAGTGAGCAGAAGCGCAAGCTTTCAGACTGGTACGTGCCACCGGACATTGTTGGCCATCTGGGATTGTTTATTATCGCGGGAATTGGGATTCTTGGCGGCATGTTCCTTCCGCTTCTCAATTCGGCCAGGAACGACGGAGATTTGACACTCTTCTACTTTGCCTTCGCGATGGGATTGATCGGGGTAGCTCTCTTGGGATTTGCGCGCCTGCCGCTCTATCGGGAACGCCGATTTTTCACCTTCGGTCCCGGCAAGCTGGACCACACACACAAGCGACTTTACCGTTGGGCTTATTTGTTCATAGGCGTCTGCCTCTTACTCTTGGCAATGCTCGTGCTGGCGTTGAGATCAAGGTAGGGCGTTAAGGCCGCGAGATGAACGGATTGCCCTTGATGTAAAACCGCAAGTGTCGTTTGGCCCATCGTCCCGCGTACTCAACGCCAATTCGCGGTCGCTTGACGATCGTCAATGGCTTTCCCATCGGCGGCGCGGCGATGCAGAAGTCCACGCTCAACAGATCGTGGGCATTGAGCCGTTTGTCGATTCCCATGGCCTTGCAAAGCAAGCCTGGCCCCTGCGTCCGCCCATGGACGTTCTGCACGGGTTCCACCGCGCGTAGCAACACCGCCGAGGCATGGCCTTCGCGCTCGGTCACGACGTTCATGCAGTAGTACATCCCGTAAATCATGTACACGTAGGCATAACCGGGCGGACCGAACATCACCTTGGTGCGCTCGGTTAATCCACGGGCCGAATGCGCCGCCAGATCGTGCGGTCCGAGGTAGGCTTCGACTTCGACAATCCGTCCGACGCGATCCGCATGGATCAGGTATTTGCCGAGCAATTCCTTGGCGACGAGGATCGTGTCCCGGTCGTAGAAGGCGCGAGAAAGTTTGCGCATCGCAACTGGCTCACCGGCGCCGCATCAAGATACTCCAACCGAGCGGACGGAAGTCCGATTGTTTCGTGGTGAAGCGGAACTCGCGCAGTTCCACGATGTCAAACAGCGGCCCCAGTTCCGCGCGGATTTCGTCTTCGCTGACCACAGGTGGGCCAGGATCGGTGTCCTCCTTGGCATTGCCGGCCATGCTCAACCACCAACTGCCGGTACGGATGGATTTCCGCAGAAACTCCTGAAACCGTTTCAGGTCGATCGTCCGCACACAATGATAGACGCCGCGGTCGAAGAGGATGTCGTACGGCCCGCCGAGATTGTCCTTCAACACGTCCGCCACACGAAAGTCTACCGTAACGGCGGCGGCGCGCGCTTTGTCACGGGCGATTCGGATGGCCGGCTCGGCGATGTCCACTGCTGTAACGACAAATCCCCGCCGGGCCAGTTCGACCGCATTCGTCCCCGTCCCGCAGCCAAATTCCAAAACGGTCTTGCCCGTTAGCTTCCCCGCACTCAGGACACGGAGCAGTTCCTCGTCCGGCGTTCCCGAGTCCCACGGGGTTTCTCCCCGCAGATATCGATCCGTGAAATCTACCGTCTCAGCCATAGCCAACGCACGGGCTACTTCTTTTCCGCGGTCTGCTTGACAAATGACCCGTTGATCTCGATGTTGACTTCTTCGCCAAGCATCAAGCCGCCCGCGTCCAATGTCTTGTTCCACGAGACCCCGTAGTCCTTGCGATTGAGCTTGGTCTTGGCTTGCAGTGCCAGGTGCACATTGCCCATTGGGTCTTTAATCGGCCCTTTAATCGTGTACGGCAGCGAGATCTCTTTTGTCACGCCGTGCATGGTGAATTTTCCCGTCAACGTCCGGGCATCGACGCCCGTGCTTTCGAAGCTGATGATGGGATACTTTTCCGCATCGAAGAAATCAGGGCTACGCAAATGATTGTCGCGTTTGTCGACATCCGTATCGATGCTTTGGGTCTGGATGGTTGCGCCCGCCTGCTTGAGCGCGTTGCCGTTATCGGGATCGACCGTGATGGACCCTTCAAATTGGCGGAACCGGCCGTGCACGGTGTCGATGACCATATGGTCAATCGAAAAGCCAATCGAGCTGTGTGCAGGATCAACCTTGTACGTGTCCAACGCCCGCGCTGACGTGCCGATCAGCACCGCGGCCGCCGCGACAACAATAATGCCAGTGATTCTCATGGTAGGTGCGTGTCTCCTTACAGTGGTTTCATCCGTTCAGTTGTTTGCAACGCCCTGCAACCCGTCTGCCGGGCAGTTTGGCACGGTCCTCATGCCAAATCAAACAGCAAAAGCTCCGCTGGCTCCGTCGCCTTGACGGTCAGCTTGGTTTCGTCGCTAACAGCGGCTCCGTCGCCAGCGCGCAGCGCGTTGCCGTTCAACGTCACGCCGCCGGTCGCGACCTGCACCCACGCATATCGCCCCGGCGCCAACGAATAACCAGCTTGTTCACCTCGCGAAAGCGTGGCGACAGACAAACGGACGTCCTGGTGGATCGCAAGTGCGCCGTTGTTGCTATCGGGAGCAGCGACCATGTGCCACGAGCCGTTCGTCTCTTTCGACGAAAACGACTGTTGCTCGTACCCCGGCTTTAACCCCTTCCGCTCCGGCAAAATCCAGATTTGCAGGAAATGGACCGGCTCCTGCTGCGAATGATTAAACTCGCTGTGCCGAATGCCGGTGCCTGCGCTCATGAGTTGGACGTCACCAGGTCGAATGACGGATCCGCTACCCAGGCTGTCCTTGTGTTCCAAGGCGCCCTCGAGCACAACGGTAATGATCTCCATGTCGCGATGCGGGTGCGTGCCAAAGCCTCCGCCCGGTGCGACGCGGTCGTCGTTAATGACACGCAACGCCCGAAAACCCATGTACTGCGGGTCGTAGTATTCACCAAACGAAAACGTGTGCCGGCTGTCCAGCCAGTCAATCTCCGTTCGCCCGCGGTCCTCGTTGTTTCGTATCGTAATCATGACCTGGTCTTCGATGCCAAGTGGCACGCCCGGGTTTCCGGTGGGTTAGGGCTCCAACTTGGCGTCCATCGTGATCGTGGCGTTCAACACGCGGGAAATGGGGCAACCAGCTTTGGCGTTCTTGGCCGCTGTCTGAAACGCCTCGGCACTTGCTCCCGGTACCTTCGCTGAAACATCCAGGTGGACCGCTGTCAACGTCCAGCCTGCTTCCAGTTTCTCCAGGGTCACCGTCGCGGTCGTCGCGATGCGCTCGGGCTTCAGGTTCGCGCCGCCCAACTGCGCGGACAGCGCCATCGCGAAACAGCCTGCATGGGCCGCGGCGATCAATTCTTCGGGGTTCGTTCCGATGCCATTCTCGAACCGTGTACTAAATGAGTATTGCGTGTCCTTCAGGACCCCGCTCTCGGTTGAAATCGCGCCCTTGCCGTCCTTCAACCCGCCGTTCCATACCGCCGACGCTTTTCGTTTCATATGCTGTATCCTCCCGTTGGTTTAAAGTACCGCCTTTACCACGCCGCCTTCCGCCCGAACGGCGGCGCCGTTGATGGCCGCGGCTTCGGGTGAACACACAAATACCACCACGTTGGCAACTTCCTCCGGCCTTAAGAAACGCTTCAGCAGGGAAGTGGGGCGCACGTTCTTGAAAAACTGTTTCTCGAATTCGGCCGGCGTCACATTCTGTTTCCGGGCCAGGTCGGCAACGAAGGCGGTCACGCCTTCCGATGCCGGTGGACCAGCCAACACACTGTTAACGGTGACATTTGTCCCCGCGCAATCCTCGGCGATGCCCCTCGCCACCGCCACCTGCGCCGTCTTCGTCATGCCGTAATGCACCATCTCAGCGGGAATGTGTACCGCGCTTTCGCTGGAAATGAAGACGATGCGACCCCAATTGCGCTGCTTCATTCCGGCCAGATAGGCGCGACTCAGCCGCACGCCCGACATCACGTTCACCTCAAACGTGCGCAGCCAATCGGCATCGGGGATTGTTACAAATGGTTTTGGCTCGAAGATGCCCAAATTGTTCACCAGCACGTCCACGGACGGCACCCGGTGTACCAGTCGTTCGCAGCCATTAGCAGTTCCCAGATCCTCGGCAACCCCTTCGAGCGTCGCATTCGGCACTTCCTTGCGGATATTCCCGATCGCTGCGTCAACCCGCACCTGCGTGCGGCCATTGACCCAGACCCGCGCTCCCTCGCGTGCCAGGCCCAACGCGATTGCGTAACCAATTCCCGCGGTCGAGCCGCTGACCAGTGCCGTTTTCCCCGCAAGTCTGCGATCGGTCACGACTCCCTTTCTTTCGGTGTCAGTTGGTTGATCACCAGGGAATCACCTTTCGGTCGCGCAGGAATTGACCGGTCAAATCGCGTGGGGCATCCGTCGCCAGCCACGTCACCGTGTCCGCACCCTGCTGGACCGTGCGCTGCGCATTCGGGCCGCCCATATCAGTCTTGACCCAGCCGGGACAGACGGAATTGACAGTAACGCCCTTATCGCGGAGCGCAGCGGCGAACTGACGCATCACCGCGTTCAACGCTGTCTTCGAAATACTGTAAGCGGGATAGGTCTCGCCCATTTCACTCAACTGGCCCAGGCCGCTCGAGAGATTGACGACGGTTCCGCGCGCGCTCTTCAGGAGGAGCGGGAGAAACGTCTGGGTGACTCGCAATGGCCCGAGTGTGTTGGTCGTCAGCGTGGCGAGGAAGGTCTCGTCGTTCACATCGGCAATCCCCTTGCTGTCCTGCATGATCCCGGCGTTGTTTACGAGTACATCCAGGTGATCGACCTTGCTCGCCACCGCCTTCGCCGCCCTCTCGATGCTCGCCCGATCACTGACGTCGATCTCGACAAATTCGGCCGACCCACCGCTCTTCGCAATCGCCTCCGCCGCCTGTTTTCCCTCGGGAACTTTCCGCGCGCCAATAAAAACGTGAAATCCCTTCTCGGCAAGCTGCCGCGCAATTTCGTGTCCGATGCCCTTGTTTGCGCCCGTCACCAGCGCGATCCTGTTTTTCGCCACGGTTCTGCCTCCATTGATTAATTTACAGCCTCACGGGTGCAACCGAAACCGCTCACGCCATCACCTCTGCGGCTTAAGATGCAGAGATCTCTTCCCGGTTTCCGGAGAATTCAAATCGCAGCCGGGAGAGCAAACAAAAAGCCTGTCCCCAGCGAATCGGGGACAGGCTTTTGGTGAACTGGTCGGCAGCCTATTGACTGCTCTTCGCTTCGTTTTGGTCGTGACAGCGCAATTGACCCTTCAACTCCGCGTTCTTAACCGTGTACTCATCCAGTAAGGTTGCGGAAGTCAGAGTTCTCGTTGCGCAGTTACTACCATTTCGTCCAGTCAGTCTCCGTGGCTTCCTCTTCCGCGGCTTGTTTCTTCGCCGCTGCCAGTTGCTTGCGGAGACTGGTATTCTGTTTTTGCAGGTCGGCGACGGTCTTGCGGGCATTCTCGAGATCGGCCCGGGCGCTTTCGGCTTGCGATTGCAGTTTCTTCGTTTGCGTATTGTCAACCGACAGAGCGGCTACGACCGCCGAATTCTTTGAGGCCGCCTCTTTCTTGGTCGCCACGAGCTGGTCGCTGAGGTCCTTGTTCTGTTTCTGCAGATCAGCAACCTGAGAGGCTGACTTCTTCGCCTGGTCGAGTTCCTTCTGTGTCTCGGCCAACTGGCTTTGGAGGTTCTTGACCTGGGTCGTGTCAACCGCCGGTTTGGCCGCCAACTGTTTCTTCAAGTCATCAACTTGGGCGTGGGCCTTGTCGAGGTCAGCACGAAGCCTCTTCGCCTCGCCCGTGTCGACGGGCGGAACTGCTGCGACCTTGGTGGCCGCTTCCTTCTTAGCGGAAGCCAGCTGATCGCTGAGGTCCTTGTTCTGCTTCTGCAGATCAGCGACCTGGTTGGCGGATTTCTTCGCCGACTCAGCCTGGGCATTGGCCTTGTCGAGGTCCGCCTGAAGCTTCTTCAACTGCGCGGACTTGGCATCCGTAGCATCCGCCGCTTGTTTCTTCGCTGATGCGAGTTGGTTTCCAAGGTCGACGTTCTTCTTGTCGGAGTCGGCAGCCGCCTTGCGGGCCTTCTCGGCATCAGCGCGGGCGCTGTCGGCTTCCGCGCGGAGTTTCTTCAATTCAGGGTTATCGACTGCCGGTACCGCGGCAACCTTGGTGGCCGCTTCTTTCTTGGTGGAAGCCAGCTGGTCGCTCAGGTCTTTGTTCTGCTTCTGCAGATCAGCAACCTGAGAGGCTGACTTCTTCGCCTGGTCGAGCTCCTTCTGTGTCTCGGCCAACTGGCTTTGGAGGTTCTTCACCTGGGTCGTGTCAACCGCCGGCTTGGCCGCCAACTGTCTCTTCAAGTCGTCGACTTGCGCGTGGGCCTTGTCGAGGTCGGCACGAAGCCTCTTCGCCTCGCCCGTGTCGACGGGCGGAACCGCTGCGACCTTGGTGGCCGCTTCCTTCTTGGCGGAAGCCAGCTGATCGCTGAGGTCCTTGTTCTGCTTCTGCAGATCAGCGACCTGGTTGGCGGATTTCTTCGCCGACTCAGCCTGGGAATTGGCCTTGTCGAGGTCCGCCTGAAGTTTCTTCAACTGCGCTGACTTGGCGTCCGCAGTATCCGCGGCCTGTTTCTTGGCGGAGGCGAGCTGACCGCTGAGGTCCTGATTTTGCTTCTGCAAATCAGCAACCTGAGAGGCCGACTTCTTCGCCTGGTCGAGTTGTTTGCGGGCATCCGTCAGTTGGCTTTGGAGGTTCTTCACTTCGGTTGTGTCAACGGCCGGCTTGGCCGCCAACTGCTTCTTCAAGTCGTCGACTTGCGCGTGGGCCTTGTCGAGGTCGGCACGAAGCCTCTTCGCCTCGCCCGTGTCGACGGGCGGAACTGCTGCGACCTTGGTGGCCGCTTCCTTCTTGGCGGAAGCCAACTGGTCGCTCAGGTCTTTGTTCTGCTTCTGTAAATCCGCGACCTGAGAAGCCGACTTCTTCGCCGACTCAGCCTGGGCATTGGCCTTGTCGAGGTCCGCTTGCAATTTCTTCAACTGCGCTGACTTGGCGTCCGCAGTATCCGCGGCCTGTTTCTTGGCGGAGGCGAGCTGACCGCTGAGGTCCTGATTTTGCTTCTGCAAATCAGCAACTTGAGAGGCTGACTTCTTCGCCTGGTCGAGTTGTTTGCGGGCATCCGTCAACTG
>JBEKLM010000087.1:0-7871 GCA_050010195.1 Verrucomicrobiia bacterium
GGCTGTTGATCTCAAGAGCTGGTTCTGAGAGTTGTAGTAAGCCACGCCCATCTCGTAGACGTTGGGACTTGTCGCGATTACCGTTCCGTTCGACATCGCGTTCACAGGCGAGAACGTATGGACCTGGTAATTGCCCAACGGATCGGTCACGGTGCCCTGGGCGGGCCCGGGAGCGTAGGTCCACGAATAAGATTGGCCGTTTACAGTCACCGTACGTTTCGTTACGGCGCGGCCGCCAACGTAATTTGATTCCGGGCTCCTGAAAATGAACTTGGGTTGATAGAAGTCTGCATATTGGTATGTAATAACAGCTCCCGTGGGAAGATCCATTTCGATAAGATCTCCTGGGGTGTTATTGGCGTACTTAAACACATAGGCTTTGCCCGTAGGAAGAGTGAGCTTGGCGGGAAAGCTCATCTGCGTCGTGTAATCGGTGCAGTTGTAGTTTCCCCCGGTGGCCGCGCAGATGTCCGATGTGACCGCGACCGTCTGATAATCCACTTGGAAGACCAATGGATTTCCTGCGGAATCATATGTTGTAAGGGTTGTACTGCCATTAGGACCATTTCCTGACGTCACGAGACTGCGTCCCAGTGTGTCCGAAGTCGAACTTGAGAGGTTGCCATTTCTGTCACTAAGTGGCCCTCCATAGAGAGTCGCAACGGGATTTCCACCGTTAGATACGCTAATTTGAGCGCCATCCTTCGTATAGATAATTTGAGCTTGTGAATCGTAATACAAACCTGAACCATCGAGAGCAGGTCCTGCCAGAGTTTGTCCCAAACAGGAGTATGAACCTATTTCCTGGCGCAAGGGAAGAGCATGCTGTGTTCCCTGTGGATCAATGATCACCCAATTCGTTAGTTGCTCATAGCTCTGTTGTGTCGTCCCACAATTGATTAGGCCAGAGTTTGTAAACTGTACCCTCCAGTTGAACGGGGAGGTTAACCGCCAGCCCGATGCAACGCTGGTATTCAGCGCTGGAATATAGAGGCCAGGCGGGTTGCAGCTGGGAGTGCACGGCGAGAACGGGTTCCAGTTTTTGGTCCACGACAGCGTGTCAAACTCAAAAGCGTACTTTGTTGTGCCGCCACCACGCTGTGCCGAGGACACGATCGGAATGGAGATGTGCAGATTGCCGTTCTGCAGATTGACCACATCGACATCCCCGCCGCTAAATACGCTATTTGAAGGGAGGCCCTTTTCCTCAGCGGTGGTGAGTTGAGCGTTCGCTAAAGCCGGAAACAGTACACAAAACAGCGCGAGGAAGACAACGAAATTGACCACAACGGCCGTGCGCGAGAAACCTCCGTTTGACGCTCTCAGTACATCCAAACTTTTATCTCCCTGGTTCCGCATAGCTCTTTACGTCGCTCCTTCCATGATGGTTCGTGCAACCGTACTCATTTGAATGGCGATGATGAATATTTCTAGTGCCAACATCTTCTTACGCAATGTTCCGGTTTATTTCAATACCGATCAGCATTTGACAGGTCTCGTGTCCGTGCTTTTAAAGCACGCACCCGCAGCCGCGGCAGGAACAGCGATGACCTGTGCCATGGACACTATTCGGACATAAGAGTCAGAAATCACACAACTCTCCCGGGACGTCTGCAACGTGTCAAACGCGTAAAGCACAAGACATTTCACAGAGCGGTCTTTGACGACTGTGTCAAGCAACACCCGAAGAAATGGGAGTGCCGAATGATTGTGTGCGCTCGATGTTTTTTCAACTGTAGAATATGGCGCGAACGAAAACCAAAGTGACCTCTGGAGTCAACTCACGAACTAGACAACTGTTTGAAGGGGCTCTGAAATTCAGGCGTGACGATAATATTTTTCCGGGGATCAAGTCAAGTAAAATTTGTGTTGGTCGCAGTACAGGGGGAAGGTAACCTATATCATTTACTCTGTCGTTAACAGGGCAAACCGTTGGTTGCAGCGCAGGCCATCCGGAACGGAATGTCAGGCACCGGTCTGCGTAGATTCTGCTGATCGAGATCTTTCTGGCGGCCGATGAGAGCGATTTCCGACCGGCGAGATCGCGAAAACAACGCTTGGGCGTAGGCAATTGATTGCTGACCCGGAAAGGAAAGTTTTGTTTCCGGTCATCATACCGTGAAGCGGGCCGCCCTCTGAAGGCTACGCTCATTAGTTATCAGCGGGCAGAGAGGGAGTCGATCGCATGCTGAAAGAGGTTCCGAGGATCGGTTGAGGGCTGGGCTGAGTTGGCACTGCACCTTCTCACGGAAATGGCAATGAGTCTCAGCGAGACATTCAATCCGTCCACCGGCGGACCGGCGGCCGTTCAATAGCATCATGGTCAGGCTGTATGCAGCGAAACAGTTCGCAGTTCCGCAGCCCTGCATAAACCAGCGTTCCAATCATCGCACGCTCACGTAAACTGCACACGTCCGCAATCAGCAGAGCGATCTCCGTCTCGGAGTGCGTGCCGCTCGCAAAGTGGCGGGACTTCCGCGAGCGGTTGAGCTTGATGGGCACCCAACAGAGGTGCAATAGACTTCGAAAGCGATCGGCGTGTGACGATGTGGGAGCACGACGCTCTCACCTTGCGCATCCGTTCGATGTGCTGCTCGATGCTTTTGGGCGTGAGTTCGAGGCCAATCACCGACGCAAGACGCCGGATCGTAGCGACGTAGCTTTGGACGGTAGCCTCGCGCACGCCGCGCCGTGCGTACAAATGCCGCGCGAACCGCGCAAGAGTGGGTTCGAAAGTATTGCGGGTAGTCATGAAGCCTCCTCCGTAAGCTGCTTGGTTCGATGTAGCAGCTTGCAAACACAACCGCTCCCGCACATTCTGTTGCCATACACATGATGTTGAGATCGGGGGCAGAGCGCTGGAAAAGCGCAAATCGTGCGCATCAGCGCGTGGCGCAAGCCACACTAGCGCGGCATTGACATTGGGTTTGCAGCCGCTGCGGAGCAAAGAACACTACATTTGCAGAGGCTAACATCGCAAAGATGCCTCAATAGAAATCCGTAAACAAGTCGCCAGGTCTGACGGAAAGCGCCTTCGCCAGCTTTACGATGTTCTCCAGGGCCACATTCCGCTCGCCGCGCTCGACCCCGCCGACGTAATTGCGATGCAGTCCGGCGCGCTCGGCCAGTTCTTCCTGGGAATAGCCCCGCTCGTCGCGGAGTTGCCGCAACCTTGAGCCAAATCGAGACTTAACGGAGTGTGGGGCCACATCTCCATGCTCGAAGCATGACCACTATGCGTCTACACACGATGAGTGTGATAATGTCCTGGTTGGAGTTGCCTTCGATGGGGTGCTATCACTCCATGCAATATTGGAAACGGCGAAAGATGACTGGAAATTCATCGAAAATAATTTCGCGTCGGGGTGGGAGAGATACGATTCAAAAAGAGAGGAGGGAGAATCTGTGAATACCGATTTCATCGACTGCCCGGAGATGGCAGGAAAGACCATTCAGTTGCTCAGGATTCACCGGGACACCGGCGACGGTTCGCGCGTCCAGATCGAGTTGACGAACGGAACCAGCTTCACCTGTTACGTCACGGTCTGTCCGGCAGTGGAAGCAACCTTGTATAAGGGCGGCGCCGGAGCCCCGGAGACCATCCGCGACTACATCTTCTAGGCGAATCCTCCCCCACAAAACCTGATCGTTATTCCCAAATGGAATAACGGTCTCCTTGGAATTCATTGGACGCGGCCCCAAAACCGCCATAACTTTGCCCTAATGCTGACGCCCAGTCAGCGGAGGTGCAAAGTGAATCGATTCCGCCGTATCTTCCGACGCGACGCCAGTCGTAATCGGCTGCTCATTCCGTCCGCCAATCGGCTGACGGGACCAACCCTCAAAACCACTCTCCTTTCGGCCGTCCACACGATGGCACCGACCCTTTTTGCACTCTCGTTTGCCGGCGTGGCCCATGCCCAGGGAACGATGGACTTCTCCGGCGCGACCACGCTGATGAACACCTTCAAGACTTTCGCCATCTATGCGGGCGCGGTCATCTGCTTCGGTGGATTGATCTTCGCCGGAATCCGCATGATGTCGGGAAGATTCCGGGACGCGATCCCCGGTCTCTTCGGCGCGCTGTTTGGCGCTGCCGTGCTTGGCTGGGGCGCTCGCTCACCGGGCAGACGATGCAGTAGGAGGCGGCCATGATCAAGCGAGGAGAGCCGTTACCAATCAATCAAGCGCTGAATCGGCCGAGGGCCAAGCTGGGCCTCGATCTCTCAGCATGGATGGCGATCGTATTCGTCTGCGTAACGGTTTTCCTCGTTGGGTTTCGCGTCGTGGCGCTGATCGCTTTCCCGTCGCTCGCCATCGGCGCATGGCTTGTCGTCCGCAAACATCCGAAGATGTTCGAACTTTGGGGCTTGAGTTTGAGCCAGAGGTCCTACTATGACCCGCGTAAACAGTGAACAACAGAAATTGACGCCGTGGTTCGCCAAGGCCGGAGCCGCGTGCAGCATCGTGCCGATCAGCCGGTTCGTCAATGACCGTATCTTTGCGCTGAAGGGCGGCGGCTACCTTGCTGGACAGGCGCTCGGTAGCTCGCGTATGTCGCAGCTCGCGATGGTCGAAACGTCGGACGCTATCTCTCCCGACTGCCTCACCGCTGTTGGGCAATACCGCACCAACAGGTCCGAGAACGCAGGAGCGAATTCCTCACTGCTCTCGGATCAATTCGACAGCGGTGACGGCACCAACAGCGAAGTCCAGCAACTCAACCTTTTGAACGCATCCGAGGCCCAGAAGCTGAGTGAGATGCAGGCGCAGGGAACGCTGCAATCCTGCCTTGCCGGACAGATGACCGTGGCCAACATGGAACGGCGCAATGCCGCCGTCGAAGACATCAATACCGCGGTCCTCGTCCAGCAGCAACGCGCAACAAATGACACAAGTGCTGCCAGCGAAAGCAATACCTGGCAGACCTACCTTCCGTGAGTGAATTTCACGCGGCGCGGGCCTTTCCGGTCAGCGCCGCACTTTCCACTACGAGGTGCAGACAATGATTTCACCGACCCTATTGGCCCAGGCTCTGCCGAGTGCGAGTTCCGGCGTGGATTGGCTCTACCAGTTCACCAACAATCTGACAAATCTGACCACGCAAAACGGCGGCGCATTGACACAGCTTGGACTAACCGAGCTGAGCTGCATTGCTCTCTTCACGCTCATCAGCATGGTCATCAACTGGAACACCTCCGGGATGACGGTATGGCGCTTTCACGCGCACCCTGTTCGCGCGGGCGATCTGACGCACTTCCTGTTGCGGCTCATCGTCTGCTGCCTGCTCATCAATTACTGGGTGAATCCGCTTCCCGGCGCGAGCTTCGGGCTGAATCACTTCTTCAGCTACATCGCTCAGGCAATGGTTGCGGCATTCGACCAGAGTTCGCTCGACAATCTGCTCCAGCTCATGAAGACCGCTGGCGACAATACACCGATGCCGTCGCTGACCGCACCAGTTCAGATTCTCTGCTACTTCTACGTCCAGGCTCTGATGGGCGTTGCATCGGCAATCCTGTTCCTGATCAACTGCTCATCGTTCATCCTCTATGGTGTCACGGCACTCTTCGGTCCGGTCTTCATTCCGCTGCTGATGACCAGGACATTCCGGGGGAAGTTCTTCCACTTTCTCGACGTGCTACTGAGCTTCGCGATGATCCGCGCCGTCGCCGCTGCGTTCATCTTTGTGTGGGCAGGTTTCCTGAATACCTTCATTCAGCAAACCTTCAACGGAACCTACTCGATGGAGATGTGGCTGGCGAACCTGATCCCCTGCACGATGGTCTACCTCGCATTCATCATCAACATGCTCTTTATCCCGAGCATGACGCAGGCTATCTTCGGCGGCACGGCTGGCATGGCCGACAGCGTTTCCAAGGTCGGCGGCGCGGTTGCCTCCATTGCAATGATGGCCGGTTGAGGAGGGCGTCATGTGGACCTATCTCTTCAGCTTTCTGCTCTTGCGCCGGTTGCGGATTGCCAAACCCATCCGTTGTGCGCTCGGGGTGTTCCTGATCGGCCTCATCCTGGCGGTTCTCATCTACACCGCGATTTTGTTTTTCAACCTTGTGGAAAGGACGAATCCAACCGATGTCTACGCGCTCCAGCTACAACGTCATTGACGTCAGCACAATCCATGCTCGTTGACCACATCGGCAACGAGGTCTATGCGTCGCACTATGCCGAACGGAAAGCCTACCGGTTCATTCTTGCTTGTGGCACGGTCATGCTGCTCGCTTCGCTTGGGCTTAACCTCGTGCAGGCGCGCCGCCCGGTTGCGAATCGTTACATTCGCATCGACGAGATGGGTCGCGCCCAGGCGATCCAATACAGCGACCTGAACTACTCGCCCCGAGAAGGCGAAGTCCGCACCTATCTGACCGATTGGGCGAACTACCGCTACACAGTCAACCGGGATGTGATCGCCAAGAAATACCCGCTCAACTACTACTTTCTCTCGCAGGCATTGGCCTCGCGTCTGATGGGCGAGGACAATGCGAATCACCTCGTCTCTCAGGTCACGGCAGGGCAGATAGAAGCGAGCGACGTACAGGTCCAGAACGTGACCATCACGACAATGTCCGAGGAAATGCTCCAGGACGCACGCATTGCCCGTGGAACTGCGCTGATGGCCGTTGATCGGTTCTACTCCGCACAAAGTTCACATGAGCCGCGCACAGAGCATTGGATGCTCAGCGTCACCTACTACCTGAACCCAAAACAGATCAGCGATCAGGCCCGTGTCTATCCGCAGTACGAGTTCATCAATCCGCTGGGATTGACCATCACTGAGTTCCACGAAAACCGTGTCTCTGTCGATGCGCACAACCCAGACGCAACCGCAGGAGCAACGCGATGAGAGTTCTTGTTTCAACAGACCCAAGCAGGGAACGTGGATGTGCCCAGAGCCAGTCTTGCAGGGTTGCACTATTCAGCGAGCGCAAGCTCAACGTTTTTGTCAGGAAAGACGGCGCGAATTTCGATGTGTCCGCCAAGGGCGCTGACGTAATTCCGCAGCGTTCCGAGTTTGACTTCTGCGCGCTTTTCAAGTCGGGATACTTCGCTTTGTTCGATCTTCATCGCGAGCGCAAGTCGTCCCTGGGTCATCTTGCGATCTTTGCGCAATTCATCGAGCGTCATGCGTTCAAGAATGGCGTTGGCGCGCTTCTTGGCGCGAGCGCGACTGGCCTTGGTCATCAGCTCGTCAGCGATGCTGTCGTAAGAGAGGGTTCTGCTTGCCATAGTGTCCTTTCTTGCCCGCTTGGCGCGGGAGATAATTTGCGCTCATTGCTTCAGCGAGCGCAGGTGCTGGCGGTAAAGTTCATCCGCCTTCTTGATGAGCTTCTCGTAAAAGCCGCGCCGTCCATGTTTGTCGCCACCGATGAGCAGGATGGCCGCACGTTTGGGATCGAAGGCAAAAAATGCGCGGAGCGCCAGATGCTTGTCGTGCGCGGTGCGCAGTTCCTTCATGTTGGGAAATGCCGATCCTTTGACAGTATCGACATAAGGCCGAGCGAGGACTGGCCCCTTTTCCCGGAGAAGATGTACGGCTACATCAAACGATTCGCGCTCTGCCCGAGTGAGGGTCTGCATCCATTCCCTAAACTCCAGCGTCGCGCGGATTTCGTAAGCCATGTCGACAGTATGCGCTGTACCTCATATGATGTCAAGATCATATTTCTTGTTGAGGCTAAAACAATCAGCCAGGGAGCGGCGCGATGAGCTTCGACCTGATTCTCCCGTTTTTCCCCGAGGAATTGCGCGAGCTTCTGCTTGACCCGTCGATCTCCGATCTGATGATCAATGGAACGAGCGGTGTCTTTGCAGATCGCAATGGCGTCGTCGAGCAAATACGACTCTCACAGCCG
>JBEKLM010000088.1:0-7760 GCA_050010195.1 Verrucomicrobiia bacterium
CCAATCCGAGCAACGTGTACCAGCAGTACAATCAGGCGTTGCAGGTTCAGAAATCCACCACGTCCCAAAACAGTTGGTGGCAAAAACTGTTCAATGCCGGCACGTCGATCTTCGAAGCGCTCATCTCCGGTCTGCTCTGGATCTTCGGCTTGCTGGCCAGCGTTATCGTGTTCTATGCGTATCTGGTCCAAAAGTTCATTCTCTACCTGGGTTACGCTCTGTCGCCGATCTTCATCGGCTTTCTGGCGATCCGCGCCCTGAATTCAATCGGCACGAACTACTTGTTGTCGCTGGTGGGCGTCATGCTCTGGCCGCTGGGGTGGGGCGCGGCATCGTTGGTCACGGCAGGACTGATCACGTTCATGACCGATCAGAGTTTTCTTTGGAATCAGTCCATCGGCGGGGCCGGAGGGTATGCTTTTCAGAATTTCATCGGCGTCGCTGCGCTCGGAGTGTGGGTGATCTTCAGCACCATCGCTGCGCCCATCGTCATCCAACGAGTCATCACTCACGGCATACAAGCTGGCGCAGCCCTGATGAGTGGCGTGACAACCGCCGCGACCACCGCCGCCGCCAGCGGATTCATCACTGCTGGAACGTTTCGAACCGGTGGTGGCCTCGCCGGTGCCGCGATGGCCACCGCCGGCGGGGTCACGGCAGCCGGGGCCACGCTGGTTGGTTCATCACTCAGCGGCAGCACGTATTCGCCGACCGGCTCGATGATCACGGCATTGGGGCAGATGCGCTCCGCGAGCGCGGGCACGAGGGACCGTGACAGTGACGGCACGGGCACAACCGCCTCAACGCCGTCCTCGATGGACGTGAGCGGCGACAACGCCGTGCAAGCGTTGCTCCGCAAGACCAAGAACCCGCACTCCCCATCAACATGAATGCCGTCGAAACAACAATCCGAGAAACGCCGGTGCCGAAGACCGAGCGCCCCAATCTCTCCCGTAAGAAATTCGATCCGACACGTATCTTCGTCGATCGGGACCGCCTTGCGTGGTTCTGGTTTATCATCGCCGGACTGATTCTTGTGGGAGCGGCCATTGACCGCTTCGTTCTCGTCCAATCGTTCAAGCAACGTGAGCGCATTGTCATCCTTGATCCATCCGGCACATACCACGTCGCGCCCCTCCTAAAATTCGACGAGGCCAAAGACCTCCATGCCGAGCAAAGCACGTTGGCTACCATCGCCTTTCTGGAGCGCAATCCCAAAGGCTTCGACCATGATGACCTGATGAAGCAGATGTTCCTAAAGAATGCTCTGGTCAAAGCCCAGGTCGAACGCACTTCCGAAGAGCCCGAGTTTGCCGCGAAGCAATTACACCAAAAGGCCGAGATTGCCAGGATCACGATCCTCCAGACCCGCGAGAACTTCGTCCTGACACAGGTAACCGGACAACTCGTTCGCACCGGGATCTTCGACGACAAAGCCTTCGCCGAAGCCGTCCCGTTCACGCTCGCCTTCAAGTTCCAGCGCAACCCCAACATGGTCCAAAACGGACGATTCCCGTCCGCCGTGTACGATTTCAAATATGAAACATCTCCATAAATACATCCTCGTGCTGCTCTTGTTCTGCCTTCAGTCAGGCTCCGCGAAAGCCGCCAGTCCCATCACGGAATACCGATTGGACGAACGCACCGTGTACGCAATACCGGTATCCCGAAACCGTGTAACAACTATCAGCTTCCCCGGCCCGATCTCGGCGGTTGATGCGGCCAACGTCACCAGCGACCCCAAAATCCCCGGCTTGTTTCAAATCGCCCATACGAAAGGTTCATACTTCCTGTCCGTGAGGGCATTGGTCGAACGGGCGACGACCAACATGAACATCCGCTGGAATAGGAAGACCTACGTGATCGAGTTGATCGAGAGTTCCTCACCCCTCTACTCCGTGATCTTTGAGGACGACACCGACGCCGACATTCGTCCCGCCTCGGCCCGCGTCACGCCGAGCCGTCTGTTGTCGCTGTTGGACAAGGCCAAGGCTTACCCGCTTCTCAAAGAGTATCAAGCGGACGCGGTTGCCCAAGTCGAATACACGAACTTCCGCACCAACCCCCGAGTCCTGGACTACAAGGACTACACCGTTCAACTCGACGAGGCGTTCCGGTTCGACCCCGAGGACACGCTGATCTTCCGGATCCTGCTGCGGAACAAGACCGACCAGCCGATTCAGTACCGACCCGACGGGTTTTCGCTCCGTGTGGGCGACCGCACGTACCCCCAATCCATCAGTGACGCCAGCGGCACCGTCCCGCCGATGGGCGAAGCGCCCGCATACTTTGCCGTGACCGGAACACCCAACGGCGGACGCAATGACCTGTCTCTGAAAAATGATTTCACAGTCATTCTCGACCACGTCGAAACGAACGCACTGCCTGTACTAACTGAACCGAAACCGGTAGAATGAACCCGCGCAACGCCATCACCTTTCTACGCAGTCCGACCGGCGTACTCCTGTCCTTCGTGGTCTTGCTGATCGTCGCCGTCGTGTTCGTCAAAGGGTTCTACGACCCGAGCAAACATAAGCCGATGGCGGCGTCCCCGCTTACGCCAGCCGAGAAAACAAACCGAACATCCCAGGTCATTCAGACGATCCAACACGAGATCGTTCCCTTCAAACCTCCTCGCACCGACACTTCTACCGCCACAATGCTCGCGCAATCAAGCGGCGTGCACCCACAGCAGATCAGAGACCTTAGTTTCACGCCCATCAGCCTTTTCGCCGAACCGGCCTCGACCGAGTCGGAGCAGAAGCCATTGAGCAAGTTCTACGCGCCCTACGGACGGCTGATTCCCTGTGAACTCGTTGTGACCGTTGACTCCTCATCGATTCAAACACCCATTATCGCGTTGGTCACCGACGACATCTACCACGATGGCCGACTCATCATTCCTGCCGGCACCGAAGTCCACGGGACGGCCCAGGCCGACCGCAAGCGCGAACGCATCGCCAGTGACGGCGGCTGGACGTTGGTGTGGCGAACGGGTGAGGAACTCCATTTGGAGGGCGTCGCTCTCGACCGCGAGAAAGACCCCAACGGCGAAGGTTGGGGCATCACCGATGGCAGCGCCGGCTTGCGGGGACAGGTATTAAAGACCGACAACATGGCCGAGATCAAACTCTTCGCGGCCACCTTGCTGAGTGGGACGGCTTCGGGGTTGTCTCAAACGAGGCAGACAGCCCTTGGCACAGAACTGTTGCCAACCCTCCAGAATGCCCCGTTGCAGGGGGCACAGAATGTCCTGGCCACCTACGCGCAGCAGATCCTCGACACGATCCAGCGCGACGGGTCCTACGTGCGCGTGCCGGCCGGGAAAGAATTCTACCTCTACGTCACACAGACCATCGACAAGTCCGATGCCGTCCTCGGCGGTACTCGCCTCGTGACAACCGAAACCAATGATCCATCACCGCCCATTATGCCTCGTCTTTCACACCGCATCATCCCATGAAAACCATCTACCTGATTCCTCTGCTATTGCTCTCGGCTTGCGCATCAAACCGCACCCCGCGCCTGCTCAACATGTCGCGCCCAATTCCCGGCACGACCCTGCCCGGCGACGACATTGAGTCGGTACGCTACTCCGAAAACATCAAGGCATACAACGTCGGACGCTACGTTGACCCGAACAACGCTTTCGTCATGCACGAGCGCCACGTCGTTTACCGCGTGGAAACCACGGCCAAGTGGAACTTGCACCCCAACGCGCCCGCCACGGTCGCCCTGGGGCCAGCAGTGCAGATCATTGATCCGGCCCGGAAAGAGGGGCCGACCACGGCGGAGGTCATCGCCGAGGTCAACCGGCAGAAGGCCGCAACCCAGACGGTCATCGACCAGGGTAAGCGATTGAATGACTCGCTCATGCACATTTCGTCAGCTTTGGACGCCAGCAAGCAGGTCGCCAAGCAGAATCGGCAACTCAGAACGGAAATCGACCTGACCAAGCAGCGTCTCGATTTGTTGGAAACGGAAATCCGTGGCCAGCAACAGGTAAGTCCTGCACAACGTGGGACACCTGAAAACACAAACCAAAACTGGTGACATTCACCATGAACAATCCAGACAGGAGAGAGCAAATGCTCAAAGGCAAAGCCAAGACTCAGGATGAGTCCACTACTGAACAGCCCGGCCAGTACCGGGACAACCCGAAGGTCAACGCTCGCATTGACGAGTACATCAAGAACAACCCGAAGCATTGGGACTACATCAAGACCATGCCGCGCGAACGCTTGGAGCGCGCACTCGTGTTGAGCGAGGTGAACAAACTCGACCGGCTCCAGAAAATGAAAGACGGCATTCTGCGCAAGCTGGAGCAGAACCCCGAACTCAAGCAGGCATATGAAACGCTGGTGAAGGGCCTGCCGGAGGACCAACGCGAGAAGGCAATGGTCTCCATCGCCAGCCGGACGATGCGCAGCATCACACCGCGTCAAACGCAGTCCGTGGCGGGCGCACGGGTCTGACCGCCACCAAAACCACTCGGTTGGGCAGCCAAAGACTCTGAGGTTTTTCGCGTCGAACGGCTCCGGGCGGCGCCTCGCGTCAAAACCCAGAGACTTTGGCTTTGCCTTTGGCGACCGTACCGCGCAACGATGTCACCGCTGCGAGCCGTGGGTTCGCGCGGCCACATCGGACAGGAATCACAGACCACCGGTTTCCACTCGAAAGCCCATCTAAACACATGACCCTTGCCGCACCGGCCACCGCTTGCATTTATGGCAGCGAGATGTCGATGCGGTAGAACTCTTGCGGCGGAATCGGGTTCGTGTCGGTGATTGTGACCTGATTGCCGTTCGTCAACAGACCCGTATACGTCGTCAGCGGCAGCCAGACACCTTTCACCAAATTGGTGTTGAACTCCGGCGTGTAGGTGCGGCCCAAGGCAAGTGGGTTGAAGTTCAGGTTCATCGCCTTCGACTGGTTCGTCGCGCCGGTGACATTGACAGCGAACACAGAAGCCGAATTCGTCGGGTCAAGCCCAGCAACGTATTTGAAGAAGTTGTTTTGACCGGTGCCATCAGCGTCGCAGGTAGCGCAGGACTGCCCGTTGGTCGTGTTGCTGGGGACGCTCGGGAAATACTGTCCGCGCCACGTGTCAGGAATGCCGTCGCCGATGCTGTCCAGCACCACGATGTTGGTGATGACGTTGTAGATGCTGACCCTGTAGAGTTTCTGCGGAGTGGTTGCGTTCGCGTCCATGACTATCACTTGATTAACGTTTGTCAGGGGTGCCGAAACAGCTTGGGGAGTCCACGCACCGCCCACGAGGTTGGTGGTCGATTCCACCACGTAGGTGCAACCGTTGGCGATGGGTCCATAGAGCAGATTCTTATGCGTTGGCTGATTCGCTACGTTCTGAATCTGCAATGTGAACACTGAGGCCGGGTTCGTTGGATTCAGCCCGGCCACGTACTTGAACATGTTATTCTGGCCGGTGCCATCGGCGTCGCAGGTGGCGCAGGACAGATTGTTGGTGGTCGCCCCGGTTGGATCGACGTTCGGGAAGTATTGCGCCCGCCATGAGTCGAAAATGCCGTCACCCACGGAATCCACGAGATTGGACTCCAAGCCATAGAATCGGATGTTGTCGATCTGCAAGGTGGCGTTGGTTGATGTCGCTCCCATCAGTCCAAAGAACAACTCGTTCGTCGTCCCCGCCCACACTGATACGTCGATCAACCGGCTTCCCGACACTGTGTTCGTGGGGATATATTTCGCTTCCAGCGAGAACAGATTGTTTGTTTCAATGCCGAAGACCAGCACGTCGTCCACCGGATCCCCGGCAATGATGAAGTCAAACGCCATCGACACCGCGTTGGATGGGATTGGCACCGGCACCCATGCCATCGCGGGCCCGTTCGTCGAGTTTCCACCCACATCCAATGTTTGAAGCGCATTACCTTGCACCTGTTGCCCCACGGACGCCGGGCCGGTGTTTAAATTCAACTGAAGCAGCGGCGAACTGAAGAGCTTCACCAACGCTTGCTTGTCTTGGGCAGCAACGTTGCCAACGTAATTGAAGCCTTGCTGAATCGCCTGTTCGGTTCCCATCGCGGAGGCTTCAACTTGTGCCGTGACGTTCCCCACTATCTCGACGGTGCCTACAGCCGCGAGTCGTACTACGGTATCGGGCACAATACCCAAGGTAATATTCACCGTTGCGGATGCCACCAAAGCGAGTTCGTCGTTGTTCCATGCCGACTGCTGATAGCCGCTGTTGACCGGAACGTTTGATGGCGGCAGCAGCGGCGGATTGGGGTAGCCGACCAACGTTCGGTACTCATAACTCTGCCGAAAGCCCAGCGGGTTGTTAATGTCTGTTGGCTCCAATACTGACTGGTCGTACCATTCCATCGGATAACCATGCGCATTGATCGGCCCGTCTAGGATAATGCCATCCGGCAAGTTGACATTCACCGCGCCTGACTGGGCATAGCCGACAAGTGACACATAATTGTCCGCCCAGGTAGAGCTGTCGGGCATCACCGGCTGATGCTGCCAAACCCAATCAAAACTATAGGCACGTTCAGCCTCATCGAACAACGTTACGTGCATCGATCCAGTCCACGGCGTCACCGCCTTTTCCTGCCGGCTCGTCGCCGTCTGGACGCCATGCAGATAGTTAATGGCTGCCGCATTTACCAGCGTCCCGAGGCTGTGGCCGATGAAGTGCACCGGCATGGCATAATTCACCCCAAGCACCTCCTGCAGCCATTGCCCCAAGGCGACGCCTTGCGACGGCGTGTTCTCTGCGGGTGGCAAACTACACACCAAAGCGCCGTCGAACTTCGCACCGTCATACCAGTCCCAAGCAACGATGTTTGCGACACTTTTCTTAATTCCCTCTGCCCACATCGCCGCCGCCATCGTCGTCGGCCAACCGCTGATTCCAGGGTTGGCCGTGCAATTGGGATCGCGCGTCCATCCGTGCGTTAACACGATTGTCATCACATTGGCGGACGGTGTGTTTTGCGCGGTAATGTCCACGAACTGGGTGCCGTCGAAAACCTTCAACGTGCTTTTCTGCGGTCCGGGCGGCGGCTGCAGAAATGCCGGCGGAATTTGCCGCGTCGTCTGTTGCGTGGCGGGCGTGACCGGTAATGCGGTCAATTGGAAATTCTGGACGCTGGTGTTTCCGTTGAATGTAAATGCCCTTGCCGCATTCGCGTAGCCTGACGCTGTTACCGTCAGCACGTAGGCCCCAGCACTGAGCGTTGGGAACTGGTAGTCGCCATTCCCGTCCGTTGTCACCTGCGCAGCAGGTGTCTGGCCGAGTAACGCCGAAACAGTTCCTCCGGCGACAGCTGACCCATTGGAATCCGTGACCCGGCCATGCAAGACATTTGGAGTGCTCGCGGTTACGATTGCCTGACTGCGATAGTCTCCCGCCGCAATGGCTACCACACCGCTCAAACCGACCGGGACCGTACATTGGCCGTAGCCGTTATACCCCCACGCCACGACCGTGCCGTCCGACTTCAGCGCCAGACTGTGATACTCTCCCGCCGCAATGGCTACCACGCCGCTCAGACCGGTTGGTACCGTGCACTGCCCGTAGTTGTTGTACCCCCACGCCACGACGGTGCCGTCCGACTTCAGCGCCAGACTGTGATCGCCTCCCGCCGCAATGGCCACCACGCTGCTCAGCCCGGTCGGTACCGTCTCGGTTACATATGCTGAACCGTTCCATACTACGCCCCACGCCACAACGGTGCCGTCCGACTTCAGCGCCAGACTCTGATAGTCTC
>JBEKLM010000089.1:0-7233 GCA_050010195.1 Verrucomicrobiia bacterium
CGACTGCCGCATCATCCACGAACCGGGAGCGGGTGGGATTTTCCCTGCACCGCGTGAGTGTCATCGCCGTCAACACGCTTACCGAAGCCGTTCGCCAAAAGGTGTTCATCCTGTTCTTGCTGATTGGGCTGGTGTTCATCGGCTTGGCGGTGTTTTTCGCGCAATTTACCTTTGGCGAACAGATGAAGTTTATCAAGGACACCTGTCTCGGGGTGATCTCGGTCATCACCACATTGATCGCCATCGTGGGGACGGCACAGTTGTTGCCGAGCGAGGTGGAGAATCGAACCATTTACACGATCCTGGCGAAACCGGTGCGACGATTTGAGTTTCTGCTCGGGAAGCTTTGTGGCAGCTTGCTGTTGCTGTTGTTGAGCATGGCGCTTATGTGTACCTTGTTCGCTGCAGTACTCTGGATCAAGGAGCAGGGGATGATTCGCGAACTGAGCCAGACGTACGTGGGCGAGTCGCCGGCTGCGCATGTGGAGGCACAGAAGGAAATCGAGCAGGTCCAAACCCAGCTTCGCGATGTGGAGTTGGTGAAGGCTTTGGTGGCCGAACTGGTGAGGGCGGCCCTCATCGCTTCGGTGACGCTTCTGGTGTCGACGTTTTCCACGTCGCTTGTGTTCAACGTCGTCGTGCCCTTCATGGTGTTTGTCGCGGGAATGTTGCGGGGAAGTGCGGCAGAAGTGTGGGGCGCTCACCGTTTGTTTATGGCGGTGTTGGCGGTGATACCGGACTTTGGATTGTTCAACATCGCGGATGAAATCAACCTCGGGAAAGTGGTTCCGTGGGGTCACATTGGGCAGATTGTCACCTATGGGGTGGTGCGGACCCTGGTGATCGTGGTCGCGGCCCATCTGGTCTTTTCGCAGCGGGAGATTTAGCAGGCGCGCATGAAACTGCTCGTGGTCATCATACTTTTTGGCATCGGGTTTGCCTTGCTGCCGTTGGAGAACTCACTGCGCACCGAGCGGCTCCAGATGAAGTATGGGGGGGCACGTGTGACGTTCCAGTTGCGCGAAGCCATCGGGCAGAACCTCGCCATTGCGCTACTGGCAGGGATGCGTGGCATCGTCGCCGATTTTTTGTGGATCCAGAGCCACGGCTTCTGGGAGAAAAAGGAATGGCTGCGACAGTTCCGCAATATCGAAGTCGTCGTCACCCTGCAACCGCAATCGATCATGTTTTGGGATCTGGGCCAGTGGCACATGGCCTGGAACATTGGCTACGGCGCGTTTTCAGACCCGAAGAACCGAACGAAAGCCGAGGGCATCAAGCGGGAGCGCGAATGGCACGAAAAGGCACGGGAATTCATCATCCGTGGAATTGAGAACATACCGAACCGGTACGACCTGTATTTCACCATGGGCTGGCTTTATTTCGAGAAACTGAGCAAGGACTGTGACGACCCGCCGTGCAACGATGCGTTTTGCAAGAGCGCCGAATATCTCGGGAAGGCCTCGAGTTTCCCCGATGCGCCGCAATTCGTCCCCCGCCTGTATGCGCGGGCGCTCGAAAAGTGTGGCGATCTCACGGCTGCGTACGAAGAGTGGAAACACCTGTGGTATCTGGATCATTCCAAGACCGAGCAGGCGTGGAACATCATTGAACGGGAAATTCGCCGGCTGGAAGATGACCTGCAAATTCCCAACCAACAACGCGTGTTTCCTCAACCGACACCATAACCATGGCCAGCGCCGCCATACGCTACGCGATTCTCAGCGACATTCATGGGAACCTGGAAGGACTCGACGTGGTTCTCAAGGACGCGCGCGAGCAGAAATGCACGCATTACGTCTGTCTCGGCGACATTGTGGGTTACGGGCCGAATCCGAAGGAATGCCTCGATGCGGTTCGTCGGTTGGAGTGCCCCGTGATCATGGGCAACCATGACGAATACTGTACTTCGGAGATCGAACTCACCGGGTTCAATCCGATGGCGGCCGAGGCCATCCGCTGGACCCGCACCCAGTTGAGCGCTGAAGAGAAGAATTGGCTGCGCGACCTCAAGTATGTTCGTCATGTTGAATCGTTTACCATTGTTCACGCGACGCTCGATTTGCCAGAAAAATGGGCGTATGTGTTCGACCGTCTGGCCGCGCAGGCCAGTTTCAATTATCAGCACACGCCCGTGTGCTTCAACGGCCACACTCACGTACCGGTGGCATTTGTCCGCGGTCCGAGCGGGTTGCAGGGTGGCTTGTACTCGAAGATCAAAATCGAAGTCGGCCGCAAGTATTTCATCAACGTCGGCTCCGTCGGCCAGCCACGGGATCGCAACCCCAAGTCCGCCTACGTGGTGTTCGATCTCATGAGCAATCTTATCGAATTGCGCCGAGTGGAATACGACATCGGTATGACCCAAAAGAAGATCCGTGCCGCCGGACTGCCCGAATCGCTTGCGGAGCGCCTCGCACACGGCCGGTAGAATGTCACTCACCGGCCCGGCAAGGGACGGGAGCATCCAAAACCGGCGCTTCACAGAAGCGCGGACACATCGTAAGCTCGCGCAGAATGCAGATTCTCATCATCAAACCGAGTTCGCTCGGGGACGTCGTCCATGCGCTGCCGACGGTCAATCTCATCCGTCGGAAATATCCCCAGGCGCACATCTCGTGGTTGGTGAATGACACGCTCACGTCCCTGTTGCAACGCTGTCCAATCATTGACGAAATCATTCCATTCGAGCGCAGGCGCTTTGGTTCGCTGACGCAACTTCCGCATTTCCGGAACTTCCTTGCCACGCTCAAAGGGCGGCATTTCGATATCGCCATTGATCTGCAAGGGCTGCTGCGCAGCGGCATCATCAGTTGGGCGACCCGGGCGCCGCGTCGCATCGGGTTGAGTGACGCTCGTGAAGGTGCAAGGTTTTTCTACAACGAGATCGTCAGGGTTCCGCGCGCACATGCCGTGGACCGGTATCTCCTGGCCGCGCAACACTTGGGCTGCGACTCCACGCCGGTCGAATTTCCGCTCGGGGGGTCGCGCTCAGTGACGTCCGAGGGCCTGATTGGCGTGAACCCGTCCGCGCGCTGGGCGACAAAGCTGTGGGGCAACGACAAGTTCGCCGAACTCATCCGCCGTCTACCCTCCGAGCGCGTCGTGTTGACCGGTTCCGCAGTCGAACGGGAGCAAATCGACAAGATTGCCCAAGGACGACGCAATCTGGTAGGCCAGACCGACCTCTTTCAGCTCGCGGAGCTCTATCGCCGTTGCCAGGTCGTCGTCACCAACGACAGTGGCCCAATGCATCTGGCGGCGGCGGTAGGCACGCCCGTGGTCGCGATTTTTGGACCGACCGATCCGGCGCTCACCGGACCGTACGGCGATCGTCATGTTGTGTTGCGCGCCGGCGTCCGGTGTTCGCCGTGCTTCAAGGACTCTTGCGCCAACAAGGTTCATATGGAGTGCATGAAATTGATTACTGTCGAGCAGGTGCTCGAAGCCGCAAAATGTTTCCTTGCTTGATACAAACATGTGCGTATCGTCCGCGAGCACAGGCGGGACTGAGTTGACCGACAGGCACATGGCAACCGATGGACGATGGCCGCGGGTGGCACGATGGGATTGGCGGGCTGTCGCGTTAGTTGGCGTGTGCATCGTCTTACGGTGGTGGCTGGTATTTGCCGGGGGACAGTATTGGTTTCCTGATGAAAAACGGTTCTGGTGGTCCGGACTCGTCATCTATCGCCTCAGCCAGGGCCTTTGGAAGGCGGCTCTCGAACCAATCCTGGATTGGAACCAACACCCCGGTTTCACGTGTCTGGGTTGTGTGCCAGTGGCGATCCATTGGGCGTGGGCCGGGCTGACCGGACTTTCCATCGGCGAGATGCCGTTTGAAGCCACGGTACGGTTTGGCGCGGCGTTTCTCTCCCTGGCATCGGTAATCTCGATCTTATTGATTGGGACGATTGTTCGCCGCGCGGGGGGTGATCGCGCAGAGGCGCTCCTGGCGATGGCCCTGATGGCAGGATCGAATACGATGTTCTACTACTCGCGTCACACACTGCCCTATGACGCTTCACTGGCTCTGGCATTGGGAAGTCTGGCGGTCGGGATGCGGAAGGGCGGATGGCGGCGCCTGGTGTTGAGCGGTTGGCTGGCCGGGGCGGCGTTTTTTACATACTACGGCTACTGGGCGGTTGTGTTCGTCATCTCGGGTACAGTGATCATATGGAAGGTTGCCAGCGTACGAGAGGCTGGCTATCGGCTGCTGTGGTTCGGAATCGGGGCGGTGACTTGGCTCGGGGTATTTGCCGTCGGTCGCGAGGTGGTGTTCGGACGATCTTTCTTGCAGGGAGTCGTGTCCTTTGCTGCAATCACGCCGCCCCAGATGTACACGGAAGGATGGTCGGCGCCGTGGACGTATCTCTGGTACGCGGAACACGGGCTGTTGATTTTTTGGCTGGCGGCATTGGTATCGATTCTTTGGGCGGCGAGAACAGGCCGACCGATGGCCGCCTACGGATTGACCTGGATCGCGATGGTTGGCACCCTGTATGTATTGCTGATTCTCAGCAGCGTGGTGCTTCACAGGTTTGTTGTGTACGGGCGCACGGCCCGTCAATTGGTTCCGTTTTTTTGTTTGATTGGGGCGTTTACGGGCATGCGTCTTTGGGACATGGCCCGCACGGTTGCGGGAAAACGAATCCTCCAGATGGGAATGATCCTGTTGATTCTGCAAGCGGCATGGAATTTTCGCGTTCCGCTGCAGCAATGGTTTCCACGCGACGTCAGACGTCTCGTCGCTGCGGAGTACGGGGCGTTTTCCGAAGCGACCACGATTGACTGCCCCAAGATGGAGGATGAATTTGCCCCTTTGGGAGTGGTCACGCAACCGACACGATACGTGCTTTTGAACGCGCAATACCTGGCACGTATTCATGGCGCGAAAACTCCCCCGCGGGGCGCAATCGTGCTCCGCTTTGCGCAGCCGATGCAGTTTACACCGTACCAGTATGAGGAATTTACGCCCCGCGAGAGGGACCTCCTCCGCGCAACGGATATCTCGATGCGATTGGTTGATACCACTGGCGAACGCGAGCTTGCGAATCCGGCGACAATTCCATAGGGTTATGGATCGTATGAGCGAATTGGAACAGCAATTGCAGTCCGCCCGCGCCGAAGCCGAAGCCGCGCTCGCCGCGTGCGCCGACCTTCCGGCGCTCGACCAGCTCAAGGCCCGATACCTTGGCCGCAGTGGGGTCGTGTCCGCCGCGCTGGAACAATTGGGCAAACTTCCCAAGGACGAGAAGCCGCGGATTGGCAAGCTGGCCAACGCGGTGAAGACCGCGCTCACCGCGGCCATCGAGGCGAAGCGGGAAGAATTGGAGGCGAAAGCCGTGTCCTCGGGGCCGGCCATCGATGTGACGTTGCCGGGCCGGCGCCACCACATCGGCCACCAGCATCCGCTCACGCAGATTTTCGAGCGCACGGTCGAAATTTTCCGACGCATGGGGTTCGCCGTCGAGGACGGACCCGAAATCGAGGACGAATGGCATTGTTTCGACGCCCTGAACACGCCCGCCAACCATCCCGCGCGCGACATGCAGGACACGCTGTATATCGACGACAAGGCCATGCCGCCCGACCCCAAGCTCGGTCGCTATTTGTTGCGTACCCACACGTCGCCCGTGCAGATCCGCACGATGCTGAAGCAGAAACCACCGATTCGCATCGTGGCGCCGGGCCGGGTCTTTCGCCGCGATGAACTCGACGCCACGCACAGCCCGACCTTTCACCAAATCGAGGGTTTGTACGTGGACAAGAACGTGACGGTTGCCGACCTCAAGGGCACGGTGGAGGTTTTCTTCAAACAACTGCTGTCGCCCGAGACCGAAGTGCGGTTCCGACCGCATTTCTTCCCGTACACCGAGCCGAGCTTCGAAATTGATTTATCGACGCCGCAGTTCCGCGCCCGCGGCAAGGAATGGATCGAGATCGCCGGCTGCGGCATGGTCGACCCGAACGTCTTCAAGGCCGTCGGTTACCCCGACGACGAATACACCGGCTGGGCATTCGGTTTCGGCATCGACCGTCTCGCGATGGTCATGTGGTCCATCAACGACATCCGCCTGTTCACCGAAAACGACGTGAGGTTCCTGGAGCAGTTTTAGCGCGGGTGATGAAGGCGACACCGTACTTCACAGAGCAGGTGTTGCGCAAGAGACCGTATATCAAGCAGGAGTGGTGCGAACAGATCGTTGCGAACCCGCTCAAGTGTGAAGTGCAGCCGGATGGACGCATTCGTTTCTGGGGAAAAGTGCCAGAGCTTGGTGGGCGTTATCTGCGCGTCGTGACGCTGGAAGACGGAGAAACCTTGCTAAATGCGTTTCCAGACCGTAGATTCAAGCCAGTCAGAGGGAAATGATGAAGCTGCACTATTATCCCGAAACCGATACGCTGTACATTGATCTCAGCCATAAGCCGAGCGCCGATTCACAGGAAGTGGCCGATGGGCTCGTCGTTGACTTCGACGCCGAAGGAAACATTGTCGGCATCGACATTGACCACGCCTCCAAGAAACTCGACCTCACCACGCTGGAAGCTGAATCCCTTCCCCTCAAGGTGGGCTGATGAAGCACAGCTTCAAAGGCCAGCGTGAGCGGCTGGCCGCGATCCGCAATGAGGTTGAAGACCTGTTCGACTACCTGGACGTATTGGAAGCGCGGGCGCGGGACAATGGGAAACCTCGCCTGGCACACGCCGAGGTAAAGAGCCGTTACGGCCTGAAGTGAGATCGGGAACCCTCTGCGGCATCGACCGCCTCGCGATGGTCACGTGGTCCATCAACGACATCCGACTGTTCACAGAGAACGACGTGAGGTTCTTGGAGCAGTTTTGAAGGCAAAGGGCTGAATATGTCTGTCGAAATGGGTGAGTACGTAGTGGGGGCGTACTTGGAGGTCGTCATGGAATGCGACATCGTCCACTATGGGGCAAGGTTGCCTAGCGGTGGACTTGGGGGGTTAAATGAGTTGGACGTTGTTGGTTTGAAGTTTAAGACTAAGACTGCCTATCTGTGCGAGGTGACCACCCATCTGAATGGAATGACAATCACCGATTACCCCACCACTGTTAAGAAATTCAAAAGCAAGAACAGCGCGGCAAAGAAGTATGCCGACACGTGCCTAAGAGCGTGTTTGAAAAAGTGAGTTTGGGCTTCCGGTAGCGCATGGGATTTGGTTCAGGCTTGGGATGCAAACGCCCAAGAGTTACCCGACCGATTTG
>JBEKLM010000090.1:0-6830 GCA_050010195.1 Verrucomicrobiia bacterium
TAGCGCCCCCATGTCCACCCCGGCCACGTCTCGTAGAACAACTGACGTGATGTACTCGGCAGCGCGCTCTCGTAATACTGTGCGCTGTTCATGCTATTGATCGCGTTCTTGATGGCGCTGGTCTTGACGGACAGGCCATCCTTGGTCTTGTCCCAGGTGCGCACGATGAATTGGACGTGAAACGGCAGGGTGTCCCCGCGCGCGAGGGCGGCGATTTTGCGCTGCTTCTTTTCCAGCACGGTCAGCAGCGACACCTTCTTTTCGCTGGCGTAGTCGCCGGCGATCCGGTCGTGCTCCTTCTCTTCCTTGAGGATCTCCTGGCGAACGGGCAGCGGGTCGACGTTGACCGTGATGGTGTAGTTGAGGAGTCGGAGATTGGTCAGCCGGCGGACCAGACCGGGATGGGTCATTTTCGGCCAGCGAGTGAGGGCGATGATGGAATGATAGTAGCCGTCCATCCAGAAACCGTAGTCGTTCTGACCGTTGGCTTCGGAGTGCCAGCAGTTCTCCTGGATGGACAACTCCGGGTCGAAGGCTTCGAAGATGTCGTAATCGAATCGCTCGGCCAGAGACGGATTCAGGAACATCTTGTAGTGCCGGTAATGGTCGGCATCGGTCATCGGAATGATGCGAGCGCCCTGTCCCGCGAAAATACTGGCCAGCATCTCGTGGAGTTGGGTGAATTCCGCCTGCATCTGCTCCAGCGTCATCTCGTAGAACGCCGCCAGCACCTTGGCGCTGCTGGTGGCCTTCGGCGAGGTGTCTATCTTGCGCGAGATGTAGAGGACGAGACGCTGACGGCGGAGATTGCGGTCCGCCATCGCCTGCCAGTAGCGCATAAACCGCTCGTTTCGGCAGCGTTTCGTCCAAACGTTAGTCATCTTCTCGGTTTCCTGCTGGTACCGCAGCAGCGGCGCGCGATAGTCCGAATCGCAGTAGAATTGCACCTGCAGGCGCCGCGCGTCGCCGAGCGATGCCAGCAGCAGTGTGATTTGGTCTTGGAACTCGTTCAGATCGGACACCTGGGCGTTGTCTAGGTCGGGTGGTTCGAAGACGAACCCCTTGGAAACGAAGCAGCCTTGGCGCAGACCGTTGAAAACGATCAGGTCCCGGACGAAGTAACCGTGTGGAGCGTTATCGAACATGGTGACCCATGAGGGGATGACCGGGGTGGCGGCATACGTCGGGGCCGAAGCCCGCACCCTTGACCCAGAAATCCAAACTATCCGTGTCATAGCCAGGCGGTTTGCCCTGCCGGAAGCCGTATATGTACACAAGTGTGAGCAGCAACGGAATCGCCGCGATCATCAACGAGACGAGAAATGAGACCTTCGCGCAGCTGAACGTAATCAGCAGCGTCATGACGGATGTGAAGCAGCCGCCGGTCATGTACCAGAACAGGTTGCCCTCCAACCCCCACGTCCGCCCTTTGGAGTCGTCGGCGCTGTTGGTCTCGGTGAGTCGCAGCAGTTGATTGCTCATTGGAACGTGCCCACGTCCACTGTCGAAGTGCCGATGCCGAACGAGGTGAACAGTGCCTTTACGATCACGGGCGCACCGGCAATGATGAGGCCGCCGATGATAGAGAGTTTCCCGGAATCCGTGTCCCCCCGGCGAATCGCGAAGCCGCCGCCGACGACACAGATTGTCCCAAAGATAAAGCCGATGAGCATGACGATGCCCAGCGCGCTGCTGACTCCGCTGGTCAGAGTTGTCCCCTGAGCTTGAGCGAGGATCGGAGTGAACCACAGTGTTGCGGTCGTGAATTTAGTTTTCATGCGCCAAGGTTGTACTGGGATACGCTATGTTTGTTGTTCGCAGGCGCGAACAATCTTTTGGCGCACAATCGGCAAGGTAAGAGCCGATGAAAACGGCGAGCCCTCCGGCAATATCGAATGGAAAACTGCACGAACTGGAATCACACCTTCGGCAGCGCATTCGCGGCCAAGATCACGTGTTGCCGCGCATTGTTTCCATTCTTCGGCGTGGCGAACTCGGGTTGACGAAGCCCGGCCGCCCACGCGGGAGTTTCTTGTTCCTCGGCCCGACCGGTGTGGGCAAGACGGAGGTGACGCTGGCGTTCACCGGTTTCCTGATGAGCAAGGAACACTTGTTCCGTTTCGACATGTCCGAGTACCAAACGCAGGAGAGCTTGGGATTACTGCTCGGCGGTAAGCTCGGTGAGCGCGGGACGTTGGGTATGATCTATGACAAGTCGCGGGTGGGCACGCTGCTGTTCGACGAAATCGAGAAAGCGCATCCGCGAGTATTGGATGTCTTCCTGCAAATCCTGGACGCCGCCCGTGTGACGATGGCCAGCGGCGAGACTCTGGAATTGAGCGGGTTCTACGTGGTGTTTACCTCCAACATCGGCAGCGCCGATCTGATGAACCTGCAATATTCAACTCCGGCCACGATGGAGCGTCACGTCCTGGGCCGCGCTCAGCAAGCCATGCGTCCCGAATTGTATGCCCGCATCACGGAAAAACTGGTGTTCAACCGGCTGAGCTACGACCATCAGTTGGAAATCGCCCAACTCTTACTGACGCAGGAATTGGCGTTTCTGAAGGCCAAAGGACACGAACTCACACCGGATGCCACCGTTCTCCCGTTTCTGGTGCGTCGCGGATTTCATCCGAAACTGGGCGCGCGTCCGATGCGCGATGCCGTGGAAAAACTCGTGGGCGATGCTGTCGCCGTTGACCTTCTGACAGCTGGTGACGGTTGCGGGAAACTCATCGTGGACGGCCCCACTAATTCCTTGACCATACAGGATTCATCGGGCTAACGCCGTCAGAGGTAACGCATCACTGCTGTCCGGTATCCGAGATCAAAGCCATCCGTGTAACGAGTGCTTGACATATCAAGCGCGCTTGATATACTCTGCTGGCATGGAAATGAGCAAAGGGATTTCGCTTGGAGAGTTCCTGAAAAGGGGAAGAGAAAGCCGCGAATTGTCGCTTCGCGCGGTCGAGGATGCGACGGGGGTGTCAAACGCGTATCTGAGTCAGTTGGAGGGCGGGAGAATACAACGGCCCTCGCCGGTGGATTTGCACAAGCTGTGCAAACTGTACGGAATCTCCTACGCGCTGGCCATGGAGTACGCGGGCTATCCCCTACCCGAGGGGGTCCCAGCAGCCACGCGGGAACAACGATTCCTCGGACGGCTTGGCAACACGACCCGCGATGAAGAGAACGCGTTGGTAGAATACATGGAGTTTCTGCGATCGAAGAAAAAAAAGGGCAAATGATCTGGTCTTTTTCAGAGGGCAGGCTGTTCCGAAAGTGCCAACGCCAATGGTTCTTCAGCAAGCGTTTGGCCAGCGCCACGTCCAAGGACCCGCGCCGTCGAGAGGCATACCTTCTGAGCAAGCTGTCGTCCCTCAGCGCTTGGCGAGGAAAGGTCGTGGATCAGGTTCTAGAAAAGATTGTCGTTCCCGCTATTCAGCGAAAGACCATCGTGACCCTTCAAACGGCTACACAAGCGGCCGACAGGATTATCGACTCGCAACTCGATTTCGCTTTGAAACACCGCATCCGTGAGAATGGCTTCAAGGCGTCAGAACATGATGGTGATCTTGCCGCATTCTTCGTCGTGGAATACGGAGAGTCGCCCTCCCAACACGAGATTGGTCAGGCCAGAGCGGAGGTTCACAAGGCGCTCTCGAACCTCTTTCAAAGTCCCCGGTTCAAAGAGCTTAGAGAAAACGTCAAGGCGGCGCATTGGCTTGCGGCGCAGTGTCCCATCACCTTTCGGTACATGGGGGCGACCGTGCGCGCGGTTCCGGATCTGGTTTGTCTCTTTCGGGGAACGCCTCCACTGATCATAGACTGGAAGGTCCACTTCTTTGGCATTCACGACTACTATCAGCAACTGGTAGCGTATGCCATCACCCTGACCCGATGCGGCGATCACAAAGGGTTACCACGGGAACTGCGGAATTATCCGGCTGAGGCTGTGAGGTTGGTCGAGGCCCAACTACTCACCGATGAGCCAAGGGAACATTTGATTGCGGGAGAAGATGTGCAGGAAGTCGAAGACCGCATGGCCACGGAGATTCAAGAGATGTTGTTGGCTGTTGATGGTCGCGAGAATAAGGAACTGGCTGCTGAGGATTTTCCGACTACGACCAGGGCGGGAATCTGCGCAACCTGTAACTTCAGAAAACTGTGCTGCGAGGTGCAACCATGAGCGAAATCGAAACAAACATTTTCCGCATCACCAATTTGAAGGATCTGTCGTCGCGCTACCGGACGTACCGCGTCGTAAACCTACACAAGGAGCAGGAGGACTACTACCAGAACTGTCAGCACATCACGCGGAAGCTCAGTTTCAAACTTAGGTCTCCTGTAACCGTGATCGAGCAAAATGACGAACCGGTTCTGATTGTGAAGGATGATGCGCCGGCGTTCCCTAAAGAGATGTTTCTGGTGCGCACGCAAGTGCTGTTTGAGCTCCTAGCGGACGAGCTTGTGCTGGACTATACGCGACGCTCGCCTGAGAATGACGCCATCTGCATCCGGTTTCTAAGTTTCCTGGTTCAGAATCCACTCCGGAATCATACCAATCTTTGGCAACCGAATTCGGGCCAGGCGTTCTTTGAGCGATCAGCATGCGCTCAAGGTCGGCGGCTGAACCTGTTTCGCGGCTACTCGGTCCGGCCCATACTGACGCCCAGTGGTGATCTTGGCCTGTGCGTCGATGCCGTCTCAAAGCTGGTGTACCAGCGCCCTCTACCGCACCAGATGGATCGCCAGCGATTCCAACCGTTCAAAGGCAAGCACTGCATTTATCACTTCGGGAAGCAGTGGTATGAAATCGTCCTCTCTGATTTCAACGCCATGAATGTGTCGCAGCACAAGTTCCCGGTGAATGGACAGACGGTCATTCTCTACGATTACATCCTCGACCAATGTGAGAAGCCGTTACCTCCGGAAATCGCGTGCCTCCCCAAAGATTCCGCCGTCATCATGTACGGCGACAACCGGGAGGAAAAGCGCTCTGCTGCGGCTGCGCTTTGTTACCTCGTCGTTGGCAATGACGACCGGGTTGCGCAAGAGGAGTTCCCCAGCTTGTCCATCCCACCGGAAGAGCGTCGCCGGGTCGTCCACGCGTTCGTGCAAAACCATCTAACGAAACTCAGATTTGGCGCCACCGAACTGAAAGTTGATGCCACGCCGATCAGCACAACTCCCAAGTTGTTCCCAGTGCCTGACCTGAAATTCGGATGTTCGACCATTCTCTCTACCCGCGCGGCTCCGGGCGCTGTTCAGGTTAGCCTTGATGATCTCGGCCTGAAACGTCTTTCATTGCTGAAAGACAAGAACGCCGGCTTCTACGAGGCCAGTCCGTTGGATAATTTCTGTTTTTTCATGCCGCAAAGCGTTCATGACACTTTTGGCCCGGTGTTTTTGAACGCGCTTCGCGGAACGGTTGATGACTTGTTTCCACAGCAGTCGGAGTTTTCACCGCAGCTTATCGTGTATCCGGATCGCAACGTGCGGAGCTTTTCCCAACTGTCCGATGCCATCTTTACAACGGCGGCCAATGAAGTGAAGCGCGGTGGATTTGCCGTGGCGATGATTCCTGAGAACAACCAACGTCGGCAGCGTCAGGAAGACACGACGGCCGCGTTTATCATTCAGCAACTGCGGGAACGATTCGATCTACGCGCCTCGGTGATTCACACTGCTGTGGGCAACTATTGCTATGGTGCCGTGACAGTGGACGGCAAGACTGTCTACAGACCCAGGGATTCCAGGGCTGAAAGGCGGCTGAATGGATATTTACGAAACGTTTCGATCAATAAGATTCTCCTGCTGAACCAAAAATGGCCATTCGTATTAGCGACGCCACTTCATGCGGACGCTGTTGTGGGTATTGATGTCAAAGGGAACATGGCTGGGTTCATCGCAACAAATAAACGCGGGGATGTGATCATTCCCTTCCACAGAAAGTCGCAGCAAAAAGAGAAATTGATGCCGAAGCAGTGCCGTGAATATTTCATGGAAATAATCAGCCTGCTGGCCGCGCAGGACAATCAATCGATCAAGCACATTGCTATTCACCGCGATGGGAGGCTGTACGAAACAGAAATTAAGGGTATCAATATGGGCCTGGAACAACTCAAGGCGCAAGGAACCCTTGGCCCCGATGCGCAGGTCACCTTTGTCGAGATTCCCAAGACATCCCCTGTGGCACTCCGTCTCTTCGACCTTTCCAGCACGGACTACGGCGGGCCGCATGTTCAGAATCCTCAAGTTGGGAACTATTACGTACTCAATGCCAGCGAGGGTTTTATTTGCACTACGGGCCGGGCCTTTCGTCATGGCGGAACCGCGAAACCCTTGCACGTTGTCAGGAAGTCGGGTTCCATGACGATTGAGGACTGTCTTGACGACGTGTTCGCGCTGAGTTGTCTTGCTTGGACGCGACCGGAAGATTGCTCACGTGACCCCATCACAACGAAGCTCAACGACCGCTGGCTTGGCGAAGACGGAGCCGAGCACAAGGAAGAAATCGAAACCGAAGATGTGCCAGAGGAGAGGAACGCATGAGTTCGATTGGATTCGATTCCTGCTTTTACGATCGGCTGGACCGCTTCTCGCGGTCGCTCAATCATGTTCTGCTTGCGGCCAAAGGCAAACCGATACTTGCTAACGATGCCGACTGGCAACAGACGCTGGAATTGGTGCAGACCCTAGCGGCACAAGGGAAGCCATCGCTGTTTGCCTCCTCTGTGGCGGCGTGTTTGAAGACGCGAGTAGATAAGGAAGAAGCGCACTGGGGCACGGTCGCGCGGGCCGTTGCCAATCGGAGCGTTGATGAG
>JBEKLM010000091.1:0-6591 GCA_050010195.1 Verrucomicrobiia bacterium
AAGTCCAGGTCGAAGTCACGCCGCAAATGTTCGAAGACAAAATCGGAGCCTTGCAGGAACTGAATCAACGTCTGCAGGGCGCGCTCGACCACGTGCTCGGCATCCGCGTCCGCGTCGCGCTGGCCGAGCCGCACACCATCGAACGCAGCCAGGGCAAAGCCAAACGCGTCATCGACAGGCGGAGCTCATGAAGATCAAACAGATTTCGTTGTTTGCCGAAAACAAGCAGGGACACATCGCTGCCCCCGTACGTCTCATGGCCAAACAGGGCATCGACGTTCGCGCGTTGGTTTTGGCCGAAACCCAGCAGTACGGTATCCTGCGCATGATTGTTTCCGACTGGCAGAAGGCCGCGGCGATTCTCGGCGATGCCGGATTCACCGTCAAAGTCACCGAAGTGCTCGCCGTCGAGGTGGGCGATCATCCCGGCGGCCTGGCCCATGTGCTCGCCACGCTCGATGCCTGTGCCATCAACATTGAATACATGTACGCCTTTCCGCGTTTCCGCGCGGACAGCGCCATTCTCCTCTTCCGCTTCACCGATCCCGATGCCGCAATCGCCTGTCTCAAGGCCGCCGGCGTCAACGTTTTGGCAAGCGACGAAATCCTCAAATAGAAAGCCGAACATGCCCGTCTCCCGCGCCCTGCAGCAACAACTCGAAAACGCTTCCTGGATTCGCCGCATGTTCGAGGAGGGCGTGCGCCTCAAGCGCGAGCGCGGCGTGGACAAGGTCTTCGATTTTTCGTTGGGTAATCCCGATGTCGAGCCGCCCGTGGAAGTTCTTGATGCGTTGCGCCGCGTCGTAGCCGGCAACCGCCCCGGTTCGCATGGATACATGCCCAATCCCGGCTACCCCGAAGTCCGCGAGACCATCGCCCGCAAGCTGCAGCGTGAGACCGGCCTCGACTTCACCGCCGAAGACGTCTTCATGACCGTCGGCGCGGCCGGTGCCTGCAACGTCATTCTCAAATCCATTCTTGATCCAGGCGATGAGGTCATCGTCCTCACGCCGTTCTTTCCGGAGTACCAGTTCTACATTTCGAATCACGCTGGGCGCATAGTTCTGGTCGACACCGGCGACACGTTTCTGCCCGACGTGGAAAAGATCGCCGCTGCCATCACGCCGCGCACCCGCGCCCTCATCCTCAACTCGCCCAATAACCCCACGGGTCGCATCTATCCCGAGAGCATCCTGCGCGAACTCGACCAGATGCTGGCCCCCGCCAATCAGCCCATCGTTGTCCTCAGCGACGAGCCTTACAAGGCGTACGTCTACGACGGCAAGCGCCAACCGGAAGTGGCGTCGTTCATCGCCAACACGGCGATATCGAACTCCTGGTCGAAGTCCATGGGTTTGGCCGGCGAGCGCGTCGGCTACCTGGCGCTCTCGCCGCGGCTCGAAGGCCGCGTTGAACTGCGCGGCGCCTGCGCCTTTTGCAATCGCACCCTCGGCTTCATCAACGCCCCGGCCATCTGGCAGTGGGTGATCCGCGAAACCGCCGACAAGACCGTCGACATCGCGCCTTACGAGCACAAGCGCAACGTTCTCTGCTCCGCGCTCAAAGCCATCGGCTACGACGTCACGCCGCCCGAGGGCTCGTTCTACATTTTCCTCAAAACGCCCATCGCGGACGATGTCGCCTTCACGCGCCTCCTCGCCAGTTTTGGAGTACTCGCAGTTCCCGGCACAGGCTTCGGCCGCAGCGGCTACATCCGCCTCTCGCTCACCATTCCCCTGGAGCAAATTCAAAAATCCCTCGGCGGATTCGAGCAGGCGTTTCTGGCATCCGGCAAAATGCAGGCATAGTTCCTCAGCTATTGGTTCACAGCCTTAAAGGTCGTGGATACACCGCCGGTCGCTACTCCGGTCGTTCCCGCGCTGGTAAGGGTTCCATTGCTGTTGACCGTGTAGATGGAAGCGGCGCTGCCTTCATTGGTGACATAGACGAATTTTCCGCTCGGGTCGAAGTCGATGCGGAAGGGCTCCGTGCCCGCCGGGATGGTTGCGGTTGAATTCGGTGTGAGGTTGCCGGTGTTCGGATCGATGGTGAACATGGAAATAGTATTATCGTTGCGGTTAACGACGTAGGCAAAGCTGCTGGTTGGATCGATGGCGATTTCTGTGGGTGCGTTGCCGGCGGCGACCGCGACCGGAGTGTTCGACGTCAAAACGCCGGTGGTCGAGTTGACGGTATACTGCCAAATCCCATCCGTCATCGTGCCGCCGGACAAGTTGTTCACTACGTATGCAAACTTGCCGTTGGGAGCGACGCGGACCTGAAATGGAATTCCACCGGTATAGACCATGGCGGGCGAGGTTGGGGTGAGCAGTCCGGTGGTTTGGTCGATGGTGTACATGAAGACGGTGGCGTCGTCGCTAAGTAATGCAGTTACATAGACAAATTTGCCCGTAGGGTCGACGGTGAGGAAGTTTGGTTGCGAAAGCATCTCCCCGGAGACCAAAGTTGAAACAGAGGCTGGCGTCGTCGGAGTCAACACGCCCGTGGTCTGGTTGATCGTGAACATGGACACCGTACTGTCATCGGTGTTGGCGGTGTAGACGAATCGTCCCAGCGGGTCGATTGCGATTTCCTGAGGAAACCAGCCCGTGGGAACAGTGGCAGGTGCAGTCGGAGTAAGCAATCCACTAGTGGGGGCGATGGTGTACATCGAGATGGTGGATTGGCTGGAAGCGTTGGAGACCAGGTTGGCCACATACGCAAATCGCCCGAGCGGATCAATGACCATCTCTTCCGAATTATCGTTTTGCGGAAACGAATATCCGGTGCCAACCGAGGCAGGCGTCCTTGCGGTGAACTGGCCAGTGCAGGAGTCGACGGTGAACATTGAGACCGCATAACCGGTCAGTACATAGGCCGATTCCGGTTTTGAAGCTGGCACGCATGGGGTCGAAGTTCCAGACGAGTTCGAAACAGTAGTATTGCCAGCGCCGCAACCGGCGGCAAGCAAAACTGCAAGACTCAAGATCGCGGGATACGCGCGGGTCGCTTTCATTGGTCGCTCCTTCTCGATTCCAAATGCAGAACCATGCAGCGTTTCAAAAAAGGTTGTGTGGATTCCAGTTGCCGTCCCACAGGGGCTAAAACTCCGTGATTTCCTGCGCTTTTTGGCCGAGCTAAAGCCGTGCCCTTGTTACAAGACCAGTTCTTGAAACATGCTCTAGGATGATTGCTAGTTTGAGAAGATGCTAGGGAACATTCCGGGGTTGCTCATCGTCACGTCGCGGGTCATATTTTCGGCAGCTCGCTTGGACATGGAACTGGATACAGCTTCAATCGGACGCGAAGGGAAACTCCCGCGCCGGCTTCTGCGCCGGTTCCTGCGTCGATAGATTGCACTGGTTTCGGACGTGGGAACTAGACGCTCTTGGCAGCCGTGACGAGCCGCTCGGCCACGGCTTCCACAATCTGCTCGTGCACTTCGTCGATGCTGAGATCACCCTCGATGAGCACCACGCGCTCGCGCTCGCGGGCGGCGATCTCGCGGTACTTCTCCCACACGCGGCGGAAGAAGGCGTCTTTTTCTTGCTCGAAGCGGCCTTCACTCGATCCGGTTTCGACCTCCACGCGGTCATTGCGGCGGCGCGCGCGGGCGAGCGATGCTTCAAAGCCGGGCAGAAGCAGAATCGTGAGGTCAGGCTCGAGTCCGCCGCAAACAATGCGGTGCATGCGGAGCACAATGTCCGATCCGAGCTCGCGGCCGCCGCCCTGGTAGGCCTCGGTGGAATCGGTAAAGCGATCGCAGACCACGATGCGGCCGGCGTCGAGAGCCGGTTGGATTACTTCGGCGATGGCCTGTGCGCGATCGGCAAACATAAGCGCCATCTCGGCCATGGGCGCAACGCGAACCGAGCGCGAGTCAAGCAGGATCTGGCGGATGCGGTCGCCGGTGGTCGTGCCTCCGGGTTGGCGCAGCACAACCGCTTCCTGCCCGCGCCGCGAGAGCCATGCCGCCAAGCGCTTGATCTGCGTGGTCTTGCCCGACCCGTCGAGGCCTTCGAGCGTAATAAAAACACCGCGCGGCATGGGCTGAGTCTACCATTTCGGCCCGCATCGGGACGGTTTCAAAACGGTTGTGTTCTTCGGGGACGAGAACCTCGTTCTCAAGCCATCTATTACTGACAACCCTGTTCGATTTGTGTTACAAGAGGTTGAATTCCTCAAAATTTTGGGGACGCAAGTCTGCTAGGCACGTGCCCCTGTTGGAGTGAAACATGAACGTTCGGAATACGCTCAGGTTTGCTTTTTGCGTCCTTTTGCTGGGAGTTCTGCCGATAACCCGGCTCACCGCGCAGCACCTGACGCTGGAAGGCCAGACCGGTGGATTTCTGACGCCGACCGCGTATGTGGTCTACACCGACAAAGGCCAGACCTTCTCGCATCCGGCAGTCAGCTTCCATTTCATCGATGCTTCGTCGGTCATCGGTGAAATCGAAACCTTGAGCGTAACCGAGGGCTTTCGCAACCGGGGAGAGGCCGGTTACACCCGCAGCGTTCATCAGTTTGGAGACCAGCCCACCACTACGGCCACGCCGCTCGGTCTCAGCAATCTGTGGAACTACGACGGCATGAACGTCTTCCACGGCAAGGTCGTCGCTATCAGGGACGGGCAGTTCGGCGCGTGGATGCCGGGTATTGCCATCGGCGGCGTTGTCCGCACCAACGATCATTTTGTGTCCGGCGCGGCCAACAAGACGCTGACGGGAACCGACAAATCCTACACCAATGGCGACGCGTATGTTGCCGTCACGAAAACCTGGGCGAAACCTCCTGTGCCGTTCCTGCTAAACCTGGGCTGGAAGGCCACCAATGGCACCATTTTCGGAATCGGTGGCCAAAGCACTCGTTTTGGCGGGCGCTTCTTCGGCGGTTTGGGCATTCCGCTGCCCATCGGCCATGGCATCGTCGCGGTACCCTCGGCGGGATTCACACAGGAGCCCAAGACTGCGGTCAATTTGAACAACCTGCTGAACGCAGCGCTCTATCAGTGTGAGGCTCTGCACGCCTGCAATCCTGCCTCGTACGCGCTGATGAGCGCCCATATACCCACTACGCTCGACTACGCCGTGCGCGTGTCGCAAAAAGACAAGCCGCATTTCTCATTCGACATCGGCATCGGCCAGGTGGCGGGGAACATCGGGTCCATCTATGTTCCGAACCCCTTCTTCAATCCAACCAACCCCGCGTTCGGGCCGCCGGTTGTTACCACGCCGGTGAGCCTCCAGGCGCGCAGCATCCTGGGCATCGGCCTTAGCTATAGGTACTAAAGAGTTTATGATTGTGGAAAACCTGCCCCTCCCGTGCAACTTCTGCGCGCGGGAGGGGTTCCTATTGACGTAGACTGAATGCGCCTTCGAACTCGATGCGCAGCTTTTTTTTGAAATCACAGGAGGAATCCCCATGCGAGTTTTCCAATGGATGCGCGCAAAATTCGTACGCGCAGCGCTGTTTGCTCTGTTTCTTTGCTTGATCCCCGCGTCTTCCTGGGCGGGCGTTTTCATTAGCGTAGGTTTCGCTCCTCCGGTGCTGCCGGTTTACGTGCAGCCCCCATGCCCTGAACCCGGCTTAATGTGGACTCCCGGCTACTGGTCCTACGGTCCCGACGGCTACTACTGGGTGCCAGGCACGTGGGTCCCAGCGCCCTATGATGGCGCGTTGTGGACGCCTCCCTATTGGGGCTGGTCAGGCGGGCTCTTTGTCTTCCATGGCGGCTACTGGGGACCGCACGTCGGCTACTACGGCGGCGTGAACTACGGATTCGGCTATGGCGGTATCGGCTTTGCGGGCGGCGTATGGCACGGCCACGACTTTGCCTATAACACCGCCGTGGTGCACGTGAATACGACCGTCATCCACAACACGTATATCGACAACACGGTCGTGCGCAACAACACCATCGTGAACAACAACCACGTGGCCTACAGCGGAGGCCCGGGCGGCATCAATCACCAGCCGACACCGCAGGAGAATTCCTACACGCACGAGCAGCACATGGCGCCCACGTCATTCCAGACGCAGCACGAAGGCGTTGCCCGCGCCAACACGAATGCCTACGCCAGCCACAACGGCGGGCATCCGCAGAACGTAGCCATGGCTCGGCCGATGACCGGCAATGAACACCCATCCAACAGCAATCCCCACCCGAACAATATGACACCGAATGGCGGGCATGGAAACATGATGCAGAATGGCGGACACGGAAACATGATGCCGAACAGTGGACACGGAAATCAGCCAGGAAATCCGAGCGGCGGCAACTCCAATTCGTTCAGGCCGAATCCGAGCAATCCGCAGATGCACGAGCAGAATCAGCCGCACCAGTCCCCGCCACAACAACACCAGCCTCAGCCACAGCAGCACCAACCGCAGCAACACCAGGCGCAGCCGCGGAACGAAGAACACGGACATCGCTAAGCGGAAAGATCCATCTGAAACGGGAAGGCCCACGGAATCACGTGGGCCTTTCTGTTTGCGTGCGCCCGGCAGGGCGCACTTACTAGGAGGTGTAAGTGCTCTACACACCTGGCAAGGGGAAGTGTTAGCCGAACGGCAAGGGTGTCCATCGCGAGG
>JBEKLM010000092.1:0-6444 GCA_050010195.1 Verrucomicrobiia bacterium
AAGCGACATGCCTCGCCCGCGCGTGCTTCGCTTGATGGGTGCAGTCGCCCGGCGGCTGTCCGAGGCTGCGCGCTGCTCGCCACCGACAGCCAGGAAACGCCGGCAGTTGCCGGTAACTCGGTCGCCGCATTGACGGAACGATGTTGGTGGTGCGACGTGGCCGGAGCCGCCGCCTTGTGCTGTCAATGTCTTGCTCGCTGCGCTGTGCTCCACATTGACAGCGGCCGGCGTTCCGGCCCGGTTGGCTCGTAGGGTTTGGCTTTGGAGAAACCAAAGCCGCGCTTTGTTTCTGACCGAGGGGCACACCGCGCTCTGACGATTCATCGGATCGGCAACCGTCGGAATCCCTGATGCATCGTCGCCGTATGGTTGTGGTGATCGTGCGTTGGATAGAGCGCGCACGACCAAGACAGTGGTGAGCCGTCAACGCGCAAACACCGGATGCAACGCATCGCACCTGAGCCAGCCACACCACCGACTGCCAGCGCATAGGTGCCAACAGCGGCACGATCCACCCGATCCGCTAGTCTGGCCCGCGTTGCTTTACAGTTGGCGTCAGTCGCCACGATGACGCAGCAGCCGTGTTGCCACCGCCACCAGCCACTTGCGGCGGGATCACCAGAGCCGCTAGACGGCCTCGCATTGTTTCACAGTAAGCCGCCAGAGGCATGATCGCATTGCCGACAAACACCGGCTGCACCGAAAACGAGCGCAACGGATTCTGAGCCGGACGTGTTGCAATGTTTTGTTGCAATGTCGCGGCTGAATTTGAGTGGTTCCAGGCAAACGCGAGCAAACGTTCAAAATGCCGGAAACCTCGGTGCTTATTGGGCTAGAGCACTCCAGCAAACGTGAGCGAACACAGGCTAAAAGTGCCAGGGATAATCCAGAGTCAGTTGTGCTACCATTACACCACGAGGCAGTCGCGTGAACTGGGAAAGAGTAGAGCGGGGCAAAAAGGGTGTCAAGCATCCACAGCCCCAGAGAATTTCAGGTCCGTCGGTGCGTCCACTAGCTCAGACGCATGGGCATCAAAACGTACAGAAACGGGGCGTTGACCTTGATGACGCCGGGGCTCAATTCGTCGGTCAACTCCACAAACACTTCGTCGGCATCCAGATTGCGCAATGGATCCATCATGTATTGCGGATTGAACGCGATGGTGATCTCCTTGCCTTTGTAGTTAATCGACAGGGTTTCCTTGGCCTCGCCGACTTCGGGAGTGGTCGCGGTGATCGTAAGCGTGTTCTTGGCAAAATTTAGCTTCACCGATTGCGATTTCTCGCTGGCCAGGATTGATGCCCGATGCAGCGCGGAGAGCAATAATTCGCGCTCCAACGGAATCCGTTCCTTCGTCTCCGTCGGAATTACCTGACGAAAGTTCGGGTAGGTTCCTTCGATCAGCTTGGACGCCAACGTGGTGCCGTCCATCTCGAACACGATCTGGTTCTCGCCGATGGAAAGTTTTACATCCCCCTTGTCCGCCAGCAGGTGCTCCAGTTCGTTCACAGCCTTGGTTGGTAAAATCAGTTCCGCTTCCGCTCCCTTGGGAATCTCGATGTCGTGCTCCATGAGGGCCAGCCGTCGTCCATCCGTCGCCACAACCGTGATTTTATCGCCCTTCAGCCCCATAAACACCCCATTCAACACATACCGAGTCTCGTCGTTCGAGACGGCGTACGCAGTTTTCTTCAGCATGTCACGGAGGACGGGTTGCTCGATTTTCAGGTTTTTTCCGACTCCGGACTCAGGGAACCGCGGAAACTCCTCTTCCGGAAGCCCCATAATTTTATAGAAAGAAGATCCGCAACGAATAGACGCGGCATTGCGGTCGTCCACTTCAATCTCGATTTCGGCAGCGGCTACTTCCTTCAGGATCGAGAAGAGTTTGCGGGCCGGCAATGTTGTCGAACCTGCTTTTGTTACCTCGGCCTCCACGCGGCAACGCACTCCGACGTCCAAGTCGGTGGTTGTCAGGTTGAGTCCTCCATTGGACGCCTGGATCAAGACGTTCGACAGAATCGGCAGTGTGGTTCGCGTGCTCACGACATTCTGCACGCGTTGCAATCCATCGAGAATCGCTTCCTTGGTGACTTTGAGTTTAACCGGCATATGGCACAGATGTATGACTACTAATTATTATACCAAATAAAGAGTCGTTACCGTTCGGGCTGTGAATATATCAAACAACTTTTCTTGTCAAGGACACAGCAAGCAGTTACGCAAGGCGTCGAGCGGGGGTAAGCGAGAGAATTCTGAACCACCTTCATTGGAACTTGTCTCCAAACTCGAGTCATCGGCAAATTTTCCCAACCGACTGACAACTTGTTGGCAGGTTATTGTCGTTGCAGCGACTGTTCGAGATAGGAAACAGTCTGCCGCAGTTGTTGATCCTTCGCCGAGCGCGTTTCAATCAGCCTGCAGGCGTGCAGGACGGTGCCGTGATCGCGGCCACCGAATGATTCCCCGATGTCCGCGAGCGACCGGCTGGTTAATGTGCGGCTCAGGTACATGGCGACCTGGCGGGGAAACGCCACGTTTTGCGGGCGACGACGGCTGGTCATGTCCGCGATCCGGATATCGAAGTGCTCGGCAACCTTTTTCTGAATGGATTCGATGGTGATGGTTCGCCGGGCCTCTTCGTGAAGCGCGTCACGGAGCAGGTTCTCCAATTGATCACGGGAAACCTCTTTGCCCGTGAGAGATGTGTACGAGGCGACCCGAACGAGGGCGCCTTCCAACCGGCGAATGTTGGTGCGAATCTTCTCCGCGATGAATTCCACCACCTGGTCGGAAAGCTTCACATCGATCATCGCCGCCTTCTTCTTGAGAATCGCGATCCGCGTCTCCAGCGCGGGCGGCTGGAGTTCCGTGACCAGACCCCATTCAAAGCGGGAAACCAGCCGATTCTCCAAATTGGCGATCTCGGCCGCCGGCCGGTCGCTGGACAGCACGATCTGCTTGTGGGCGTCGAACAACGTGTTGAACGTATGAAAAAACTCGTCCTGCATCCGCTCTTTACCCGCAAGGAACTGGATGTCGTCGATGAGCAGCACATCGACCTGGCGGTACTTCTTGCGGAATTTCGTCATGGTGTTGTTTTGAATGGCCTGAATGAAGTCGTTGGTGAACTGTTCGCAGGTGATATAGCTGACCTTGCGGTTCTTGGCGCCGTTGGAGGATGCGTGACCGATGGCCTGCATCAGATGCGTCTTGCCCAGCCCGACGCCGCCATAGATGAACAGCGGGTTATACGCCTTGGCGGGTGATTGGGCGACAGCCAGCGCCGCCGCATGGGCGAAGTTGTTGTTGGGCCCGACCACGAACGAATCAAACGTGTAACGCGGATTCAATTTCACATCAAGATCGGTCCTGCCCGACAACCGCTTCTCGTGGCTAGTGGTCGACGGCTGAGGCAGTTCGGGTGGCACTTTCAATCCCTGGCTGACGGTCAGTCGGACCTGGAGGGGTTGGCGGGAGACTTGGTTGACCGCCTCGCGGATCAACGGCAGAAAGTTATCTTGAAGCCAGATTTGGTAAAACTCGTTGGCCACGCCCAAGACGAGTCCGTCCTGGTTGAGTTCGACCGGTCTGATGGGCGCAAACCACCGGTTGAACAACTCCGGATTGAGCATCCCTTGCAGGATTTTGCTCGCGTCACGCCATAGTTGATCGTGCCCCGTTGTCATGGTTCCTCCGTCATTACGAGCCTCGACTTATTCACAGGCTGTCAACACCGCGGCTGCGCGCCGCTTCTGCGGGCATTTTGCAGCCGGGGCGAACGGAAGGAGTGACCCGCACACGAATCCAAGGAGACAAAAACCGTGAAAAACCCCCTGCCTTGATTACCACACCCGTGCAACCGCGAAAAAAACGTCTCAAACGGCTTTTACACCGCTGTGCGGCTGCGTTTTCCCCTCACATCATTCGTGTCGGACTCAGGAGAGACGTGAACCACAAAATCCACATTCCTTGGGCGTCGCATGAAGCCGACCAGCAAAACGTGGCTGAACGCCCAAGCTGTTCACAACTTATTCACAGCCCTCTCTGTTATCCTCGCCTTCGCCTTTGCGCGGAGCAGCATAGTGACCGACGTTGCGCGGTTCAAGAAAAAAGTGATGCGCGCCAAAGAAATTTTTCGTGCATTGCGCAACGCAGAAAAAAACAGGGCCGAAAGCTCGTGCGAACTTTCGGCCCTGCGCGTGACGCAAGTCTCTTACGCGTCGTAGTACATGTGAAATTCCCACGGATGCGGACGCAAGCGCACCTGATCCTGCTCCTTGCGCTTCATTTCGATCCAAGTGTCGATGACATCCTGTGTGAACACATCACCCTTCAGCAGAAACTCGTGGTCATCTTCGAGTTCGTCGCAGGCCTCAGTAAGGCTGCCCGGCATCGACGGCACTTTCTTGAGTTCGGACGGCGGCAACTCGTAGATGTTCTTGTCGAGCGGCTCGCCAGGATCGATCCGGTTCTCAATACCATCCAGGCCCGCCATCAACAGCGCCGCGAAGGCAATGTACGGGTTGGCGGTCGGATCGGGCGGACGATACTCAATGCGCTTGGCCTTGGGGCTCGGTGAATACGTCGGGATGCGGACTGCGGCCGAGCGATTGCGGCTCGAATACGCGAGGTTGACGGGCGCTTCGAAGCCCGGCGTCAGCCGCTTGTAGCTGTTGACGGTCGGGTTCGTGATCGCGGCCACGGCGCGGGCGTGTTTGAGGATGCCGCCGATGTAATGCAGGGCCATATCGCTGAGGCCGGCGTATTCCTTGCCCGCGAACAACGGCTTGCCCTTCTTCCACAAGCTCTGGTGCGTGTGCATCCCGCTGCCGTTGTCGCCGAACAGCGGCTTCGGCATGAACGTCACGGTCTTGTTGTGGCGCTTGGCGACATTCTTGGTGATGTACTTGTAGAGCATCATGTCGTCGGCCATGCAGACCAGCGAGTTAAAGCGCAGGTCGATCTCGGCCTGGCCGGCGGTGGCCACTTCGTGGTGCTCGCGCTCCACTTTCAGGCCGCAATCCTTCATGACCATGATCATTTCGTTGCGAATGTCGGCTTGTGTGTCCTGCGGGGGAACAGGGAAATACCCCTCTTTGTGGCGGATCTTGTTGCCGAGGTTGGGAAACTCTTCACGGCCGCTGTTCCAAATGCCCTCGTTGCTATCGATGTAGTAGTAGCTGCTGTTGGATGTCTGACCGAAGCGAACATCGTCAAAGATGAAGAATTCGGCTTCTGGTCCAAAGAATGCCGTGTCCGCGATGCCCGTTTGCTTCAAATACGCCTCGGATTTGCGGGCGATGTTACGCGGGTCGCGCGTATAGGGCTCACGGGTGATCGTGTCGATCGCGTCCGCCACGATGCTGAGCGTGGTGACCTGTGGGAATGGGTCGATGATCGCCGTGGCCGGGTCCATCAGCAGCAGCATGTCGCTGGATTCGATGGATCTCCATCCACGAATGGACGAGCCGTCGAAGCCCAGACCGGCCTCGAAAACCTCCTCTTCCAGCTCGGAAATCGGCGCACAGAAATGCTGCCAGGTTCCCAGAAAATCGCAGAATTTGACGTCTACCAGTTGTACGTTCTTGCTTTTGCACAACGCCAGAACTTCTTTTGGTGTCATAACTGTCCTCCTGGCCAACCGGTGGATGGTTCACCGGATTAGCTGAATTTTGGTTACTCGTTGATCCAGTTTTGGACGGCGTTACACGGCTTGGTCGCCGCGTTCCTCGGTACGGATGCGCACGGCCTCGTCAATGGGCAGGACGAAAATCTTGCCATCGCCGATCTTGCCCGTCTTCGCTGTCTTCAGAATCGCGCTGACCGCGGCCTCCACGGCGCTGTCGGCCAGCACAATCTCCAACTTCAGCTTGGGCAAGAAATCCACGGTGTACTCACTCCCGCGATAGATTTCGGTATGGCCCTTCTGTCGTCCAAAACCCTTGACTTCGGTGACCGTCATACCTTCGACGCCCACGCCGGCCAGGGCTTCCTTGACGTCTTCGAGCTTGAACGGCTTTATAATGGCCTCGATCTTTTTCATTAATTTCCTCCCCAAGTGCGAGTGCGAATACTAGAGAAGCGGCTCCGGCATGTAAACAGAAAAAGCGCCTCGCCGATTCCTCGCGATAATCACACCGGGGACAGGTCCGCCCGTGCGCGCGTAGACCTAGCAGCCCATATGCCACCGCCGCCCCGTTTCAATCAAACTCCATCCGCATCTAATTGTTAAACAATCTGTTGCGCATGTGCCGGAGCCTGACGACACCCCCGGAAAACTTCCCTCGCGCTGCGGCGATTTGCTCAGCATGGTCAAAACAAAGCGGGCCGGCGATTTGCTGTTGCTGCCGCTTTCCAGCGCGTGCTAACGTCGCCCCGTCATGGACGCGCCAGGCAATGTGCCCGACTCGATCAATTGCCATTCGTGCGGGGCGATTGTCG
>JBEKLM010000093.1:0-6390 GCA_050010195.1 Verrucomicrobiia bacterium
GGTGAAGCCGCACATCTTCGAGCCATTCTTCACAACCAAAGGAGTCGGGGAGGGAACTGGGCTGGGCCTGGACACGGTGCAGCGCATTGTGAAAAAACACAGAGGCAATATTCAGGTGACCTCGCAGCCCGGCGACACACGGTTTCAAGTGTGGCTTCCGCTGTCGGTAGACGCGGCGCTGATAAAAAGCAATCCGAATTAACCAAACCTGTCTTCTGGGCGCGGCACAGCCCCGCCACCACACAGATAGTCCGAGGTCGTCGCCGCACATCACGATGTGAGGAACCTCACCGACAGAACTCTTTTATTGGTATCCAATTGCCACGAAGTCGCCTCCTAGAGGAGCAGTTCCCGCCAGATGAGACGCAGCACTCCTCGAGGCGAAGGGCCCCTTTTCTTTTATTGATTTCTTTCGTCGTCCGACACTCGCGCGAGTGTTGGTGGATTCCATTACCAAACCAAATCAGTTACGCGTGAATCAGGAGGACACCATGCGAGTCCATTCAAAGACAGGCCAAAAATCGAGAAATTTCATGTTTTTTGTCGCCATGACCTTACTCGCCCTGCTGGCGATCACGGTGCAGGCGAACGCGCAAAAGTACACTACGTTTAACGTTCCCGGCGCGGGTCCGGGCGCGCAACAAGGCACCTGGTCCATTGGAGTGAATGCGCGGGGCTCGATTGTGGGCCAATACATTGACGCGAACGGCGTATATCACGGCTTTCTGCGGCGGCCGAACGGCAAGTTCGCGAAGTTTGACCCACCGGGCTCTATGGGCACGTGGGCCTATGCCCTCAACGATGCGGACGTGATCGCGGGCTGGTACGCTGACGCTGCTCAGGTGTTTCACGGCTACATGCGCACCACGGATGGGACCATCACCACGTTTGATTGTCCGGGCGCAGGCACGGGCGCCAACCAAGGCACGATAGCCGGGGACATTAACGACGTCGGGACAATCGCCGGAATCTACATTGACGGGAACGGCGTGAATCACGGCTTCGTGCTGGCTGACGGCGTCTTCACCACGTTCGACGCTCCGGGCGAGGGCACCGGCGCGGGTCAGGGCACCGAACCCATGTTCTTCTCTGCGCTCACACCGCTTGGAGCTATCACGGGATTTTACATCGACGCGAACAACGCTATGCATGGCTTCGTGCGCGCTCCTGAGGGCCTCATCACGACGTTCGACGTTCTGGGCGCAGGCACTGGTGCGAGCCAGGGCACTTCACCCGAGAGCATCAACAAGTGGGGAGAGGTCGCAGGATTGTACGTCGACGGGAACGGCGTGAATCATGGCTTCGCGCGCGATAAGGATGGCCTGATCACGACGTTTGACGTTGCGCGTGCAGGCACGGGCGCGGGCCAGGGCACCGAACCCATGGCCAACAACCGGCCGGGAGCAATCGCGGGATACTACATTGACGCCAACAACGCGAGTCATGGCTTCCTGCGAGGTTCACCGAACGGTACCATCACCAACTTCGATGCTCCGGGTGCGGGCAAGGGCGCGGGCCAGGGCACCTTCCCCATGACCAACAACAAGAAGGGGGCAATCGCGGGATACTACATTGACGCGGGCGATGTGTACCACGGCTTCCTGCGGGACTGACAGAGTGCTCAGAAGTACAAAGCCGCCCCGAGTCTGGGGCGGCTTTTCTTTTTGCAGCACGTGGCAGATCGAACAACTCATGCCGAGCTCTTGACTGAGCCCGCCGCGGAAACGATCAGAAGGTGAAACGAGCGCCGACTGTCGGAGCACAGTTGTTGTCGGAGTAATAGGGGACGCCGGGTTTATGAGGTATGGCGATGTCGAGACCGCCGGTTACCCAGGAATACGCAATTCCAGCAAAACCGTCGAAACGCTTAGTGAAGTGATGATCCACATAGAACGACCCTTCGTTGAGGGTGCCCGCGCAGGAACTGCGGAAACCGGCTGCGACTGAGCAGGTCGGCGGAAGACGGAAGTCGTTCTGCCGCTGTTGATACCAGGCGAAAGTGAAGTCGGTTTTGGTGCGGTAGGTGTATTTCGCGCCCGTCCACCAGATGTTGACCAACTTTTCAGAATCAAGATTGTTGTCTTCGACCCCGCTCATGATATAGCCGCCCTGGTCGGCGGCACCAACTCCCAACGGGTTCTGCGGGTTATTCTGCCAGATGTATTCGTAGCCGGCAAAAAACTTGAACGGGTCCCACTTATACTTCACAGCAACCATAATTGCATTGTTGTCGGTGACAATGCCATAGACGGTGTCGTTCGGGTCGATCAGATTGGGGCCCAGACCCGGCCCCCCGTTGATGGGGTTTGTATTGATGCTGTCGGTGGTCGACTGATATTGCCCTGCTGGACTTAGACTTTGAGGCCCCAGCAGGGGGTTTAATACGCTGATCGCCTGGTTGTAAGGTTGGAAGACGGCGTCGGCGGAGAACTTGCCCTTGTCTCCGCCAACGTCTCCGCCGAGGTCGAATCCCCATGCGTTGTTATGCGCCGCTTCCGGCGTGCAGGTGGTGGCAGTCCAGGTTGAGGAGGCCGAGTAGCATCCGGCAGAACCGTCGGCGAATTTATACATCGCGCCGAAATGGACCGGGCCCACGGTGAGGCGATACTTGACGGCGTCATCCCAACGGCTGTCCTCGGTGTCGCCGCCGCCAGCCATGGTGCCGTTATACCCAATGTAGGAGAAGGCATACGACCCGCCAGCCGGATCGTAAAGAAGCATGGCATCGGTGCCGAGAGAGCGCTGGCGCCCGAAGGTCAGCGTGCCGAAAATCTTGGACGATACGCCGCCATAGTATTCGTCATTGAAGGGTTGACCCGCGCGCGCGCCATCGATGGCGATCGAATAACTGGCCCTGGGAAGGCCATTGTTGATGATGTCAGTCTTTGACGCATTGGCGAGCAGGCCGGACTCCGGATTGATGCCGGTGGAAGCGTTGAACACAACCGACCAGCCAGGCAAAAACTCTTCCTTGCCCCGGATGCCAAAACCCGTCTGCTGCAGGTTGTTCGGTGCGACGACGAATCGATGTTGATAGCCGTTTCGGTTCACCAGAGATTCGCCTTCATAGTTATAACCGTTTTCCGGTAAGCCGTGGCTGACCCAGCCGACGCCGATGTCATACGCACCATACACCGTGATGCCGTGCCAGGTCAGCGTGCAGTCGGTAGTGGCGAACTCGTGGGGGCTCGTGCAGGGGTCGGCGGTGCCGCGCTGCATCTTAATGTCGACCGTGGCCTCCTGGCCAGCCGCCAAGCTGGTTCCCGTGCGTGTTTCGTCGAACCCTCGTTTTGCCGCTCGAATCTCGACGCGCCCCAAAGGCAGGCCAGACGTCTGAAAGTGTCCCCTGCTGTCGGTTGTGATCATGCGTGTTTCACCTGTGTCGACGATCTTGATCGTAACCGCGACACCGCCAAGGGCCACGCCGGTTTGGTCCGTTACCACGCCGGAAAGGCTCGCTCCCGTTTGGGCCCACGCCTGGAACGCCCCCATCGCAAGGCACAAAAGCAGCAAGAGACACAGAGTGACGGAACGCATATGGCCCTCCAAAAAATGTAGAGTGGGTGCAACGAATTGAGAAGTGTATATGAAATACGAGTTGAGTGTCTAATAATATGTTTATATATGCGCTTACTGAGATTCCGTCCAACCCACGAGGATGGCGTTGTTGCGGGGGATCAAAGCACGTTGACCGCAGCCAGCAATGACGGTACGATTTCGTTCCGATGCGGAAGAAGCTTAAATCCGAGCGCGGGCCGGACGAGATGCTGAAGTTGCGGGACGCGGCTTTGCAGTTGGGCATCAGCTTTCCCACCATCAAACAGTGGATTTATAAGAAGAAAATTCGGAGCATCCAGACCGCCGGCGGACACCACCGGATCCCGCGGAGCGAGGTGGATAAACTGCTCTTCCGAACGCGCGGCCGAACGGAAGAAGAACGAAAGCAGGTGGTGCGCCGGGTGAGCGGACGCAACCAACTGGTGGGGCGCATCGATGCCGTTCGCATTAGCGGTCTGATGGCGGAAGTCAAGATTTCGATCGGCGGGCAGCAGATTACATCGATCATCACGGCAACTTCCGCTCGCGAAATGCAACTGAAGGAAGGGCAGACCGCAGCTGCCCTCATTAAAGCAACCGAGGTCATGATTCTTCGTGTGTGATATGAAAAATCGGCTGTTGTTTGCAGTTGTACTCCTTGCTCTGACGCTCCACACCGCGCTCGCATTGTGTCAGTCGCTGACTGTTCAAGCCGAAAGTGGAAAGCAAACTGTTTTGACTCGCGCCGACATTGAGACATTGGAACACGTGAAGGTTACGACCGGCGCCGCCGGCGCATCGGCAACGTTTGAGGGCGTCGCGGTGAGAGCTCTGCTCGAGAAAGCTGGCGTTAGTTTTGGGGAAAGTATGAAGGGAAAACGGATGGCTTCATGTCTGCTGGTGGAGGCCGCGGATGGATATAGCGTGGTGCTGGCGCTGCCTGAGCTAGACCCGGCATTCACCGACAAACAGGTTGTTCTGGCCTTCCTGAAAAATGGAAAGCCTCTGGATGACAAGGAAGGGCCATACCGCATTGTCATACCGGATGAGAAAAGAATGGCGCGCTGGGTGAGACAAGTGACGACGTTGAAGATTGTCGAGGTAAAGTAACCAGGCGGAATTCGGGCACGAATACCGAATACCGCTAACTGCCTGAGTTAACCATCATAAGGGCGAATAAGGCTGGCAGGTAGATGATCGTAGCTCGCAGTAAGCGCCGCGCGGAAGGCTTCGATGCGGCCGAGGTCGCGGGGAGTTGCGGATGCGCCATTCCCATCGACACTCGGAACAGCGCCGCGCCCATGAGAACTGCGCCCACCAGATAGACGCGTCCCGCCATTCCCATGGCAACCGGCAGAAGGCTGACCGGAATCAAGGCTGCGCTATAAGCCAAAATCCGCCATACGGTGGACTTTCCGTCGGAGTCTACGACCGGCAACATGCGAATGTCGCCTTGCGCATAGTCCTCGCGATAGAGCCATGCAATCGAAAGAAAATGCGGAAATTGCCACACGAACATAATGGCAAAGAGAATCAGTGTCTCGGGTTCCAGTTTTCCACGCGCCGCCGTCCAACCCAGCACCACCGGCATCGCTCCCGGAAACGCGCCTACAAATGTACATGCTGGAGAAACCTTCTTCAGTGGAGTGTAGGCAGCAAGATATACGACGGCTGTCAGGAACACTAATAACCCAGTTAGTAAGTTGGCATAGATCGCGAGATAGGCCGAACCGCCAAGAGTTAGCGCCAGACCTACTATGGCCGCATGGGCCGTAGTCATGCGGGCCGCCGGCAAGGGACGCATCGCCGTGCGCCGCATCCGCGCATCCACGCCTGCTTCCAGTACTTCATTCAGCGCTGCCGTGCCGCTCGAAACCAAAGCCACACCCAACAGCGCATGGAATAAGCCCAGCGACCACCACGGCTCGCCCGACCGGTGCGCGCCAAAAAAGTAGCCGCACCATGCCGTCAGCACGATCAAAGTGGTAATGCGCGCCTTGGTCAGTTCGGCGTAATCGCGCAACCGCGACACCAGCATTTGCAACATGGACTCCACACGCCCCCGTCTAACTTTCCGCGGTCAAGCGGATTTTCCCAATTCGTTTCCCACCGAACATTGCCGCGAAACTCTTGGAACCACGAAGGTCAGAAGACAGCATTGGTATCGCGACCTTGGTTCAATGTCAAGCCAAAAACTGAAACGCGCGGCATTTTGCTCTGCTTGCCATCCTAACGCAATCTTGCGCCCAGCGACAACGGCTAGGGGTTGGCGGCAGAACTCGAAACGCCGCTGGAAACAGTGAAAGTCTCGGGTGGATCAAAATAACAGCGATGCCAGAGCGCGGCATCGGTCAGCTTGCCGGCCTTCCATTGCTCGACCGTGGGAAGGGTGATGGCGATCATGCCGCCATCGACCGAGTCAAAGATCAACACCACTCCGGCGAGTTCCTTCGCATTGGACGCCAGTTCCCCATAGCTCTTGTCGAGCACAGATTTTGCGAATTCGAGCTTAGCCGACGCACCGGCGTTTTTCTCGTCCTCGCGAATTTTTTGCACCGAGATGATTTTCACACTTCTGCCCCGCAGCGCTTCCCAATCGCCCGGGAATGTACCCGTTTCCTCTCGGGTTATTTGAAACAGATCGGCCGCAACGGGTGCGCCCTTCTCGCTGGCCAACGGGACGTCCGACAAGCCCTCGGGCATCTCCAGGCTGGTTCGCCAGATCCACCCTCGCGACAAGCCCGAGATTCGGACGTGTACCCAATCGGCGTTGAAATCCAACATCTCAAACTCATCGTGCTGGGTGGCGAGAAACAAAGGCTTGGCATTCAAACTGGGAGTGGAGACGACCGG
>JBEKLM010000094.1:0-6179 GCA_050010195.1 Verrucomicrobiia bacterium
CCACGACAGTCCCTTCAGGTGCACGATGGCGTTGCGAGGCCGGCGACGCGTAGCCGCAATCGCGTTTCCCGCCAGAATCCCGAAAATCACAGCCAACGTCCACGAGAGCGGTGGAGCTAGTCTCAGGAAAAAGTACGCACCGACGGCCAAGGACAAGCCGGCAATTGTGAATCCGAGATACCGAGCGTTGCTCACCGTGCGTACCTCCCGATCAGGATGCCCGCCAGCAGGGCCAACGCAGCACTGAACACCAAGGCGAATATGGGGAAACGGTTCAGGTCGCTGCGAATCTTCGGCACATCCCGCATTTCCTTGATAATGTCAGCGGCGCGTCCCGTGAAGTCGCCGCATAGCCGCTCCAACTGTTCCATCGTACTGCGGAAGTCTTCAAACGACGGGGGTTTTGGTCCGTTGAGTTGGGTGTGGGTGAAGTAGATTTCCCACAATTCCACGGCGGCCAGCGTCGGATCGCCGTCCTGAACATTGTACTTCTTCTGCCATTGCAGAATGGCGTTCTTCAGCGCCTCTTTTGGGTCGGCTTCGCTCATGGCTCACCAGGCAAAATGATCTCACGGATGGAGTTGATTTGTTCATGGAACTGCCGCTGCCAGTTCTTGAGCCGCTGGCGGTCCATGAGGGAGAATTTCTGGTGCTGAATCGCCGAGCCGACGGGCAGGTTGACCTCATGCAGCAGGGCGACCAACCAGTCCTGAAGTTTGGGCATGGTCATTTCCTTGGCAACCAGTTCGTTCAGCAACCGCTTCCGGGTTTTGCTGGCGTCGTAGATCGCAAAGTGCTCCGAGAGGCCGCGATTCTTTACCACCAGATACCGGCACCGGTTGTCGAACGCGTTTGTGATGATTCTGATTTGCTCCACGCTGTCGAGGTCGTGATTCACCGGCGACACCACCGTCAGAGCAGCGCCCATACTCTTGAGTACATCGAATACCGTCAACTCGGCGAAATAGTTCACGAACACATTCGTTGAGGCGGCGCGACAGTCCACAACCACGAGGCGGGTGGTTTCAAGGGCGGCAACCAGTACGTCGAGTTCCCGGAGGTTGGCCAGATTCACGAATCGAGCATCCGGGTGGAACCGTTTTAGTGTTGAGTTCTCGTTGTCCGTGTCGATGGCGACATGGGGCGTCTGTTGGTCTTTCAGGTACTGGACGAAGTTCGCAGCAAAAAAGCTTTTCCCGACTCCGCCCTTGCCGTTGAGAACGAGATTGATCTGCTTTTGCATGGCTAAACGGTGTTGATGTCAGCGATCCGGGGACCGCCAGCATCTTCCTGGCGGGCAGCGGATGGAGCCGTCGTATCGCCTTCGCTGGACTGCTTGGCGCGTTTGGTCGTGCGCGCACTATCCGCTTTGGGTATTCGCTTCGCCTTCGGATTGCTGCGCGGATGTTGCTTTACAGTTCTGGAGGATGCCTTGCGGGATCGGCTCGACGAAGGCGTCAACTCCAGCACCTCCAAGCAAAACCGAGCCACGGTGAAGTGTGAGACGGCAACGTCAATGTCGCGCAGAATACTGGCAATGGTTTCGTAAGATGCGTGCTTGCGCCTCAGCTCCGCGATGCCTTCTTTGAACGGCATAAGCAGTGGCAGCTTGCCTGTCACTTTTGGTACGTAGTTTCTGACGGCGCTGGCGAATTTGATCTGCGCCGGATCTGTGACGGAATGCTTTTTCATAGCGTTCAATCTCTGCGGTGGCACCATCGTGAAAATCTAGCGGGAGCTAGAGGTAGTGCGTCTCTTGTTTTCATGCGCTCCAGTAAAGCGCATCCGGCAGAAAATGTTGTTCCCAAATGGGAACAAGTTTCGCGGTGGGAAGTGATAGAACCCCTCGCATGCTGTCGCCGAAAACGAAATATAGCCTCATAAACGCCAAGCAGTACTTTGAAGAACACCTCTGTGCTGGCGACTATTACAGCGAAAGCGAACGCGTCCTCGGGCAATGGTTGGGAACCGGCGCTGAGCTACTGGGACTGTCGGGCCGGGTAGGCCAAGAGGAATTTCTCCGCCTGTGCGACAACCTCCACCCACAGACCGGGGAACGATTGACGCAACGACTCAAGACGACCCGCACGGTTGTCGATGAGACCGGTCGGGCCTATGAAGTGGCGAATCGGCGGATCTTCTTTGATTTCACCTTCTCACCACCCAAATCGGTTTCGATTGCGGCACTGATTGGTAATGACCCGCGCATTGTGGACGCCCACCACCGTGGGGTGGAAGCGGCGTTGCGGGAACTGGAGCAGTTCGCGGGAACGCGGGTGCATGCGGGAGAACGAATGACCGACCGCACCACCGGGAACATTGTCTGTGCCATCTTCCGGCACGACACCTCGCGGGCGCTTGATCCGCATCTGCACAGCCACTGCATCGTGTTCAACGCGACGCGCGACCCCGTCGAACACCGCTGGAAGGCCTTGCAGACGTTTGAAATGCTGCGGGCGCGCAAATATGTGGAGAATGTCTATTACCACGAGTTGGCGCGTGATCTGAAACAATGGGGCTACCGGATTGTCAACCACGCGCGGGGTGACTTTGAGATACAGGGTGTTTCCCCGGAATTGTGCGACCGGTTCTCCAAACGGCATCGGGAAATCGATCAGAAGACCCGCGAGCTCTTGGCACAGAATCCAGAACTGGCTGGTGGGAACATGGCCCGCATCCGCGAGAACGTGGCTGAAAAGAACCGAGCGCGGAAACTCAAGAACGTTCCACAGGCAACGCTCCAGACACTTTGGGCAAACCAGGTTTCCAAAACTGAACAAGCCGCGATCTCGGCGTTGCAGCATGGTGCGCCGCTCAAGCCGGATGAGTTGAAAGCGGGCGATCCACGGGCCGCCGTCACCTGGGCGGAGGAGCACCTGTTCGAGCGCCGGTCCGTTGTTCTGGAGCACGAGTTATGGCGGGACGCCTTGGAGCACGCGCGGGGTCAGAACATCACGCTCACGGCCATTCGACAAGCCACGCGCGATCGGGATTACATCCGCGGCGCCGTTGGCCCGTTTCAAATCTCGACCCGGGCTGCTTTGGAACGCGAATGGGACATCGTGTGCCTGGCGAGGGACGGGAGAGGGCGGTTCCGCCCGTTCCACAATGACTTCTCGTCGTCCAACGTTGCTCTGGACAAGGACCAGCGGCGGGCGGCTGAGCAGATCCTGGCATCGCGAGACTTCGTCACGCTGTTTCGCGGCGGGGCCGGCACCGGAAAGAGCTTTGCGCTGCGGGAGGTGCGGAATGGCCTTCGGACAGCCGGGCATTCCCTGCAAGTACTGGCACCGCAACGTCAGCAAGTCATTGACCTGGAGCGGAACGGAATGACGGGAGCCCAAACGGTGAGCGAGTTTCTGACGAAGCAGGACATGCCTCGGGGTGCCGTCATCATGGTGGATGAGGCCGGTCAGATTGGCGCGAAACAGATGCAACGACTGCTGCGTTTTGTCCGAGACAACAACGGCCGTGTTATCCTCTCTGGTGACACGCGGCAGCACGGCGCCGTCGAGGCATCCGATGCGCTTCGGGCCATTGAGAAATACTCCGGTCTACGAGCGGCAGAACTCCAGCAGATCCGAAGACAGGACCCCGCTCGCGCCCGGACCAAAGCGGAGCAAGCGCAGATCATCGAGTACCGGCAGGCGGTAAAGGAAGCTTCCGAAGGGAAGTTGGTGGAGTCATTTCGCCGTTTGGATCGGCAGGGCGCAATTATGGAGTGTGAGTCCCTCCACCAGCAGGAGGAGCTTGCGGAGACATTCCTCGAATTAGCGGAAGGCAACCACTCGGTCGTGGTGGTTTCGCAAACGTGGTCGGAGACCCGTCAGGTGAATGACCATGTGCGCTCGGCCCTGAGATCGCGTGGCAGGATAGGTGCGAACGAGCAGGTAGTGACGGCGCTGGAACCGGTCGATCTGACGGCAGCGCAGAAGCGGGATCGGCGTTTCTACGATGAGAACAGCGTGGTGCTTGTGAACCGTGACGCGGGCGGTTTCAGGAGAGGCGAAACGGCACGTCTCGTAACCATCACCCAGACCAGCGTGGCACTGGAAGGTGGGGAGAGAATACGGACAGTCCCGTTCCGATTCCTGGACCGGTTGACGGTTTGCCAGCCTCGCGAACTCGCGTTGGCAGAGGGCGACCGTCTGCAACTGAAAGCCAATGGCCGCACCCGGCAGGGCCGTCGTCTGGCCAACGGCGAGCTGGTCACCGTGGACAGAGTTCTGAACGGTGGCCGCGTCAGGCTGCAGGATGGACGCATTCTCGAAAGCGATTACCGGCAGTTCGTGCGCGGCTTTGCCATCACGTCGTATGCGTCGCAAGGCAAGACGGTCGATTATGTCCTATTCTCCGATTCGACGGTCAAGGCCGCGACCAACCAGCAGCAGTGGTACGTGACGATTTCGCGGGGGCGCAGGGGAATACGGGTTTTCACCAGCGACAAGGAGCAACTGCGGGAAAACATCTGCCGGTCCGGTGATCGCGAATTGGCCTTGGACATGGCTGGGGCGCTTCGGCAAGGGATGGACGTGAGCGTGAGTATCGAAACAACACAAGGCATCGGACGATCGTCTTCCGTTTGAGGAAACCTATGAAACGAAGCCAAAGTAAAGACGCCCTTTCGGGTGACCTGCCGAAAGGGAATTTTCTCTCATGGAACAGAGCCGTTCAGCCCAGGTGTCTGCGGGTCGAATTGGCTGATGGAACCTTCTTTGTGCTCCCGTATCAACATCTGGTCTGCGTGAGATTTGAGCCGGGAGCAGACGAGGCGATCAATATCACCATCTCTGGCCACGAGGTGAAGATCACGGGCAAGAACTTGCGCGAACTGGCCTTGGCGTTTCAAAAGTTCACGGTTGATTGGGTCAAAGAATTGCCAAGACGCTACGTGGCGGTTGCCAATGGCGAGGGCGTCCATATTGCCAGCATCGCGGTCACCAAAATTCAAGCGCAACAACGACCGGGTCTAAACCTATGATACGAGCCACAAATTCGTCATTTTTGACTTGCAATTTATGCCGTCAACCCCTTATAAGTACTGGGTTCCCTGTGAGGGTGGGAGAAATGGAGTTGGCGTATGCAAAGTGAGACGCCAGCGAAGTTTGAAGGGTCACAGAAGTGGCAAGCGTTGATCGTGGACGATCATCCCTCCGTGCGGATGTCGTTGCGATTCGTGATTAATGGCGAGCCGGACATGGTCGTGTGCGGTGAGGCTGAGGATGCGCAACCGGCCTTGGCGATGGTCGAGCACTTGTGCCCGGACATCATGATTGTCGACATCGCGTTGAAACGATCTCATGGGTTGGACCTGATCCGGGATCTGCATCTTCGCTATCCGAGCCTGCGGATGTTCGTTCATTCCGCTCACACCGAAGAGTTGTACGCCCCGTTGTGTTTCCATATGGGAGCGCGCGGCTATATGAACAAAGGCGAGGATGTCCAGACCATCGTTCACGCCATCCGCACCATATTGGACGGCAATATATACTTGAGCGCGCGGATGCTGAAGTGGTTTACGAGTTGCGCGATGACCCGCGAAACGATCGAGCCGCGACATCCACTTAACAGTCTCAGCCCACGCGAATTGCAAGTCTTCGAGATGTTGGGGCGTGGGCTGGATGTCAAGGAGATCGCCGAGCAACTCGTACTCGACCACAAAACGGTCGAGCTCTACCGGCAACGGATCCGGGTAAAGCTACAACTGGGAACGTCTCCCGCTGTCCTTCGAGCTGCGGTTTTGTGGACAGATTCGCCGCCAGCGGAGACGGAATCGGCTCCGGTCTAAGGGTTTGCCTGCCCGTTTTGATGCAGTGGCTGTGACAGGGTGGCACAAATAGCCCTGAATTTGTCAAGCACCCTACTCCTTTTACCTACACGAGAATTTGCCTTTTCCCGTCATGACGGATTTCGCGCGCCGCGTTAGAACAAGCGCGCGATGGCGACCTCATTGTGCATAGTTGGCGGTGCAACGCTGTGGAGCCCGATCGGTCCTGCGATGTCGTGGATACCCGGCTCGTTGTGCATTGAGGTCTCCGTCCGCGTTACCGCGGAACTGCTTCGGTCGGAAGTCAGCCGGTTAGCCCACCTGCCCCCTTGTCACGCTGGGCGAAGGGGCAGCGGATGAAGTGCCAGAACATGATCGGTCCGCAAGTGAGAAGGTTGCGCTACCAGCGGGG
>JBEKLM010000095.1:0-6143 GCA_050010195.1 Verrucomicrobiia bacterium
CGCCAACAAACTGAATGAGCTGGCGAAATTGTCAATAGTCAATGACTGACCCCTTACTTCAACTTGGAGGCGAGCGGGGCGTCGCGCTGGCGCGGGAATATGGATATGCCGACGGCAGTGGCGTCACGCAAGCCATCAAACGACTCCAAGCCCGTGCGGCAACCGACAAAGTCGTTGCCAACAAACTGAATGAGCTGGCGAAATTGTCAATAGTCAATGACTGACCCCTTACTTGCTTGTTTGAAGTCGAGAAAGCGAAAGGATGATTGCTATGAAGCCGAGGTTGTTTCTCCTGCCTTTCATATGTCTCACATTGCTCACCCTCTCAACGACATGGAGCGACGGGCAGAATGTCATCACTTTCGACGATCTCCATGTAACGGGTAGTGGAGAATACATTCCAAACGGCTATCAAGGACTAGTTTGGAGTAATTTTGGAGTCGTGAATGCGATCCTTGAGACTAATCTTCCGCTGGTACTCGGTGGGGGGGTGAGCGGCATTGATTATGGGATGGTATCACCTTCCAACGTGGCCGTTAATGCCGGAGGCACCCCTGCTGAAATTGATTCGGCGACCAATTTTAATTTCCTAAGCGTCTATCTGACTGGCGCATGGAGCAGCAACCTGAACATCGAAGTTCAGGGATTCAACAACGGAACGTTGTTGTACGACACAACCGTGACAGCGAGCGCGACGAATCCGACGCTCTTCACGTTCAACTACCTCGACATCGACCGCCTATATTTCAACTCATTCGGGGGGCAAAATGCTGGATTTTCTGGCAGCGGAGAGAACTTCGTCATGGACAACATGACCTTCGCCTTCATCCCCGAGCCGTCATCGTTTCTGCTGGCCGCACTCGGTGCCGTATCCCTTGTCGCCTTCCTCAGACGCAGGCGAGTGTGACATTCAAGCGATTTCGTGGCTCCGGGCTTTTGTGAGTTGCGCCAGCCAGTTTGCTGCCCCCCATCCAGCCGGTTTTTTAGTTGAGTCTCCGGATTGAACTTACTACCGTACCCCGGATGAGTGAGAAGATCCCTGTCGAGGCGGTCGTTGTGGAGAAGACGTTCGTGGGAAAGGTGAGTTTTCCCGCGTCCGTGCCCGAGCGTTTCTTCGAGTTGCTGCGGTTTCCCGAGGATTTATACGAGAACGTCGAAAAAATGGGGCTCAACCAGCGGACCGTGAAATTTCTGCTCGCGGCGTTGAACGGCAAGCGGGGGCTCAAAGCACGGGTTGATCTCCAGGACATTGCCATCAAGACGGCCATGCAGTATTCGGAGATGGACACGATTGTCCGCGATCTGATCGACAAGAATTACGCCAGTTTGGGCGACCACCTTGACCTGTATCGTTTCTGGATCGTGCTGCTGCACGTCAAAGGTGTCCGTTTCGAACCCGCCCGCGACTGAACCGTGTTTGCCTTCCCTGTCGGTTACTGGTATCATTCATCCAGTTGCCATGAGTGATAAGTCCCAGATGCCATCGGTCCACTTCAATTCGATTGAGGAATGCCTTGAGGACATTCGTCAGGGGCGAATTATCGTCGTCACCGACGACGAAGACCGAGAAAACGAGGGCGATCTCATCATGGCCGCCGAGAAGGTCACTCCGGAGGCCGTCAATTTCATGACGAAACATGGCCGGGGCCTGATCTGCGTCCCGACCACGGAACCACGCCTCAAGATGCTTGGAATCGGACGCATGGTTGCGGAGAACCGCGAGAGTTTTAAGACGGATTTCATGGTCAGCGTCGATGCGCGCGACGGCGTCACGACAGGCATCAGTGCCCAGGACCGCGCCCGCAGCATCCGCGTGTTGGCCGATCCGAATGCGACACCCGAACAACTGGTGTCGCCGGGCCACATCTTCCCGCTCCAGGCACGCGAAGGCGGCGTGCTCCGTCGAGCCGGCCACACCGAAGCGTCGGTGGACCTGGTGAAAATGGCCGGGTTGTTTCCGGTGGCGGTGCTTTGCGAGATCCTGAACGAAGACGGCACGATGGCGCGATTGCCCGACCTGGTGAAGTTCAAGGAACAATTCGGCCTGAAGATGTGCACGATTCGCGATTTCATCCAGTATCGGCGGATGCGGGAGAAACTGGTCGCGAAAGAACAAGAGGTGTCGCTGCCGACGGCGCACGGCGAATTCAAACTGCATCTCTACCGCTCGCTTGTGGACGGCCAGCACCACGCGGCGCTCGTGATGGGAGAGGTGCGGGGCAAGGAGAACGTCCTCGTTCGCGTCCACAGCGAATGTCTCACGGGTGACGTGTTCGGCTCGCTGCGGTGCGATTGCGGACCGCAACTGCACGACGCGTTGAAGCGCATTGCGCAGGAAGGCGAGGGCGTGCTCGTTTACATGCGGCAGGAAGGCCGCGGGATCGGGTTCGCCAACAAGATTCACGCCTACGCCCTGCAGGAAAAAGGCCTCGATACGGTCGAGGCCAATGAACGGCTCGGTTTCAAGCCCGATTTGCGCGAATACGGCCTCGGCGCGCAAATCCTTGTCGATCTCGGTCTGCACAGCATTCGCTTGCTCACGAACAATCCGAAGAAAGTTGTCGGTCTGGAGGGCTTCAACCTCAAGATTGTCGAACAAGTTCCCATTCGCGCCACGCCCACGCCGCACAACGCCAGGTACCTCGAAACGAAGAAATCGAAAATGGGGCACACGTTGTAGTCATGCTTCGCGCCCGCAAAACCGAGCGACATTTCTCCGCCAGCGGGCTGCGATTTGGCGTTGCCGCGGCGCGGTACAATGCCGATCTTGCCGACGCGTTGCTGGCGAATTGCCTCGATACGCTGGCCAAGGCGGGGGCCGACAGGCGCGACATCAAGGTGTTGAAAGTGCCGGGCAGCTTCGAGGTCACCGCAGCCGCGGCGAAACTGGCGCGAAGCGGCAAGTGTGATTGTGTGATCGGGTTGGGCGTCTTGTTGCAGGGCGAAACGCGGCATGCGCAGCACATTGGGGACGCGGTGGCGCACGGTCTCACGAATATTTCGATTCTCCTGGGGATACCAACCGTGTTTGGCATCGTCACCGCCGAGACGGTGAAGCAGGCGCGGGTGCGTTGCGTCGGCCAGAAACACAATCGCGGTCGCGAGGCGGCGTTGACCGCCATTGAGATGGCACGGGTATGGAAAAGCCTGTAAAGCCATACGTTACACGCCGGGCGGTCCGGGAGCTGGTTGTGCAGTTCCTTTACCAGTTTGACATCAATGGCGGTTCGTTGGACGAGGCGCTGCCGTTGTTCTGGGAGACGCAAGAGCAGGTGGGAGAGATGGGGCACAAATTCGCCGAGGAACTGGTGCGGGGCGTCATGGAGAAACGCGCGGCGGTCGACGAGAAGATTGCCAGGTACACCGAAAACTGGGATCTGCCGCGGATGGCCGCGGTCGACCGCAACATCCTCCGGCTCGCCATCTACGAGATGCTCTTTCGCGACGATATCCCGCCGATCGTCAGCATCAATGAAGCGGTCGATATCGCCAAGAAATTTTCCACGCGCGAGTCCGGCGCTTTCGTCAACGGGATCCTCGACCGCCTGAAGGCCGATCTGACTCGTCCGTCACGCACCTCCACGTCCCCACGATGAGTTCGGCCGCGCAACCACCGCGGTTTGCGGATCTGCACCTGCATACGCGCTATTCCGACGGCTCCTTCACGCCGCGCGAGCTGGTGCAACACGCGGCACGGCTCGGTTTTACCGCCATCGCCATCACCGACCACGACACGATCAACGGAATCCCCGAAGCGCTGGCGGCGGGCAAAGAACTGGGCGTCGAGGTGATTCCCGGCGTCGAGATTACCAGCCGGTGTGGGGTACAGGAGTTACATATGCTGGCGTATTTGTTCGGCGACGCGTGGAAGGACACAAACCTGCGCGCCGTGTTGAATCATGCCACGCGCATACGCGAAGAGCGGGCCGAGGAGTTCGTCAAGAAACTGAATGCGCTGGGGATTGCGCTGACGATAGAAGATGTGCGCGCCTGCTCGGAGTCCGGCACGGTCGGTCGGCCGCATGTGGCCAGGGCGCTGATGAAACGCGGGCACGTGACGAGCGTGGATGAGGCGTTCACGCGGTTTCTCAAGCGGGGGAAGCCCGGCTACGTCGAGCGGTATCGCATGGAAGCGGCGGAAACCATCGGTCACGTCGCTCGCGCTGGCGGCCTCGCGGTGATGGCCCATCCGGGATTGAACACCCTCGACGAACGCATCCGGGACATGGTCGCCCAGGGGATGGCCGGGATTGAGGTGTGGCATTCGCGGCACTCGCCCGCGCAGACCGAGCGGTATTTGAAGATGAGTGAGACGCTGGGCGTATGCGCCACCGGCGGCAGCGATTGTCACGGCTCCTCCGGCCGCGACGGCGTGATTCTCGGCAGAATCAAGTTGCCGTATGAACGGGTCGAGGCCCTCAAAGCGCTCGTAACCACAAAGGCCTGATGGGTCTATTCCAGAAATTTCGAGACGGACTGCGCAAGACGCAGGAGAAACTCGCGACCGAAATCAAACGGATCGTCACGCGCGGACCGAAACTGGATGCCGAGTCGCTCGAAGAACTCGAAGCCACGTTGATCTCGACGGACATCGGAGTCGACACCGCGGTCAAGATCGTCGAGTTGACCAAGGAAGCGGCGAAACAATCCGGTGAGGTCGATGTGTTTGCGATCGCGCGGGCGGAGATTGCGCGCGAGTTGGGGGTTGCCACGCCGGGGTTGGCGAAAGCGCCACAACCGCCGACGGTCATTTTGCTGGCGGGCGTGAATGGCACGGGCAAGACGACGTCGACGGCCAAACTGGCGCATCTGTTGAACGAGCAGGGGAATACGGTGTTGTTGGCAGCGTGCGACACGTTTCGGGCGGCGGCCATCGAACAGTTGAAGATTTGGGGCCAGCGCGTCGGGTGCGAGGTGATCGCGGGACAGTACGGCGCGGACTCGGCGGCGATTGCGTACGACGCCCTGGAAGCGGCGATCAATCGGAAGGTTGACTATCTGATCATCGACACCGCCGGGCGGCTGCACACGAAGAAAAACCTGATGGAAGAGATGAAGAAGATGCACCGCTCGCTCCAGAAGAAGGCGCCGACTGCGCCGCATGAGGTCCTGCTCGTGCTCGATTCCACGACGGGCACGAATGCCCTGAATCAAGCCCGCGAGTTTCACCACGCGCTGGGCGTTACCGGGTTGATCGTCACCAAACTCGATGGCACGGCGAAAGGCGGCATCGTTGTCGCCATTGCCCGCGAACTGAAAATCCCGGTCAAATTTATCGGGTTGGGCGAGAAGGCGGATGATTTGCAGCCGTTCGACCCGAAGCAGTTTGCGGAGGCGTTATTCGCGGAGAGCCCAGAGACGCGCGGGTTGTGAACCCTTGCCGGGCAGACCGCCTGGTGTTACCGTGTCAATGCCGTAGCCGAAAAGGGAAACCGCGATGAATCGTCTGCTAGTCTGCCTCCTGCTGTTCGCCTTCACTGTTGTCGTTGCGGTTCGCGCCGAGGAGACGAACACGTTACCCACGACGATCACCGTGGACGGCATCATTTATTCCAACGTCACGTGGCGCACGGCCACCTCGGCGTCGGTTACCATCTTTCACCAGACAGGCGTGGCGTCGATTCCGCTGGAAAAGCTTTCACCGGATCTTCAGCGGCGGTTCGGTTACGATCCACAGAAGGCTGCGGCCTACGAGGCGCAAGAGTTGGCGGCGGCGCAACGGCACATGGTCGAGATCCAAGCCCAAGAACGGCTCCGTGAACAGCACGAGGTTGAGGCGTTGGCGGCCGCGCGCAAGCAGCAGCAAGTTCAGGAGGAACGGGCGAGGGAACAGCTCCGGGCCAACCAGTTGGCCAACGCAAATAATGTGGAGGTGATTCAGTTGTTCCACGTCGATGGTGGGATCAACCCGCTCCCCACGGGGGGCTATGTCGCGCAGTTGGCGCTCACCAATCATACGACTGTTTGCGCACACTTTGACGAGGACGGCCGACGATACCTGGAGGACGCGAGTCGGAAGTATGCGGAATGGAATGCGCAACAGGATTCACTGGAACAACAGCTCCAAGTGCAGGTCCAACCGGGGACGATCATACTTTCCGGGGGGAAGGGTGGCACACGAGTGCTTGGCGGTGGTGGTGGTC
>JBEKLM010000096.1:0-6049 GCA_050010195.1 Verrucomicrobiia bacterium
ACATGGTCGTGACGTGCCAACCGAAGTTAAGGCCACAGTCGAGAAGATCGCACGTTCCGGAGGCACACCTCTGGTGGTTGCTGAGAAAAGCCGGGGTGCACTGGGAGTGATCGAGCTCAAGGATGTTGTTAAAGGTGGAATGCGCGAGCGCTTCGATCAATTGCGTGCCATGGGTATTAAGACCGTGATGATCACGGGCGACAACCCGCTCACCGCTGCTGCGATCGCGCACGAGGCCGGAGTTGATGACTTTCTAGCCCAGGCGACACCCCAGCAGAAGATGGACCTGATCAAGAAGGAACAGGCGGATGGCAAGCTGGTCGCGATGACTGGTGATGGGACCAACGACGCACCGGCTTTGGCTCAAGCTGACGTGGGTGTTGCGATGAATACCGGTACCCAGGCCGCCAAAGAAGCCGGGAACATGGTTGACCTTGATTCGAACCCAACGAAACTTATTGAGATCGTCGAGATCGGGAAACAGTTGCTGATGACGCGAGGCTCATTGACGACGTTTTCCATTGCCAATGACGTGGCCAAGTATTTCGCGATCATCCCAGCCATGTTTGCCGGCACGTTTCCCGTGCTGAACGCGCTTAACATTATGCACTTGCAGCGGCCGCAATCGGCCGTTCTTTCCGCGGTGATTTTCAATGCCGTAATCATCATTGCCCTGATTCCTCTGGCTCTCCGGGGAGTCAAATATCGGCCCATGGGCGCCGCTGTCCTGTTACGTAACAACCTATGGATCTATGGCGTGGGCGGAGTCATCGTTCCGTTCATTGGCATCAAGCTGATCGACATGCTGATCACTAGTGTTGGGCTGGCATAAGGAGTCTTTATGAAGAAGAATCTCGTCACAGCGGTGCTGATGACAATAGCGACGACAGTTCTGCTCGGGATCATTTACCCGTTGGTTGTGACTGGAATCGCCCAGGTGTTGTTTCCTAAGAAGGCAAACGGACAGTTGATTGAAGCGAATGGGAAAATTATCGGATCCCGCATCATCGCGCAGGCGTTCACCGCCCCCGGCTATTTCCACCCTCGTCCGTCGGCCGTTGGCTATGACCCTACAAACTCCAACGGATCGCAGTTGGGACCAACAAATCAGAAACTTGTTGATCGAGTGAAGGGCGATGCCACCACTGCGCAAGCGGAGAATCCAGGCACACCGGTACCCATCGACCTAGTGACAACCTCTGCTTCCGGCCTTGATTCCGACATCACGCCAGATGCCGCTGCCTTCCAACTACCGCGCGTGGCTAAGACCCGCGGGGTCAACGAAGAAGCGTTGCGCCAGTTGGTCGCCAAGCATACCGTAGGTCGCCAGCTGGGATTCCTGGGCGAGCCGCGGGTTAATGTCCTGGAATTAAACCTTGACCTGGACAGGCAATTTCCCGAGTCCAAGCAGTCGAGGGGAGAATAGGAGCGAGCCAGCTATTCTGAAGCTACGGCTGAGCGATCGAGGTAAAGCTGCTCCAAAGCAGCCTGGCGGGGGCGGAGTTCTCTTAGTTCATCTTCGCCCAGTTTTTCAGCGCAGCCTGCCACTGTCCGCATTCCGCGCTCGACGAGTATCCGGCGGAACTCCAGATCGGGTGTCGAGGCGGCGATGTCGCCGAGGGCTCGCAGCAACCGCAAGCTGACGGCCACGTCCGTCTTCGAATACATGCGGATCTGCTCAAAGGCCGCATCCAGCAGGCGCTCAAAGTGTATCCATCCAATGCTGGCGCGAACGATGCCCGGCGGATCGTAAAGCAAATCCTCCGGTGGCTGTCGGGACGCGAAGCGGATCAGGATGCGACTCAACTGATCGACGCAGTTGATGGCAGTTGTGGGGTCGTTTACAGCAGGCGAGATCGCCTTCAACGCAACATCGACAATTTGCAGGACGCCAAACTCCACGTCCTGCTGCAACGTTCTGGTCGGGCCAAAGTCGAGCGCTAGAAGCAGCTCGGCAACTCCTTCGGGGGGCAGACGCTTCCCCTTCGAGACCATCATCAGCGGGATTCCCGCCGGAACGAAGTGGCCAACCCGGCGCAGAACGCGGATGGTAACGTGATAGTGCTTCGCAAGGGCGACGAGACGTCGCGTATCGACGAAGCGAATATAGCCGGACTCATGACTCAAGACAGCCACCTCGCTCGGGTTGGGCCTGATCGGTTCAGCATCCTTTAGGGACAGCTGCCTACGGGGGCTGGGCATCAACTCATCAATCATTGCTTCCGTTTCTGCTGCGATTCTGTCAACGATGTGATTGACACTGATTGCCTGGGAGATATGGTGAATAAAGAAGAGCAATAAACCGACGCAGACCAAAGCCAGCACCATAGCGCCCAAGACAGTAGCCACTGGCGCGAAGGGCTGAGGGAGCGAGTGCGCCGCCGGAAGCGCCGCCATGCAGTACGAGAAAGTACCGAGGAAGATGCCCAACGTCCATTGCGTCACGCGATCTCTGGAAAAGCTGACGATGATGCGCGGGGAGAACTGCATCGATGCCAGGGTGAGCGTCATCAATAGAATGGCGAACACGATGGAAACCACCGTCATAATGGAGGCGGCGATGCCCGCCAGAATGACCTGGGCGACCTGCGGGTCGGCGTGCGAGGGGAATAGGACTGTCGGCACCCAGGCGCTAGCAGCCGGAAACTCCTCTTCCAACCACGAAAGGAATGCGCCCGCGCCGCCCAGCGTCAGCGCGATGGTGAGCGGCCGAATCAAAAAGCCGCCACGCAAGTTATACATAGCGTGGCGAAGCATCAACGGTAGGCTCTTGCTCACGGCTTTATCGGTTCAAGTGTAGTGGGTCCGACAGCGCATACAAAGAGAAAAGGGGAGCACATTGCGTCAAATTGAGCCTGCGAAAAACGGCCTCGAAGCCCTCAGAATCGCCTCGTCGAAGTTGTTCTCTTCCAAACACACCGAAGCGGAACTAGAATGCTTCAAGCAAGGCGAAGCGCGGTACGGAACGCTAATTGTCTTGACGATGCCTCGGTCGGGATGCTCCTGAGTAGGTCTGGTGGATTTCTACAGCGCAATTCAATACGTGTTGTTTGTGGTCATCGTCACCATCCTCGTGAAGCCCTTGGGCGGGTACATGGAACGGGTCTTCTCCAGGCAACGCACCCTGCTTGATCGATTATGCCTTCCTGTTGAGCGGCTTATCTATCGAATAACGGCCGTTGATCCTGATGTGGAGATGACCGGCAAGGAGTATGCGACGTGTTTCGTTCTCTTTGGCCTTATTGGCACGTTCCTGTTGTATGCCATTCTCAGAATGCAGCAGCACCTTCCCTGGTTCTTCCCGCAGTACCACACAACGCCGTTGTCCCCGGACTTGGCTCTGAACACCGCGATCAGCTTCTCAACGACCACGACTTGGCAGGCCTACGCCGGAGAGAACACGATGAGCTATTTCAGCCAGATGGTGGGACTCTGCGCGCAAAACTTCTTGGCTGGCGCGGCGGGGTTAGCCGTGGGCGTTGCCTTCATCCGTGGGCTCGCCAGAGAACTTTCTGACACGCTGGGCAACTTTTGGGTTGATCTGACACGTGCCCTGCTGTGGATCCTGTTGCCCGGAGCATTGATCGGTGCATTGCTGCTCGTGGGGCAGGGCGTTCCGATGAACTTCCGGCCCTACACCGTCGCCACCACCGTTGAGGGCGTTCATCAGGTCATACCGCAAGGCCCAGTAGCGGCACTAGAGATCATCAAGAATCTGGGGACGAATGGCGGCGGTTTCTTTAACGCAAATGGGGCTCATCCCTATGAAAACCCCACGCCGCTTACGAGCTTTCTAGAAATGCTAGCGATCGTGCTCTTGCCTGCGGCATTCACCAACACTTTCGGCCGGATGGTTGGCCAGCCTCGACAAGGATGGCTTGTCTACTGCGTAATGGTCCTTCTCTTTGTCTGCGGATTGTTCTTCGTACATCACTTTGAAGGACAGGGGATTCCCCATATCGGAAACGTGGATTTCCGACATAGCCCCCTGCAGTCTGGCGGGAACATGGAAGGGAAAGAAGTACGCTTCGGTATAGGGGCTTCGACGCTTACCGCTGTCGTTACATCCAACACGGCCACGGGATCAAACAACTCGATGGATGACAGCTACACCTCGCTGGGCGGCATGGTCTTGCTCGTGAACATGTTGCTGGGAGAACTCGTCTTCGGAGGTCTGGGGACAGGCCTCTACAGCATGGTGATGGCCGCTGCAATCGCTGTGTTTCTGGCGGGATTAATGGTTGGGCGAACGCCTGAATATCTTGGAAAGAAGATAGGACCAGCGGAAAACAAAATGATCGTGCTTTACGCCTTGGCCGCGCCGCTGGTCGTACTTCCACTTACCGCGCTTGCGGTCAGTACCAGGTGGGGACTGTCCGGGCTGACGGTCAACACGGGCCCACATGGTTTCACGGGGATTCTGTTTGCCTACACTTCCTGCTTCGCCAACAATGGCCAAAGCTTCGCCGGTCTGAGTGCGAACACTCCGTTCTACAACCTCACCACAGCATTGGCGATGCTGGTCGGTAGGTTTGGCTTGGCGATCCCAGCATTGGCATTCGCAGACTTGTTTGGTCGTCAGAGAAACACTCCTTCTTCATCGGGAACTCTTCCGACCCATTCTCTTGTATTCGGGGTGCTACTCACGACCTGCTTGATCGTTATGGTGGCCCTGAGCTATCTTCCCGCCTTGGCCCTCGGACCTGTACTGGAAAGACTATTGTTGGGAAGATAAAGTTTAAATTCATCCCATGCTGGCCCCGAGACCTACCAAGCTACGTTCGCGACGCGACATCAACCTGTGACGGATCCCCCCTGCAACTCTCGCTCGCCGCCGTCGTTCTGTTCGCGATCACGCTAGTTCCGGACGTCCTCGACAAATATGGCGTCGTTCACATCCCCTCGTGGCTGACGATGGGCAGTATCGACGATGCGCGCGATCCTGGCGGCAACAATGGGCGCAGTGGCGACCGTATTGGCGCTGATTTTCTCAGTAGCGCTGCTCGTACTGTCGATGGTATCGCCGCTGTTTGGCCCGCGCCATTCACAGGTGCTTTATTGGGAGCCTTTGGGTAACGGCAACGAGGCTTGGCCGAACACGTATCGCCAGCCTGATGGAGTCCGCACGTAAGTGTCACTGAACCAGACCATCTTGTCGAATGGCTTTCCGTCGTCTGTTCCTTTTTCCGTCAGCCGGGCGGTGATCACGGCGGTGTCGCCCCAAATGCGCACGGTCTGATCCGTATCGTCCTGAAGTTCGTAGTGCACGCGGCCACTACGGGCCTCCGCGAGCAAGTCAGCTTTCGAATAAATCCTGCCGGACCCGGTCACCAGGGCAAAATCGTCGGCCAGAATGCGGTCCATGGCAGCGGCATCATTCTCTTTGACGGCCACCTGATACCGGGTGTCGAGCCCGGTGACGATGCTTCTATCGTCGGCAGCGGACGTGGCTGTGTCATTCGCTCCACTCGCAGCTTGACGGAACACGAGATCAAACCACGGTTTCCATGTCTTGCCGGCATCGGTCGATGTTGCCGCAGTCTCACGAACTTCTCCGTTCACCGGCTTCCACCAGCCGCGAACAAGAGCGCCCGTTGCATGGTCCTCACCGGTTAGAACCATTTCTCCGTTTTCGATTTTCCCCTCGATGACGAGCATCTGACCTCGGTTGGTTACCCAACTCTGATGCCAGACCTTTCTGGCAGCGTCATAGATTGTGAAACTCTGACCTTTGTGTCCATCAGCGCCTTGGTAGTCCTCCCGTAAGACGCAGCCATCGAGAATGAGATCAACTTGAGCATGCGCTACCTTGATCGGGCTGCCGACGTCAAACACATCCCAATCGCCGGCCCAAAAATCAAACTGTCGATACGCCGGCGTCGCACAGGAGCTCGATTTCGGACCCTCTGCTGAAGCGGCGCGGGCCGCGGTCAGGCCACTTCCGGCGAGAAGAACAACAAGATAAACAATGCCGATCTTCGACCATCCAGCAATCTGGCTCATCGTGATTGTCCTCATCTCTCTCTCTTCTAGCCTGTCGATAAAAACC
>JBEKLM010000097.1:0-5591 GCA_050010195.1 Verrucomicrobiia bacterium
GAGGACGGCGTTGAGGCGGTTGTGCTCGTGTCGTCACTTTCACGGTTGCTCGTGTTCGCGCTTGTGGAGCGCATCTGCCCCAAAGCCGTGATCATCGAGCCGGTCGGCGAATACGTGCTGCCGCTGAGAGATGAACCAACCAGCGTCGCCCCGGCTGCCGTGAGACCGCCGGCGGTGGCCATCGCCGCACCGGCTAGGCCGCCACCGGTTCCAAACGTTCCAGCCGTGATGAATCCGCTGGCGGCGGCGGTAGTCGCGGCGGTTGTCACGCTACTCATCAATGCGGCGCCAGCTTGAATGCCGTGAGTGATGACTCGTTGGATGACGATGGGCGCAGCGATGGTGCTGAAGATCACCCACACTCCGAGCGCTGCGACCCCGATGAAATTCTGAAACGCATACCCGCCGGCCCCTCCGATGGACTGATTCCACAGAAAACTCTGGTCGGTCATGAACGTGATCAATCCTGCCGTGACCAACGATGCCGCGCCCCACCCCAGCGGCCAGAGCATGACGCCGACGAGCGACAACAGGTAGTTCGTGCCGATTGAGTTCAGGGCGCGGATCGCCAGAAAGCCGATGAAGATCGGCGACAGAGCGTAGCCCAGGTAGAGAATGAACTTTTGGACCAGGTACGCATAGAACACGATAACGCTGGCGAGCAAGCCGAAGATCCAGAGCAGACCGGAGATGAGGGCCTCGAAGATCGACGTGCCGACACTGAACAGTTTTTGCCACCAACTGTTTTGGTTCGTCGTGGATCTCTGAACCTGCAACGCCTGATTGTACTGCTGGTACACGTTGCTGGGATTGGCGTGGAGAACATTGGTGACCGTGTTGTCGGTAATAGTGGCAATCTGATTGCCCCAATTCACCAACTGCGTGAGCACGATGATGTACACGATGGTGCGGCCCAGGGATCGCAGGACGGCCTCGGCGCTGCGGTGACCCGCGATTGTGGACAACACCATGCCGGTGACGAGAAACAGATACGCGACCGGCATGAGCAGCGACTGCAAGGCGGCGCAACTCGTAGCGAAGTTCGGAAACATCGTGTCGAAGTTGTTCATGGAACGACCGCTAGGGGTTGCGCGGCTGTGGTGCGCCGAGATTCAGCACCTTGTTGGGTTGCGCGGCTGGAGATGCCGGCCGCCTTTGGGTTGTCTGCCGCACGGTGTTCACGGCGACCACTACCGTGAGAATCACGAAGGCGGCAACGGAGACGATGATCAGTTTCTTAATCATTGGTGTTCTCCGGGAACGTCGACGGTTCCGTGCTGAGGGTGAGCGTGGTGTTGTACTTCTGGATACCTTCTGAAAACTCGGCCTGTTGCTCCTCGACACGCGCCTGTTGTTGCTTGGCCTGGTCGTTCTGGTTCTCCGCGTTCTGGACAAAGCTGACGCTGGAGGCATGGTCGAGTTCCTTGTCCGTGGCGGAAAGTTCGGCATTCAGCCCGATCAGGATGCCCGTGAGCTTTTGCACTTCCGACGCGGTGGTGGCCGCCCGGAGTTGTTCGGTGGTGGCGGCAACGTCTTGCCGGAGCGAATCGCGGCGCGACACCACGTCTGCATACACGTTACTGAAGTTCCTGGTTGTCTCGTTGATGGCGGCGAATTGACGGTAGAGGTTGGCGTCTCGCGACACCGAACTGCCGTCCGGCGTGGTAAACGTCGTACCCACGTTGTGGTAGAGGCCGTTCGCGTCATATTCCTCGGCATTGATTCCCTGGGCGAGAGTTTCGAGCTGGCCCACGGCCTGACCGACACCGATGTTTTCGAGGTCGGAAATCAGGCCGGTGAAGCCGGCGAGGTTTAGGATTTGGGACGGCGTGCCAAAAGCCTGATTGTATTGTTGGAGTTGCTGCAACTGCGAAGTCATCGTGCTGATCTGCTGAACCTGGTTGTCGATCATCATCACAAACTTGGCGATGTTTTGAGCTTCATCGAGAATCTGCTGAACGTTCATTGTCGGGTCGTACACGATGTACTGGGCGCGGCTGGATGCGGCGCACAGCAAGGCTGCGGTGATCACGGTAAGTATGCGTTTCATGGTTTATTCCTCGATTCGTAGGAGTTTGGTTGTTGGGCTTAGGATGGCCCCGTCGATAGTCTGTTCGGGGACCGGGATTTCGTAGTAGCGGACGTTCTCTTGGTTTTGCTCGGCTTTCTCCTTCTGTTGGTTGATCAGTATCCAGTACTGTTGTTTCACAGCGTCACTGCACCCTTTCTCGTAGCCGTTGTTGTAGGAGGTCTCGGCCTGCTTCTGGCTGGCGTAATGCAGCCCCTCGCTGATAAGAACGCCACCGGCGGCACCGGCTGCGGTGATGGCCGGGTTGCCATGCGAGAATTCGCCGGCCAGTGCTGCGCCGCCAGCGCCCAGGGCGAGATCGCTGATGGGACGGGTGGCGGCGCAGCCGGTGAGGAGGGCAACGAACGCGAGAGCGATGAGGTGGTGTGTTTTCATGCGGGTTCGGCTACCGGTGTTGGATTAGCGTGGTGGATGATGCCGTCGACGATGTTGGCGCTGCCGCGCAGTTCCTTGGCCCGTTTCTCAAAGTGTTCGCCGCTGGAACTGCTGCAATACAGCATCTCGGGTGACGCGATGTTGTGGACCGTGCCGCAAATCGGGCGGAGCGAATCGATTTGCAGGTAGGTGAACGCGGAATACTTCTGTCCGACCTGGTGGTCGGGGAGCGGATAGTTCATGAGGGTGTGCTTCGTGATCTCGGGGAGGGCGATGTCCTGCGCGATGTCGTCGATGTCAGCCCGGTCGTTCTGGCGCATCAGGAAGAATTGCCGGCTGTTGCCGAATACCGCCGACCGGATGCGGCTCTGCTTGAACCGCGCGTACTGCTGGACGATGGAGATATTCCAGCAGTTGAACTTGCGAAGCTGCGCGTAGCTCTCTTTCACGATTTCCTCCCCACCAGGGATGTCGAGGAAGCGGGCGACCTCCTCGTACACGTTTCGTTTTCGCAACGCGCGGGGCAGCGTGATGATGTGTTTGCGCGCATCATTGGTGATGAGGAAGCCGGCAGCGGCACGCAATTCTTTCGCCGAGTCCGGGATGTAGCCCAACTCGAAATGGGCAATCTTGCCAGTCAGGGACAAGTTGGTAACGCCGTCGAACAATGCGCCGTAGTTGCCGTCGCGGCACCATGGCAGAAGCAGCGTGGCGATCTCGTGAATTTGGTCGCGCTCGGCACCGGATGCGTCGAGGAACATCAATTCCTGCAACATCCGGTGCGTTGGGAATTCCTCGGGCGTGACATAGGCGAACGCGAGGTTGCGGACCTCTTTGCTGGTGTTGGGGTCTTTGAGGAACTTGAGAATCTCGGCTTCCTCGAACTGGTCGAGAAACGTGCGGGCTTCGTCCTCGTGTTTCGCCTTCCAGTCCCGTAAGTCGGCGAACGCCTCCAACGACGTTGCGCCGGGCGGCATCTTCTCGCGCCGGTAGCGTGTGAGGGCATAGGCGTGCCGGGCAATGGCGAGCAATTGCTCGGAATGCTTGCGCGACCACTCCTGGAAAACGTCTTCGTACAGGAGGTTGATGTACTTGGCAATTTGCGCCTGCCGGAGCATCTGTTTATCTTCCTGCTGACTGACGCCAACCATGCGGGCGACCAACGCCGTTGCGGAAGCGAGGTGATCGGGCGTTAGCGGAAGACCTTTCGTGTCGAGGTAGTTGATGGTGATGTTGCCGTCCGGCTGGATGATGATGGGCTTGGCATCGGGATCAACCGTCTGCACATAGATGCCGTAGGAAAGTCCTTCCTCGATGATGACGGTGTACGCGAAATAGCCTTCGGTCTGGGTGAGAAGATCGCACACGGTGACGGATTTCCCGGCACCGCTCATGCCCAGCAATACGGCGTGCTGCGGCGATACGTTGGACGCTTGCCCGGCGAACGTCTTGATGCCGACAAGATTATTGGCGGAGCCTTCGTAGATCGCCTCGGCGGTGTCCAGGTGACCGGTGAAGGTGGCGGCGAATGGGAGCATGTCCGCGATATACCGGCTCTCGCCGTAAAGTTTGCGGTGTTCGTACCGGCCCCATGTCCACCCTGGCCACGTTTCGTAGAACAACTGACGTGAGGTGCTCGGCAGCGCGCTCTCGTAGTACTGTGCGCTGTTCATGCTGTTGATCGCGTTCTTGATGGCGCTGGTCTTGACGGACAGGCCATCTTTCGTCTTGTCCCAGGTGCGCACGATGAACTGGACGTGAAACGGCAGCGTGTCTCCCCTCGCGAGGGCGGCGATTTTGCGCTGCTTCTTTTCCAGCACGGTCAGCAGCGACACCTTCTTTTCGCTGGCGTAGTCGCCAGCGATTCGGTCGTGCTCCTTTTCTTCCTTAAGAATTTCCTGGCGAACAGGCAGCGGGTCGATGTTGACCGTGATGGTGTAGTTGAGGAGCCGGAGATTGGTCAACCGTCGTACCAGACCGGGATGTGTCATTTTCGGCCAGCGTGTGAGGGCGATGATGGAGTGGTAGCAGCCGTCCATCCAGAAACCGTAATCGTGTTGGCCGTTGGCTTCACTGTGCCAGCAGTTCTCCTGGATGGACAACTCCGGGTCGAAGGCTTCAAGAATGTCGTAATCGAATCGCTCGGCTAGAGACGGATTCAGGAACATCTTGTAGTGCCGGTAATGGTCGGCATCGGTCATCGGGATAATGCGCGCGCCCTGCCCCGCGAAAATACTGGCCAGCATCTCGTGGAGTTGGGTGAATTCCGCCTGCATCTGCTCCAGCGTCATCTCGTAGAACGCCGCCAGCGCCTTGGCGCTGCTGGTGGCCTTCGGCGAGTTGTCTATCTTGCGCGAGATGTAGAGGACGAGACGCTGACGGCGCAGATTGCGGTCCGCCATCGCCTGCCAGTAGCGCATGAACCGCTCGTTTCGGCAGCGTTTCGTCCAGACGTTCTGCATCTTCTCGGTTTCCTGCTGGTAACGCAGCAGCGGCGCGCGATAGTCCGAGTCGCAGTAGAATTGCACCTGCAGCCGGCGCGCGTCGCCGAGCGATGCCAGGAGGAGCGTGATTTGGTCTTGGAACTCGTTCAGGTCGGAGACCTGGGCGTTGTCGAGGTCGGGTGGTTCGAAGACGAATCCCTTGGAAACGAAGCAGCCCTGCCGCAGACCGTTGAAGACGATCAGGTCGCGGACGAAGTAACCGTGTGGAGCATTATCGAACATGCTGGCCCTCGAGGGGATGACCGGGGTGGCGGCATACGTCGGGGCCGAAGCCCGCACCCTTGACCCAGAAATCCAAACAATCCGTGTCGTAGCCAGGCGGTTTGCCCTGCCGGAAGCCGTAGATGTACACAAGTGTGAGCAGTAACGGAATCGCCGCGATCATCAACGAGACGAGAAACGAGACCTTCGCGCAGCTAAACGTAATCAGCAGCGTCATGACGGAAGCGAAGCAGCCGCCGGTCATGTACCAGAATAGATTGCCCTCCAGCCCCCAGGTCCGCCCTTTGGAGTCGTCGGCGCTGTTGGTCTCAGTGAGTCGCAGCATTTGATTGCTCATTGGAACGTGCCCACGTCCACCGTCGAAGTGCCGATGCCGAACGCCGTGAACAGTGCCTTTACGA
>JBEKLM010000098.1:0-5565 GCA_050010195.1 Verrucomicrobiia bacterium
TTGCTCGCTTTCGTACTAGCTCTCTGCTGATACGTCGAACGGGGTGTGGCCGAATCGACATGAGAACGGAATTTAATTAATTATTTTTCGGGGAGACGAAGGATGATCTAAATTACGGATTTTATTGAGGCAGGCTGAGCATGTGGTTTAGTTTTTCGCGGCTGGGGCCGGGCCTGAACCGTCCGAACTCTTCGGCCAAATTCTGCATGAGGTAGCCACTCTGTCGCATCCCGATTGGTTGAGGCATTACTAGACATCCGTCATGACCCCCCAAAAAACGCTGCTTTATCAAAGTTAGTTTATTAGCGTTCGAGAAGCACCGGTAGCTTTCTCTTCCTCATATCATAGAGCTAGGTTGCCTCCGTTGCACCCATCGCCCGTCGATCCAAGGCATCTTTAGGGTGATCTTTCGTGTTCCACAAAGGACCCTTTGTGAGACGGCCCGCCGTTCAGAAGATCGGCTTCAGGACCATCCGGCCGTACACGATGAACGCCATGAGGAGACCCAACACGCCGCTTAAGATGATGGGCGTGATCTCGCGGTACTTGGCGTGCACCCAGACGAACACGAGGCTCTCGATCGTCAGGAACGCGGCGGCCACCACCGTGAGCGCCGGCTGCCAGTGGAGGGCGGCGGGGACGATCAGCCCGACCGTGCAGGCGAGTTCGAGGATGCCAAGGGCCTGCCAGGCTTCCCGCGGCAACGCACCAAAGGACGGGACCCCCTCGCTTACCTTGTCGAACATGAAGACCTTCATGACGCCCGACGCTCCGTACAGGAGCGCGGCGAGGACCTGCAGGACCCACAACAGGGTGTTCATCGTGTGCCTCCTCCCGGTTTCCGCGTCGGCACGCGCAGGGCGGTTTCTCCCCGCGCGATCCACGTTCTGAGCCCAGATCTAGTTGCCATGGATAACCTCATTATAATTCCCCTTCGTGTTGCACAGAGGACCCTTTATGAGAGGTGCTGCACACGCGCTCGCCAGTCCAGACTCAACGGCTCAATGTCGGCGGAACCCTCGGCCCGCGATGGCGTACGGACCCGTCCGCACTTTTCAACGCAGCAGCTGCCCAAAAATTTCTTGGACGATTTGTCGAATTCCGGTCCGGCCGTTCGTCTATATAGTGACGTTGGGGCAACCGGCCCGCCCGAAGACCGATACAGGAGAAGTCATGACACAGTATTTGGTGGCTATTTACCGCCCCGAGAACTACGACCCGGCCGTCTCAGAGGACGAAGCGATGGGCCGCGAAATAGACGCGCTCAACGACGAGATGAAGTCTGCTGGTGTCAGGGTTTTTGTTGGCGGCCTGCAACCGGAAAGCAGCGCGAGGTCGCTGCGGTTGCAGCCCGCAGGTAAGGTGCTCATCACCGACGGGCCCTACGCGGAGACCAAGGAACACATTGGCGGTTTTTGGGTGCTGGAAGCCGCTGACCTGGACGAGGCGCTGGCGTGGGGGCGCAAGGCCGCCGTCGCCTGTCGTGCGTCGGTCGAGGTGCGTCCGTTTCACTGACGGCGGACCGACGGAAGCAACTGAGCGGCATGGACGCGGCGCAGATCGAGGGCGATCATCTCTGGCGTGAGTTTCTGGGTGCGGTCTCCGATCAATTCTCGATGGGCCGTTCGCTCTCCCAACGCATGATTTTATTTCAGAACTTGCTTCAGACGGTTGCCCAGCAACTCGATGCGGTTGCACAAAGCACCCTTTGCGCAACGACCCCTTTCCCGCCTCAGCGGTTTATTGCACGGGAACTACTCCCCGCCAGTGTTCCTCCAGCTCGTATGAAAACCAAGATTTCGATTGAGAGCGAACGGCCCACAACATTGCACACCGACAGCCTTACAGACATCCGGGAGTTTTCGGTTTTGCCGCTGAGCCGACGGTCTGGATACTTCAGTAGTCACGACGCAACGGTTGGGGGGATTGGAAAGCGCGTAAGCGATTATAAACGGATCGCGGCCAACCTTTTCAATCTCGTCGTCGGTGAGATCCGCGGCGTAGCCTGTCGAAACGACTTGCTGTACCAAGGTGGCGTCAACGGCCTCTTCCAACAACAGAGCGTCCGCGTTGTCGTCCTGTGAAATCCAGTCAAGCAAAGGGTCGTTGTCTCTCCGGCCCATGCGGACCTCTTCCATGATCTCCACCGGAATTCTCACATGGCCGGACGCGGCTTGATGCTGCAACCAACTCCAAAATTCTGGTACCTGATCTATGGGGTAATACGAGTTGCTTGCAGTGATCAGGACGTTGGCATCGAGGAGATACAGCATCATCGGCCACCCTCTAAAAAGGTGCCGTGAACAAGCGGATCGACATTTCGCGGCTTGACGCCTAATACTTGGGCGGCTTTTGTATACGTGATAATCCCTTCGCCAAGTGAACGTCTTATGACGTCCAACAGCGCGTTACCCAGCCGATGCCGTTTAACAACGTAATAGCTCGGGCCTCCGCTGTCGCTGCTGTCTCCTTCCTCTTCCTGCCTTCTGCGGCTTGCGAGCCATTCGTGCCTGAGATGGTCGGCGACCTGTCGCCATGTCGGTTCGCTGATCGCACTTGCCCGCAAGAGTTTGTATGCCACCATAGCCCGGCTGATTTTTCGAGCGTTGGCGAATGGCGAAACGGCCTCGATGACCTCAGCAATGGGCGCTCTGCGAAGGTAAGCAAGCGTCTGGATTTCGGCTGTGGGCAGCAGGATTTCTCCGGCCACATCGTTGCAGTATCTTTCGATGCGCGCCTCGATGCTCGCACCGCTGAGTCCCGTCGCTCCAAGCCACAGATGCGCCATTTCATGAAGCGCGGTGAAAGACCACGCTGGCCGCGCGTCCTGATCGTTGATAACGATGAAAGGCGCAATCGGATCGGCAATGGCGAAGCCCCGGAAGACATCGACGGAAATATTTGTGTGATGGCTGCCAAGAAGCAACACATAAACGCCCGCAGCTTCGATTGTTTCCCGAAGGTAGCTGAATGCGAGATCGACTGTCGCCTGCCTGCGGAACCGATCTAGGGAAAACCCTAGGCGTTCTCTGATCCGGTTTGCCAAATCGACTGTCGGATCATTCACCGACGCTGAACCGATGAAATTCACCGGCTGCGGCTCCGTCTCTTCAAGCAGACCGCGGACGGTGGTTTGGCGTCCGCGAATATCGCGGATCAGCGCGTCAAGAAGGGGGTTGTAGAGAGGCGGTGCCCCACCCGGAACGGTGCGAAAGTCTTGGCCTCTATCACCAGTGCGCGGCGGTTCTGAAAGGTAAAAGACAAGCAGCGCACGCCGGTATGCTTTCGACATCCGCACCAAGACACTACGCGAAGGCTCTTCCTCCCCATTTTCCAAAGCCATTAAGCGTTCGGCTGCTGAACGGTCGCGGGTATCGTTGAACCCGAGGGCGCGGGCGGCTTCGTCCGCCGTGAATCCGGCGGTCTTCCTTGCCCATGTGAGAACTTCGGGGTTAACCATCATACGCGAAGCCGTTGCGGTCCTGCACCCCATCTTAACCGGATAACAGCCCGGTCAAAATCCTGATGCGGCGGGCGGCTGCTGATCGGCACAAAACGACTGGGCGCAATTCCTGCATCCACCGTATCCACCGTACATGAGAGCGGTAAACTTTAACTCAATTGGCAAGAATCCCGGCCGGGGGTATACGGCTGCCCACGCCGCCCCAGCCCGTTTTCAGTCACACGTTATGCAAATAAATCCCGCCCCAGCATCCCCCACCAACCAAACCACTTACTAATCCGCCACCCGCCTTGGCATACCGTTTCCTAAACACCCCCGTTCTACTATCGAATCGGAAGGTAATTTCACCATGGTCATTTCACAGAAACAGCAAGAAGCCAACCGGCGGAACGCACAAAAATCTACCGGTCCCACCACTCTTGAAGGGAAGGCCGCCGCCAGCCTCAACGCCGTCACCTACGGCCTGCGCACCCGTAAACTCCTCATCGCCGGCGAAAACATCGCCGACTACTGGCAACTCTGGGACGGCCTCGAAACCGAGTGGCAGCCCGAAACCCAAACCGAACGCCTCTATCTCGAACAGATGTCCACCTCCCAGTGGTTGCTGGCGCGCATGGCCGCCACCGAGAACCGCATCTACGAGATAGGCCTTCCACTTCACTCACAGTTTGACCTGCTGGACCGCGTCGCCAAACACCGCACGCGCCTGGAGCGGTCCTTCAGCGCTGCCATGCACGAATTGAAGCAACTGCAAAAGGAGCGCCAAGCCAAGCGCCAGCCTCCCGTCCAGGCCAAGCCAACCAAGCAATCCGCACAACCGCAGGCCCTCGCGTTCGGCTACCCGGCTGCGGACGCTGCGGAAGTCCAACCGGCCTTCTGCGCCCCCGCCACTACCGATAGCCGTTAGCCATTTCCCCCCCCGGATCTTTGACAATCGAACGAACGGCTCCAACCGCGCCGCAATCCGTGTCCCTGACGCATCAATTCCCGACTCCCAATCCCCAGCCCCAGCCACCAAATCCTAGCCCCCAGCCCCAACCCCCAGCCCCGGCGCGCAACGCGCGCCTTTAAATCCAGCCACTTGGGCTTCGATCGTTCCAGTAGGACAGGCCTCCTGGCCTGTCCAGGCAAAACCACCAGCCACCAGTCACCAACCACCAGCCACAAGCGAGCGAATCGCGCCCACGCGCCCACTGGCACCGGATACTGAATCCGAGACCAAACTAAGACACGGACGCGTGTTTGCGAATCGGGTCCGGATAGCAGGAACACTGCGAGTGCGAACGAAAATGACTGATCGCTTAACCGCGACGCGATCGGCGGCGTAAGGCCGCTAGCGGTGTTGCAGGGCGTTTCATGCTGCGCCCGCCCAGCCCGCGGTGGCTCATTTTCCTCGATCGCCTGGAAGCCCCTACACTTACGCGATGCTGAACGGTCGAGGGGCCGAATGCCAGATCTGCCCGATGTGGCCACGTGTGGCCTCCCTTCGTGCGGACGACAGCGACTGATGCGAAACGTTGCAAGTGAGATTTTGAAGATTCCTGTCATTTTTCTCTTGACTGTATCATTAAACTAGTACACTATATGTATAGATGATCAAAGCAGCAACCTTCGCCTTCCACCTGGACCTCCATAGCGGCGTGCCCGTCTACCGCCAGATCATCGACCAGGTCCTCGCTGGCATGGCGTCCGGGAGGCTGGCGGTGGGCAGCCAGCTCCCTACCGTCCGCCAGGTAGCCGTGGATCTCGCCATCAACCCCAACACCGTAGTGCGGGCCTATCGCGAGCTTGAAATCCGCGGCATGCTCGAAACCCAACAGGGCACTGGCACCTTCATTGCCCAACGCGAAGTGCAGCAGGACGACGTCGAGCGCCGCCGCCGGCTGGCGCAGCTTGTTTCCGAATTTGTGGCGCGCGCCGGCAGCGCCGGATTCACCGTCGATGAGCTAAAGGAGCAACTCAATGATCTATAAGATGATGAGGCAAGCGAGACAGGAAGGTTTCGAGAAGGGCGAGAAAATGCCCATCAGCAGCATTGGCGCCGCGCTCGGCATCGTTTGCATCGCGGCCGGCGTCATCGTCACCGCCGTTACCAACAGCCC
>JBEKLM010000099.1:0-4622 GCA_050010195.1 Verrucomicrobiia bacterium
TCTCGCCCGGCGACACCGAGAGCGTGACGGCTTTGAGCAGATGCTCCGGGCCGTAGGACAGGGCCAGTTCAAAGGCCGAGAGCAATGCGGGTGTTGATGACGCCATTCGGACCAGCATAGCGGAAGTTTCCGTGGGAGTCGCTCACTCGTTTGGTGTTTCGAATCAGAAAAGCCTTTTGCGGACGCGCGGGAGCGCGTCCCTCCAGACGGCAGATTAGGACAATACCGAAAAATCATTTGCAGAGGCGGAGGTGGTGAGTAGGATAGAACCATGCAAAAGCTGCCAGACGCGGTGCGGATCGACGCCGGGCGGGGCGGGTTGTGGCGCGTGATTGTTGAGACGCCGCAGGCGGAGGCCGAGATCTATCGGCACGGGGCGCACGTGACACATTTCCAACCGCGCGGACAGAAGCCGGTGTTGTTCATGAGCGAGAAAAGTTCTTTCGAGGCGGGAAAACCGATTCGGGGCGGTGTGCCGATTTGTTTCCCGTGGTTTGGCGCGCGAGAGGACGGCCGGCCGGGTCCGCCGCATGGATTCGCGCGGTTGCTGGAATGGGAACTCACGGGCGCGGAAGAGGCTGGCAACGGAGACATCGAGATTCATCTTCGTCTCGTATCGAGCGAAGCCACGCGCAAGGAGTGGGCGGGAGATTTCGAGTTGAATTACACCGTCAGGGTCGGCGCAATGCTGAGTCTGAAATTAGATGTGCGGAATACGTCCAACCAAGAGATGCGTATCGAAGAGGCGTTGCATACGTATCTGGCGGTGAGCGACGTGAAGCGGGTAAGCATCGAGGGGTTGGCGGGTGTGACGTATTCAGATCGGGTTGGGACACCACACACGGAAACGGAAGGTTCTGCGCCAATTCGCATCACGGCCGAGACGGATCGGATTTACCTGAATACGCGGTCGACATGCGTCGTTGACGACCCCGGCTGGGGACGACGCGTGGTGGTGGAGAAGTCGGGCTCGAACACGACGGTGGTGTGGAATCCGTGGATCGCCAAGTCGAAAGCCATGCCGGATTTCGGCGATGACGAGTGGCCGGGGATGTTGTGTATTGAGACGTGCAATGTCCGCGAGTTCGGCGTTACCCTGGCGCCCGGCCAGTCGCACACGATGGGCGCGGTCATTCGGACGGAATAAACCGGCGCGACTCCTTCTTGGCTCCGTGGTGGGACTTGTCATCCAGCATGCGGGCTTTAGCGCGGCGGCTGCGTTTGCGTTTCTGGCGGCGGGTTTTTTCGATGCGGGAGCGTTCGGCATCGACGTAACCTTTTTTGAGGGCTTCGATTTTATCGAGGAGAAGACGGCGGGCGAGGTAGCGGTTCAGGCCCTGGGAGCGGGTGGTCTGGCATTTGACCTGGAGACGCGTTGGCCCATGGAACAACATCACGCAGGTGGCGGTCTTGTTGACGTTCTGACCGCCGTGACCGCCCGAGCGGACAAATGACTCGTCGATGTCGGCTTCGCGGACGCCGAGCGCGGCCATGCGCTGGGCGAGCTGGGCTTCTTTTTCCGGGCTCACGGGAAACGCGCTCATGGCGGGAGCGTAACCGTGGAGAGACGGAAAGGCAAGGCAGGCAGGTGGAAGCGAAATCGCCTGCCTGCGTTTGTGTGGTCGGTGCGATTGAGTTGACTGGTCGGTTGTCGGGGCGGCGGCTAGCGTTTGAGGACTCGGATATTGCCGCCTTCGGTTGCCAAGGTTAGCAGAGGACCGCCGCCATTGATGGTGCCGCGCAAAGTTTCTCGATCCTGCTCGCCCTGAACCTGGACCGGCAAATCCGTGCGGTCGTGCCGCCCTCGGTGTGGGCGTCGAGGTTGACGGCGGCGGTTTCCGGGATTTTGACGGTGACATTGCCGCCACTGGTGCGCAGGGTGGAATCGGAACGAGGGGGAACGGCGAACTCGGCGACGATTGACCCGCCCTCGGTGCGTGCTTGCAGACCGTTTCCGGTGAACTGTTCGATGGTGATGTTTCCACCTTCCGTGAGGAGTTGTACTTCGTTGTGGCAAGCGACGGCCTCGACATTGCCGCCCTCGGTTTCGCCGTTCACTTTCCCTTCGATACCGTTGAATTTCAGGTTGCCGCCTTCGGTCCTGGCGGTTGCGTTGCCATCGAGAGTGGCGACCTCGACGTCGCCGCCCTCGGTTTTCAGGCGCACGCCGAAGGCACGCGGCACGGTGATCTGGTAATGGACGTTCAGATTGGGCTGCCCCCACCAACGCCACCAGGAAACGCTCCCGAAAGGCCGGGATTCCTCGGCGGTGACGAAGATATCGTTGTCATGTTGCTGGAGCACGACGTGATGCTCCTTCAGAATCCTGGCGGTTTCGGCGTCGCTGGCGTGGGTGACGTCGCGCAGGACGCGGATTTGGACGGCGTTTTGGTCGATGCCGACGACGTGGATGTCGCCGCGGTCCGCATTGACGGTCAAGCTGCCGCCCGGGCCGACGGTGAACGATTTGGAGAAGTCGGTTTCGCCGGCGCTCTCGTAGCGAACATCGCGTGGGGTGGCGGGTGGTTCGGTCGGATGGGGTGCGGTCGCCGCTGGAGGCTGGGGAGTGGAGATGGCGGCATTGCTCACGGTGTCGTCGGCATAGACCGTTACGGCGGCTTGGGCGCAGAGCGGCGACAGCGCTGCCAGAAAGATGGCGGCACGAATGACTTTCTTGAAAGCGTGTTTCATGTGGCTTGTCCGTTAGCCAGTGGGACGCAGTGAAGAGCGGTTTTGGATTCAGGAATCGGTGGCTGAGGTTCGGTGACGGGAAACGCGCTCATGGCGGGAGCGTAACGGTGGAGAGACGGAAAGGCAATCGTCGAGGCACGAGTCCGCCTTCGCCAAGACTACGGCGGACAAGGAACACGAAGGAGACACGAATTGCACCCGCTGTCGCTGTCCACCTTCGCCACGGCTATGGCGGACAAGAAGCTATGGCGGGCACGCAAAGGGCGCGAAGGGGAAAACGATGATACAGGGCAGTGCCATATATCATACGTTACGGAGGATGTGACGGCATTAAAAAAGAAAACCCCAAGCACTCAGGCTGTCGCCACCGCCGCCGTGGGGAGCGGTCAGGCCGATGTAGTCGCCAACGATTTTGGCATCGCACGGCGCGTAGAGAAGACCGTCGGCGCTTCCTGGCACTCCCAGTGTGCCATAGCTGAACACCACGTCACCGGACGGGTTGATCTCGATGATTTGGTGGTTGAACTGGTCCGCGATGAGGAAATTGCCGTGCTTGGTCGCGACCGCGTGCGTTGGTTGCGGATCGGCGGCGCTGCCGGACCGCGCGGACGTCACGTAGGTGAACACATTGCTGCCGGTCTTGTCGACGACAAGAATGCGGTTGTTCAGCGAATCGGTAATCAGGGTGTCGCTGTCGCTGGGCAGACGGCAGGCGTAGGTCGGACCGTTGAGGACATTCGTGTCGCCCGGATCACCGTATTGCCAGATCAGATCGGCTTTGCGGTCCACTTCGATAACTCTGTTGTTGCCGGTGTCGGCGATGAGATAATGGCCGTTGCCGAGCCGCTGGGCGCTGGCGGGAGAGCTAAGCTGGTTGCTGCCGCTGCCGCTGTATCCGGTGCCGTATTGCCAGACAATGTCCCCTTTGTGATTAACCTGGATAACACGGTGATTGCCCTGATCGGTGATCAGCACGTTTTGACTGGGTAGCCACATCGCGGTCGACGGATTGTTCAACTGGTCGGGACCGGAGCCCATCACACCCGTCTGGCCGTAATGCCACAGGATGTGTCCCTGGCGGTTGACCAGAATCACGCGGTTGTCGGCATACCCGTCGGGATAATTTGTGTCAACGCCAGCGGGCAGCCCGCAGGAGACGATCAGCGTGCGGCCGCTGACCCGCTCGGCGTCGCGGGGGCCGACGATGGAATTCGTCACGAAATGCGAGTCGGCCCGTGTCACGGTCATTTCATATTGCCAGACAATCGTCTCGGTGTTGGTGTCGATCTCGAGGACACGATTGTTGTACTGGTCGACCAGAAGCACGTTTCCACTCGCGTTGAATCGCGGTTTTGATTTCGCGTGAACTGCCGCCGTGGCCAGGAATAGACCAGTCAAGAGTATGCCCAGCGTGCGCGTGCTTCTCTTCATGAATAACGACCTCCTTGGAAAACGAACGTTCACCAACTTGACCCTCATGTTCTCTGCATATCAACATGTATAGCATACTTGCGGATTCCGATCACCTCCAAGTTTTTTGCACGGACCCTTCCCGCTGAGCACCGGAACGGTGGTGTGGCGGGTTCTTTCGTTAACTTTTTGCCGCTGCCACATGCGGAAGTGGCGTAGATTCAAGTATCGGCTTCGTGCCGCGGTCTTTCTGTTTCATTTTTGCCGGGCAAGGGCTGCGCACACGAAAAGCTGAGGACCGCGGAGGTTGATGGCGCGGGACAGGTTTGAGAGTCGGGCGTTGCGGCGGAAGCGGGGGTTCCGCCGTCGCTGTCCGCCTTCGCCAAGGCTTCGGCGGACAAGAAGCTATGGCGGACTGTCGGTAAGGTGGTGCGGATTGCCGCGACGGATCGGAGCGGCGTCTTCGCTTCGCTTCGGCTTGGGGGCATGAGCTGGAGATCCGCCGTCGCCGAGGCTATGGC
>JBEKLM010000100.1:0-4456 GCA_050010195.1 Verrucomicrobiia bacterium
GTGCTCGTGGCCGGGGGAGCTGATAGCTACCTCGACTCTCTCAGCAGCGCGGAATTGTATGACCCAGCGGCGGGGACGTGGAGCGCGACGGGCGCTTTAGCGACAGGTCGCGTTCTTCACACGGCGACGCTGCTGCCCAATGGCAAAGTGCTCGTGGCCGGGGGAGAAGATGGCAACGGTAACGCTTTCAACAGCGCGGAATTGTATGATGTCGGCCTCGGATTCAACAGTGCCTGGCAACCGCAGATAGGGACTGCTACTTCTCCGCTGACTCTTGGAAGCAATCTCGTGCTCACCGGCACCCAATTTCTGGGAATCTCTGAAGGTTCCGGCGGCAATTTCCAGTCCTCGTCCGCCAATTATCCGGTGGTGCAATTGGAGTGCTTGGGCAACGAGCAGACCGCATTACTCTTGAGCACGAGCTGGTCCAGTAATTCCTACACCTCGGCGGCGGTGACCGGTTTGCCACCCGGCTATGCCTTGGTGACGATGTTCGTCAACGGCATTCCCAGCTCGTCGGACATTCTGAACATCACCCCGGCTCTCCAGCTCCCATTCCAAATCACGTCCATCCTGCCCACCAACGCCCATGACCTGTTGATTACGTGGAATACCGCCGGCGTCAGCAATATCGTCCAGGTCACCGCCGGTACGGGAGCCAGCGGCAGTTACTCGACCAACGGCTTCACCGACGTGACCAACATCGTCGTCACCACCGCCACGACGAATTTCTACGACGTGGGCGCGGCCACCAACTACCCGGCGCGGTACTACCGGATCCGCTCCCCGCAATGATGGCCAGAATAATCCTACTACGAGCAGCAGCAACGATTAGGAGCGCAACCGCGATTCAACCGGCGATAACAGGACTAGTAACCCGCGTTCACGACTGGGTGGAGGAAACGGCGGCTGCGCTCCTTTTTTCCTGGCCCGCTGCTACCGGCCGTAGACGCTGAGTCCACAATCCTGCTCGGTCAGGTCGTGACCGCGCGAGTTACCGGTTCGACGGTCCTCGCTGCTTCCGTGAACTTGGCGCGATACCGTTCATATTCGCTCAGTGGTGGCAGTTCGACCTGGGCCTTGCGCGCATAGGCCCGATGAACCGCCTTGCTGTTGTGGCCCAATGCCTCCTGCGCAAACCGTTCGGGATAGCCAGCCTTCTTTGCTCGCTCCGCCCACGCGTACCGGTACGAGTGCAATGAGACTCCCCAGATACCAAGCCCACCGCATCGTTGCTTGAACTCTGTGGCTCGGTCACCGGCCCGCACACTCCGCAGATATGGAAAGAGCGGCCCGCTGGCGGGGAGAAAGTGGAGGATTTCGGCGGTTTCCTCATCGAAACGCAGCAGTGCGATGGAACCGGTCTTCTTGCGGGCAAAAGAAATGACGTGATGCTCCCAGTCAATACTCTCTGCTTCCAAATTCGCCAAGTCCGTTTGTGATGCGCCTGTCTGCCAAGCAAGTTGATAGAATGCCTTCCGTTCCGCGTTGCCTTCCCGCGAGACAATGGCTTTATGTTCGGCCCATGTGATGGCGCGCTTTTCCTTGAACGTGACCGCTGGCCACCGTTTCTTCGGCAAGATCGGCCATGGAAGCCAGTTCATGTCCAACGCGAAGTTGTGAATCCGCCGCAGGTAAAGATTAGTCGAGACAGAACCTGCCTCCAGTACTTTCAGAAAGTGTTCCGCTTGGGTCTCAAGAATAACCATGCTCCGAATCGAGTCGAAGGCTTTGTCTTTGATCGCCATGAGCCAGCGGCGACGAGTCTCGTCGTTCTGTTTTAGCTTGGGAATCTCGTCCATGACGTGCTGCCAAGTCCGGGTTGCTCCAGCCGGATCGCCTGCCTTCCAGTACACGCGGGCCAGTTGCCGGCTGAACGTGGATTGCACTTCGTTTTCGTTCAGAGCCGCGACCAGCCGATAAGCCTCATCCCGGTCGCGGGTGTGGAGGGTTTCCTGTTTCTTGGTGACGAGGTCTTCGCTGTAGTAGGTGCCCCAACTGCGGCGGAAGACCCGATAGCGTTGTTTCATCTCATGCCTCATGGTCATGAGCATGAACCAAGTCGCTCCGTCCGCGTTAGCGAGTAGCGAGCGAGTTTCTGTTGGCTAAACCCGGGTTGTCCCGGAGTAGCTCGGTCACTGAAGAATCCACTGAAACTCAGCTCCTCTGCTGCTCCAAACCCCTGAAGCCCAAGCGTTCAGAGTTGGAGGCGGGTGTCGGAATCGAACCGACGGATAGGAGTTTTGCAGGCTGGAAAAGGGGGGTTCCACTCGTTTACGCCTTTAGCTAAACTTGCTTTGAACGCATTGGTAGATAGTAGGTTACAGGATTTCTGCAAATCTGTCAACATCATGAAACATCGCTCAACTTTGAGCAAGGTGAGTATCACAGCGAGTATCACAGCCGACCATCACGGACGGATGGTTTGCTGCGTTTGTGGGATGACGAACTTCGACTCCTCGGCATCGGGTTTTACCCCTGCCAAGAAGCGGACACGTTGTGCTTGCTTGAGAAGATGTTCAGGGCGCACGTCACCGTAGGTGCGCGCGATAATAGCCGGGCCACTCTTGTCGCCGATCAACGCGGCGATCTCCGTGTCGGGCAGTCCCGACTCCCTGCACTGCGTCACGAAGAAACTCCGCAACCCATGGAGCGTCACGTAACGCATCCCCGTCGAGCGACACAGTCGGCTTAGTTTCCGTGCCACAGTGGGGTACGGAAGCGGTCGATTCATGTCCCACTCCGACGGGAAAAGCATGTGGCTCCGTGCGCGTATTTGCATCTCTCGGAGCAATGTCTCCATTTCCGGAAGAATCGCCACGAACGGATTGATGCCGCGCTTCTCGCGTTTAACGTGAATCACACCGTTTGCCCAATCCACTGCTTCCCAATCCAGCCTGAGTGCTTCACGCACACGCAGCCCGGAGAATCCGAGAAACAAAAGGCAGTCCGCAATCACATCCTCGCCGCGTCCTCGGAACGTCTGTGCGATGATGTGCAGTTGTTGAGGCGTCGGGGCAGTCTCACGGCAATGACGCGTGTCTTCTTCGCTGTGGTAACGCCCGCGACCCGTCAGCGGATTCGCCTTCAGCTTCTCCTGTCGAACGGCGAGCGCCAGCGCATTACCCAACGTCTGCAATTCGATGTCCACGCACCGGTCACCCGCCCGGCTGCGACGCAGCTTTTCGCCACGCTGCCACGTGTATCCACCATTCGCCCGCCATTTGCGGTAGGCATCACAATCCTTCAGGGTCAGACTCACCGCCGCGCGCGGCCCGAAGAACGCCTCCAATCGCTGGATTGATTTCCCCTCAGTCTCCCGAGTTGCCGCAGTTTTCTTGATACGGCTCTTGCGATCCGGAAAACCGAACTCAACATATCCTTTGAGCACTGCGGCTACAGTCAGCCGGTTGCGCTCCAACGCCGCCTGCTTCGGCTCAATTCCATGCAGACGCAGCACGGCATCCTCGCGCCACTTCGCCAGAACCTTCCGCGCCCCCGCAATCTTGTCGGTGCCGGTGCACCGATAGGTCTGTTTGCCGTCAACGCGCACACGCGCGTAGATGATCCCGCCGCGCCAGTACAACCCAGGCTCGCCCGCGATCTTCTGCGGCGTCTCCAAGGCGGTTCGCTGCTTTATCTCGCTTGTTTGTCCGTCGATCATCTTGCCGACTTCGGACCAATTAATTCTGCGTGTGGCCGTCCTTATTGCAGTTGAGGTTCACCGAATGCCGCTCAATCCACGCCTCCAAATCCTGCTCCCGTATGCGGCGCGTGCCGCCGATGCGAACAAAACGCAATCCGTGCTGATTCATGAGTCGCCAAATGGTCGTTCGGCACAAGTTGAGCCGCTCGCCCACTTCCTTGATGGTGAGAAACTTGTCTGCCTGTCTGTTCATTCCTGCCGTCACCGGGGATGGGGGCGGCCCAGTGCCAGCGTTACCCTTATCAAACATGGACACCGCCGTTGTGTTTCTGCGCCTGAGTTGCGGCATCTGTCACTGTCTCAGAGAAACCGAGGCGGGCGACTTTCTTGCACATGCGTGTGATCTCGTTGACCACGCGCCGCAAATCCTGCTTCGGAAAACGCTCCGCAATGACTAGGCGGACATTGGCGGTGATGTCGTTGATCATCAGATGGAGGGTCTCGCTTTCGCTGCGCAGGTAGTCGCGAAGCACTTGGCGCGGGTTGTCTCCCGTGCGCAACACATCCAGCGGTCCACGCGCCTTGGCGTAAGCCGAAGCTACCGATGCTTGGTCAATCACAGCGTATTCCAAGCCGTGCTCGCAGACTCGCTTGCAGAGGAAAACTTCGTTGTTATCCAGCCTCATCAACGAAGCGCAAACCTCCCATGGACTTCGACCGCCGGCCGAGTCGGGCAGCTCCGCATGCCCGCCCTGAGCTTGAGAATCAAGAGAACCAAGTCCCCGCACGTTTGCCTCCACCTCGCGTAAT
>JBEKLM010000101.1:0-4369 GCA_050010195.1 Verrucomicrobiia bacterium
ATTGTAGGTTGCGTTCTGGACATTTCAGCACGCACCGCGCACTTGTGCCGATTTGTCCCAATCGAACACCTTGAATTTGTCAAAAATGAGGACAAAGATCAGGACCACAGTTTAAGGGTCGTGCATTTCTTCGTCGGAAAAATCCTCTTTTAGCGGTCGGTGTCGCGCTTGAGGATGGGGCCGAGCGAGCCAGGATTGTCTGGGGCGTCGGGGGAGATGCGGAAGTCCCATACGGTTTGGTTGATGTCGTTTGCCGAGATGATTTCTACCAGCGCGTACTCGCCGATGGTGAGTTTTTGCTCCGGCTCGATGCGAAGCCAGTGTTTGCCGGCGAGGACTTCGACCTTGGTGGGGATGACGTCCTCGTCCTGGGTGACCTTGCCGTCGATGCCGACCTTGATGGCGCCGACGATGCGGACTTGATTTCGCTCGTCGACGCGGACGATGGCGAAGCCGGACTTCTCAGAGTGCGCGCCGTGCTTGCCGCCAGTGACAGTGCGGGCGTTGCCGGTGTTGATGGTGACCGGATGGGAAAGCACGGGCTCGGTTTCGTCGCTGACGTTGAGCGAGAGATAGATGACCGGGTCGTTGACGTGCAGGTGCACCTTGGCGTGTTCGCCTTCGAGCTCAAGATTGGCTTTGGAGGCTTTGAGCGGGTTGAGCGTCTCAATCCCGTGACGCGTTTTTGAGTTCATGTTGAGATCCTTGGGCAAGAGCTCAACCAGCTCGGGCGTGTCCTGATAGGTGTCGAGTGCAAAGACGCCGTCTTCATCGGGCAGCTCGAGGCCCTTGGCCACCTCGGGCATACGAGCATTCTTGAGGGCGCGCTCATCGGCTTCTTCCTTGTCAATATCCTCTGCCTCTTTCATGGCCGGCGAGGCTTGTTCGGTGTCGGGTGTCGTGTGGTCGCGCTCCCATTTGCGGGTTGCGGCCCAATCCACAAGGTCGGCAGGCATCTCCTCCCACTCGCCGCGCTCGAGCGAAAGGTAGCGCACGCGGTCGCCGGCGATGGTGTACTGGCGGACCAACTGGTAGGTGCCGTCCTTGAGAATCAGGCGATGATTGCGGGCGAGACCAGGGGAATCCGGCTTGAGGACGATGGGGGTCTGTTTCTTATCGTTTGTGGATTGCTGCGCGGTTGCGCCGGACGCCGGAAGCAAGGCCAGTGAGACGGCGAGGAGGGTGAGAACTGGAAGGTCGCGCAGATGGGCGAATCGGTTCATCGCACACAGTTTAGACGACCGGACCGCAGATGGGTTTCTAGCCGGGTTGGCAATCGGCTGGCGGGCCGTTTGGCGGCCTGCGCCGGGGGCGTGGTCCAACCATTTGCTGTGATTTTGCGTCCAATAACCTGTATCCTTAGAGCAGGAGACGGTTTTTGACAGGATTCGGGCCCCAGAACCGCATGGACGCACGCACAAAGGCCAGGCTCGCGAAGCCCGGAACCTTGCGCGTGGTCACGCTCCTGTGTCTCGTGCTGCTGGCGCTGTTCGCCGTTGCCCAGGTGGCGCACGTCCACTCGGATGAATCGGCTGCCGACCATTGCCCGCTTTGCATCTCGATGCACTCCGCGGCTCCGGTTGAGGCGCCCCAGGTTGCGAATGTACTGGTGCAAGTAGGCATTTCCGCCCCGATTGTCCTGCTCGAAACCGTCATCCGTCATCGCGATTCCAAGCTCTTCATTCGTCCTCCTCCCGCAGGCTGCTAGAGCCCCTCTCCGTTTTTCCAATTCTGCATGGTTCACACGGCCCATTACCCCCTGAAGAGGGGAGGGCGTCAGCGTACGTGAGTCGGCAGGCTCGATGGAACTCGAGAGAGTGCTCCCAATGCACAGAAGATGCCGCGGTGCCACAAGCCGTGGTTTACCTTCCGCATTTTTCAGACCTATTGAGGAGACTTCCCTATGCCGTTCAAAAACGGTGCGATATTACGAATAATTCCCATTTTCGCTTTGCTGTTTGCGGCGCTTTCAGTGCCGGCGCAGAGCGGCAATGCAGGAGCCGTGCGCGGCACGGTCACCGATTCCACCGGTGCGGTGATTCCCGGCGCCAGTGTTCGCATGACAAACGACGTGAGCGGACTTGACCGCACTGTCATTACCGACGCAAATGGCCAATTCAGTTTCTCCAACGTACCGTTCAACGGCTATCGCATTCGGGTGTCTGCCAATGGCTTTTCTCCGCTGAGCCAGAACGTGGGAATCCAGTCGGTGGTTGGCGCCAGCTTGAAGCTGGTGCTCCAGGTAGAAGGGGCCTCGCAAACCGTCACTGTGGAGTCGACCGGTGATCTTGTTGAAACGGACCCCACATTCCACACCGATGTGGATCGTGACATGTTTCTCAAAGTACCGATGGAGAGCGCGTCATCCACGCTGAGTTCCCTGGTGACTGAGACCACGCCGGGCGTAGCGGCCGATTCAAACGGCCTGTTTCACGGCCTGGGAGACCATGCATCGAATTCGTTTTCAGTCGACGGCCAGTCGATTACGGACCAGCAGAGCAAGGTGTTTTCCAACCAGCTTCCGTCGAATTCGATTCAATCGCTCCAGGTGATCTCTGGCGCGCCGCCGGCGGAATACGGCGACAAGACGAGCCTTGTGATTGTGGCAACGACGCGGTCTGGTCAGGGAATTACGAAACCGACGGGCAGCATCAATACGTCGTACGGTACATTTGGATCGGCTTCGGGGGGATTCGATCTCTCCTACGGCGGCACAAAGTGGGGCAATTTTATTGAGGTTGACGGCCTGAACACCGGGCGCTTCCTCGATCCGCCGGAGTTTGTTGTCTTCCACGACAAGGGAAATGAGCAGAACATTTTCGATCGCGTGGATTTGAGCCTCTCGCCAGCCGACTCGATTCACCTGGATTTGAACTACAGCAGGTCGTGGTTTCAGACGCCCAACGCCTACGACAACCTGAACGTGCAGAATGTGGTGGGCGGCGGCGCGGGCGCGAGCCCGGTTTTTGCAAGCGTGGGGGACACGGACCAGCACTCGAAGATTGGGACCTTCAATATTTCGCCGACATACACGCGCATTATCGGCACGGATATGGTGTTCAACCTGGGCGGGTTTGTGCGGCGCGACGACTACAACTACTATCCGAGCGGCAATCCGCTGGCCGATCTGGGACCGACGAATCTGCAAACTTCATCGATCACCCAGAACCGCACGCTGATGAACGCGGCGGCGCACTCGGATTTCTCGTACGTGAAGGGAATTCACAACCTGAAGGTGGGCGCGCAGTACGGACAGACGTTCCTGCGGGAACGCGACGGGCTGGGTGTTGTAGATGCGACGTATAACTCTCCGTGTGTGAGTCTGGTGACGGGAAACCCGATAGCGGGCTACACGAGCCAGTCGCAGTGTCCGGGAGGAGTGGCGGGGCAGAATCCGAATTACCTTGCTGTGCTTGCTCCGTATGACCTGACGCGGAGCGGAGCGCTTTACAACTTCTTCGGGCATACCGATGTGAAGGAACTGGCGCTTTTTGCCGAGGACGAGATCAAGCTGGGCAACTGGGACATGAACCTGGGGCTGCGCGAGGACGTTTATAACGGGCTGACCGCTGCCAACCAGACACAGCCGCGCGTCGGGATCTCCTACAACGTGAAGCCAACCAAGACCGTGATGCGTGTTTCCTACGCGCGGACGCTTGAGACGCCGTTCAATGAGAACTTGGTGCTTTCAAGCAACGGATGCTTGAATGCGGTGCTGTCTCCGCTGCTGGCCTGCAGTCCGGGCGTCTCAGGTACGCTGGCCCCCGGCTTCCGCAACGAATTTCACGCGGGCTTCCAGCAGGCGTTTGGCAAGTTCATGGTGTTCAGTGGCGAGTACATCTGGAAGTACACCCACAACGCGTTCGACTTCAGCGTGCTTGGGAATACGCCGATCACGTTCCCGATCGACTGGCATAACTCTAAGATTCCCGGTTATGCGCTCCACGCCGATGTGCCCGAGTTCCACAACTTCAGCGCGTACTTTGTGGCGTCGTCGGTGGCTGCGCGCTTCTTTCCGCCGCAGTCGGCCGGGGCTGGCGCCGCTCCGCAGACAGGCGGTGCTCCGTTCCGCATCGATCACGATGAGAAGTTCAATCAGACGACGCATCTGCAATACCAGATTGGCAAACGCGGGCCGTGGGCGGGAGGAAACTGGCGGTACGATTCGGGCCTGGTGGCAGGGTCGGTACCGTATGCGATCAACAACACTACGCCAGTCGACCTGAGCGGATTGACGTTCGATCAGCAAGCGCAGGCCGGACTTACCTGCAACGGGGTGACGGCGACGCGCACGGCGGGATTCCAGTCTTGCGCGCCTTCAGAGTATTCGTCGACGCTGGCGAGCATTCCGGCGCCGGGGACGGAGAAT
>JBEKLM010000102.1:0-4149 GCA_050010195.1 Verrucomicrobiia bacterium
CGTTCGAGCCTGAGGAGCCCGCCTGCTGCATCCACAAGTTGTTGCCTTGCACTAATACGCCTTCTTCGGAAATATTCGAAACATAAATTCCGAAGCGGCCCTGGTTGAGGACGTCACCAATCGCCGCGTTCATTCCGCTCTTGGGCGCCGCACCCACTCCGGTCTCTTTTCCAACCTCGCGGAACTTCTTTCCGCCCTCGTTGAAATACAGCTCCGACACGCCATAGTCGTTGGCGATGAACAGATCCGGATAACCCGTGCCGCGCAGGTCCGCCGCGACGGCAGCCAGCGCCCAACGCCTTGACTGGATGCCGAGCCGCGCCGAGACTTCTTCGAAGCGGCCCCCGCCCAGATTGTGAAACAGGTATTTCCGCCCGCCGTTCGCTGCGTATTCGTAACTCTCGGGCATGATCTTGGTCGTCTTCAGATGAAAGAGATCGACGTCTTCGGAGTAATAACCGCCGAGGAAAAGATCCAGCTTTCCGTCACCATCGTAGTCGAGCCAGATGGCACTGTTCGCATTCACCCACTTCGGCAATCCGGCCTGTTCCGTCACGCGCGTGAAGTGCTTGCCGCCGTCGTTGTGAAACAGCTCCGGCTTACCCCACTTATAGATGAGGACGTCTTCGAAGCCGTCGTTGTCATAATCTCCCCAAACGGCACCCGTCGAAACGCCTGTTCCCGGCAAGTTCACATCGGCCAGTCCCACCTCGGCGGCAACGTCGCGGAACGTTCCGTCGCCGAGATTCCGGTACAACGCGTTTTGGCTGCCCTCGGCGCTGTTAGTGACGTAGATGTCCGCCCAACCATCGCGATCGTAGTCAACCACAGAGACAGCGGCGCCCATCGAAGCCACCTGCTGCATGATGTGCTGAAGCTTGGGGTCCAGTTGCGGTGAAGTGTGGCGGAAGGAAATGCCGGAACTTTTGGACGATTCCTGAAAGATGAATCCGTAACGGTCAAGGACAGCAGACGAATCCGTGGCAGTCCGCCGCGTATTATTTCGATGAGCGACGCGTTTATACAACACGGGCGCAGCCAGGAGCGCCGCAAAGAAGAGCGCCAAGATAATTCGCGAAATCCGGCCTTCCATTCAGTTCCTCAGCGCCCGGTTCAAGAAAGGACCATGGCGAGCTGAAGTGGCCCACTTATATGGCAACTGCGAATTCCGCACCACAGCTGCCGGGGTCCAGCTATTTCTGCAGCAGGGCGACGATTCGTTCCTGATTCTTCAGGATGAGATCCAGACTTCCCTGATTCTTCTTGATGTCTTTCTGGTTGCCCTTGATGTCTTTCTGGTTGGCCAAAATGCTCTTCTGGTTGTCTTTGATGGTCCCTTGGTTCTTCTTAATCGTATTCTGATTGCCAAGGAGAGTCGCTTGATTCTTGAGGATGGTCGACTGGTTCTTCAGGATGACCTTCTGATTCGAAAGAATGTCTTTTTCTGCCATGGTTCATGATACTCCAGTTGAATTGTTAACAGCTTGATCCAAATCAGTCAATAGTGAGTTCGCACTAGATGTCAATGATCACGCGTGAGGAGCGCCGCAATCCAAGTGATGTTAATACCTTCCAGACGTGCCCCGGATGATATACCACTCCAAACTGGGACTCGATCAAACGGGCGACGCGAGGACAAGTCCACGAGTGGCCATCATAGCCGAAGTTTCGCGGGCTCCGCGCCAGCAGACTCTTGAGTAACTCGCGCTGTTCGGCGGTCAACTCCGGGCTGCGGCCCATTCTTGCCGATCGTTTGAGTGCTTCATCGCCCAACAGCCGCTGTCTGGTTATCCAGCGGCTAACGGTCTGACGGCTGACGTTCAATCTGCGAGCGACCTCTTTTTGCGAGGCACCCTGACGGACCAGGCCCACGGCGTCGAAACGGCGCTGCTCCAAAGCACTGAAGTCTCTCGGGACACCGGGTTGATTTCCCATGCCGATTCCGAGTTAGGCCATCGCCGCTATCTTGTGCCGGCTTCGATGTTGTTGCCATGGGCCAGGGTTGCTTCCACCAGATCACCCAATTGGACAGCCGTAAACTGGTTACCTTCCATGTTGGCCACCAGCTTTCCTTCCCGGTCGACGATTACGGTGTGCAGTGAATGGGTCAGCAAGCCCTCATCCGGCCAAAAATTCACACCGAACATGCCGCACACCTGCTTCACGCTGCTGAGCGTACCCGTCAGAAAATGCCATCCCTCCACATTCGCCTCCCATTGGTCGGCATATTTCTTCAGCACATCCGGTTGGTCGTGGTCCGGGTCGAACGTAATGCTGAGCAGTACCAGGTCCCGGCCCAGGCGCTCATTGAAACGTTTCTGGAGCCGCGCGAAATTGTTCGACAGCCGCAAACAATAATCCGGCAAAGGGCAGCGCGTGTAAATGAAGCTGATTGCCACTACTTTGCCTCTGAACCCCGAGAGCGTGACCGGACGGTTCATCTGGTCGACAAGCGAAAAATCGGCCACGGTCTGTCCAGGGCTCAACATATTGGGCAAACCTGACGGCGAACCTGCCTTGGATCGCATAGCCTCATCCAAAATCGCTAGGCGCCGGTTCTGCACCGGGTCGCGTTCCAAGCTATCGTACTCGCGCACATGCACATTAGAGATGTAAGAGGACGTCTTGCTAACAACCAGGGTGAAGTCGATTTTCTCGCCGGGCTTCAAGTTGTCAAGTACGCGCGGGTCATCCACGCGATACGGCATTGTCATTGCGTCCATATATCCTGGAATCCGGTCGTGAGACACCAAAACGGTACGATGCGGAGCATCTACGGTCAGCACCAACCCAGTAACCTCGTACCGCTGTGTTGAGGTTGCTCCGAGCCCTAGCGCGAAGAGCAAAGACAGAAACAACGATTTGGTACTTATCAAGTCAGATCCTTTCAACTACCGGAGGCGACGTGGCGCTGAGCGCGTCGCGCCGGTCCGCCCAATTGAAACGTGGGCCGCACCAATGTGGTGAGGCTTCTTTCAAATTCCTTGATCTCCACGAACTGATTAGCGCTCACGTTTTCAAAAGTCTGCTTGGTCTTCGAGGCCGGCCACCAAACCTCGATCTTCTCGATCTTGGCCGACTTGCCGAGTCCAACATGCTGCTGTAACGGCGAGGCGCCGAACGATCCGCCGCTACCTACCGTCCGCCAGATGGTGCGGCGCTCGCGCCCCTCATTCATCACCGTTACCGCAATGCGTGCACCGATCGCGCAGCGGTTGGATCTCACGCCTACCAGGCGCACGGTGATCCAGTCGTTGCCATGTTTGCCGGGATTCTCGAACAGACGGTTGGGGGAGCGATCGCCGGGTTGGGGGCCACCCATCACAGCAATAATGTCCTCGTCTCCATCGTTGTTCAGGTCCCCAAACGCTATGCCGTGGCCTTTCGCTAGCGCGCCCGTTCCCGACGAAGCAGTGATATCGACGAAATGTTTGCCTCGTTGGTTGTGGAGCAATACGTTGGGCAGCATGGACGCAAACGACGGATTACCGCTGCCCAGGTAAATATCCAGGTATCCATCGTTGTCTATGTCTCCGAAGTTGAGGCCCATCGGCATGAATACGCGATCGAGATTGACATCCGCCGTGACGTCCTGAAACTTACCGTTCCCGAGGTTCCTGTATAACTTCAGGGTTTCTCCTTTGCGCGGAAGCCCCATGTAGCTTCGCGCAACTTCTTCAATGGAAAAAAAATACGAGGTGACAAAGAGATCGGGATGGCCGTCGTTGTCGTAATCGAAGAACCAAGCACCAAAACTCATCCAGGGCGTGTTGACTCCGGCCTGCTCGGAAACCTCGGTGAACGTGCGATCTCCGTTGTTGTGGTAAAGAAAATCGGATCCGTTGAAGTTGGAGACGAAAATGTCGGGATACCCGTCGCCGTCGTAATCGGCGGAGACCACGGCCTTGCTGAATGCGGTTCGATCGATTCCGGCCTGGTGCGAGATGTCGACAAACGTCCCGTCGCCCTTGTTCAGGAATAACTGGCTGGGGGCGTTCTCGTTGGCGATGAAGAGATCCAGGTTGCCGTCATTGTCAATGTCCAGCCAGACCGCGGATTGCGCTGGGCTCAGTGGCCCGTCCAGCAGTCCGCTCTGCGCGGTAACGTCGGTGAATGTGCCGTCACAGTTATTGCGCAGCAGAGAGTGGC
>JBEKLM010000103.1:0-3814 GCA_050010195.1 Verrucomicrobiia bacterium
ATTAAGCCTGCGCGCCACCCGTGCCCTGCGGCGGATGCGCCGCCGACCCTCGCTGATCGTCGCCTTCTGGAAGCAAGCCGAATTGTGGTGAAATCCTAACTGTATTATACAGGAGTCAATAGTTGTTCTTGGGCGCGGCCTCCTCGATGGTCATGTTGTTGACCACGCTCTGTACACCGTTGATGTCGGTGATGAGTTTGGTGACTAGGGCCTTTTCGGCTTCGTTCTTGGCCTGGCCGCTCACCGTCACCACGCCATCGTTGGTCGTGACCTTGGTGTTGAGCACGCTGGTCGAGCGATGCGCCAGCAATGACCCCTTGACCTGGGCGGTGATCGATGCGTCATCAATCTTTTCGCCCGTTGTTTCGCCACGTGTATCCAGGTTCTTGGACACGACGATCTCGTTCTGCACGCCTTTCACGCCGTCGATGTCTTTAGCGTATTCGGTGGTCAGGTCCTTTTGGGCCTGGTTGGCGGCCACACCTTTCAACGTCACAATGCCATCTTTCACGTACACCTCGGTCTTGGTGCCACTGACGTTACGACGATACAGCAAGGCCGCTTTCACTTTCATGCTGATCCACGTATCCGAGCTCTCGGCGGGTTGGTCGCCTACGACTGCGATACGATTGTCCACGCTCGTGACCCCGGGCAACGCTGCGGCGGTGTCCTGGGCCATCGGTTTGTGGGTTTCGTTGTACACGTCGCCCGACAAGGTGACGGCTCCATCCTTGGAGCTGATCTTGATGTGTTCGTCCTTCAGGTAGGTCTTGTAGACGTAGGTCTTTTTGAACGAGGTTTCGATGCGGTCATCCGTCTCCGATGCGCGCAGCGGTCCACCGCTGGCTAGGAGAGCGACTGCGGCCACTACGAGCGCCAATGAATACTTTACTTTCATTGTGCCTCCTTCCTACTGTTGCTGCGGTTGGTTTTTATCGTGTGCTGACACGTAAGCGATGAACTGGCCCTTCGCTATGGGGTAAAACCCTACCATGGACCCGTTCGCACCTCAGGGTGAGACCGGCAACAGCAGCGCGGAGGGATGGTTCATGTCGCGATAGATCCACGCTTTGGGCTGGTGGATTTAGAGCAGGCAGTGGGATAGGTGGCAATGGCGGGGAGGCGGAGACTTTTTCCGGATTTCACCAGGACTACAAACTACCTCTTTGCCCGCTTTAGCTTCCGTTTTGCAGCTTTCAAGGCGTCTATACGTTTTTGAAGAACTGGAAACTCGCGTTCAAGAACCGCCGACTTCTTGACCAATTCGTCATCGAGTGTTTCGAGTTCAGCAACTGTCTTGGTTTCATAACGGCGGGAGGTTAATTTCATGAAAGAAAATTACCGTAACAACCGGCGGGCCGCTATTGGGTGTTGACCCCATTGAGCAGCGTTCCGAGGGGTTATTTTTTTCAGGGCGAGAATGAGGGCGGTTCGGGGCGGCTGCTAAACAATAACAGACTGACGAGGCTTCCGCGTCATCCATCCGGACAGATGTTCTGATGCCGTCTGGGCGTCCCGCTTTCGTTCAGTGCTTCAAGACTAACAACACGATTACAATCACTACCAGCAATCCAGCGCCGCCCCCGAGGCAACCCCACTCGTTGTCTCCGTGTAGGGAAGTCTTCGGCGGAACGATTCTGGGTTAGCGAAGCAAAATCCTGTCAGCTTTTCGAACTGCGGAATCCGCCTGCGAAATAGATGACAAGGCATACCAGCAGAATCAGGCCAAGCCCGCTGCCGCCGATGACGGGGCCACCAAAGTAAAATCCGCCGCCGCCGAACAAGAGAAGCAGGACCACCATGAGTAATAATATATTCATGGTGTTAAGATAACGCAGAATTGCACGGTTCCTATGGGGTCTTCACCCCAGGGAGAAAAGAGAGCCGTTCGCCGTCCCTCTGATGAAAATACGCGCGCAATTGAAGGCGGCTTCCATTTCCGAAGGCCGCCTTTCGTTTTCTTAAATCGGCACCGAGAGGTGTGTTCGAGTATCAGGGTTGCTGAATTTTACGGGATTGCTGGAACGCCATGAGCGAGTCCATTTCCGCTGGCGTGAGATTCGGTTGGGGACTGGAGGGGGAAACGAAAGGAGAGCCGAGTTTCCGAATGACGCCGGTCAATTCTGACAACTTGCACATTGCCCCCGACTCTCCGCTGCACCGTAAGCCCAATCGCAGGAATAGCAACCGATAGTTTCGTGGTGTTGCGGCGAGGAGCAACGGTGGGTGAGTGCCAGCGTGGGGAAACCTCCACATGGGGTCAACACCCCATTGTCCGCTGATGACGTGCCGCATAGATTCTGGGTTTAGAAAAACTCATGGCGAGAAACAGTCAGCAGTCGTCCCCAAAGAAGGCGTAGGCGGCTTGCTCAAAAAGGGAGGCAATGAAATGAGTATTAAAACGATCCCCCGTTCCGAATTTGACCGGTTGGTGCCTCAGAATCCCGTCTTGGAGAGCTGGATGGTGGAACAGGTCGAATGGTTTTCCGATACGTCGGGAAAATCGCTCGGTGCGATTGCTAAAGGCGAAGGCGTGGCGGGCTGGAACTACGTCATCTTGGAACGAGATCAGAAAGGCAACTTCCAGGTTCGCAAGGTGATGAGTAATTTCTTTAGTTCAGAAGTCGCCAGAGTTGATTTGTTGCTTTGCATGGCAGGGCGCGAGAAGATTGCCAGGATCGATGTGTTGCTTTCGATGGTAGAGAGCGAGAAAAGTAATTGTGCCAACCAACCGAATCTCCCTGTCCTGTTGACCTCTCCTGCTCCATCAGAAGTCGTCGACAGATATTCCGAAACGACGGACATTGAACTGGCAGTGTAGCTATGGACATGCTCTTTCTCTTCGACATCTAGCCTTGTCGAAGTTCCTCCTCGGGGCATGACCGGAAGATACACTGCCATTATTATTGTCTTGGGAAACCGCGCATACCCTTATGAAACCGACTCTGGGAGTTTTCACTATCTAGTGGGATTACGGCGGCAATGGGTGTACCGTCGGCGCCGGGTCAATGGTTCAACCTGCCCGCGAGTTCAACATGACTAGCATCCCATCGGCGGTCCTCCCCAAGCGCGTGCTTGCCATCGATCGGCATAAGGCCGCGGCGATACGCGTGTCGCCCCTGGTGGTGGAGTCGGCGGCGATGGACGCAGCGGGCGTCTACGCGAAGCTGAACACTCGCGCCGAGGGACTAACCGACAGCGAGGCCGCTACGCGTCTGGCCGAGTACGGTCCGAACGTGCTCGCGAAAGACCAGCGGGCGGGATTCGGAAAGCTACTCTGGCGCGCGCTGCTCAACCCGCTCGTAATCCTGCTGGCCGTGCTCGCGACGATCTCACTGGCAACGGGAGATTCGCCGGGCGCGGCCGTGATGGCATCCATGATTGCCCTGAGCGTCGGTTTAAAGTTGATTCAGGAGTCCAAAGCCGGCAACGCCGCGGCCAAACTCAAGGCCATGATCTCGGTGACCGCGACAGTGCTTCGTGGCGGAGCACCGCGGGAGATCACCGTCGCACAGCTTGTTCCCGGCGACGTGGTTCGACTGGCCGCCGGCGACATGATTCCCGGCGACGTGCGGATCGTACAGGCCAAGGATCTATTCGTCATCCAAGGCTCGCTAACCGGAGAAAGTTTCCCGGTCGAGAAGTTGGAGGTTGAAAAGAAGACCACGGGGGCAGAGACCGCGCCGATCGAATTGACCAGCATCGCGTTCCTGGGCACGAGCGTAGAAAGCGGCTCGGCCAGCGCGGTGATCGTTGCCACCGGCAAGGACACGTACCTCGGGGGCATGGCCCAGTCGCTCCAGGATCAGCCGAC
>JBEKLM010000104.1:0-3672 GCA_050010195.1 Verrucomicrobiia bacterium
TGGTTCAGGCTTGGGATGCAAACTCCCAAGTGTTACCCGACTGATTTGACCGAAACACAATGGCATCAGATCGAACCGCTGTTGCCGCTTCCCAAGAAACGGGGTCGTCCTCCGGTGGATCGCCGGTTGGTCATCCACGCCCTGTTGTATCTGTTGCGCAGCGGCTGTCCGTGGCGGCAATTGCCCCATGACTTTCCGCATTGGCGCACGGTGTACGGGTACTTTCGCCACTGGACCCACATCGGTCTGTGGGATGAGTTATGGGACTATCTGCGGGCATGGGCGCGACTACAAGCCGGCCGCCGCACGGCTCCGACCGCCGGCATCATAGACAGCCAAAGCATCAAGACTGCGGAACAAGGCGGTGTCCGAGGCTACGATGCCGGCAAGCACGTTGTTGGACGCAAACGTCATCTACTGGTCGATACGCTGGGGCTGATCTTGGAGGTCGTGGTGACCTCGGCGGCCGTGCAGGACCGTGACGGAGCACGTAGTTTGTTGGGGAGCCTTCGTCACCACTGGTCGCGACTAACACAGCTGTGGGCCGATGGAGGCTATGCCGGCGGACTGGTCGATTGGCTGTGGCAATTGCGGTCGCAGCGGCGCGTGCATCTGGACATTGTCAAACGCAACCAACGGCGTGGCGGGTTTCAGGTGCTGCCCAAGCGCTGGATTGTCGAGCGTACCTTCGGCTGGCTGATGAAGTCCCGTCGTCTGCGCTCCGATTACGAACGGTTGACCTCCCACAGTCGCGCCATGATTCAACTGGCAATGATTAACATCATTCTGCGCAGAATCCGCTGACCTGCGAAAGTAGAATTTTCAAACACCTTCTAAGTGTCACGGCCTTCTTGATATTGTCGCGCCGTCAGTGGGCCAAATCAAGACGTAAACGTGTCCTCTCCGCTTGAAATCGCATTGTTGGCGGGTAACACTGTCCGCATGTGTGGTCGATCTGGCAGCGTTCCCTCCCGATCACACTGCCCTGCGGGCGTCGAAACGACACGACGCCGTTTGTGCGACCAGCACGTCTATGGCGCGTGTCGTCGGACTCGGCTTGTGGCCACCATGGCCGCTCGGCTTCGATTAACGAAGGAGCTTTGCGTGGTCGCGCCACGCGAAACTCCGCAGCGGGTTAAGGTGGCCTTCGGGCGCAGGGCGGGACGGGGGTGGAGGAACACGAAGGCCGCGAGGAGGACACGAAGGGCACGAGTGGCGGCTTAGGGCAAACCGGACGGAGTACGGCGGCAAGCGGAGCGCTTGCTACAAGCGGAAGACGGCGAACGGGCCGGTCGCCCTACGATCGGAGAGGCGGAAGGGGGCGAGGGCCCGCGCTTCGTCGGGTTCATCGTATTATGATTGACCCCATATCTGATTCGGATATAGCGGGGGGCTGACGTTGGCAGCGTTCTTTGACAACGAAGGGGAAGGGGCACCACTACCGGTGGGGGTGATGGAGAGGCCACAAAAAAAGTAAAAACTGCAAAACGAACCCAATTTTGACCAAGCCGGCGTGGAAAAGTGAGGGAAACGAAGCCAAAAACGAAGCCAAATTGCGGGGGTGGCAAAGCGGCCAAACCTCCCAAGCGGATGCAACCATCAGGTGCGCGACAAATACACCTGCCAATTGCTGGAGCGCAAGACAGATATTCCTGGTTATTGTCCCGAACGGCGTCGACGCGTGAGAAGCCGCTGACGAACTTGCGAGGCCGCTCACACGACCATTAGCGTCCTTACATGCCGGCGATCTTTGCGGTACGACGGACCATGTCGTATAAACTGTCTTCGGCGATCATGTAGCCCGTCAACTCCTTCGGCGTACTGTTGGCAATGACCCGGCGGCCAGCCTCGGACTTGTCCAAATCCACCAGGGCGGCCCGGATCTTTTTCGCCAGGGCCTCATCCAGTCCGACACGGACCGCGATGGCGTCGTGGGGGATGGGCGCGGTGCTGGCCAGTGTCACCAGATTCTCCGTCGGCACCCCCTTGGACTTTGCGATCGCGACGGCATCCCCGTAAACGGCCCCCGCGTCCGCCTTGCCCTCCAGAACGGCGGCGATCACATTGTCGTGGCTGCCGGCGAAGATGGTTTCCTTGAAGGTGCTCTCGGGAGTGACGCCCTTTTCGATGAGCAACGCGCGTGGATAAACAAAGCCGGAAGCCGACTTGGGATCCACAAAGGCAAAGCGTTTCCCCCGCAGGTCCGTCAACGATTTCAGCCCGCTGTCCCTGCGGGCCACGATAATCCCACGATACGTGGCCGTGCCGTTTATGACGGACTGGGCGATAATCCGGATCTTCCCGCCGCGGACCGCATCCACATAGGCGAACGGTGAGAAAGTGCCGATGTCCACCGCCCCACTCTCCATCTGGGTGCGGAGATCCCCGTAGTCCTTGGCGACGTACAAGACGACCTTCTGCCCAATGCAGCCGGAAAGGTAGGTCATCAGGGGTTCGAACTCGACCCGCATGTCGGATTCGCTCAGGACGGGGGTGAATCCGAACGTCAGTTCCCGCCCTGCGGCCGGACGCGTGGCGAGCCCTGCGAGAAGGACTGCAAGAATCAACGACACGACCTGACGGTAACGCATCATCCACCTCCTGTTGGATTTTCTGATGACAGGTACAAGGACAGGCCAACGCGCACATTGGCTATTCGTGGCCGATGGAACCCAAGAATTGCAGTCGCATGTTGAGCAGTGTCGGGAACGATATTGTCGTCTCCTCAGAAGTCGAACGCAATCTTCGGGCATGTTAACGGTCGCCCGGCGTGCACACAATCACATTCACCGGCCGTTGGTCGGATAGCACATCGGCGCGTTCTTATGACCGCTTCAGCCGAACGTCAGTCGCCGAGGCAGTGGTGCCGGCATTCTGGTCACCTGCGTTGTCTCTTGTGCACGAAGTGAGGTCTCATTCACTGGTAGAGTCCACTGCCGCAGGACGCCAGCCGAGGCTCCACACGGTTCACTCGACGAAGTCATCCGTGCCCCGAGCCCGCGGAGTTGGACAAACCATAAAGACCCTGTTGCAAGATTGAGAACAGCCTTGGAGAACACAACTCTTGGCTCGAAAGAGAGTGGTCTGGTCACCGGGGACCTGGCGCGCGTTAAAACCACTGGGGAAGTTCTGAATTCTGCTTGCCTTGTGGAAGGCGGCTGTGGTACAAGACTCATTGTGGCGAGAGGGGGGGGTGCACTCTCCGATGGTCGGTTTCAGTCGCAGGATGGGAGAAATGTGTGAAGGTAAGCCGAACAAAGGAGACTGTCGCCCGTTCGATTGTTGCCGGGCTGGTCTTCCTTTTCATCTTGAGTTCAGCGGTATCTGCACAAATCTGGCAACAGATCAAGACCGTCTTTGTGATTCCGCTGGAAAACCACGATTGGGTGCAGGGATGCCCGACGTGCAGTCCGCAGCAACTTCTTGGCAATCCCGCCGCGCCTTACATCAACAGCCTGATCGCGCCCGGCAACTCGAACGCGGTGCAGGTTTCCTACGCCACGAAGTATTACAGCGTCAATATAACAGGCGAGCATCCATCCGAGCCGAATTACATCTGGTCGGAAGCCGGGACGGACTTCGGGGTTCATACGGACAACGATCCGAGCACGGGTTCGGGCAACCTGTATACCTGTCAGCATCTCTGCGGCCAGTTGACCGCGGCGGGCATTG
>JBEKLM010000105.1:0-3287 GCA_050010195.1 Verrucomicrobiia bacterium
CAAAGGCACCGTTGGAAAGCAACTGGTGGATTGCCAGCACAGTCTGGAACAGAAATGGACCACGCTACACTTCGGCGAGGTGAAGCAGCAGACGAATGGCAAGCAGCGTACGTATGAGGTTCAGGTCTATCTCGATGACATCGACCCGAAGGCCGTGCGAGTCGAGCTCTATGCCAACAGAGTTAACGGCGGCAGTTCGGTGCGGCAGGAGATGAAGCGCGTTCGCAAACTAGCCGGCGCGGTGGGGGGCTACGTTTACAGCGCGACTGTGTCTACGGCCCGCCAGCCAGTCGACTATACGGCACGAGTGATGTCGCACCGCGACGGCGTAGCGATCCCACTGGAAGACGCACGAATCCTATGGCAACGATGATCAAAACATTCCAACGCGAGTTGCACGATTACATCTCGCAGTTCTCCGAGCACGCTGACATTCGGGCGGGCTCTCCTCTGCCTTTGGGAACCCAGGAAAGGGGAGGCGGGGTTAATTTCGCCATTTTCAGCCGTTACGCCAGCCGCGTTCGACTGGAATTGTTCGACCAACCCGAAGACGCAGCGCCCGCCCGGGCAATCGATCTGGATTCAGCGCGCAACCGCACCGGCGACGTTTGGCACGTTTGGGTGAAGGGGATCGGGCCCGGTCAACTCTATGCTTACCGCGTGGATGGCCCTTACGAACCCAGCGAAGGACATCGTTTCAATTTCAACAAGCTTCTCCTCGATCCCTTCGCTGCCGCGATTTCGTGGCTGCCGCCGTGGGATTTTGCATCGGCTCGTGGATACGACCCGTCGGCGCGGGAGCAAGACTTGGTTCTCTCGAAGCTGGACAATTCCAGCTCGATGCCGAAATGCGTATTTGTCAACGAGCCCTTCGAGTGGGATGGAGACCAGCCACCCCGGCATCCGTGGTCGAAGACGGTCATTTACGAAGCACATGTTCGCGGCTTTACCATTCACCCCAAGTCAGGCGTAGACCATCCGGGAACCTACCGAGGCCTGATGGAAAAGATTCCCTATTTCAAAGCCCTGGGGGTGACCGCCGTGGAACTGATGCCCGTGCAGGAGTTCAATGAAACTTCTGTGACGCGCAGGAATCCGCGAACAAGTCAACCGCTCAAGAATTACTGGGGATACGATCCCGTGGCCTTCTTTGCGCCTAAAGCTTCCTATAGCAGTTCGGGAGGGTTGGGCCAGCAGAAGCTGGAGTTCAAGGAAATGGTCCGGGCCTTTCACAAGGCCGGCATCGAAGTGATTCTGGATGTGGTGTTCAATCACACGGCTGAGGGAGACGAGCTGGGTCCGACGCTCTGTTTCCGCGGGATGGATAACGCGATCTTCTACACGCTGGCGGACGACAAACGCTACTACAAGGACTACACGGGGACCGGCAACACCGTCAACGCCAACCATCCCGTGGTGCGGAACCACATCTTGGCCGCGCTCCGTAATTGGATGGTCGAAATGCATGTGGATGGATTCCGGTTTGACTTGGCGTCGGTTCTCGGCCGAGACCCCCACGGCGACTTGCTAGCCAATGCCCCTCTTCTCGAACGGATCGCCGAGGACCCTATCTTGAGAGACATGAAACTCATCGCCGAGGCGTGGGACACCGCCGGCGCGTATGAGGTGGGTAGTTTTTCAGAACGGCGTTGGGCGGAATGGAACGGCCGGTACCGAGATGATGTCCGTCGTTTCTGGCGCGGCGATGAGGGGATGCTTGGTTTGTTTGCGAGCCGCATCTGTGGCAGTGCCGACATCTACACCAAGTCGGGCAAAGGCCCCGAGGGCAGCATCAACTTCGTCACCTGCCACGACGGATTCACTCTGAACGACCTGGTGAGCTATCGCGACAAGCACAATGAAGCCAACGGAGAAAACAACCACGACGGGACCGACGCCAACTTCAGCGAGAACTACGGTGCAGAGGGCGAGACGGCGGATGCCCGGACCAAGTCTATCAGGAAGCGCCAAATAAAGAATTTCCTTCTGACCCTGCTAATCTCGCGCGGCGTGCCAATGTTGCTCGGCGGCGACGAATTTCGCCGCACGCAAGGCGGTAACAACAACGCCTACTGTCAAGACAATGAGACCAGTTGGGTTGACTGGGCTTGTCTTGAACAACATCGGGAGATTTATCAGTTTGCCCACGGCATGATCGCCTTTCGTCGTGACCATCCGATTCTGAGCAAGGAGCAGTTCTACACGGACGACGAGATCCAATGGTTCAGCCCGCAACAGGGATCCCCTAACTGGGCTGACCCAGGGTGCAAAGAACTCGCCTGCCTAATCCATGAAAGCGGACAAGATAGGCTTTACCTGATGTTCAATGCTGGCACGGAGGAGAGAGACTTTCGTTTGCCGCTAGGACATCACTGGCGTCTCGTGGTAGACACATCCCGCTCGGCACTACAAGACTTGGCTGCCGCAGGGCAAGAAACGCTCCTGGACGATTCGACGACCTATGATGTGGGACCCTGCTCCAGCGTAATACTTCTGGCACGGAAACAGGAACCTGGCTTGGGAGTGGGTTCCGTATGAATCAACGAGCCTCCGGTGTACTTCTTCATCCGACCTCTCTTCCCAACCCGCATCCCATCGGCGATCTGGGGCCAGCGGCAACTGCCTTTGTGGATTTCATGGTCCAGAGTGGACAGCGTTGGTGGCAGATGCTTCCCATCGGCGCAGTTGGGGAGGAGAATTCGCCTTACCAGTCACCGTCCGCCTTTGCGGGTAATCCGCTCTTGGTGAGTCCCGATCGGTTGTTGGAACAAGGGCTTCTTGACCACCAAGATATCGAATTTCCAGTAACCGGGTACCAGGCAACGGTGAACTACCCCGCAGCGGGAGACTTGAAGTTGCGATGGCTAAAAAGGGCATTCGAACATTTCAAAACAAACAAGTATCGTGGCAGACAGTCTGAGCTCGACGGATTTGCAAACACGGAGTCTTATTGGCTTGAGGACTTTTCGCTATACTTGGCAATTCGGGGAAAGGAGGGCACTTCGGATTGGACGCGATGGGACCAAGCGCTGCGAACACGACAGCCAGATGCCGTCATTCGCGCGCAGAAATACTTTGCTGACGACATACGTTACCATCAATTTGTCCAATGGCAGTTCTCAACGCAGTGGAAAGAGTTAAGGGCTTACGGCGCGTCCAAAGGAATTCGGCTGATCGGTGATATTCCCCTGTTTGTGGCACACCAAAGCGCTGATGTCTGGGCTCATCCCGAGCTTTTCAAACTGGATGCCGATGGACACCCTGCCGTGGTCGCGGGAGTTCCTCCC
>JBEKLM010000106.1:0-3252 GCA_050010195.1 Verrucomicrobiia bacterium
AGCCGCTTCTGCGAAGTGGCAAATTCTTAAGGAAATAGCCGACTCACCGGGCCGGTCTACGACGGGAGGCAAAGATTCATTGGTTTTTCAACGGCTTCTCAAGGGCCTGTTGCCCAAATCGAATTTCGACGATTTGGGTGTAGCGGCGCTTCTGTGAAGCGCCGAATTTGTTCGAGAAATCCACAGCCTGCGCTTCGCAGAAGCACCGCGACAACGCAGCGTGGCCTTTGGGCAACACGCCCTCAACATTGCCACATTTGCTGAAACCGATCATCCCTCCGCCGCCATGCAGTTCGCGTCTCCTTCGCGCCCTTTTCCCGCCCGCACCTCGCCCTTCCGCCTCAGCATCCGCGCACTTGAAAAAACTCCATCCTCCGGTATGGTGACGCAGATCGCACCAAAATTATTATTCACCATTCACATCCATGCCGCCAAGTTATCAAACGTTTACCAAGCCCGTCGTCTTCCGACTCGACGCCCCGCAGGCGCACCACGTATCGCTCGTGATCCGATCCGCGAAAAAGGACGGTCATCCCGCCGCCCACACCATCCGCAAGGGCGTCGATGGCGTCTGGACCATTCGCCTGGAAATCACCCGTGGCCGACACCTCTATCGCTTCCTGGTCGACGACGTGCCCACGCTCGACCCCGTGTCCCTCGGGACTGTTCACGATGGCCACCACGAACGCTGGAGCCTCCTCGAAATCGGTTATTAGAACTTCCACGACCTCTGCGCCTCTGCGTGAGCCAGCCGTTCCCGGAGCTTGCCCTGAGCGCAGTCGAAGGGTGCCCGGAGCCTGCCCTGAGCGAAGTCGAAGAGTCTCCTTCGTGTCCCCCCTTTTTCATTGAAGCGCGCCCGCCGGGGCGTTACAAGACATCCGGTTCATCCCGTTGCGATGGGGAGCGAGACATCATCATGAGCAAACCGATTCGTGTCATTCAATACGGACTGGGCGCCATCGGACGCGCCACGGCCCGCGTCGTCCTCGACCGCCCGGGATTGCAACTCGTCGGCGCCATCGATCACGATCCGAGGCTCACCGGCATGGACCTGGGCGAAGTGCTCAGCCTGCAGCGTAACCTCGACATCTTCGTGACCGACAAACCCGTCATCCTCTTCGCGCAAACCCAGGCCGACGCCGTGATCCATTGCACGACCTCCAGTTTCATCGAGGCCTACGACCAACTCACCGAAATTGTCCGCGCGGGCCTGCATTGCGTCACCTCCTGCGAAGAAGCGCTGTTCCCGTACTACCGCCACAAGGTGCTCGCGGGTAAACTCGATGATCTCTGCATCCAAAAATCCGTCGCGGTCGTCGGCACCGGCGTGAACCCGGGGTTTGTCATGGACACGCTCGCGTTGCTGCTGGCGATGGCCTGCCAGCGCGTCGATGCCGTCCGCGTGCTGCGTGTCGTCGATGCCGCGACCCGTCGCGAAGCGCTCCAACGCAAGGTCGGCGCGACCCTGACAAAAGCGCAATTCGACGACCGGAACCAGCACCGCAAAATCGGCCACGTCGGTCTGGCCGAATCCCTGGTATTCCTGGCAGACGGCCTCGGTTGGACGCTGGACGAGGTGAAGGAAAGCGCCGCGCCCGTGCTCGCCAAAAAAACCATCAAGACCGAGTTTCTCACCGTATCGAAGGGCTCCGTGGCCGGCACGCACCAATTCGCTCGCGGCCTGCGTGGCGGCAAGGAAATTCTGACCTTGGAACTGCAAATGCACATCGGCGCGCCGAATTCGCGCGACGTCATCGAGATCGACGGCGTGCCGCCGCTGCGATTGGTCATCGAAGGCGGCGTGCCGGGCGATATGGCCACACCCGCGATCCTCGCCAACACGCTCCCGAGGCTCGTCGAATGCCCGCCCGGCCTGCATACCATGCGCACGCTCGGCTTGCCGCGGATGACATTGTGACGCGGCGTAATCTTACGATGTGTTGTAGGCCGTCTGCCCTCAGGCGGCGCGGGCAGACGCCGTGTCGGGGGACGTGGCCTGCAAAAACGCGGAACGCATGAAAAACATCGTCTACTTCGACCTGGAAACCCAGAAGAGCGCCGCGGACGTCGGCGGCTGGAACCGCAAACGCGACATGAAAATGTCCGTCGGCGTTACCTTCAGCACCGCCGACGGGCAATACCGCATTTTCTCCGAGGAACAGGTCAACGATCTGGTCAAGCAACTCACCCGCGCGGGTCTCGTCGTCGGTTTCAACATCATCAATTTCGACTACGAAGTGCTTCATGGCTACACGCCGTTGGCCCTGGGCGACACACCGACGCTCGACCTGATGGCCGACCTCGAACAAAAACTCGGCCACCGCCTGTCCCTCGACTCGCTGGCCAAAGCGACCCTCAGCGCCCCCAAAATCGCCGACGGCATGCAGGCCCTCCAGTGGTGGAAACAGGGCCGCATCATGGACATCGCCGAGTACTGCTGTTTCGACGTGAAAATCACCAAGGAACTCCACGAGTACGGGCGCGACCACGGCGAGGTCTTCTACATCGACCGCCTCGGCCAGAAACGCAACGTCAAGGTGAAGTGGTAGGAAGTCGCACGCACGGCGAACGCAGACTTGCTGGAAAGCGCGAACGCATATAATATAGCGTCATGAAGGAAATCACGTTGGTGGTTGACCGCGACGACGAAAATGGCTGGCTCGTCGCAAGCTGGGATGCGCCGGATAACAGCGGCGGCATCACCACCCAGGGCAAAGACCTCGGCGATCTTCAAACTAACGTGCGCGAGGCGGTGCGTTGTCACTTTGGCAAGGGCAAAGCGCCGCGCACTATCCGCCTGCATTTCGTCAACGACCCCGTCGTCGCCACGGCGTGAAACTGCCTCGCGATGTCTCCGGCCCGGAAGCAGTCAAGGCGCTCCGACGCCTCGGTTTCACCGTTACCCGACAAGACGGTTCCCACATCCGCCTGAGCAAAGGCGGCCTGCATGTCACCGTGCCCAATCATCGGACGCTTCTGCCCAAGACTCTGCAAAGCATCCTGCGACAAGCCAATATTACGGTCGAGGAGTTTGCGGAGAAGCGATGATTGCCATCGCTGAAAAAACTGTCCAGGTCCAGGCCGTTCACCACATCCGCGCCAGGCGGCTGCGCATCGAGTTCAGCGACGGCAAAATCTCCGAAGTGGATTTTGAGCCATTCCTGCGCGCCGCCACGCACCCGGCCATCCGTCGCTACCTGCAGCCCCGGCGGTTCAAGCAATTCGCCATCACCGACGGCGTCCTTCAATGGA
>JBEKLM010000107.1:0-3167 GCA_050010195.1 Verrucomicrobiia bacterium
TCATGTCGTATTCAGAAGCCGACCGGCAGCGGTTCATCACATGGCTCAAAAAGAAGTACGGAACCATCGAGGAACTCAACAAGGCCTGGGCGACGCAGCGATGGTCACGCAGGTTGAACAGATTCGAAGACGTTGACTTGCCACTCGCAGACGGGCCTGGACCGTCCGAGCGCTATCTGGATCTCCACCGTTATTGGTCCGATGTCTCAGTGGCCCGGCTCGAGGAACTCGATGTGATCCGCCAACGCAATATGCCGGATGTTCCATCGATCTCGAATCTGTGGGACACCGCATCGAGGCGAGGCTTCGATTATCTCGCCACGTACAAGTCTTATGTGTCGTACGGTGCGGAGGGCTTCTACCCGGGTGAGCCGGTCAGTGGCGCGTTTGGGGCGTTAATGACGAAAGGTGATCTGGACACACCCATCTGGTTCAACGAGTTTACTGCAGGCGGTGGAGGTTACTACGGAACGCCGGGCCGAAGCCGGATGTACGCGTATCTCGGGCTCATGATGGGCGCGCAAGGGATCCTCGCATGGACGTTCAACAGTCATCTTGGAGGAGAAGAGCAGGCGCTCTTTGGGCTGGTCGACCACGACGACACTCCCTCCTGGAAAGTGGACGAGTTCGCGCGTGTCGCTTCTGAATTCAAGCAGATTTCGAAATTCGGGTTCCCGCGCTACACGCGTCCGGAGGTGGCCATCGCATATTCCTTCGATTCCTTCGTCGATTCAAAACCGAACGGTCCCTCCAGTACGACGCTTCAGTACTTCAAGCCTTCTTATACGGAACAGGTACAAGGAGCCTTTGAGCCTCTGTTCCGTGCAAACATTGACACGGCTATCATCAACATCGGGCACGACAGCCTTTCGCCTTACAAGCTGGTCATCGCGCCGGCCGATTACGTGATGGACGGCGCAAGCGCGAAGGCCCTTCGGGCTTACGTGAGTGGAGGCGGCACCGTTCTGATGACCGCGTTTTCGGCCAAAGTTGACGAGCACGGGCAATGGTTCAATTCGTCGCTGCCCGGCCGCTTGAGCGATGTATTTGGACTGAAGACAAACGCGTTCTATGACTTCCCGGCGGCACTGAGATTCCAGTTGGGTGGTGACTCGATTGAGACCGGAGTACATCACTATGAAGTTCTTGAACAGTCTACGGCCACGGTCGTTGCGCGATTCACGAATACCGCAGACCATACCCCTGTTGTCACAATCAACAAGTTCGGCAAAGGAAATGCGATCTATCTGGCGACGGAATCGAATCCTTCCGCGATCGGACCGCTGATGAACTATCTCTACGCGGTTGCGGGTATTCAACCGGGCCCCAAGACACCCGAGGGAGTTTACGCAAGGGTTGTCGATGGCCGGACTCTCTTTGTAAACACGACCGGGGAAGAGAAGAGAATCCCCATCACCGGCGTCAAGAAAGGAATCATCAGCAATCGCATGTTTGAGGAGACGGTGGTCCTTGGCCCAATGGATGTGGATCTCATCCAGTCTCTGGGCCGCCCTTGACATTATGCCATGGTAGAGATAATAAATGCCTTATCTGCTCTCTCGTGTAGCTTGGCGTAGGCTGCCTAGACAGGCAAGATGATGTTCGCTCAAATGGGGAGGTCTTGACACAACGCCATCCTTATTGCGAGCTGGCTGGACCTTTGAGAGATTCACAAGCACCATGTTATTCGATTGCAATTTGCATGGTTGGATCATGACGGCTCAACCGAACTGTCTTGAGCCGACCTCACTGAGTGACTCGGCCGGTATGCAACAGTTGAGAACAAGCAGGACCTTGGGTTGCCGAGCGATTCAGCGCTAAGCGGCGTTGATCGCAGCAACTTTGCCGTCTCGCAAGGTTTTGATATCCCGCATGGGAGGCTGATCACCCAAAGCGACGAGCCATCGCCCGGCACGATGAGCTTCTTTCCGCGGCGCATCCGGGCCACCTGATGGTGCTCGACCAGGCGAACCGCTTCGCGAAGCACCGACCGACTCACGGAAAAGTGTTCCTGCAGAGCGCGTTCGGAGCCCAACGATTCCCCGATAGGCCAGCCGCGGCGAACGATGTCCGCTTCGATGTCGCGCGCAATCGTCGAAGCCAGTTTCGTTGTTCGCCCGCTATCCGGCTCGGTGCTCATTCGGACTCGATCAGGCCCGTCTCAACACGTGAGCAACATGCATCCCGCGACCGGACCACCGCCCACCGAAACCACGCCGACCTCGGGGCGCTGCGACACCTGCCGCTCCCCCGCTTCGCCGCGCAACTGCAGACATCCCTCGTGCAGCGCCCAGTAGCCATGCATGCGCCCGGCCGAAAGCTGCCCGCCATAGGTGTTGAGTGGCAGCACACCGTCGCGGGCGATCCGCACGCCGCCCTCCACGAACGAGCCGCCCTCGCCGTCGCCGCAGATTCCCAAGGCTTCCAACCAGGCCAGGGTGAGATAGGTGAAACCGTCGTACAACTCGGCGAGGCCGAGGTCGGCGGGCTTCAACCCGGTACGCGACCACATCTGCGCTGTCGCGTCCGACATCGCCATCTTGGGGTAGTCGTCGCGGTGAAACCAGCCACCGGCACCGTCGGATCCGCCGATCGCCTCCACCCGGACGGCTCGGTGCGGGCAGTCGGGACCGTATTCAGCATTGGAAACCACGACCGCGATCGAACCGTCGATCGGCACGTCGCAGTCCAGCAGCCCGAACGGCGTCGACACCAACCGTGCCCCTAGGTAGTCGGCCATCGTCATCGGTTCCCGGTACACCGCAAGCGGATTCAATGCGGCGTTGCGCCTACCGTTGAGGGCGATCCAGCCCAGCTGCTCTTTGGTTGTTCCGTACAACTCCATGTGCCGACGGCAATTCAGCGCCAGCCAGTTCGCCGCGGAATAAGCCTGTGCCGCAACCAGATCGTTGACATCGTCCATTGCGCCGACAGCCGGCTTGGGTTCGCCCTCGGGAGTTTCGAACATCCGCGCCAGCGGCGGGGTGGGCGCGTTCTCTTCCTGCTTCACCGGGACTGTGCCGCCGAGCATTTGGATGGTCCGGTACACCACGACGTGACGAGCACGCCGCTCCGACACCGCGCGGCACGCCGACATCACCGGGCTCAGCAGTCCACCGGTGCCGAATCCGGTTCCGCAATCCGCTGCTTCGATGTGCAGTTCGGCG
>JBEKLM010000108.1:0-3043 GCA_050010195.1 Verrucomicrobiia bacterium
GCTGGCCAACGGCCTGACCGACACCAGTGTCTCCAAGGTCGGAAATCAGGCTTGTGAAGCCGGCCAGGTTGAGGATTTGGGATGGCGTGCCAAATGCCTGGTTGTACTGTTGAAGTTGCTGCAACTGCGAAGTCATCGTGCTGATCTGCTGAACTTGGTTGTCGATCATCATCACGTACTTGGCGATGTTCTCGGCTTCATCAATGATGGTTTGCGTGTGCAACGCCGGGTCGTACACGACATACTGAGCGCGGCTGGATGCGGCGCACAGCAAGGTTGCGGCGATTACGGTAAGTATGCGTTTCATGGTTTATTCCTCGATTCGTAGGAGTTTGGTTGTTGGGTTTAGGATGGCCCCGTCGATTGTCTGTTCGGGGACCGGGATCTCGTAGTAGCGGACGTTCTCTTGGTTTTGGTCGGCTTTCTCCTTCTGTTGGTTGATCAGTATCCAGTACTGTTGTTTCACGGCGTCACTGCGCCCTTTCTCGTAGCCGGTGTTGTAGGAGGTCTGGGCTTGCTTCTGGCTGGCGTAATGCAGCCCCTCGCTGACAAGAACGCCACCGGCGGCGCCGCCTGCGGTGATGGCCGGGTTGCCATGCGAGAATTCGCCGGCGAGAGCTGCGCCGCCAGCACCCAAGGCGAGGTCGCTTATCGGGCGCGTGGCGGCGCAGCCGGTGAGGAGGGCAACGAACGCGAGAGCAATGAGACGGTGTGTTTTCATGCGGGTTCGGCTACCGGTGTTGGATTGGCGTGGTGGATGATGCCGTCGACGATGTTGGCGCTGCCGCGCAGTTCCTTGGCCCGCTTCTCGAAGTGCTCACCGCTGGAACTACTGCAATAGAGCATCTCGGGTGACGCAATGTTGTGGACGGTGCCGCAAATCGGGCGGAGCGAATCGATTTGCAGGTAGGTGAACGCGGAATACTTCTTTCCGACCTGGTGGTCGGGGAGCGGGTAGTTCATGAGGGTATGCTTCGTGATCTCCGGGAGGGCGATGTCCTGCGCGATGTCGTCGATGTCAGCGCGGTCGTTCTGGCGCATCAGGAAGAATTGCCGACTGTTGCCGAATACCGCCGACCGGATGCGGCTCTGCTTGAACCGCGCGTACTGCTGCACGATGGAGATATTCCAGCAGTTGAACTTGCGAAGCTGCGCGTAGCTCTCCTTGACGATCTCCTCCCCACCAGGGATGTCGAGGAAGCGGGCGACCTCTTCGTATACGTTCCGTTTCCGCAACGCGCGGGGTAACGTGATGATGTGTTTGCGCGCGTCGTTGGTGATGAGGAAACCGGCAGCGGCACGCAATTCCTTCGCCGAGTCCGGGATGTAGCCTAATTCAAAATGGGCGATCTTGCCGGTCAGGGACAAGTTGGTGACGCCATCGAACAACGCGCCGTAGTTGCCGTCCCGACACCACGGCAAGAGCAATGTCGCGATCTCGTGAATCTGATCACGCTCGGCCCCGGACGCGTCGAGAAACATCAACTCCTGGAGCATCCGATGTGTCGGGAATTCCTCCGGCGTGACATAGGCGAACGCGAGGTTGCGGACCTCCTTGCTCGTGTTAGGGTCTTTGAGGAACTTGAGAATGTCGGCTTCCTCGAACTGGTCGAGAAACGTGCGGGCCTCATCCTCGTGTTTCGCCTTCCAGTCGCGCAAGTCGGCGAACGCCTCCAACGACGTTGCGCCGGGCGGCATCTTCTCGCGCCGGTAATGCGTCAGGGCATAGGCGTGCCGGGCGATGGCGAGCAATTGTTCGGAGTGTTTTCGCGACCACTCTTGGAAAACGTCTTCGTACAGCAGGTTGATGTACTTGGCGATTTGCGCCTGGCGGAGCATTTGTTTATCTTCCTGCTGACTGACGCCCACCATGCGGGCAACCAACGCTGTTGCGGAAGCGAGGTGATCGGGTGTCAATGGAAGACTTTTCGTGTCGAGGTAGTTGATGGTGATGTTGCCGTCCGGCTGGATGATGATGGGCTTGGCATCGGGATCGACCGTCTGCACGTAGATGCCGTAAGACAGGCCTTCCTCGATGATGACGGTGTAGGCGAAATAGCCTTCGGTTTGGGTGAGTAGATCGCAAACCGTGACGGATTTCCCGGCCCCACTCATCCCCAGCAATACGGCGTGCTGCGGCGAGACGTTGGACGCTTGTCCGGCAAACGTCTTGATGCCGACAAGATTGTTGGCGGAGCCTTCGTAGATCGCCTCGGCGGTGTCCAGGTGACCGGTGAAGGTGGCGGCGAAGGGGAGCATGTCCGCGATATACCGACTTTCTCCGTAAAGTTTGCGGTGTTCGTACCGGCCCCATGTCCATCCCGGCCACGTTTCGTAGAACAACTGACGCGATGTGCTCGGCAGCGCACTCTCGAAATACTGTGCGCTGTTCATGCTGTTGATCGCGTTCTTGATGGCGCTGGTCTTGACGGACAGGCCATCCTTGGTCTTGTCCCAGGTGCGCACGATGAATTGGACGTGAAACGGCAGCGTGTCCCCGCGCGCGAGGGCGGCGATTTTGCGCTGCTTCTTCTCCAGCACGGTCAGCAGCGACACCTTCTTTTCGCTGGCGTAGTCGCCGGCGATCCGGTCGTGCTCCTTTTCTTCCTTGAGAATTTCCTGGCGAACGGGCAGCGGGTCGACGTTGACCGTGATGGTGTAGTTGAGGAGCCGGAGATTGGTCAGCCGGCGGACTAGACCGGGATGGGTGATTTTCGGCCAGCGAGTGAGGGCGATGATGGAGTGGTAGTAGCCGTCCATCCAGAAACCGTAGTCGTGTTGGCCGTTGGCTTCGGAGTGCCAGCAGTTCTCCTGGATGGACAATTCCGGGTCGAAGGCTTCGAAGATGTCGTAATCGAATCGCTCGGCCAGAGACGGATTCAGGAACATCTTGTAGTGCCGGTAATGATCGGCATCGGTCATCGGAATGATGCGCGCGCCCTGTCCCGCGAAAATACTGGCCAGCATCTCGTGGAGTTGGGTGAATTCCGCCTGCATCTGCTCCAGCGTCATCTCGTAGAACGCCGCCAGCACCTTGGCGCTG
>JBEKLM010000109.1:0-2994 GCA_050010195.1 Verrucomicrobiia bacterium
GTGAATCTTGCAAAGCCGTCCTGAGGGCGAGCGGTACTTGACGGGAACCGCTGGACGGATTACACCAATCGAGTTCAGGAAAAAGGCGCCAATATGCAACCTGCTGTCGCCCCGACGATCGGCGACGGCACAAGCCTCGCCTCGGTTCCCCTGGAATTGGAACTCGCTGGGCGGTTGAGGAATATCGGCCGACCAAAGCACTGTTACATGGCCAGCCATGCGTGAGAAGAAGACAAGTAAATTCTCTAAGCGAATAGCCAAACGAAAAGGAACTATGACACTACGCCAACAGCTTATCGCCGATCGTGTTGCGAATCTGGTGACCTCAATAGGAATTCCACAAGATCAGGCCTTTGAACGCTTTGTCCATTCCCTCGTAACAGGGCAGAGCATGCACTCCCTCGATCCAGCAGATTGGGTGGATGGAACCCAAGACAAACAGATCGACCTCATCTCGATCGAGGAAGAAGATGACGAAGCGGAGATTTTTATCATCTCCGCCAAGTTCACCGACGGTTTCTCCTCAAACGCAATCATTCTGATGCGCAACGGCCTTGGCTGGATGTTCAATCGTCAGAGGACTGAAGTTGCAACAATCTCCAACGAGGCGTTCCGTGACAAAATTTTGGAAGTTCGTTCTGTGCTGTCTGGCATCGGGCCATCGAACGTCAGGGTGCGGTGCTATTTTGCGACGAATGGACTGAGTTCCGCCATCGCGGCTGAATACCAGCAAGAAGTCAGGGGCATTCTGGCCGAATATGACAACGGCACGTTCTCGGAATTCTCCTTTGATACTCTTGGCGCCGACGAGTTGGTCGGCCTCATCAATCGCATCGAGAGACGAAATCGGTCCATTGATGCCGATGTTCCGATCCGCTACGACGCAAATACCCCCTCGTTGATTCGCTACGAGACGCAAGGTCTAAAAGGAATCATCTGCACGGCGACGGCTCGTGACATTGCGAACCTCGTGATGAACGACCGGAGCGGCGCGCTCTTCGACTCAAACATCCGACGTTTCCTGGGGAAGGGGCGTTCAGTCAACGCAGACATCCTGAAAACCGCAACCGAGGCGGTGTCCAGTTACCTCTTCTGGTTTCTGAACAACGGCGTGACGATCGTTTGTGATAGCTGTGACCCGGTGGCCGACCCAGATAGCCCTAAGGTTAAAATCACCAACCTTCAAATCGTAAATGGTTGTCAAACGGCCACCGCACTGGCTCATGCCGCCCGTGATGGCACGCTGCGGCCAGATACGAGGGTGCTCCTGAAGGTTTTCGAGACGACGGACCCGACGCTGGCGTCGCGTATTGTTCTGACAACCAACAATCAGAACCGCATCAGCACGCGTGACCTGAAAGCGAATGATGCCGTGCAACAGGACATGCAGCGGCGCTTCGAGCGCTACAGCCTGCTTTACGAACACAAGGTAAACCAATATGCCAACACGACCCTTAGGGACGGCCAGCGAATAGTGTCAAACGAGGATGTTGGGCAGGCTTACCTTGCCATTGCCCTCAAGAAGCCAGGAGACGCCCGTCGACGAAAATACAAGGTCTGGACTGACAACTACGCAGATATTTTCAGCGGTAGTAGCGTCGAACCGCACGTTGTCTGTCTCCTGCTTTACCAATCCGCCAACGCTTGGGCGAGGACGGCCCGTCGCGCTATAGGAATCACTGAATTACGCCGCAAGCTGATTAACAACGGGCTTCTGCATATCGCGCGAATTGCCGCGTTTTTGTGGCGTGGTGATGATTCATTTGGCCAGCCGACAGCCACGCTTCAAGGGCAAATCACGACGCTGCAAACCACCCCTACCGTTGTGAATATGCACTTCGACAATGGCTTGAATCGGCTGGAGGCGCTAATCAATGCGAACCCAGATTTTGTGAATGATGTGGACGGAGCGCTCAAATCCGCCCTTCTCGAAACGGCAATCACCCGTTCACTGCACGCGCCCCCGGTGTCCACTCCGCTTGCTGCACGAATCGCAGGCGTGGCGACAGGGACTCCATAATTGCCCGAATCGTGCTTAATCATATTCTTGAGCCTATTCCACCTGCTGGCCGCGCGATCCCGCGACTTGCTGGCTGGGCGGCCCTACCGGGTGGTGATGCGCGTTCTGGCCGTGCTGCTGGCCTTCTTTGCGCTCTTGCTGTTCCGGGAGGGGTGGAAGCAGCTCGGATGATCAGCCTCAGTTCATTCCACCTTCCCCTGGCTGACCAGATACCAGCCATCCTTTGCCGACGCGTCCATCGCCAAACTCAGCGTCCGCCCTGGGTTGGTTGGGTCAATCACTGCAACGGCCAGGGTGTAACCGACCCGCTCCGGGCTTGCCGGTATCTGCACCACCGTCGCGACCTCGCATTCGCCGGGGAGCCATTCGCGCGGGTCGGTGTTGGCTTCGTTGGTGACGACCGTTTGGCCGGCGGTGATGACAGCGATAATTGAGGAGCAGGTTCCAGGCTCTCGTTGTGCTGGTTTCGAGCTTCAAAACTCGAAAGTCAGGGTCCAATGCTCTACGATTCGACCATGAAATTTTTCGCGCCATTGTTGGTCCTGGGCCTCCTGCACCAGGCTCTTTGCGGCCAAATCCCACCCGCCGTCATTCCTGCCGGCGTTGGCGTTAACATTCATTTCGTCACCGGACATGCGCGCGATCTCGACCTGATCACCAATGCCGGGTTCCAGTTTGTGCGGATGGATTTCAGTTGGGAGGCGACGGAGATAAAGGCGGGCGTCTATGATTGGACAGATTACGACGAATTGACGGCCCACCTGGAGCAACGGGGCTTGCGCGCGCTTTACATCCTGGATTATGTGAACGGATTGTATGAGCCGATGGTGGACGCCCGCCGCGCCGTCGGAGAACCGGCGCCGGAACAGCATGTGGCCTCCCCACGACATCCCGAAAGCGTGGCCGCCTTCGCGCGCTGGGCGGCGGCGGCGGCGGTTCATTTTCGGGGCCGGCATATCTTGTGGGAAATCTAC
>JBEKLM010000110.1:0-2772 GCA_050010195.1 Verrucomicrobiia bacterium
GAGGACGGCGTTGAGGCGGTTGTGCTCGTGTCGTCACTTTCACGGTTGCTCGTGTTCGCGCTTGTGGAGCGCATCTGCCCCAAAGCCGTGATCATCGAGCCGGTCGGCGAATACGTGCTGCCGCTGATTGATGAACCAACCAGCGTCGCCCCGGCTGCCGTGAGACCGCCGGCGGTGGCCATCGCCGCACCGGCGAGGCCGCCACCGGTTCGAAACGTTCCAGCAGTGATGAATCCACTCGCGGCCGCGGTGGTCGCGGCGGTGGTCACGCCACTCATCAGGGCTGCACCAGCCTGTATGCCGTGAGTGATGACTCGTTGGATGACGATGGGCGCAGCGATGGTGCTGAAGATTACCCACACGCCGAGCGCAGCGACCCCGATGAAATTCTGAAACGCATACCCTCCGGCCCCGCCGATGGACTGATTCCAAAGAAAACTCTGATCGGTCATGAACGTGATCAGTCCTGCCGTGACCAACGATGCCGCGCCCCATCCCAGCGGCCAGAGCATGACGCCCACCAGCGACAACAGGTAGTTCGTGCCGATTGAATTCAGGGCGCGGATCGCCAGAAAGCCGATGAAGATCGGCGAGAGAGCGTAACCAAGGTAGAGAATGAACTTTTGGACCAGGTACGCATAGAACACGATAACGCTGGCGAGCAAGCCGAAGATCCAGAGCAGACCGGAGATGAGCGCCTCGAAGATCGACGTGCCGGCATTGAACAGTTTTTGCCACCAACTGTTTTGGGACGTGGTGGATTTCTGAACCTGCAACGCCTGATTGTACTGCTGGTACACGTTGCTCGGATTGGCGTGAAGAACATTGGTGACTGTGTTGTCGGTAATGGTGGCAATCTGATTGCCCCAATTCACCAACTGCGTGAGCACGATGATGTACACAATAGTCCGGCCCAGGGATCGCAGGACCGCCTCGGCGCTGCGGTGACCCGCGATCGTGGACAACACCATGCCGGTGACGAGAAATAGATACGCCACCGGCATGAGCAGCGACTGCAAGGCGGCGCAACTCGCGGCAAAATTCGGAAACATGCTGTCGAAGTTGTTCATGGAACGACCGCTAGGGGGTGCGCGGCTGTGGTGCGTCGAGATTCAGCACCTTGTTGGGTTGCGCGGCTGGAGATGCCGGCCGCCTTTGGGTTGTCTGCCGCGCGGTGTTCACGGCGACCACTACCGTGAGAATCACGAACGCGGCAACGGAGACGATGATCAGTTTCTTAATCATTGCTGTTGACCGGGAACGTCGCCGGTTCCGTGCTGAGGGTGAGCGTGGTGTTGTACTTCTGGATTCCTTCCGAAAACTCGGCTTGTTGCTCCTCGACACGCGCCTGTTGCTGCTTGGCCTGGTCGTTTTGGTTCTCCGCGTTCTGGACAAAGCTAACGCTGGAGGCATGGTCGAGTTCCTTGTCTGTGGCGGAAAGTTCGGCGTTCAGTCCAATCAGGACGCCCGTGAGCTTTTGCACCTCCGACGCGGTGGTGGCCGCCCGGAGTTGTTCGGTGGTGCCGGCAATGTCTTGCCGGAGCGAATCGCGGCGCGACACCACGTCTGCATACACGTTACTGAAGTTCCTGGTCGTCTCGTTGATGGCGGCGAATTGACGGTAGAGGTTGGCGTCTCGCGACACCGAACTACCGTCCGGCATGGTGAACGTCGCCCCCACGTTGTGGTAAAGGCCATTCGCGTCATACTGCTCGGCGTTGATTCCTTGGGCGAGAGTTTCGAGCTGGCCAACGGCCTGACCGACACCGGCGTCTCCAAGGTCGGAAATCAGGCTCGTGAAGCCGGCCAGGTTGAGGATTTGAGATGGCGTGCCAAATGCCTGGTTGTACTGTTGAAGTTGCTGCAACTGCGAAGTCATCGTGCTGATCTGCTGAACTTGGTTGTCGATCATCATCACGTACTTGGCGATGTTCTCGGCTTCATCAATGATGGTTTGCGTGTGCAACGCCGGGTCGTACACGACATACTGAGCGCGGCTGGATGCGGCGCACAGCAAGGTTGCGGCGATTACGGTAAGTATGCGTTTCATGGTTTATTCCTCTATTCGTAGGAGTTTGGTTGTTGAGTTTAGGATGGCCCCGTCGATTGTTTGTTCGGGGACCGGGATCTCGTAGTAGCGGACGTTCTCTTGGTTTTGTTCGGCTTTCTCCTTTTGTTGGTTGACCAGTATCCAGTACTGCTGTTTGACGGCGTCACTACGCCCTTTCTCATAGCCGGTGTTGTAGGAGGTCTGGGCTTGCTTTTGGCTGGCGTAATGCAACCCCTCGCTGACAAGAACGCCACCGGCGGCGCCGGCTGCGGTGATGGCCGGGTTGCCATGCGAGAATTCGCCGGCGAGAGCTGCGCCGCCAGCACCCAAGGCGAGGTCGCTGATGGGACGAGTGGCGGCGCAGCCGGTGAGGAGGGCAACGAACGCGAGAGCGATGAGATGGTGTGTTTTCATGCGGGTTCGGCTACCGGGGGTGGGTTGGCATGATGGATGATGCCGTCGATGATGTTGGCGCTGCCGCGCAGTTCCTTGGCCCGCTTCTCGAAGTGCTCGCCGCTGGAACTGCTGCAATAGAGCATCTCGGGTGACGCGATGTTGTGCACTGTCCCGCAAATCGGGCGGAGCGAATCGATTTGCAGGTAGGTGAACGCGGAATACTTTTGTCCGACCTGGTGGTCGGGGAGCGGGTAGTTCATGAGGGTATGCTTCGTGATCTCCGGGAGGGCGATGTCCTGCGCGATGTCGTCGATGTCAGCGCGGTC
>JBEKLM010000111.1:0-2770 GCA_050010195.1 Verrucomicrobiia bacterium
TCTCGATAACAGACGGTTACGGAATGATCGCAACATTAATTTTGCGAACACATAAGGCCGGAAATGTGGTGCACCACATTTCCGGCCTTTGCCCTGTTCGACACGGATGACCATGCGCTTGCTGTCGATCGCGCCGGGCTTGAGGCGGACTGCTTCGGAAATCCGTAGACCGGTCGCGTAACAGACGGTCAGGATCACGCGGTGCTTCAAGTTGTCGACGGCGCCGAGGAAACGCGCGACCTCTTCCTGGCTCAGCACGACCGGAAGCTTCTTCGCCTGACGGCCGGCGGGGATGTCGTCCTCGACAATCCACGGCCGCTTGAGTGTGACGGTGAAGAAAAACCGTAGCGCGGATACCGTGACGATGATCGAACTGGCTGCGAGGCGCCTGTCCTGCGTCAGGTGGATCAGATACGTCCGGATCTCAGCGGGTCCGAGGAGTTCGGGCGATTTGTGAAAGTGGCAGGCGAACCGGACGACCTGCGCGACGTACACGCGCTGCGTGTTCGGTGTCAGGTTGCGGATCTGCATATCGTCGATCATCCGACGGCGAAGCGGGCTCATTGACAACTCCTTTGCGAGATGGACAGCGCCACATGGCGCCGGCGCATCGTCTCGCAGTTCAGTTGTCAGACCAGACAGGACGTTGTTCCGCGGTCTAAACAAACAAAGCCAAATGGAATTAGAGAAACAAAGTCTAAATCACAGAATTACCGCGAAGCGGTTTAGTGCAACGTGCGTTATCGCGATAGTATTGTCCGTATATTATTGATTTAAAGTGGTTTCCTCTCCGATTTCCACGTGCGGCGCGGCGAGCATTTGCCTCCTATCTTCGTCTGAGCAGGAACCGCTGCACCTTGCCGCTAGGCGTCTTTGGTAGCTCGTCAATGAACTCAATCTCGCGCGGGTAAGCGTGCAGCGCGAGACGCGCACGCACGTGCTGCTGCAGCTCGGTTTTCAATGCATCCGATGGGGTGATGCCTGCGCGAAGCACAACGTAGGCCTTCACGATCTCCGTGCGCTCCGGGTCGGGCTTGCCGACGACCGCGACCTCCGCGACGGATGGGTGTTCAATGATGCTGCTTTCAACATCGAACGGGCCGATCCGATAGCCAGCCGATGTTATGATGTCGTCATCGCGGCCGACGAAAAAGTAATGCCCGTCAGCGTCTTGCTGCACCGTATCGCCGGTAAGATACCAATCCCCTCGGAAGCTCGGCGTCTCGGCGTTCCAATAGCCATGGAAATCAAACAGCGGTGAGGTCGGGCGATGAATGGCGAGGACGCCCGGTGTGTTGGGCGGCACTGGCCGCAGTTCGTCATCAAGCACCGCCATGGAAAATCCCGGCATCGGCAAGCCAGCCGCGCCCGGCTTTACTTTATGACGCAGGCCGAGATGGGTATTGAGCACCATCCATGCCTCGGTCTGGCCGTAGTGATCGGCAAGTGGCACCCGCACCACGCGGTCGGCCCAACGGACGACTTCGGGGTTAAGTGGCTCCCCGGCGCTACAGGCCACGCGGAGCTGATCAGCGATGGGGGCCATTGCGGCATCGCCCGCCGCCATCATCAGCCGGTAGGCCGTGGGTGCGGCGGCAAGAACGGTGATTTTTTGCGACGCGATCACGCGTAACGCCGCCTCGACGGAAAAACCTCCTTCGAAGAACGTGATGGCATTGCCCTGTTGGAGCGGGCCAATGACACCGCAGCCTAGCCCGTAAGCCCAACCCGGATCGGCGACGTTCCAAATGCGATCCGATGACCGGAGATCAACGGCGTCACGCATGTAAATGGCGTTTTGCAGAAATCTGGTCAACGGCCACCGAACACCTTTGGGGCTGCCGGTGGTGCCCGAGGTATAGAGCAAGACAAAAGGATCTCCGCCGCACAGCATTACTGAATCGATCATCGGCGATTGCGCAGCGAGCGCACCAGCAAACTCGCCCGGGGCCGAGGGGCTATCGACAAGCATGACCGGCGGGCAGTTGGCCAGACCGTCGAGCTTTGGATGATTTTCCTCGTCGGTCACGATCAACCGGGCCTGGCTTCCGCGGGTGGATGTGACTCTGCTCTCAATCGCCGCGGGTCCGAAGGCGGTAAACAGTGGTTGGTAGATTGCGCCAACCCGCCAGGTGCCCAACATGACCACCAGCAGTTCCGGGATGCGTGGCAACAAGCTGGCGACCACATCGCCCTGTCCGATCCCACGTGCCCGCAGCATGTTGGCGAAGCGGGACGATTGATCGCGCAACGTCTCGAAAGTGACCGTTTCCTCGGCGAAGTCTTTGCCGACCCAATGAAGCGCGACACGCCCGTTGCTGGCCCAACGGTCACAGCATTCGATGGCGGCGTTCATCCCGCCGTCCAAACTGCCCTGAAGAACCTCGCGCACCAGCTCTGGCACCGAAAGGCTGCGACAGGCGTCCCGATAGTCCCGCATTGCTTTATTCTCCGCCCTGTTAGGGTTCTTTGATCCGGGAAGGGAATTCGGCGCTGGCGCTGCGCTTGCGTGGTCTGGTTATGGCGTTCCCGCGCTATTCAGTAGGACGCCTATATGTGGACTTAGAAATAACCGCCGCGTCGTGACACACGTTTAGCCGCACGCCCAAAGCCGAAAGGGCGACCTTCCAGAAAAGGAACGAATGGGTTTGGAGCGGGCAACGCAGGCACGGCAGGTGCGGCGAGGCAATCAACCGTCACATAGGACGGATTTTTACCCAACGTCAACAAACCGGTGAAATCGTGGCGAGGGGCCTCTGTCAGTTTTCAA
>JBEKLM010000112.1:0-2697 GCA_050010195.1 Verrucomicrobiia bacterium
GCGCACTTAATCGTCTCCACGGAAGACGACGTGCGTCACGGCGCGGTGCCCGTGCCCCTGGTTGAGCTGCGGCAGGAGTTCCATGGCCCGTTGATTGTTGCCAACGGCTTCAATCGCGCAACGGCGGCACAGGCCTTGGCGGAGGATTTGGCTGATGCGGTGGCGTTTGGGCGGTTGTTCCTTGCCAACCCTGACCTTCCCCAGCGCTTCCGGCTGAACGCCCCGCTCAACACGCCGGACGAGTCGACTTTCTATGGTGGAGGCGAAAAGGGCTATACCGACTATCCGGTGCTCGGGCCCCAGTTCGTGCAACGATAAGGAGAGGCGAAGCATGGAGGCAGCAACCGGAAGAGCGCCTGACCCGGCGAATGTGGATCAATTAGCGATCAACACGATCCGCTTTTTGTCCGTCGATGCGGTGCAAAAGGCCAACAGCGGCCATCCGGGCCTGCCGATGGGGGCCGCGGCAATGGCCTATGTGCTATGGACGCGGTTTCTTCTGCATAATCCGGCCAATCCGCATTGGTTCAATCGGGACCGGTTTGTCCTGTCTGCCGGCCACGGTTCGATGTTGCTCTACAGCCTGTTGCATTTGACGGGCTACGATTTGCCGTTGGAGCAAATCAAACAATTCCGCCAGTGGGGCAGCACCACGCCCGGTCATCCCGAACGTGGCATCACCCCTGGCGTGGAAGTCACCACCGGGCCGCTCGGCCAGGGATTTGGCAATGGTGTGGGCATGGCCATCGCCGAGGCTTATTTCGCGGCGCGCTACAATCGCCCCGGATTCGAGATTATCAATCATTTCACCTATGCACTTGTCAGCGATGGCGATCTCATGGAGGGCGTAACCGCCGAAGCCGCCTCGCTCGCGGGCCACTTGAAACTCGGCAAGCTCATCTATCTATACGATGACAACCGCATCACCCTCGCGGCTTCGACGCAACTGACTTTCACCGAAGACCACGCCAAGCGATTTTCGGCGTATGGTTGGCACACGCAGTCCGTGAAAGACGGCAACGATGTGGAACTGGTTGACCGCGCCATCCGCGCGGCCCGCCAAGAAACAAAACGTCCCTCGCTGATCCTAGTGCGGACGCACATTGGTTACGGTTCACCCCACAAGCAGGATACCTTCGCCGCTCACGGTTCGCCGTTGGGCCAGGAAGAGGTGAAGTTGACGAAACAGAATCTGGGTTGGCCCGTCGAGCCGCCGTTTCTCGTGCCTAAGGAAGCCGAGCAACACTTTCGCCAGACCGTCGAGCATGGGCGCAAAGCCGAAGCCGAATGGAACGCGAAGTTAGCAGCGTACACGAACGAATTTCCAGAACTTGCGCACGAACTGCGGCAATTGATCAACGGGGAGTTGCCTCAAGGTTGGGAAGTGGACATTCCACAAGTTGCGGCTGATGCCAAAGGCATGGCCACCCGCGTCGCCTCGGGACGGGTGCTGCAAACTCTCAAGTCGAGGCTGGCCGGCCTGATCGGCGGTGCGGCTGATTTGAATCCGTCCACGGATACCGAACTAAAAGAAGCGGGCAATTTTGAAAGCCCGGAAATGGCCGTGGGCGATCTGCAAGGTTCGGCGGGTGGTGGCTGGAGTTATGCGGGCCGCAATTTGCAATTTGGCGTGCGCGAACACGGCATGGGGGCGATCTTGAATGGCTTGGCTGCGCATGGAGGCATTATTCCGTTCGGCGCGACCTTTCTGACATTTTCTGATTACCTGCGCCCGTCGATCCGGCTCGCCGCCCTAATGGAGCTGCAGGTCGTCTATGTGTTCACGCATGACAGCATCGGCATGGGCGAGGACGGCCCAACCCATCAATCCGTGGAGCAGGTCGCGAGTTTGCGAGCGATTCCGCAGCTCATTGTCATCCGTCCCGCTGACGCCAACGAGACCGCAGTGGCGTGGCGCGTGGCGATTGAGACGCGAGACCGTCCGGTAGCCCTGGTCCTGACGCGGCAAAATGTGCCGACGCTCGACCGGAAGCAGTTTGCCGCAGCGGAAGGTCTTCGTCGCGGCGCATACATTCTTGCCGACACGCCCCATGGCAAACCGCGCTTGATCCTGATCGCGAGTGGATCGGAAGTCGGCTTGATCGTGGCGGCGGGACAGAAGTTGCAGGAACAGAACATTCCGGTGCGCCTGGTTTCTATACCGAGCTGGGAATTGTTTGAGGCCCAATCTCAGGCGTATCGGGATTCGGTGTTGCCGCCGTCGGTTCACGCGCGGCTTGCGGTCGAGGCGGGGTCAACCCAAGGGTGGCATCGCTATATTGGTGACCGGGGCGATGTCATCGGCGTGGATCGCTTTGGCGCTTCGGCGCCTGGGCCCATCGTGATGCGCGAATACGGCTTCAGTGTGGACAACGTGTGCAAACGGGCGCTGGCTTTGATCGAAAGGAACGATGTCTGATTCCATCGCAGCTCTGCCAAGCATGCCAGAACGCATCGGGGTCGTCGCCGACCACGGAGGATTCGAGTCAAAGGAACCTTAGTTAAAACCAGAGATTAACTTTATGAACGCGACAGCAATACGAGACGACAATGTTTTCGACGCGACAATGGGTGCGGTGATCATTTACGACAAATGTGATTTCGCGGCAAAGGCGAAGGCGATGCTGGAACGTGTTGGGCATCGGACGGGCGAAAGCACGCATTGGAGCTTTAAGCCATGGCGCGCCGACATACTGA
>JBEKLM010000113.1:0-2557 GCA_050010195.1 Verrucomicrobiia bacterium
ATATGGACATTTTCTTCACCAACGGCGCGAAGTTCCCCGAGATGAAGAAGGCCGATCCGTCCTATTACAATTGCCTGCTGCGCAACCGCGGCGACGGCACTTTCGAGGACGTCACGCGGCAGGCGGGTCTCGCGGGCGAGAACTTGAGCTTCAGTTTTGGCGTGGCGGTGGGCGATTACGACAACGACGGCTATCCCGACCTGTTCGTGTGCAACGCCGGGCGCAACGCGCTGTACCACAACAATGGCAACGGCACGTTTACCGATGTTACTGAGAGCTCCGGCATTGGAGGCAAGCCCCCCAACACTTTGAGCGTGGCGGCCGCCTGGTTCGACTATGACAACGACGGTCTGCTTGATCTGATCGTCTCCAATTACACGATCTGGAGTCCGGAAACCGACATTCGTTGCGCCGCGGAAGACGGCGAACGGTACTGCAATCCGCGGCGGTATGTCAGCGTGCCGCACCGGCTTTATCACAACCTGGGGCACGGCAAGTTCGAGGATGTCACCGAGAAATCCGGGATCGGCAAAGTTCTTGGCAAGGGCATGGGCATCAGCATCGCGGATTTCAACCAGGATGGGCGGCAGGACATCTTCGTGGCCAACGACACGGAGCGGAATTTCCTGTTCCTCAACCAGGGTGACGGCACGTTCAAAGAAGCCGGCTTGCAGTGGGGCGTTGCATATAACGACGAAGGGTCCACCGTCTCGGCTATGGGCTGCGACGCCAACGATTACGACAACGACGGCTGGGTGGATATCTTCTATAACAACCTGGTAGGCCAGATCTGGGCGCTGTTCCGCAACCAGCAGGGGCGCTCGTTCCGTTACCTTTCGCAACGCTCGCGGGTGGCCCAGCTCAGCGAATCCATGTCGGGCTGGAGCAATGGTTTCATCGACTACAACAACGATGGCTGGAAGGATCTCTATTCGGCGAACGGCGACATCGACGACGTGATTGTGAACGCCCGCCAGCACGACACGCTGTTCGAAAACGTGGAGGGCAAGGAATTCCGGGACGTCTCCCCGGAGCTGGGCAAGGATTTTCTCGTTCCCGGATTCCAGCGCGGCTCGGCCTTCGCCGACCTGAACAACGACGGGTTTCCGGACATTGTGGTCACTTCGCTCAACGAGAGGCCGCGGATTCTGATCAACTCGGCGGATAACGGGAATCACTGGCTGACGCTCGACTTGCGCGGGCACGTTAGCAATCGCGACGCCATCGGCGCGAGTGTCAAGGTGACTACACCGGCGGGCCGCACGCTGTATAATCGACCCAATGTGAGCGTGGGGTTCATGTCGTCGAGCGACCGGCGCGTACACTTCGGCCTGGGTGCGGAGACGTCCGCTGCGACGGTCGAAATCCGGTGGCCTCGCGGCGCGCTGCAGACGCTGAAGAACGTTGCCGGCGGGCGGATTTTGAGGGTGGAAGAACCGCAATAGGCATGTGGGGCAGCCGCCGCGTTTGTTGTGGGGCAGGTTGGCAACCTGCAAGCCGATTGTCAATCGGCCTTCGCGGGCGAAGCTCGCGTGAAGCTCGCGTTGGCGGGGCTCAAGCCCCGCGCGGGATAAAATCCCGCCCCCCAGGTTCTTGGGGTTTTTCACCCGCGTTATAATCTGGCTATCGGGGGTTTGAATGTCTGCTATCGGCCGCAGAGCGCTCTTGAGATTGGCCGCACTGGCTGTCGCCAAGCGGGTGGCGTCGGCCCGTCCGGCGCGCGGTCCGAGCCTGCCGCAGAAAGTGGTTCTGGTCACGATCGGCGGCATCCGGCGGCAGGAGAGTTACTCGCCGGACGGTCTCGAGAACATCCCGCACATTGTCGGCGATCTGCTGCCTCAGTCGCTGTTCTACACGCACGTCTGGAACGAGGGCGTCACTTCGCATTTCAATACCGTCTCCAGCATCCTGACCGGCGTCTGGCAGCACGTGGACGATTGGGGACGCGACGCGCCCGCGAATCCGACGATCTTTAGCTACGTGCAGGACCAGTTGGGCGTCAGTCCCGCCGAAACCTGGGTGGTCACCAGCAACAAGGCTATGACCAACAAGATTGGCGTGGGCGCCAACGTGATCCTTTCGAAGCAACTGCTGGTGGAAGCGGTGGAGCGCATCGTGATGGGCTACAGCAAACGCAAGAGCCTGGACCGCGACATGCTGCTGGAAGAACTGACCGCCGTCATGCAGGACGATTACGAGCGCATCGGGTGGAGCGTGCCGTCGCCCTCCGCCATTCTGGATCCGGAAGTCAAGAAGGCCTTTCTGACGGCGCTGGCCGATTTCATTCACGGCCCGGACAGCCCGGTCAGCGGCGATGAGCTGACCTACTTCGTGGCCACGGAAGTGCTGCGCCGCGTGGCTCCCAGCGTGCTGCAGGTGGGCTTCTCCGATGTCGAGGTGGCGCATTCCGGAACGTATTCGCTGCACGTGGGCGGCATCCGGCGCGACGACCTGCTGATCCACCGGTTGTGGCAGTTCCTGCAATCTTTGCCGGAGTACCGGGACCGCACCACCATGGTGGTGATGCCCGAATTCGGGCGCGATCCGGATGGATCGA